>JAJZPQ010000018.1 GCA_021811085.1 Pseudomonadota bacterium | reverse complement strand
GTCTACGGCTATCGCGCCGAGGAAGTCGTCGGCAAACCGGTTTCGATACTCGCGCCGGAGGGCAGGACGGACGAGATCGCCGGCCTGCTCGAGCGCGTCAGGCGCGGCGAGGCGGTGATGAACTTCGAAACCGAGCGCTACCGCAAGGACGGCAGGCGCATAGACATTTCCCTCGATATATCGCCGATCCGCGACGCGAGCGGACGCGTCACCGGTGCCTCAACCATCGCGCGCGACGTCACCGAGAAGAAGCAGGCCGAGAGGGCATTGAAGAAACTGAATCGTGCGCTCAAGGCGCTGAGCAGCTGCAACGAGGCCCTGATCCACGCGAGCGACGAGAGGCAGCTGCTCGACAGGATATGCCGCTTGATCATCGACATCGAAGGCTATCGTATGGCCTGGGTCGGCTATGTCGAGCACGACGAGAAAAGGACGGTCAGGCCGGTGGCGCAAGGCGGATACGAAGCCGGCTACCTGGAACGCGCGCAAATCACCTGGGGAGACAACGAGCGCGGCGGCGGTCCGCTCGGCATTGCCATCCGCAGCGGCCAGATGCAGGTGGTGCAGGACGTGAATACCGATCCGCGCTTCGAGCCCTGGCGCGCAAACGCGGTCAAGCTCGGCTACGGCTCGGTGCTGGTCGCGCCGCTGCTGTCCGATTCCGGGGTGCTAGGCGCGCTCAGCATCTATGCGGAGAGCGTCAATGCCTTCGACGCGGCGGAAATCGCGCTGCTCGGCGAACTGGCGGCCGACATGGCATTCGGCATCGTCACGCTGCGCACGCGCGGCGCGCAGGAGCAGAGCGCCGCGCGGCTGCAGCTCAGCATGGAGGCCACGATCCAGGCGATCGCCGGCACCGTGGAAATGCGCGACCCCTACACCGCGGGGCACCAGCGCCGCGTGGCCGAACTCGCCACCGCCATCGCGCAGGAACTGGGCTTGACGCAGGATCAGGTGCGCGGCGTGCACCTGGCCGGCGTGGTGCACGACCTCGGCAAGATCCACATCCCGGCCGAAATACTGAGCAAGCCGGGCAAGCTCACCCGCATCGAATTCGAACTGATCAAGGCGCATCCGGAGGCCGGCTACGAGATACTGAAGGGTGTGGACTTTCCCTGGCCGATCGCGCAGATCGTATTCCAGCACCACGAGCGGCTGGACGGCTCGGGCTACCCGCGCGGATTGAAGGCGGACGAGATCCTGCTCGAAGCCCGGATCATCGCCGTCGCTGACGTGGTCGAAGCGATGTCTTCGCATCGGCCTTACCGGCCGTCGTTGGGCCTGGGGCCGGCGCTGCAGGAGATCAGTGCGAACGCGGGGAAATACTACGATGCAGATGCGGCGCGCGTATGCGTCGCGTTGTTCCGCGAGCAAGGGTTCGCGTTCAGGGGTTAAATCAACGGGGCACGGCCGCCGCGCCGTTCTCAGTCATCGAGCAGCAGCGCACCGGCGGCGCGAAAACCCTCGATTTCCGTCTTGCCGAATCCCCAGTCGGCGAGCGCCTGCGCCCCGCCTTCGCCGCGGCGCGGCGCCGTGCGCGCGACCGCGCCCGGGGTGCGCGAATAGCGCGGCGCCGGCGCGGGCTGGGTCACGCCCTCGATTTCGACGAAGGCGCCGCGCGCGCGGTTGTGCGCGTGCTGCGGCGCTTCGGCCAGCGACAATACCGGAGCGAAGCACACATCCGTTCCCTCCATGTCGCGGCACCATTCCTCGCGCGTCTTTTTCTTGAACGCGGCCGCGAATGCCGCACGCAGCTCGGGCCAGCGCGCGAATTCGAATTGTCCCGGCAGCGCGGCGGAATTCAGTCCCAGCCGCTGCAGCAGTTCGGCGTAGAAGCGCCCTTCGATGGAGCCGATGGCCACGTGTTTTCCGTCCGCCGTCTCGTATACGTCGTACCAGGGCGCGCCGGTGTCGAGCACGTTGACGCCGCGCCGGTCGCGCCAGTGGCCGGCGGCCATGCGGCCGTAGAACATCGCCATCAGACTGGCCGCGCCCTCGCTCATGGCGGCGTCGATCACCTGCCCTTTGCCCGAGGCGCGCGCCTCGAACAGCGCGCAGACGATGCCGAAAGCCAGGACCATGCCGCCGCCGCCGAAATCGCCGACCAGGTTCAGCGGCGGCACCGGCGCAGCACCCTCGCGGCCGATTGCGTGCAGCGCGCCCGACAGCGCGATGTAATTGATGTCGTGTCCGGCCGCCTGCGCCAGCGGCCCGTCCTGCCCCCAGCCGGTGATGCGGCCGTAGACCAGGCGCGGATTGCGCGCGAGGCAGGCCTCGGGGCCGAGGCCCAGGCGCTCGGTGACACCGGGGCGGAAGCCCTCGATCAGCGCGTCGGCGCGGGCCGCGATTTGCAGCACCGTTTCGATCGCCGCGGGCTGCTTCAAGTCGAGCGCGATCGAGCGCCGTCCGCGCGACATGATGTCGTATTTCGGTTCCACCGGCAGTCCCAGGTCGCTCGCCTGCAGCCGATCCACGCGCAGCACGTCGGCACCCATGTCGGCGAGCAGCATGCCGCAGAAAGGCCCCGGACCTATGCCTGCGACTTCCAGCACTTTCACCCCTGTCAGCGGTCCGCTCATGCTCGGCTCCTGTCGCTCGTTCATTTTGGAAACTGCGGGCTGCGCTTGTCGAGGAAGGCGGCGATGCCTTCGCGCGCTTCGGGCTGGTGCAGCAAATGGGAAAAGGACTCGCGCTCGAGTTCCAGGTGGCTCGCGAGCTCGGGACAGATCGATTGATTGACGAGACGCTTGATGCGGCCGATGGCGCCGGTCGCGCCCTGCGCGAGTTTCGCCGCCCAGGTCTCGGCTTCGCTGAGCGCCTGTCCCGGATCCACCAGACGATTGATGATGCCCGCCTGGTACAGGCGCTCGGCCCCTATGGGCACGCCTTCCAGCAGCAATTCGCTCGCGAGCTGCAGCGGCAGCGCACGCGGCAACAGCAGGCTGGGCGCACCGTCGGGAGAAAGTCCGATTTTCACGTAGGCCATGGTGAAGCGCGCATCGCGCGCGGCCACGATCAGATCGCAGGCGAGCGCGAGCGAGAAGCCGGCGCCGGCCGCGTTGCCTTCGATCGCGGCGATGATGGGCTTCGGGAACTGGCGCATGCTGCGTATCAGTTCGTTCAGCGCGCCGATGCGGGCGACGATCGCGGCGCGCGGCTTGTCCTGGAATTCGCGCAGGCTGGCGAGGTTGCCGCCGCTGCAGAAATGCGCACCCGCTCCGGTGAGTACCGCCGCGCCCACGGCGGGGTCGCTGGCGGCCAGGCGCAGCGCCTCGGCCGCCGCGCGGCTGAATTCGGGCATGAGCGCATTCCTTTGCGCCGGGTTGTCTATGGTCAGCAGCAGTACGCCGTCGCGGGTTTGCACGTCGAGTTTCGCGGTCATTGGGTCTGGTCTTTGCGCTAGGGAACCGGTGCCAACATAGCAGATCAATGTTGCGCCTGGCAAAGTTCTGCTGTAGTCGCGCAAGCGCTTTCGGCCGGCTGAAAGCCGGCGCCGCCGGCGTGGGTGACGATGCGCGGTGATATAATAAATTTTGTTAATCGCGCCATCCCGAGGACTCCCCATGGATCTGAACTACACCAAGGAAGAACAGGCGTTTCGCGACGAAGTGCGCAGTTTCGTGCGCGACAATCTGCCCAAGGACATCGCCGACAAGGTGCTGCATCACAAGCGCCTGGCGAAGGACGACTGGGTGCGCTGGCAAAAGATTCTGTACAAGCAGGGCTGGGTCGCGCCGAATTGGCCCAAGGAATATGGCGGCTGCGCCTGGACCCCGATCCAGCAGCATATCTTCGACGAAGAATGCGGCTACGCCGGCGCGCCGCGCGTGATGCCGTTCGGCCTGGTGATGGTGGCGCCGGTGATCCAGCATTTCGGCAGCCAATGGCAGAAGGAATATTACCTGCCGCGCATCCTGTCCTCGGAGGACTGGTGGGCGCAGGGCTACAGCGAACCCGGCTCGGGCTCGGACCTGGCCTCGCTCAAGACCAAGGCCGTGCGCCAGGGCGATCACTACATCGTCGACGGCCAGAAAACCTGGACCACGCTGGGACAGTACGCGGACATGATTTTCTGCCTGGTGCGCACCGACTCCACCGTGAAAAAGCAGGAGGGCATTTCCTTCCTGCTGATCGACATGAAGTCGCCCGGCATCACCGTGCGTCCAATCATCACGTTGGACGAGGAGCACGAAGTCAACGAGGTGTTCTTCGACAACGTCAAGGTCCCGGTGCAGAACCTGGTAGGCGAGGAGGGCAAGGGCTGGACCTATGCCAAATTCCTGCTCGGTCACGAGCGCACCGGCATCGCGCGCGTGGGCGAATCCAAGCGCGAGCTGGAGCAATTGAAGGACATTGCGTCGAAGCAGCTGCGCAACGGCAAGCCGCTGATCGAGGATCCGCGCTTTCGCGACCGCGTCACCGCGGTCGAAGTCGAACTCATGGCGCTGGAAATCACGCTGCTGCGCGTGCTGTCTGCGCGCAGCAAACCCGGCCCGGAGGTCTCTATTCTCAAGATCAAGGGAACGGATATACAACAGGCGCTGACGGAACTGACGATGGAAGCGATGGGGCCGTATGCGCTGCCGTTCCGCCCGGAGGCACGCGACGGCAACTGGCACGGCGAGCCGGTCGGGCCCGAGTATGCCGCACCCGCCGCCGCGGTGTATTTCAATTACCGCAAGACTTCGATCTACGGCGGCTCGAACGAAATTCAGCGCAACATCATTTCGCAAATGGTTCTGGGGCTCTGATCATGGATTTCATATTCAGCGAGGAACAGCAGCAGCTGCGCGACAGCCTGCAGAAATACATCAGCAAGGAATACGGCTTCGAAGCGCGCAAGGCGATCATCGCCTCGAAGCAGGGATTTTCCGACAAGGTGTGGGCGCAGTTTGCCGACATGGGCCTGCTCGGCGTGGCCTTCGACGAGGCGCACGGCGGTTTCGGCGGCAGTTCGGTGGACACCATGCTGGTGATGACCGAGCTCGGCCGCGGCATCGTGGTCGAACCCTATTTCTCCACCGTGGTGCTGGGCGGCAGCCTGATCGATCTCGCCGGCAGCGAGGCGCAGAAGCAGGCGCTGCTGTCCGAGGTCGCGCAGGGCAAGCTCCTGCTCGCCGCGGCGCTGGGCGAGCCGAATTCGCGCTATGAACTGAACTGCGTCGAGACCACGGCCAAGCGCGATGGCGCGGGTTACGTGCTCAACGGCCACAAGGCGGTGGTGCTGCACGGCGAGAGCGCGGACAAACTGGTAGTGTCGGCGCGCACCGCGGGCGGGGCGCGCGAGGCTAAGGGCATCAGCCTGTTCCTGGTGGAGCGCAAGGCGGCCGGCGTCACGGTGCTGGGCTATCGCACCATAGACGGCATGCGCGCAGCCGAAATCAAGTTCGCGAACGTCAAGGTCGGCGCCGACGCGGTGCTGGGCGAAATCGACGCGGCGCTGCCGGTGCTCGAGCGTGCCGCCGATTTTGCCGTGTCGGCGCTGTGCGCCGAAGCGGTGGGCGCAATGGAAGCGCTGAACGCAACCACGTTCGAGTACCTGAAAACGCGGCAGCAGTTCGGCCGCCCGATCGGCAGCTTCCAGGCCTTGCAGCACCGCGCGGTGGACATGATGATCCACAACGAGCAGTCGCGTTCGCTCGCGCTGCTGGCCTCGGTCAAGGTGCAATCGGAGGATCCGAACGAGCGCAAGCGCGTGGTGTCCGCAGCCAAGATCCAGATCGGCCGCTCCGGCCGGCTGATCGGGCAGGAGGCGATACAAATGCACGGCGGCATGGGCGTGAGCAACGAACTCGCGGCCGGCCACTACGCCAAGCGCCTGGCCATGATCAACGCCACCCTGGGCGACGTAGAGCACCACAGCGAGCGCTTCGCCAGCGCCGCGTAGAAGAGATCGGACGCCGAGTTGCGCGCTGCGCCGCGAAGCAAGTCCTCCTGGGGGGCGCGCCAACCGTGTTTCCCGCACGGATGAAAAGCGCATCCGCACGGGAAACACGGTTCCGGAGAAAAGCAAAAAGCGGTTTTGGGTGGTTTTTATACATGATCGTTGATTGCGCACGGATACGCTTTTCATCCGTGCGCAATCAACGATCCGCGCGGACGACGTTTCGTCCGCGCAACATCGCAATTCCTAACTTATTGAGGTGCCTATGACCACCAATATGCAAGTCCTGCTCGCGAGCCGTCCCATAGGCTGGGTGACGGAGGAGAATTTCAGGATCGTCAACACCCCCATCCCCAAACCGGCGGAAGGGCAGATCCTGGTGCGCAACCACTATCTCTCGCTCGATCCCTACATGCGCGGGCGCATGGACGACGTCAAGTCCTATGCCGCCAAGCAGGAACTCAACGAAGTCATGGGTGGCCGCACGGTCGGAGAAGTGATCGAATCGAAGAATCCGAAATTCAAGGCGGGTGATATTGTGCAGGGCGTGTATGGCTGGCAGCAGTATGGCTGTTCAGATGGCACCGAGGCCAGAAAGATCGATGTCAGCCGCGTGCCCATGTCGGCCTACCTCGGCGTGATCGGCATGCCCGGCGTCACCGCCTGGATTGGACTCTTGGACATTTGCCAGCCCAAGGCGGGCGAGACGGTGGTGGTGTCGGCGGCTGCGGGTGCGGTCGGCAGCGCCGTGGGCCAGATCGCGAAACTCAAGGGCTGCCGCGCCGTCGGCATCGCCGGCGGCAAGGAAAAATGCGACTACGTGGTGAAGGAATTGGGCTTCGACGCCTGCGTCGATTATAAGGCGGGCAGGCTGAACGATGATCTGAAGGCGGCCACGCCCGGTGGCATCGACTGCAATTTCGAGAACGTGGGCGGCGAAATCCTGGATGCGGTGTTGCGGCGCACGAATGCGTTTTCGCGCATCGCCGTGTGTGGCCTGATTTCGCAATACAACGCGACCGAGCCCTATGCGGTGAAAAACTTCCGCATGATCTTGACCAACCGCATCAAGGTGCAGGGCTTCATCGTCGGCGACCGCATGAATCTGTGGCCGCAGGCGCTGAAGGACCTCGCTGGCTGGGTCGCCTCAGGCGAGCTCAAATATCGCGAGACGGTGGCGCAGGGCCTGGAGAATGCGCCCAAGGCCTTGATCGGCGTATTCAAGGGCCAAAATTTCGGCAAGCAACTGGTCAAGCTGATTTAGCCGCGCATGTCCGCATTCGATCCGCGGTCGCACCGGCTGGCCGAGCAGCGCTGGTTCGAGGATTTTCGCGTGGGCGAGGTGTTCCGCCTGCCCAGCCGCACCATGAGCGATGCGCATTTCTTGGCGTTCCAGGCGGCGAGCGGCGACAACCATCCGATTCACTACGACCGCGAATTCTGCCGCGCGCGCGGCATGCCAGACTTGCTCGCGCACGGCTTCCAGGTGCTGATCCAGACCGCGGCCGGCGCCGGCATGTTGCCGCATCAGGTGGACGATGCGCTGATCGGCTTCATCGAGCAATCGAGCCGCTTCCTCAAGGGCGTGTATGCGGGCGACACGCTCTATTCGGCGCTGGAAATCACCGAGCTCGTAACGCAGCGCACCACCGGCGTGATCGTCATGCGCGCGACGGTACACAATCAACGCGGCGAACTGGTGCTCGACGGCTGGCACAAATACCTCATCCGCAAGCGCCACCCCGACAAGAAGGAGTGAAACCATGATCGACCTGTATTCCTGGGCCACACCGAACGGCCACAAGATCCACATCATGCTGGAAGAGACCGGCCTGCCCTATCGCGTGCATCCGATCGACATCGGTGCGGGCGACCAGTTCAAGCCCGAGTTCCTCAAAATCAGCCCCAACAACAAGATGCCGGCGATGATCGATTCCGATGGCCCCGACGGCAAACCGATGTCCATGTTCGAGTCGGGCGCGATCCTGCTCTATCTCGCCTCGAAGACCGGCAAATTCCTGCCCGAGGACTTGCGCGATCGCTGGTCTACGCTGCAATGGCTGATGTTCCAGATGGGCGGCGTCGGACCGATGCTGGGCCAGGCGCATCATTTCCTCGGTTATGCGCCGGAAAAGATTCCCTACGCGATGAACCGCTATTCCAAGGAGGCGAACCGGCTCTACGGCGTGATGGACCGGCGCCTGGCCGAAAGCAAATTCATCGCCTGCGGCGAATACACCATAGCCGACATGGCCATCATGCCCTGGTTGCGCTATCCGGAGCGGCAGGGCGTGCACATTGCCGACCATCCGCACGTAAAAAAATGGTTCGACGGCATCGCCGCGCGGCCCGCGGTGCAGCGCGGCCTCGCGGTGCTGGCCGACCTGCGCAAGCCGGTGATGGACGACAAGGCGAAAGAGATGCTGTTCGGCGCGACGCAATATCGGAAGAGGTAAATTTCATTGGTGTTGCATACGACGTCTTAAGTACACTCACAAATGAATAGCGGCCATTGCGCGCTCTGCGCGCCAACCGCGTTCTCCGAGCGGATGAAAAGCGTATCCGCTCGGAGAACGCGGTTATGATAAGAACAACAGCAGTTTGGGGTGGTTTTTATCCAAGTTCGCTCACCCCGCATCGCTGCCGCGAAGGCGGACAAGCGAACGCGAAGTAAATTGAAAGTATCCAGGGAGGTAGCATGAGCCTGAAAGGCAAAGTGGCGTGGATCACCGGCGGCGGCAGCGGCATCGGCCTCGCCGGTGCGATGGAATTGGCGCGCGCGGGCGCGCACGTCGTGATCTCCGGCCGCAACGCGGCGACCAATGCGTCGGCGCTGAAACAGGTGCAGGCGGAGGGCAGCGCGGAAGTGCTGCAGCTCGAAGTCTCCGACGCCAAGGCGGTGGCCCAGGCTGCCGCGGATATCCTGCGGCGACATAAGCGCATCGACATCCTGATCAACAGCGCCGGCACGAACTTGGGCAAGCGCAATTGGAACAATGTCGAGGTCGAAGGCTGGAACGAAGTCGTCGCGATCAACCTCAACGGCCTGTTCTATTGCTGCCGCGCGGTGCTGCCGGCGATGCGCGCGCAGAAGGGCGGACTCATCATCAACGTGTCTTCCTGGGCCGGGCGCTATGCGAGCACGCTCACCGGGCCGGCCTATAACGCGACCAAGCGCGCGGTGATCGCGCTGTCGGAGTCGATCAACGCGGAAGAATGCGTGCACGGCATACGCGCGACTTCGGTTTTGCCGGGCGAGGTGGCGACGCCGATCCTGGAAAAGCGCCCGGTGCCGCCGGCGAAGGAAGACCGCGAGAAAATGCTGCAGGCCGAAGACCTCGGCCAGACGCTTCTGTATCTTGCCAGCCTGCCGCCGCGCGCCTGCGTCAACGAGCTCATCATCAGCCCGACCTGGAACCGCTTCTATGTCGGCGGACTGGAGAAACCGAAGACTTAGGCGGAGATTTTGGCTGCTGCTGCAAGAAATTCGAGCAGCAGCCGGCTCACTTCCTGCGGCTGCTCCTGCTGCACCCAGTGGCCGGCTCCGTCCACCAGATGGCAGCCCAACATGCGCGTGCACGCGCTGCTGCGCATTTTCTCGAAGTCGCCTGGCTTCTGATACACGCCCCAGTCGCTTTTCCCGGCGATGAAGCAGGTGGGCACGTCGATGCTGCGGCCGGAAAATAGCTGCAGTTCGGCGGCGAAATTCGCGCTGGTGGCGCAGCGATACCACTGCAACCCGCCCTGGAAGCCGGTGCGCGCATACTCCGCGCTGTACACCGCGAGTTCGCGCTCGGGCAGCCAGGCACAAGCCTCGATTGCCGCCGCCGTAGGCATTTCGGGCGCGACGGTCTGCGCCATGTTCTGGTCGAGACGCATGATGTAATACGTGGGCAGTTCCGCAATGTCGGCCGCGCTCCAGGACTTGAGCGGGTGCGGCCGGTTCTGTTTCCAGTCGGCGCTCTTGTAATGGTAGTAGGCGCGCAGGAACGCCTGCAGGCCCTGCGCGCAGTGGCGCATGTCGTCGTTCGCTTCGCGCGTCGAGTAATACCACTGGTAATGCTTGCGCGGCGGCTGCAGCTGCGCCAGCGCCGCATTCATGCCGGGGTCGGCGAGTCCGGCGGTGGCAGGTGCGAGCGCTGCGTCCCGGTCGGTGTCGAAAGGCAGCGGCGGCGGTCCCGCGAACGGCGCGCTCATGAGCGCCACCGAGTGGAATACGTCCGGACGCAGCAGCGCGCACCAGGCCGCCACCGGCGCGCCGAAGTCGTGCCCCACCACGGCCGCGACCGATCGGTAACCCAGGGCCGAGACCAGGCCCAGCACGTCGCGCACCAGATTGAGCATGCGAAACGAAGCGAGCTCGCCGTCGTAGTCCGCATCCCAGCCGCTGGTGCGGCCGTAGCCGCGCTGGTCCGGCGCAATGACGTGGTAACCCGCTTGCGCCAGCGGCAGCATCACTTTGCGCCAGCTGTAGGCGAGCTCGGGAAAGCCGTGCAGCAGCAGCACGCACGGACGGCGATCGGCCGAAGAATGGCTGTGGAAGCCGGCCTCCAGCATATGCATCCTGAGGCCGTTGATGTTTTCCACGAAGCGCGAGCGTATGCCGGCGGGAAGCACGGTCTGGTCAAAAGCAGCCACAGTGGACATAACCTTCTCCTTCGCCTCGCCTCACAGAATGAACAGGAGTGTGCAAACTGCCACGGGCGAGCTTAGCAAACAATGAAAGTTCCTGACGACTGCGGATGCCCTGCAGCTAAGGTGATCCGCAACGGGCGAACAGCCGCTGACAACCAGGATTGCCGGAGCGGCTCGGCTGCGGACTTTGTGAAAGCGGATCGATAGCAGCTTGGGAGTCCGCAAACCACAATCAGTGAAACAGCTTTTCGTATTCGGACGCAGGCAGCGGCTTGTGAAAGAAATAACCCTGTCCCTGATCGCACCCGAGCGCATTGAGCGTGTCGGCTTCCTCCTGCGTTTCCACGCCTTCCGCGACCACCAGCAAGCCGAGGTTATGGGCCATCGAAATGACCGAAGCGACGACGGCGCGCGCCTCCTTGCGCGCTTTCATCTGCGTGACGAAAGCGCGGTCGATCTTGAGGAAGTGGACCGGCAGCGATACCAGGTAATTCAGTGACGAATATCCGGTGCCAAAATCGTCGATATAGATGCTCGCCCCTCTGTTGCGCATGAACGACAGCACCTGTTTCGCGCGCTCGGGATCGTCGACCAGGGCGCTTTCCGTGATCTCGAAATCGATCAGCCGCGGTTCGATCCCCCAGGTGCTGATTTGTTCGGTATATGCGTCGACCAGACGCGGGTCGTAAAGATTGCGCACCGAAAGGTTGACGGCCACGGGAAGTTCAACACCCCGCCGCACCCAGGCGTGCTGCTGGCGAATCGCGCTCTCAATGATGCCGTAGGTCATCTGGCGGATGAGGCCGGTCTCTTCCGCAAGCGGGATAAACTGCAGCGGCGGGATCAATCCGCGCTTAGGATGCATCCAGCGAACCAGGGATTCGGCGCCGACGATGCGGCCGGTTTTCAAATCTACCTTGGGTTGATAATGCAGGATCAACTCCTGCTGATCGATGGCGCGGCGCAGCTCTGCCGCGAGCGCCAGGCGTTCTGGATTCTCGCGCTGGCTGGTGCCCGTATAGGTGTAATACGGCGCATCCTTGCGCGCGCCTTCACGGGCGGCTATCGCCGCGCGCCGCAACAGCATCTCGGCCTCATCGCCGTGTCCGGGATAAAAGCTCGAACCGATGGTGGCGGCCACGTCGATCGCAATTTCGCCGACGCTGACCGGTTCCGCGAGCGTCGTTTGCAGCTTGGCCGCAACAATCGAGGCGGCGCGGGCATCGTGGGCGGGCAGGAATACGCCGAATTCGTCGCTCTGCAGGCGCCCTAGCGTGACGTTTGACCCAAGCACCGCTTCCAATCGGCGGGCCAACTCGCGCAGAACTTCGAGCCCGGGGTCGTAGCCGAACCCATCGTAGATTTCCTGCAGCCGGGTGAGCCGCACCACCAGCACGGTAATCGGTTCAGGCCGGTGTACGTTCGCCTCGATAATCGCGGAAAGCTCCAGCAGGAAGGCGCTGCGGTTCAGAAGGCCTGTTACGGCATCGCGCGTGAGCGCACGTCTTGCGAGCTGCTCCGACTCGGCTTTCTTGATCCGCGTGCGGATTACCGAGATGCCAAAGGAGAGATCCGCCGCCACTTCATCCAGCAGATCGAACTCGGCACGGTCGAATGCGTCTTCTTCTCCGGCGAGCAAAGTGAAGGTTCCGATGACGAGATCATCGACGCGCAGGGGAAGGGAAATCAGTGACAGAAAACCGTGCTCGATTGCCCTGTCTCGCCAAGGGCGGAACCGCGGGTCATCGGAGGTGCTGCGGAAAATGCAATGCTTGCCCGATCGGATGGCGATGCCGACGGTTCCTTGTCCGCGCTCGGTATCGGACCATGTCAGGTTGAGCGCCTCGATAAAGCCGTTGTTGCTGCCATGATGCGCCACCGTGCGCACGCTCTTGGCGTCGTCCTGCATCGCGTAGTTGACCATCGCAAGTCGGTAACCGCCGTGCACGACGGCGACTCGACACATCTCGGCGAGCAGGACTTGTTCATCCGTTGCGCGGAGCAGCGTGCGGTTTCCGGCGCTGAGAGTCTTGAGGGCGCGCGTGATGCGCAGATTTTGCCCGACGAGACCGGCGACCTCGGTTTTCAAGGAAGTACCGGCGTGTTCTTCGTTGGATTCTGAGTGGGGCTCGGTCATTTATCTTTGTTCCAGCATTAGCAATACCCGGACAAGTTTAGGTTGGGTCTGCGCGTTAGATCAAGCGCTACTTGCGAAACTGCGCTACTTGCGAAACTATTGACCTGCATTGGGAGAAGCAGAAGGCCCTTGGAGTTAACGAAGGGACCAGCACCCTAACCTAGGCCATTTGGCTTAGACCATTCGACATAGTCCGAAACGACAAGGCACCGATTTAGTGCCAATACCCCTTCAGGTATTGTGGCTATCTCTGCATGCAGCGCGACCCTCGACGGAGCGAGACGGCAACTGACCTACGGTGGACAACGCACTGCGGCAAATGATAGAGGAAGTTGCGCGCGCCTCTTGGCTTCAGCGCCGCAAGCGATAGGAGATTGAACGCAATCGCGCGCCCGAATCTTATTCCGACGCGACCGGTTCGACGGAGAAGTCGACGACCTTCGGATCGCTCTGGAAATCGAGCGCCAGATGCGCGCGCGCATCTGCGGCAGCGTTGCCTTGCGCCCAGACGCTGGCGCGGATCACCAGCGCGCCGCTCTTGGCGCCTTTGAACGCGAGCGACAGCACGACGAAGCCGAAACTCTCGAGCCGTTCGCGCAATGCGCGCTCATCGGGCACGGCCGCTTTCGAAAACCGGGCGTGGACCAGCGCATACGAGCGCCGCGGGATGAAGCGGTCGAGCCAGCGGAAAATAATCAGGATCATCAGGACCAGGAACGCCCCGATGAAACCGAGCAGCACCTCGCCGGTTCCGATCAGGATGCCGACGCCGGAGACGGCCCACATGCAGGCGGCCGAGGTCAGCCCGCGTATCGATAGCCCTTCGCGCACGATGACGCCGGCGCCGATGAAACCGATGCCGGCGAGGATGCCCTGCACGACGCGGCTGCCGCCGTTGTCCGAGGTGCCCATCATGTGCAAAAATGTCCCGGACCCGAGCGGCGCGGTCAGCAGCGCCGCGGTCAGGCAGACGAGCGCGAACGTGCGCATGCCCGCGGGATGTCCGCGGTGATAGCGTTCGAGGCCGACGAGCGAGCCGGCGGCGACCGCCATGACCAGGC
Organism: Pseudomonadota bacterium; assembly: GCA_021811085.1. Lineage (GTDB taxonomy): Bacteria > Pseudomonadota > Gammaproteobacteria > Burkholderiales > SG8-39 > 2-12-FULL-64-23. Next base: position 56,777 of record JAJZPQ010000018.1, on the reverse strand, counting down.
GCAAGGCCATTTCGCCGAGATCCGGCGTGAAATAAGTCGATACCGTAACCATCGCAGCGTCTCTTGCGGACGTGGCTAGAAAATCCAATATGGACATGATACTCCCGCGCGCGGCAAGACAGGCGGGAGCCCGCATGTCCGGATACGCGGGAAAGGTGCAGCACCGAGCGCTGGATGTCGAGAAGGCGATGCCCCGAATTTGCATCGCCCTCGGATCGCCCCGATTTCAGAAGCCGGCCATTGCGGGTAGACTGCGCTCGGACAGGACTGTTCGAATCAATACGGGGAACGCTCGATGAATCATCTGCGCGTCAACGACTACGATATGGCCTACATCGAGGTGGGCGGAGGGCCGCCTCTCGTTTGCGTGCACGGCTCGCTGTGTGATTTTCGGGTCTGGTCGCCGGTGCTGGGGCCGCTATCGCACCGGCACCGCGTGATTGTGCCCAGCCTGCGACGCTTCTTTCCGGAGCGCTGGAACGGGGTCGGCAGCGGTTTCACCATCGCCCAGCATGCGGCCGATCTGATTGCCTTCATCGAGCGCGTTGGCGCCGGCCCGGTCCACCTGCTGGGGCATTCGCGCGGCGGGCATCTCGCCTTCCGTGTGGCGCAGCAGCGGCCGGATCTCTTGCGCAAGCTGATCCTGGCCGAGCCGGGGGGCGACCTGGATGCGTCGCTCGCGCTCGCCGATACGCCCGTCCCGTCGCGCGCGCCGCTGCGAGCCCATGTCGCCGCCGCGGCGGAGAAGATCGCGGCGGGGGATATCGATGGCGGCCTGGCCTATTTTTGGGATGCGATCGAGGGTCAGGGCGCGTGGCTGCGGCTTACCGCAGCGGCGAAGCAGGGGCTGCGCGACAACGCGCTCACCTTGCTCGGCCAGATCGACGAGGCGCGTCGGCCCTACTCGCGCGCCGATGCGGAATCGATCCGCGTGCCGACATTGTTCATCGGCGGGCAGGACACAGCGGGTTCGCTGGCGCTAATTCTGCGTGCTCTGGCCGCACACGTTCAGGGCGCACGCGTCGCAATGATTCCGCACGCGACACACATGATGTTCGAGGATGACCCGGTGCGGTTCAGCAGCGCCGTCCTGGATTTCCTCGACGCGCCGTGACTGGAGGTTGCAGCGTTTCGCTTAAAATAACCTCCGGGTCAGCGACGAATCAATTCGCAATCGATTGGTCTCTGAGTGCTGTCCCGGGGCCGCCTCGCCGCGACGGTCATCTTGGCCTGGTGCGGAACAACACGTTATGTGGCATTCACCGATGATCGGCGGTTGTGGCAAGATAGCAGCAACTTGGAGGCTTAAGCCATGTCTACAGCCAAGGAAGAACTTACCCGCCTGATTGAACGCCAGCCCGACGACAGCTCGCGCGAAGAAATCGTGCGCGAACTTGCATTCCATGTGATGGTCGAGCGCGGGCTTGCCGATTCGGACGCGAAACGCACCATCTCGAATGAAGAGATGGCGCGGCGCATCCGCTCATGGCAACAGTAGCGTGGACCGACGAAGCTCGACAGTGGATCGAGGACATCTTCGAGTACATTGCTGCGGATAATCCGCAAGCCGCCGCTCGGACGGTTCAAGGTATTTACGATCGCGCGCAAGTCCTCGCCGATTTTCCGGAAATAGGCCACCGCTACCAAGCCTCGCCGCGAAATGTTCGCGTATTGCTGTACGGCCATTACGAATCGCCTACCTTGTGAAGGACGATCGCAATATCGATATTCTTGGTGTCTTCCACGGCTCGCTCGACATCACGAAGTATCAGCTTTAAATGCCACATAACTAGCATGACAGGGTCGGAGTCGAATTCGAATTCGTCTCTGACCCCGAAAGTGCGAAAGTGTCTGACGCCACAAAGAGGTGCCTATCTCGCTCACGGCGGTTGAGGAAACAAGGGCTTGAGCGTAATCTGGCCTTGCTAGGCCCCGCTTTTGGGGTCTTATAAGGCCCCACTGAAAGGGCCGACTTCTTGTTGACACCATGCCAACGAAACTCGATGCACTGACGAAGCTATTGAACACTGATGAGGTGCGAGCCCGTGTAATGAAAGATGGTGCCTATTTCGACTTCCAGGCCGGGGTAATGATCGCCGTCTATTTCACAAAGGAGCGGTACATGCTGCTCCACGAGCTGATCATCGGCAAACTGAGTTTCGACCAGAAAATGCGTGTGTTAGAAAGGATTCCCTATCAGAAGCAGTACAAAGCTATCGAAGCAATGCCCGTGATTCGAAAGGTCCAACAAATTCGAAATCTCTTGGCGCATGAATACTATGTCGACCAGCATCACAAAAAGCTGAACGGTGCGAACTGGATTTCGCTATTCGACGACTATCCGAAGTCGTATGAGAAGCCCGTTAAATTGGCTAAGCGCCGAATGGACCGCTTGTTCGGTAGTCGAGAGCTCCTTGAGCAGTACCATCCGAAGGTGCGGCATGGTATCTGACCTTGCAGCACACCCGGAAGCGCGGCCAGCGCCTTGCTGCCACGCCGGTTTGTGCTCGCGCGCCGGTGGCTGCGAACGTTGTGCGTCATAGACAAAGAGTCGGTGAATGAGCCACGCCTCAAATGACCTGGCCGAGGAAGAATTGACCAGAGCACTCGCCTACGCCGGCTTTGTCCCGCTTGCGTATGAACTGATCAAGAGCTTGATCGTCGCACCGATAAAGGCCTTCTACGAAAACACGACTTTTCATTTTGGCCCATTCAAGTCATACGAAATAGATGTCTTGTCACGCCACAAGAATGAATTCGAGGCCTGCCTGCTGTACCTACGCGATTTCATGGGTGCTATGGATTCAGATGATCTGCTCGCTATTCAGGGACTAAGAAAACACAGAAACGAATTGGCCCATGACCTCGCCAACAAGTTGAGACAACTCGACATTGATAGCTACGCACCGCTTCTAGAGAAAGCGGCCAAGGCCTTATTCAAACTGAGCAATCACCAGACGTACATCGAGATCGGTCGCGACCCAGAGTTTCAGAACATTGGTATTGATTGGGACACTGTGACCGGCAACGAGTACATGCTCTTTGAGGAGGTGGCCAGAACGGTGCGCATTCTGCAAAACGCTACGTGGTGACGCACAACCACAGTTGGTGCGGACGGGCCGGAAGCGGCGCACCATTTTTTAGCACCGTGGCGGCCCGCCGCGCAAAATCGTTCGGCGTCATATTCCATCAGGCTAACTGTCACTACCTATGTCCCTACCCATTGAACTCAAGCCAACAAGGCTGCAACGCGTAATTGATCTGGTTCGTCAAGCCGGTGTTGACGTTACTGACTGGTCGAATTACGAGAAGGGGCGAGACAATCCTGGCGCAAATCCCAAGTACTGCTATGAATGGGCGTTTGTCCAACCGGGAGCGCTTGTTGTTCTAAATCTCTGGCATGAAGCCATGCTGGAAGTGAATGGCGGAGTTGAGCAGCATTTCAGCTTTAGAGATTCTGCGGCACGCGAAGAGAAGAATGGGGCACGAAAGGCTAGACGCCGGCGCATGGAGGAAGCCATTGCTCTCGCTTACCAGTCTGGTTTACCCGTTCGAGTGGTTGTCCTCAACGGCAACCGTCGAGCCCCTCAAGAGCGCGCCGCGAAACCCTCAACGGTATCTGCCCGTCTTCTAGACACGGTACCGTGGGCAGTGGTCGCCTACGATAACGCCACGGGGAAAGGTGTACTCCGAAGAGGTGCATCTGCGTCAACCTATGCCGATCAGTTTTCTCTTCCTCCTCCGCCGGACGGTAAGTCTGGCAAGCATGAGGTAACTGCCTCCGTTCGTGATCGAGATTCCGAAGTTCGGCGGTTTGCGCTTCGTCGCGCTAAGGGAAAGTGCCAGCTTTGCGGCGCCTCGGGCTTTCAGCTTCCCAATGGCAGCATGTTCCTCGAAACCCATCATGCCATTCCACTAGCGGAGGACGGGCCAGACAGCGTCAGCAACGTGGTCGCGCTATGCCCGAATCACCATCGAGAAGCGCATTACGGCCGCGAGGCCAAGACTATTCGTGAGCGCTTACTGAAAATCCTCAAGGCACTGTAACCAATGACGCCGAACTGTAGTTGGTGCGGACGAGCCGGATGCGGCGTACCATTTTTGGCCACCGCAGCGGCCCGCCGCACAACATAACGGTCATTCCGAAACAGTATGAGCACGCCTCCTACCGAAATGCAGCACAAACTCGCCAATCTCATCGGCTTATCGTTGGCTGGTCTCTCAAGGCGTTCAGCTGGTGCGCTGCTGTATGCAGCGCTTGCTGAACACCTGGATGTTGAGGCCTCGCTGCCGTCCACTGACGCACAGCGCGAGATCGCCAAGCAACTCGAGCTGAAGAGCCTTTCTGCGTTCAAGGAACTGGCAGGCATACAGATCCGGGCCGAGTTTGTTCGCCTCAACGAAGAGGCCATGCACAGGCACAAGTTCAAGCCGGGCATGTGGGTCATGTATGTCGGGGGTCCACACGTAAATGAACCATCTCATGCCGTGGGCCAGCTCTACCAGGTATCCACGGTCAAGCCTGACGGTCGTATCTACTTCAAGGCGACAAACGGGGCTTCTGCCTATGCCAGTCAACTTGAACCAAAGGCCTCAACATGACGGGAACATGACGGGGTCGGAGTCGAATTCAAATTCGACCCCGGTAGTGCGGGAAAGCCCATCTGCGGCGGCACGCGCTGGATCTCGCTTCTGAATTCCGCTCTCGGTGCCTTGATTTCCTCCGCGCGCATCGCTGGTGTCCACGTTGGATTCCTCGACGTGCGAACCGTGGTATGATTAATTGTCATACCATGGAGATGGAACATGAGTAGCGTAAAGGTAGCGATAACGCTGGATCGGGAAACATTGATCCGCGTTGACGGTTTGGTTTCGAAGAGCATTTTTCCCAATCGCAGTCGCGCGATTCAGGCGGCCGTGAACGAGAAGCTGGCGCGTATGGAGCGTGGCCGTCTTGCGTCGGAGTGCGCCAAGCTCGATCCAAAGTTTGAAAAGGCTCTTGCGGAGGAAGGTCTGGGCCAGGAGCTTGAGTCGTGGCCCGAATACTGAGAGGCGAAATTCGCTGGGCTGATCTGAACCCCATACGCGGCCGCGAACAGGCTGGCTTGCGCCCGGTACTGATCCTTAGTCACGATGTGTTCAACGAGCGCTCCGGAACAGTCATCGCGGTTGCGCTGACCAGCCAACCTCAGCGCGCGGGTTTCCCTCTCACGCATGAACTGAAATCTCCGAAGCTGGCTAAGCGATCGTGGGTCAAAATCAGCCAGATTCGAACCCTGTCCGTTGAGCGCATTGGTACAAGGCTTGGTCGCTCCAGCCCGGAGGAGCTTGCGCTTGTCGTCGAGGGCCTCAATGAGATCATCGGTATCTGACCATTGAATGCAATGGAAGGCCGAAATCCGGCAATTCGGCGAATCAATGGTCTTCTACAAGTTCGGATGCAGGTAAGGCCAGGGCGAGGCTTCCGAACCGCGCTCGGTCGGCACCTCGATCAGCACCGGCCCGGATTGCGCGAAGCCTTTCTCCAGCGCCGTCCTCAGCGCGGCCGGCGTCTTTGCGAGGTAAGCGGTGACGCCGAAACTCTCGGCCAGCTTGACGAAGTCCGGATTCGTGAGCGTGGAGCCGATCTCGCGCCCCTTGTACACATTGCGCTGGTCGCGCAGCACGTTGCCGTAGCTCGAGTTGTTGAACACGACGGCGACGAGATTGATGTTGTATTTGACCGCGGTCGCGAGTTCCTGCACGCCGAACATGAAGCCGCCGTCGCCGCTGATCGAAACCACGGGCTTGTCCGGGTTCGCGATTTTCACGCCGAGCGCGCTCATGAAGCCGAAACCGACGTTGTCCTGGTAGCCGCCGGTCACGAAGGTGCGCGGTTCGTACACCGGAAAGCCGAAGCGCGAGGCGAAGCCGGCCTGGCAGATTTCCTCGACGAAAAAGCCGTCGCGCGGCAGCACTTCACGGATCGCGTCGAGGTAGCCCATCTGCGGCTGCACTTTCTGGATTTCCTGTCTGAACCGCGCTTTCACATCCTCGAATTCCTGTTCGCGCGAAGGCCGCTTGGGCAGCGCCGCCGCGAGCGCATCGGCGAGCGCGCGCGCACCGAGTTTCGCGTCGGTGACGATGCCGACATCGGGCCGCAGGCGCGACATCTCGGTCGCGTCGATATCGATGCGTATCACCTTGAGGCCGGCCGGTATCTTGGTCCAGCGCAGATATTGCAGTTCGAGCCGGGTGCCGATGCCGAGCAGCACGTCGGTCCCGGGCCAGAGCTTGTAGCCGTTGCCGATGGAAAAACCGTAGGGCGTGTCGTCGCCGACGATGCCGCGGCCGCTGCGGTGCGAAGTCACCGGCGCCTGCAGCAGCCGCGCGAGCTCCTGGACTTCGGCGCGCGCGGCTATCGCGCCGCTGCCGACCGTGATCATCGGATTCTTCGCGCCCTGCAGCAGCGCGACCGCGCGCGCAATCCCGTCCGGGTCCGGTTCGGGCGGCGGCGCGAGGGCCATAGGCGCAGACAGATCGACCAGCGCCTTGGCGCCGAACACGTCCCAGGGTGCCTCCACGGCGACCGGGCGCTGGCGGCCGCTGCCGAGCTGCTTGAACGCCTCGCCCATGACGCCCGAAGCTTCGGTCGGATGATTAATGCGCTCGGACCATTTGGTCAGGCCGCGCAGGGTCGCGAGCTGGTCCGGCAGCTCGTGCAGGATGCCGCGGCCGCGGCCGATGTGATAGGACTGGATGTTGCCGGTGATGCACAGCACCGGCGCGTTGGCGCCGTAGGCCGTGCACAGCGCGGCGCCGGCGTTGAGCACGCCCGGCCCCGGCACGACAGTGAATGCGCCGACGCGGCCGGTGGACTTGGCGTAGCCATAGGCCATGTAGCCCGCGCCCTGTTCGTGGCGCGTAACGATGAAGCGAATCCTGTCGCGGCACTCGTATAACGCGTCGATGAAATCGTAGGTGTGCGCGCCGGGAATGCCGAAAATGGTGTCGACGCCGTGGCGCAGCAGCGACTGGGCGATCGCCTGACCGGTGCTCATGCGTTGTGCATTGCTCATGCGCGATGTCTCCTGTTGCTCTCAGCGCTTCGCGTCACCGCGAAAAATCCGGATGATGCCGCGCGCGATGTCACGCGGGCTTTTCTTGCCCGGACGGTACCACACGCGCGCCCAGTTCACCGCGCCCAGAAGCGCCAGGCGGAACAGCGAGCGGTCGATTGCGCGCGGCAGGCCGAGTTCGTCGACCAGCCGGCGGAAAATGCGGTCGTAGTGCCCGCGCTCGGCTTTCAGCCGCCGCTGCAGCGCTTCCTCATGGATCGAGAACAGTCCGGTGCCGGTGATCTTGTGTATGGAATCGTCGCCGACCGCCGCCTCTAGGTGTGCCGCGCAGGCGAGCTCGAGCTTGCTCCAGGGATCGGCTTCGCTTTGCGCGATGTCCTCGACGCGGGCGATGAGCTGGCGAAATCCTTCGCGATGCACGGCGAGGAACAGGTCTTCCTTCGCCGGAAAATAGTGATACACCGATCCCGGCAACAGGCCGGTGCGCTGCGCGATGTCGCGGATCGAAGTGCCGCCGTAGCCGTGTTTGACGAAGAGTTCGGCGGCGCCGAGGAGGATCTGACTGCGGCGCTCCTCGGGCGCTGGACTCTCGCCGCCCGGCGCGCGCTGGCGCGATGCGCGCGCGAGCTTGCGCGTCACGTCGCCTCGCCGCAGCAAGGCCAGCTGTGCGGCGTTCAGTTCGCGCCCGCTTGCGGCTGCTTCCTTCTGCAGAGCCTTCAGCCGCTTGTAGGTGGTCTCCAGTCCGTGCTTGTGCCAGATATAGCGCACGCCCGAAATCGAGATGGTGTGGCCGAGCCGGTTGAGTTCCGCTGCCGCCTTGGCCTGGCCGCGCTGCGGATGCTCGCGCGCCTGGCGCAGGACGGCGGCTTCGACGGCGGAGCGGCTGCGCACGCGGCTGCTTTCCACGGCGTTTGCTTGCCGCTGCGCTTAAGCGCGCTTGCCGCTTACGCGCAGCACCAGCGCCATGGCCGAGTCGCCGGCGGCGCAGCCGGTGAACAAGCCGGTGCCGCCGCCGCGCAGCACCAGTTCCTCGATGAGTTCGATCACGCTGCGCATCCCGGTCGGGCCCTGCGGATGTCCCCAGATGAGCGAGCAGCCGTAGCTGTTCATCTTGTCCAGCGGGAAGCCGGTTTCGCGGTTGAACACGATATCGTTGACCGCGAACGGATTGTGCGTGGTTACCGCGGCGACGTCCTTGAATTCGACGCCGGCTGCGAGCAAGGCCTTGCGCGCCGCAGGCACCGGCGCCATCGGCATATAGCCCTTTTCCACGCGCGCCGTGCCGAAGCCGAGCAGCTCCACTTCGATATTGCGATCCACCGCCAGTTCCTGCGCCCGCTCGCGCGTGGTCACGATCGCGCCGGCATTGCCGTCGGCCGGGTGCGTCTGGCCGCCGAACGTCACCGTGCCATCGAGCTTGACCGGCTTCAGCTTCGCCAGCGCCTCGGGCGTGGTGTTGAATATGCCTTCGTCGGCCGCGAGCGTGCCGGTCTGCTTGCGAAAGCCGGCGTCGGTGATGCTCACCTCGACCATGTAGCGGCGCTGGAACGCGCGCTCGTCGGCGAGCGCGCGGTCGTACTGCGCGTAGCGCTGCAGCACCACCTCGTGCTGCTGCTGCGTGCTGATGCCGAAGCGGCGCGCCACGTTTTCGCCGGTCTCGATCATCGCGTTCTTCGCGTGCGGATCCTTGTTGAAGTTGTCCAGCGTCCACGACTCGGTGATGCCCTGGCCGCCGGGTGCGGTGTTGTCCGGGTAATACACCACCGGGCCGTTGGACATGCGGTCGGCGGTCACGACCAGCGCGCAGGAGGCCGAGCCCGCGCCGATTTCCTGCGCCGCCATTTGCAGTGCGCGCGCGCTCGTTGCGCAGGCCTGCTGCACCGTCGGCCCGGCAACGCCCTCCAGGCCCATCATGCCCGTGACCCAGGGCAGGCCGTAGAAGCTGCTCGGCTGCGGATTGGTGATGCCGAGCACGCCGAGGTCGATGCGCTCCATGGGAAAGTGCTTGGACTGCAGGAATTGCCTGCCGACGTTGGCCGCGAGTTTCAGGCTGTGCAGATGCGCGAGCGCGCCCTGCCATTTGGCGAACGGAGTGGACCAGTAGATGCCGTAGGGGATGAAAGCATTGGCCATGATGATTCCTAAAAAACGGTTGCAAAATGAGTTAGCAAGATCTTGTATCCAACCCAACGCCTTGCGTGCTTTCGCCAATGACCGTGGCTTCTGTACGGATGCTTTCTATCCGTACAGAAATCATGCGGTTGCCGATGAAGCCATGGCAGACTTTCGCCACCACGCCGGTCTTCTTGATGCGCTTCGCGGTCTCGAGCGCGGCGACCAGCTCGACGAAGGCCTGCTTCAGGCCGGCGCGCAGGCTCTGCGCCAGCGCGTTGACCGGCGGGTTGTCTATCGTCACTAGCGCGATGTTGTCGGACATCGTAATGCTTGCGACTTCGGCCATGTGCCAGGCTCCAGCGCTGCGTGCTTGTAGGGAGGGGCGGGACGCCCCGCGACGTTTCCCGCGGTATCGGTCAGCGCAGACGCAGCTTAGCCTCATCAGACTAACCTGTCAAACGACTGGCTAATAAGTTAGTCAAGCCGGGCCGGCGAAAGCGATGGCCGGGCGGCGCGCGATCGCTTATCATCGCCGGAACGCTGGATTCAGCGGGTGCGCCCGCTGCCAGAGTGGACAATCCGGTCATCGGCTTCCTCCCTTGACCCAGGTCAACAGCCGCAGTCGGTGTCCGCCTTATCGTTGGCGCATTGGCCGTTTTAGCGGAGAATGCAGCCTTTTTGGAGCAACGATCCATGCCGCTTTCCCCCGATCCCTTGTTCAAACCGTTCTCGCTCAAGAACTTGAAGCTCGCCAACCGTATCGTCATGGCACCGATGACGCGGAGCTTTTCTCCTGGCGGCGTGCCGGGGGCGGACGTCGCGGCCTATTATCGCCGCCGCGCCGAAAGCGAAGTCGGGTTGATCATCACCGAGGGTACGGTCATCGATCATCCGGCTTCGACCAATGACCCGCGCGTGCCCCATTTTCATGGCGAGGCGGCTCTGGCGGGTTGGGCGCGGGTGGCGAGCGAGGTCCACGCGGCCGGAGGCAAGATCATGCCGCAGATCTGGCATGTGGGCACGGTGAGAAGGATGGGCGACCGGCCGAACCCCGAAGCCCCGCCCATCGGACCCTCGGGCCTGTACAAGCCCGGCGTCAAAGTGGTGGAGCCGATGAGCGAGGCAGAGATTGCCGCGGTGATCGCAGCCTACGCGCGCGCGGCGGCCGATGCCAAGCGCCTGGGTTTCGACGGCGTCGAGCTGCACGGCGCGCACGGCTACCTGATCGACCAGTTTTTTTGGGAGGGCACGAACCAGCGCAGCGACCGTTACGGCGGCGACCTGCTTGCGCGCACCCATTTCGCAGTCGAAGTGATCCAGGCCTGCCGCCGCGCGGTCGGCGCCGACTTTCCCATTGTGCTGCGTTTTTCGCAATGGAAACAACAGGACTACGGCGCGCGCTTGGCCTCCACGCCGGAGCTGCTGGCCAAGTTTCTCGCGCCTCTTGTGGATGCCGGTGTCGACGTGTTCCATTGTTCCACGCGGCGCTTCTGGGAGCCTGAGTTCGAAGGCTCGGCGCTGAATCTCGCCGGTTGGACCAAGAAACTCACGGGCAAACCCGTGATCACGGTCGGTTCGGTGAGCCTGGATACGGATATGTTCGCGGCGTTTCGCGGTGAGGGCGCGGCGGTCACGAGCATAGACAAGCTGATCGAGATGATCGCGCGCGAGGAGGTGGATCTGGTGGCGGTGGGCCGCGCCTTGCTGGTCGATCCGGCCTGGGCCGCCAAAGTGCACGCCGGCCGCATGCAGGACTTGCTGCCCTTTACGCCCGAGGCTTTGCGCTCCTTGTCCTAAGGGCCGATTACAAACATGAGGGGATACCTCCCCTCATGCTCCCCTAAGCCGGGCGCCATTTCGGTAGACCCGAAATGACCTCTTGCCGGTACCTATCCGCGAATGTGTTTGCGCCGCTGCGCTTCGGCGACGAACTCTTCCAGATCGGGGTCCAGCGCATTGCGCGACGAGACGATGCCGATGACTTTGCCTTCCTCGACGACGGGTACGTGGCGAAAGCCGTTTTCGTACATCATCAGCAGCGCGGCGCCGAAGGACTTGGTCGGATCGACGGTCTGCGGATCGGCCGTCATGACCTCGGCCAGCTGCGTCGTCTCGGTATCGCGCCCCTGCGCAATGACGCGAACCAGCGCGTCGCGCTCGGTAAATATCCCGACCAGGCGCTCGTTCTCCACGATCATGACTGCGCCGACATTTTTCTTGGCCATCAGCTTGGCGGCCTGACTGACCGTGGTCTCCGGCGCGGCAGTGAGCAGCTTTTTTCGCTCCATCACGCTTCGGACCCGTTGACTGAACATGGCAGCCTCCCCCGCATTACGTTGAAAATGCGCAAGTCAGCGCTGGCTGCCTTGCAGCAGTAGCCGGACCCGGCGTGCCGGGTTTCGTCCGCTTGCTTTTCGATCTCCCCAGCGCCGATGCTACCGATCTTTGACGAGTCCCAATTGACCTACATCAAAGGCCCTATATGCCTGCAGCTTCGCCGGGCCCGGGCCCGCCGGGCGCAGGGAATCGTTGCGGGCGCAAGAAAAAAGGCCCAGAACAAATTCGTTCTGGGCCTTATGCGTCCAAGAGGGAAGTAGGAGGAGGGCTTGGACGCGGACTAATGTTGCGCCAGGCGAGCCGCTTCCGACTGTGAACTATTTCCTCTGCAATGCAAAAAAGCAAGCTGACCCCGGCTGCGAGGGTGCTCTGCCCGGCGCCGGCTCAGGCGTCTTGCTTGCGCACCGGCCTTAAAGTACCCATGCCTTTGGCGAGCAGGGTGCCGGCTTCGTCATGCACCTCTGCTTCGCAGAACAGGGTCGATTTGCCGCCGCCGATGACCCGGCCTTCGGCGCTGAGCCGGTTGCCCACGCCGGGACGGATGAACTTCGCGTTCATCTCGACGGTCAGGATGCCGCCCGGCGCGCCGTGGATATGCAGTCGTGCAGCGAGGCTCATCGCGCTGTCGAGCAAGGTCATGATCACGCCGCCGTGGGCTGCGTTCCAGCTGTTGCGGTGTTCAGGCTTGATTTTCAGGGCGAGCAAGGCGCGCCCTTCGTCGCTCGCGACGCGCTCCACCCCCAAATGGTCGATGAACGGCAGCGGTGTTCCGTATTCCTTGCTCAGGCTCAGTTTCATTGGTGTCGAAGCGTCAGGTCCGGCCGCACCGCTCGCGCAAATGGCGCGCGCGGACGGCGCGAATCGGTGGGCGCAGTTGGTTTGCGGCGCATTATGGCACGAGTCGTTAAACAGCCCGCGCAGGCGGTCCTTTCTAGATGATACTGGCGCCGCCGTCCACGGCGACGATCTGGCCGGTGATGTGGGCCGAAGCATCGGAGGCGAACAAGCTTGCCAGGCCCTTCAAGTCCTCCTCACCGCCGAGGCGGGCGAGCGGGGTCTGCGCGATCGTGGTGTCGCCGATCTGTCCCAGGATCCACTGCGTCATTTTCGACGGAAAGAAGCCGGGCGCGATCGCGTTCACCGTAATGTTGTACTGCCCCCATTCGGCGGCGAGCGCGCGCGTCATGTTCACCACGGCGCCCTTGCTGGTGTTGTAGGCGAGCGAGCGCTGCAGGCGCATGTCGTTGCCGAGCAGCCCGGCGATGGAGGTGATGTTGACGATGCGGCCGTAGCGCCGCGGAATCATCGACAGCTTGCCCACGAGCTGCGTGGTCAGGAACAGGCCGGTGACATTGAGGTTCATGACTTTTTCCCAGGCTTCCAGCGGATGTTCCTCGGCCGGCGCGCCCCAGGTGGTGCCGGCATTGTTGACGAGCACGTCGACCTGGCCGTAGTGCTTCAGGATTTTTTCGACCACCGGCTGGATGCTCGCTGTCTGGCTGTGGTCGCAGGGCAGGGTCAGCACTTCCAGATGCATGCGCTCCAGATGTTCCTTCGCCTGCGCCAGTTCGTCGGGCTTGCGCGCGGTCAGGGCGAGCTTGGCCCCCATTTCGCCCAGCGCTTCGGCGATCTGCAATCCCAGGCCGCGCGAGCCGCCGGTGACCAGCGCCACTTTGCCGCTCAGATCGAACAGTTTTTTAACGCTCATCGTTTCACCTCAAGAAAAAGTGCTAACGCTATGGACGCAAAGGATGCCAGGGCAAGTAAGCCGCCGGGCTGGGGCCTCCGCTCTCAAAACCACTGGTCGTGCATTTCGAGACAGGTCGGATCCAGGCTGCGCAGCAAGGCGTGCTGCGCAGCCGTCTTGGGCAGCTCGTAGCGGAAGAAATAGCGGCAGGCCTGCAGCTTGCCCTGGTAGAAATCCGCATCGGTCGCCGGCGCCTTTGCCAGCGCGCGCTCGGCGACTTGCGCCTGGCGCAGCCAGATCCAGGCAATCACCACGTGGCCGAGCATTTCCAGATAGACCGAGGCATTGGCGAGCATCAGATCCGGGTCGCGCGCCGACAGCAATTGGCGCGTGGTGGCGCCGGCCTCGAGCGCCGCGGTCTGCAGCGCCTCGGCGCACTCGCGCAGCAGCGCGGATGCGCTTGCACGCGCCGCGGTCGCGGTTTCGCCCAGGTGCGCGAGCAGCAACTCGAACCCACGGCCGTGCTCCATCCCGACTTTGCGCCCGAGCAGATCCATCGCCTGGATGCCGTGCGTGCCTTCGTGTATGGGGTTGAGGCGATTATCGCGATAGAACTGCTCCACCTTGTAGTCGCGGGTATAGCCGTAGCCGCCATGCACCTGGATCGCGAGATTGTTCGCCTCCAGGCACCACTGCGCGGGCCAGCTCTTGGTGATCGGCGTGAGTATGTCCAGCAGCAGGCGCGCATCAAAGCGCGCGACTTCGCTCTCGCCCGTTTTCTGTTCGTCCACCAGGCGCGCGCAATACAGGCACAGCGCGAGGCCGCCCTCGACGTAGGATTTCTGCGCGAGCAGCATGCGCCGCACGTCGGCGTGCTCGACGATGGGCACTTGCGGCGATGTCGGGTCTTTCGCGCGCGGAGGCCGTCCCTGCGGCCGGCTGCGCGCATAGTCCAGGGCATGCAGGTAGCCGGTGTAGCCCAGCAGCACCGCGCCCATGCCTACGCCTATCCTGGCCTCGTTCATCATGTGGAACATGCAGGCGAGGCCGCGGTTCGGTTCGCCCACCAGATAGCCCACGGCGCCGGCCGCGCCGCCCGGTTTGAACTTGCCTTCGCCGAAATTGAGCAGGGTGTTGGTGATGCCGCGATAGCCCATTTTGTGATTCAGGCCGGCCAGCACCACGTCGTTGCGCTCGCCGAGCGAGCCGTCGGCGTCGACCAGTTTCTTCGGCACGATGAACAGCGATATTCCCTTCACCCCCGGCGGGGAGCCGGGTATTTTCGCCAGCACCAGGTGGACGATGTTCTGCGACAGTTCGTGCTCGCCGGCGGAGATCCACATTTTGTTGCCGAACAGGCGGTAGTTGCCGTCGGGCTGCGGCTCGGCGCGCGTCTTGATGTCGGCGAGCGAGGAGCCCGCCTGGGGTTCGGACAGGCACATGGTGCCGAAAAACCGTCCTTCCATCATCGGCCGCACATAGGTGTCGATCTGCTCGCGCGTGCCGTGCGCGAGCAGCAGGTTCGCGTTGCCTATGGTGAGGAAGGGATAACCCGCGGTGGAAACGTTCGCGCCCTTGAACCAGGCGAAGCAGGCCGCATTGACCACGGCAGGCAGTTGCATGCCGCCCAGGTCGTAGTCCTGACCCGCGGCCATCAGGCCTGCCTGGCAAAACGCGTCGAGCGCCTGCTTGACCTCGGGAATGATGCGTACCCTCTCGCTGCCATCATCGTCGATGAAGACACGAGGCTCGTTCTGGTCGCTCTTCTTGTAATGCGGCTCGAACAGCTCGGTCGCCATGCGCTCGCAGGTGTCGAGCGCTGCGTCGAACGTTTCGCGCGTATGGTCGGCGTAGCGTGCGCGGCTGCAGAGTGAGCCGACCTCGAGCAATTCGTACAGGATGAATTCGAGGTCGCGGCGGGAGAGGATTTTGGACTGCATGGCGGATAGTCGGCGCCGCAGGACCTTATTCGATGATGGCGACTACTTCGCCTTCGCCCACCACCTCGCCTTCCTTGAAGTAGATCTCGACTACGGTGCCCGCGCGCGGCGCGGGCACCGGAATTTCCATTTTCATCGACTCGAGGATGAGCACGGCATCGTCCTGCGCCACCTTGGTGCCGGCAGGCGCCTCGATCTTCCACACCTTGCCGGCGATGTCGCTGACGACTTTCGTGCTTGCCATGTGTGCCTTTTTTCTTAAACGACCTCGAACAGGCCGGCAGCGCCCTGGCCGCCGCCTATGCACATGGTCACGACCACGTACTTGGCGCCGCGGCGCTTGCCTTCGATCAGCGCGTGGCCGGTGAGCCGGGTGCCGGAGACGCCATAGGGGTGGCCAACCGCGATCGCGCCGCCGTTCACATTCAGCCGGTCATCGGGGATGCCCAGCTTGTCGCGGCAGTAGATCACCTGCACCGCGAAAGCTTCGTTCAGCTCCCACAGGCCTACATCCTGGAGCCTGATGCCGGTGCGCTTCAACAGCTTCGGGATCGCGAATACCGGGCCTATACCCATTTCGTCGGGCTCGCAGCCGGCGACGGCGAAGCCGCGGAAAATGCCCAGCGGCTTGAGCCCCTTCTGTTCGGCCACCTTGGCATTCATCACCACCACGGCTGCAGCGCCGTCGGAATACTGGCTGGCGTTGCCCGCGGCGATCACCCCGCCAGGGATCGCCGGCTTGATCTTGGATACGCCCTCGTAGGTGGTGTCGGGACGGATGCCCTCGTCGCTGGACAAGGTCACTTCCTTGGCCAGGAGCATGCCCGATGCCTTGTCGGCCACGCCCATGATCGTGGTGAAAGGCACGATCTCGTCGTTGAACTTGCCTTCGGCCTGTCCTTTAGCCGCGCGCTGCTGGCTGCGCGCGCCGTATTGGTCTTGCACTTCGCGCGGAATCTTGTAGCGCTTGGCCACCTGCTCGGCGGTCTGCAGCATGGGCCAATAGAGTTCCGGCTTGTTCTGCTTCAGCCACACCTCATTGATCATGTGCCGATTAGCTTCGTTTTGCACGCAAGAGATAGACTCGACGCCGCCGGCGACGAAAATGTCGCCCTCGTTGGCGATGATGCGCTGCGCGGCCATGGCGATGGTCTGCAGGCCGGAGGAGCAGAAGCGGTTCACGGTAGCCCCGGCGGTGGTCACCGGGCAGCCGGCGCGCAGCGCAATCTGGCGCGCGATGTTGGAGCCGGTAGCCCCTTCAGGGGTGGCGCAGCCGATGAGCACATCCTCGACTTCCGCCGGGTCGATCTTGGCGCGCTCGATTGCGTGCTTGACCACGTGGCCGCCCATGCTGGCGCCGTGGGTCATGTTGAGGGCGCCGCGCCAGGACTTGGCCAGTCCGGTGCGTGCGGTGGAAACGATTACGGCGTCGGTCATGGTGATCTCCTGAAATTGCGCTTATGTATAGCGTTTCGAATTCGGCTATATGCCACGAAAAACCCTGCGCGCTGCGCCGCGAAGCAAGTCCTCCTGGGGGACGCGCGCCAACCGTGTTTCTTGAACGGATGAAAAGCGCATCCATTCAAGAAACACGGTTCTGGTTAACACCGAACACGGCGTGGTTTTATCCAAGATCCACGCATTACTACAGTGATGGGGGCGGTTTGACGCGCCGCGTAGTGCGTAGCTCAATTGAACGTCTTGCCTTTCTTCGCCAGCTTGGCCAGCAGCGGCGCCGGCTTCCAGAATTCGCCATGGCGGCCTTTGGCGTATTTCTGCATCGCCGCGACCACGTTGGGCAGACCCACGGTGTCGGCGTAGAACATCGGGCCGCCGCGGTGCAGCGGAAAGCCGTAGCCGGTGAGATACACCATGTCGATGTCCGAGGCCCTTTGCGCGATGCCTTCCTCGAGGATGCGCGCGGCTTCATTCACCATCGAATACACCAGGCGTTCGACGATCTCCTGATCGCCGATCTGGCGTCGCTTCACCTTGATGTCGGCGGAGTGCTTGATGATCATGTCGTTGACGAGCTGCGATGGGTAGGGCTTGCGGTCGCCCGGCTTGTAGTCGTACCAGCCGGCGCCGGTCTTCTGCCCGTAGCGGCCTATTTCGCACAGCAGGTCGGCGGTCTTGGAATATTTCATGTCCGGGCGCTCGACGTAGCGGCGCTTGCGGATGGCCCAGCCGATGTCGTTGCCGGCCATGTCGCCCATGCGGAACGGTCCCATGGCGAAGCCGAACTTCTCGATCGCCTTGTCCACCTGCTCCGGCAGGCAGCCTTCCTCGAGCAGGAACCCGGCCTGGCGCGAATACTGCTCGATCATGCGGTTGCCGATGAAGCCGTCGCACACGCCCGAGACCACCCCGGTCTTCTTGATCTTCTTCGACAGCGCCATGGTCGTGGCGAGCACGTCCTTGCCGGTCTTCTCGCCGCGCACGATCTCCAGCAGCTTCATCACATTGGCCGGGCTGAAGAAATGCGTGCCGATCACGTCCTGCGGCCGCTGGGTGAACGACGCAATCTTGTTCAGGTCCAGCGTCGAGGTGTTGGAGGCGAGAATCGCGCCTGGCTTCATCACTTCGTCGAGCTTCTTGAACACCTTTTCCTTCACGCCCATTTCCTCGAATACCGCCTCGATCACGATGTCGGCATCGCGGATGTCGTCGTAGGACAGCGTGCCCTTGATCAGGCCCATGCGCTCGTCGAACTTGGCTTGCGTGAGCTTGCCCTTCTTCATCGTGTTTTCGTAGTTCTTGCGCACCGTGGCGAGGCCCTTGTCCAGCGCCTCCTGCTTCATTTCCAGCACCATGACCGGGATGCCGGCGTTGGCGAAGTTCATCGCGATGCCGCCGCCCATGGTGCCGGCGCCGATGATCGCAGCCGACTTGATCGGCCGCTTCGGCGTGTCCTCGGGCACATCGGGGATCTTGGACGCCGCGCGCTCGCCGAAGAAGAAATGGCGCAGCGCCTTGCTCTCGGTGGTCTGCATCAGTGCGATGAAGTTCTCGCGCTCGAACTTCAGGCCGTCGTCGAACTTCATGCTCGCGCTGGCGGCGACGCAGTCGACGCATTTGAGCGGTGCCGGGAAATTTTTCGACATCGCGCCGACGGTGTTGCGTGCGAACTGGAAGAAGGCCTCGTGGTTGGGGTAATCGACCTTGATGTCGCGTACCTTGGGCAATGGCCGCACCGCGGCGACTCTTTCGGCGAAGGCGATGGCGCCCGTCATCAGGTCGCCTTCGATCATCTCATCGAACAGCTTGGTGCCCGCAAGCTTTTCCGAAGGCACCGGATTGCCGGTCACGATCATGTTGAGCGCAGTTTCCACGCCGACCACGCGCGGCAGACGCTGCGTGCCGCCCGCGCCGGGCAGCAGGCCCAGCTTCACTTCCGGCAGCGCAATCTGTGCGCCCGGCGACGCGACGCGGTAATGGCAGGCGAGCGCGAGTTCCAGGCCGCCGCCCATCGCCACCGAGTGGACTGCGGCAATCACCGGCTTGTCCGCCGCCTCGATCGCGGCGATCACCGTGTGCAGATTCGGTTCGAGCGTGGTCTTGGGTGTGTTGAATTCCTTGATGTCGGCGCCGCCGGAGAAGGCCTTGCCCGCGCCGGTGATCACGACAGCCTTGACTGCGCGCTTGCTCATGGCTTTCTTCAGGCCGTCGAAAATGCCTGCGCGGGTCGCGTGGCCCAGGCCGTTGACCGGCGGGTTGTTCAGGGTGATGACGGCAATGCTGCCTTTGACTTCGTAGTTTGCACTCATGGAGACTCCTGAGAAAAAGCTTGAACCGCAGGGTGCCGGGGGAAAAACCGGAAGCTTCTCCGCCTCCGTCGTGGCCTTTGCGGCGAATTCCGTGCTTCAGGGCTCGGCGGTCATACCTCGAGCCACTCCTTGCGGATTGTACTATTTTGCCGCAGCTCCTGCGGTGTGCCCTCGAATACGATGCGGCCGTGGCCCATGACGTACAGGCGCTGCGAAATGTTGAGCGCGATCGCGAGCTTTTGCTCCACCAGCAGGATCGATACGCCGCGGTTCTTGATTTCGTTGAACAGATCGGCCACGAGTTCGACGATTTTCGGCGCCAGACCCTCGGTGGGTTCGTCTATCATGATCAGGTCGGGGTCGCCCATGAGGGTGCGGCACAGGGTCAGCATCTGCTGCTCGCCGCCGGAGATCATGCCGGCCTCCACCCGGGCGCGCTCCTGAAGGCGCGGGAACAGGCGGTACATGTCTTCCAGGTTCCAGCGTGCGGATTTGTCGGGCTTCGCGCCCTTCATGCCGAGAATCAGATTCTGTTCCACCGTGAGCGTGGGAAAGATATCGCGGCTCTCGGGCACATAACCCAGGCCCTTGTGCGCGATCTGGTAGGCTTTCAGGCCCAGCATCTGCTCGTTCTTGAAGCGGACCGAGCCCTCGGCGTCGACCTGGCCCATGATGGCTTTGATCGTGGTGGAACGGCCGACGCCGTTGCGGCCGAGCAGGCTCACGATTTCGCCGCGGCCCACCTGCAGATGCACGCCATGCAGGATGTGGCTTTTGCCGTAGTAGGCGTGCAGGTCTTCGACTTGGAGCATTAGTGTGCCTCAGTCCCCAAATACGCTTCCTGTACGGCCGGATTACCGCGGATGTTCTCTGGTTTGTCGCTGGCGATAACCTCGCCATACACCAGCACCGATATGCGGTCGGCGAGATCGAATACCACGCCCATGTCGTGCTCGACCATGATCAAGGTCTTTCCCTGGCTCACCTTGCGGATCAGTTCGACCGCATCGGCGGTCTCGGTGCGGCTCATACCGGCGGTGGGTTCATCGAGCAGGATCACTCCGGCGCCGCCGGCGATGGTGATGCCGATCTCCAGCGCCCGTTGCTCGGCGTAGGAGAGCACGCCCGCGAGGGTGTCGCGGCGCGCCTTGAGCCCGATCGATTCCATCACCTCCTCGGTGCGCAAGTTCGCATCCTTGAGCCCGCCGAGCCGGTGCCAGAAGGAGTATTTGTACCCGAGCGTCCAGAGCACGGCGCAACGGATGTTCTCGAACACCGACATGCGCGGGAAGATGTTGGTGATCTGGAAGCTGCGCGACAGGCCCTTGCGATTGATCTGGAACGGCTTGAGGCCGGTGACGACTTCGCCGTTGAGCAGGATTTCCCCCTGGGTTACCGGGTAGCGTCCGCTGATCAGATTGAACAGTGTGGATTTGCCCGCGCCGTTGGGACCGATGATGGCGTGCCGTTCGCCGCGCGGAATGGCGAGATTGACACCGCGGATGATCGCGGTATTACCGAAGCTCTTGGTGATGCCCTTGAGTTCGATTGCCGTGCTCATGCGGACTGCTCTTGCAGGATGTGGACGATGTCGGCCCAGGTTCGACCCACAAGGTTCCAGGCGAAGCGCGAAATGATGAAGCCGCCCACGAGCAGCGCCGAGGCGACCGCCCAGGGGGCGGCATGCGTGACGTTGAACGCCAATCCGAACAGCTTCATGTTCGGATTGGCGCCGGCTTCGGTCGAAAAGTGATAGGTCATTTCCACCACGCTCACCAGACCTGCGAGCAGCGCGATCCCGGTGGCAAGCGCCGCAGAGTAGGGCAGCCACAGCCGGCGCATCAGCCGCGCCTTGATCACCGGCACGTGCATCGCGATCAGGCTGGCGAAACCGCCGGGGGCGTAGAGCACGATCACCAGGAACAGCAGCCCGAGATAGAAGGCCCAGGCCTGGGTAATCGAGCCGATCGCAGTTACCATGGTGAAGAACACGATGCTGCCGATGATGGGGCCGAAAAAGAATCCGGCGCCGCCTATGAAGGTTGCGATCAGCACGCCGGCCGAGCGCAAGGCGCCTACATTCTCCGCGGTGACGATCTCGTAGTTGATACAGCTCAGTCCGCCGGCGATTCCGGCAAAGAACCCGGAAATGACCAGGGTGAGAAAGCGCACCATATGCGTGTCGTAGCCGACGAATTCGGCGCGCTCCGGATTGTCGCGCACGGCATTCGCCATGCGGCCGAGCGGGGTCTGGGTCCAGGCGAACATTGCCACCATGCAGATCAGCGCCCAGCCCACGATCAGGTAGTACACTTGTATCGACGGCCCGTAGCTAATGCCGAGGAAAGCCTCGCCGATGACGCGGTTGGTGGAAATACCGGCCTCGCCGCCGAAGAACCCCGCGAACATGAGCGAGCAGGCTGCCACCATTTCGCCTATGCCGAGCGAGATCATGGCGAAGGTGGTGCCCGATTTCTTGGTTGTGACATAGCCGAATATGACGCCGAAAAAAGCCCCGGCCACGCCGCCGATTAGCGGCGTCAGCGTCACCGGGAAATAAAACGCGCCCTTGCTGATCAAGTTGAGCGCGTGCACGGTGAAATAGGCGCCCATGCCCGAATACACCGCGTGACCGAAGGAGAGCATGCCGCCCTGGCCGAGCAGCATGTTGTAGGACAGCGCGAATATGATGCCGACACCGATCTGGGAGAGCAGCGTGAGCGTGAAGCCGGCGGTAAGAATCTGCGGCAGCAGGATCATCAACAGGGCGGTGCCGCCCCAGACCAGCCAGCGGCCGAGATTGAGCGGCCGGTATTTGAGTCTTGCCATTATGGATCGCGCCTAGCCTTCCCGTGTTCCCAGGATACCCTTGGGCCGGAAGATCAGCATCAGCACCATCAGCAGGTAGGGCAGCACCGGCGCCGTCTGCGAAATGGTGAGGTCCCATAGCGCCGCCAGCGGCGTATTCGGGCCAATGGTGATGCCGAGCTTCGCGAACAGGTTGACGAAGGAGTAATCGAGCGCGACCGAGAACGTCTGGATCACGCCGATCAGGAGCGATGCGAGGAACGCCCCGACGAGCGAGCCCATGCCGCCCACGACTACGACCACGAACACGATGGGGCCGACTGCCGCGGCCATGCCAGGTTCGGTGATGAACGCATTGCCGCCGATCACCCCGGCCAGCCCGGCCAGTGCGGAACCGCCGCCGAACACCAGCATGAACACGCGCGGCACATTGTGCCCCAGGGTTTCTACCGTCTGCGGGTGCGTGAGCGCGGCCTGGATCACCAGTCCGATGCGGCTGCGCGTCAGCGTGAGATAGATGCCGATCAGCATGCTGATCGACACCGCCATCATGAACACGCGGTAAATCGGATATTCGGTCGAAAACAGGGTAAATGCCGCGCCGTCCAGGGAAGGCGGCACCGCATACGGAACCGACGAGCGCCCCCAAATCAGGTGTACCGCCTCGTCGATCAGATAGGCGAGCCCGAAAGTGAACAGAAGCTCGGCCACGTGGCCGAACTTGTGCACCGTGCGCAGGCCATAGCGTTCAACCGCCATGCCGACCGCGCCGACCAGCAGCGGCGCAATTGCAAGCGCCGGCCAGAATCCGATCCAGCCGCTGATCTGATAGGCGAAATAGGCGCCGAGCATGTAGAAGCTCGCATGCGCGAAATTGAGGACGCCCATCATGCTGAAAATGATGGTCAGTCCGGACGAAAGCATGAACAGCAGCAGCCCGTAGGAAATGCTGTTCAGCATCGAAATCAGGAAGAATTCCATGGCGCTGGATTCCGGGACCAGGGTTCGGGAAAATCAAACCGCACAAACAATGGCCGGGCAGATGTGCCCGGCCATTGAATCAACTAAACACAGCGGTGCTCAGGGCCGCTTCATATGGCAGGAAGTCGGCTGCACGGTGACGTAGGCCTCGATGCGGGCGTCGGTCTTGAAGCCGTAGCCACTGTCGTCCTGGTCGTACTTGACTTCTGGGTCGGTGCCCTTGAACTTGGCCGTCTTCGGGTCTTTCGGATTGTGATAGGCCTTGGCGGCGGTCGAAATATACAGCGGCTGGATCAGCTGGTGGTCGGTGGCGCGCATTTCGACCTCGCCGGTGTCGGCTTCGTACTTCATGCCTTCGAGCTTGTGCGCGACCGCCTTGGGATCGGTCGACTTCGCTTCCTTGATCGCCTTGGCCAGCATGTACATTTCGTTGTTGACGCGCAGGTAGTAGAAGCTGATGTTCGCCGGCGGGCCGCCGTACTTGGCGTCGAACGCGTTGGCGTATTTCTCCGTCTTGTTCGGACGGATGTTGGCGTGCCATTCGGTGATCTGCTTCACTTTGCCGTCGGCCGCATCGCCCATCGAGGACAGCGCGCCGATCCCGCCGCCGTAGTAGGTGTAGAACGGCGCATTCAGGCCGGCGTCCTTGGCCGCCTTGATCAGCAGGGAGATATCGTTGCCCCAGTTCCCGGTGATGACGATGTCGGCGCCCGAGGCCTTGATCTTCGCGACATACGGCGCGAAGTCCTTCACCTGACCGATCGGGTGCAGGTCGTCGCCGACGACCTGGATGTCGGGGCGCTTGCGCTTCAGGTACTCCTTCGCCGCGCGGCTCACCGCCTGGCCGAAGGAATAATTCTGGTTGATCAGATAGACCTTCTTGATCTTCGGGTCCTTGGCAATGAAATCGGTCAGGGCTTCCATCTTCATGTCGCTGTTGGCGTCGAAGCGGAAGTGCCAGAAGCTGCACTTGGAGTTGGTGAAATCCGGATCCACCGCAGCATAGTTGAGATAGAGAATCGATTTGCCCGGATTGCGCTCGTTGTATTTGTTCACGGCATCGATCAGCACGCCGGCGACACCGGAACTGTTGCCCTGGGTGATGTAGCGGATGCCCTGGTCTTCCACCTTCTTCAGCACGTTCAGGCTTTCCTGCGGGCTGACCTTGTTGTCGAACGGCACGATTTCGAACTTCACGTCCCCGGCAAGCTTGCGCTTGTTGATGTCGGCGGCGACGAACTCGAAATGCTTCAGTCCGGCCTCGCCGACGTTCGCAAATGCCCCGGAAAGCGGATCGATATAGGCAATCTTGAGGGTTTCGGCGGCTAAGACGGAGGGCGCGACCAATGCAGATGCGATCACGCCCGCAAGCAACACCCGGTTAAAGGTCATTTTCATGGCTACTCCTCTTTGTTTGGCCTCCTGCGAGAAGAGGCGCTGACTAACTTACTGCCGGTTTTTCGATCTGCACGGCTGCCTCAGGCGCTTACGGTCTGCACTGAGGTCAGGTCGGTCAGGGAACAAGTGGCAAGTGTCATCTTGGAGGGTACATCATGTCTTGACTTAGATCAAACATCCTCGGGCCGACCGATGGGCGCGCCTCCCGGCTGCCGGCCGTGCGCCGTGCAGCGGATAAGCTGGCCCGATCCCCGACCTTGATTGACACCGTTTCTGCGGCAGGGTAACTTGCGCCGTCTGTCGAGATTTTCTGTTTTCATTGGAGAAAACCATGCTGCGCGGCCTGATCCAGGATGTTCCCCTGCTCATATCTTCACTTCTCGTCCACGCCAGCCGGCACCACGGCGACACCGAAATCGTGTCGCGCAAGGTCGAAGGCCCGGCCGCGGACGGCAGCGGCGCGCTGCACCGCTACACTTACCGCGATGCGCACAAGCGCGCGCGCCAGCTCGCGCAGGCGCTCGCCCGGCTCGGGGTAAAGGAGAGCGACCGCGTCGGCACGCTCGCCTGGAACGGCTACCGCCATTTCGAGGCCTTCTACGGCATCTCGGGCATGGGCGCGGTGATGCACACCGTCAATCCGCGCCTGTTCCCGGAACAGCTGGTCTACATCATCAACCACGCCGAAGACGGCTACATGCTGTTCGATCTCACGTTTGCGCCGCTGGTGGAAAAGCTCGCGCCCGCATGCAAGGGCGTGAAAGGCTGGATCGCGATGACCGATCGCGCGCACATGCCCAAGCTCAACCTGCCCAATCTGCTGTGCTACGAGGAGCTGGTCGCGGCCGAGAACGGCGTCTACGAATGGCCGCAGCTGGACGAGTACACCGCCTCGTCTTTATGCTACACGTCCGGCACCACCGGCAACCCCAAGGGCGTGCTCTACTCGCACCGCTCGACCGTGATCCACGCATTCGCGGCGGCGCTGCCCGACGCGCTCAACATTTCCGCGCGCGACGTGATGCTGCCGGTGGTGCCGATGTTCCATGCCAACGCCTGGAGCCTGCCGTATGGCTGCGCCATGGTCGGCGCTAAGCTGGTGTTTCCGGGCGCCGCGCTCGACGGCAAGAGCCTGTACGAGCTGTTCGAAGCGGAGAAAGTCACGGTGTCGGCGGGCGTGCCGACGGTGTGGCTGGCGCTGCTGATGTACATGGGGCAGAACAAGCTCAAGTTCAGCACCATGAACCGCACGGTCATCGGCGGCTCGGCTGCCCCGCTCGCGATGATCAAGACGTTCCAGGAGGAGTACGGTGTGCAGGTGCTGCATGCCTGGGGCATGACCGAGATGAGCCCGCTCGGCACGGTGTGCACGTTCAAGGCCAAGCATCTGAATCTGCCCAAGGAGCAAAAGCTTGCGATCCAGGCGAAGCAGGGCCACAACATCTACGGCGCCGACATGAAAATCGTCGACGGCGAAGGCAAGGAACTGCCCTGGGACGGCAAGGTATTCGGCGATCTGCTGGTGCGCGGTCCCTGGATCACCAGCAGCTATTTCAAGGGCGAAGGCGGGGATCCCTTGCGCCGCGACGAGCACGGTCAGGGCTGGTTTCCGACCGGCGACGTCGCCACCATCGACCCCGACGGGTACATGCAGATCACCGACCGATCCAAGGACGTGATCAAGACCGGCGGCGAATGGATCAGCACCATCGAACTCGAAAACATCGCGGTCGGGCACCCCGCGGTTGCGGAGGCGGCGGTGATCGGCTGTTTCCATCCGAAGTGGGACGAGCGGCCGCTGCTGATCGTGGTGAAAAAGCCCGGCGCCGAGGTCACGCGCGAAGAACTGCTCAAGTTCTATGAAGGCAAAATCGCGAAGTGGTGGATGCCCGACGACGTGGTGTTCGTGGAGCAGCTGCCGCACACCGCGACCGGCAAGTTGCTGAAGACCAAGCTGCGCGAGGACTTCAAGGGCCACAAGCTGCCGACCGCCTGAGGTCTGCCGCGAACCGCCCAGCACCCATGAGCCATATCCTCACCGAAACCAAAGGCGGCGTCGCGCGCATAGAGATCGACCGCCCGGACAAGAAGAACGCGCTCACCGCCGCCATGTACCAGGCCATGGCCGATGCGATTCAGGCAGCGGAGGCCGATGCCGGCGTGCGCGTGCTGCTGATCCACGGCAAGAGCGACTTGTTCACCTCGGGCAACGACCTGCAGGATTTTCTCGACAATCCGCCGCGCGACGATAAACGCCCGGTGTTCCAATTCCTGTACGGCATCAGCCAGGCGCAAAAGCCGATTGTCGCGGCGGTGGCGGGTGCGGCCGTGGGCATAGGCACGACCATGCTGCTGCACTGCGACCTGGTATATGCGGCGCCGAACGCGCGCCTGCAGTTGCCGTTCGTCAATCTCGGGCTGGTGCCGGAGGCCGGGTCCAGCCTGCTGCTGCCCGCGCTCGCCGGCTATCAGCGCGCGGCCGAACTGCTGCTGCTGGGCGAACCTTTCGACGCGCACAAGGCGAAGGAACTGGGCCTGGTCACCGAAGTGGTGGCGGAAGGCCAGCTGCTGGATACCGCCCTGGCGCAGGCGAAAAAACTCGCGGGCAAGCCGGCCGCAGCGCTGCGCATCACCAAGCGGCTGATGAAACAAGGCCAGATGGCCGCCGTGCTGCAGCAGATCAAGCTGGAATCCGAGCAGTTCGGCCAGCGCCTGAATTCGCCCGAGGCGAAGGAAGCGTTCAGCGCCTTTCTCGAAAAGCGCAAGCCCGATTTCAGTCGATTCGATTGACGGATCCGCGTTGACCGTCATTCACCACGATTACGCCAGCGTCAACGGCGTGCGCCTGCACTACGCACACGCAGGAGCGGGGCCGCTGGTCCTGTTCCTGCACGGCTTTCCGGAGTTCTGGTATTGCTGGAAAAAGCAGCTGGAGGATCTCGGCCGCGACCATCTTGCGGTGGCGCCCGATCTGCGCGGCTTCAATCTCTCCGACCGCCCGGCCGACGTGAAGCAATACAAAGCGCGCATCCTGATCGAGGATGTGCGCCAGCTCGCCGAGCATCTAGGGCACAAGAAATTCGTGCTGGTCGCGCACGACTGGGGCGGGGCCGTGGCCTGGGCCTACGCCATGGCGCAGCCGCAGACCCTGAGCAAGCTCGTCATCGTCAACTCGCCGCACCCGGTCACGTTCGCGCGCGAACTGGCGCATAACCCGGCGCAGGCAGAGGCAAGCCAGTACATGAACCTGCTGCGCAGCGAAAAGGCCGAGCGCGTGCTGTCGCAGAACAATTACGAGCGCCTGGTGAAAATGACCCTGGAAGGCTGGGGCGGCGGTGCGATCGATCCGGCGGAGAAGGCGGCCTATATCGAGGCTTGGTCGCAGCCGGGCGCGCTTACCGGCAGTCTCAACTATTACCGCGCTTCGCCGCTGTACCCGCCGATCGGAGACGACCCCGGCGCGCGCGCGCTGCAGCTCGACGCCGCCGACTTCATGGTGCGCGTGCCGACGCTGGTGGTTTGGGGTATGCGCGACCAGGCGCTGCTGCCGGGGAATCTGGACGGGCTCGAGGCCTGCGTCCCCGATTTGCGTATCGAGCGGCTGCGGCAGGCCTCGCACTGGGTCATGCACGAAGAGCCGGAGAGGCTGAATCGCCTGATCCGGGATTTCATCGGCGCCTGAGGCGACGCCGGCGCCGTCCGTGCCTCAGAAAGAATTCAGTTGCACACCGCGTTGACCTGCTGCACGTCGGTGACACCCTGCAGGACTTTTTCTATGCCGTCCTGCTTGAGCGTGCGCATGCCGGCGCTGAGCGCCGCGCTTTTCACGTCCGCGACGTGAGCCCTGGATTGCAGCAGCCGCTTGATTGCGGGGTCCGCCACCAGCAGTTCGTATAAGCCGATCCTGCCTTGGTATCCGGTCCGATCGCAGTGCTCGCAGCCCTGTGGGCGGTACAGCTTAATTTTTCCGTCGGTGCCGCCGTGGCGCTCGTTCCAGACTTTCATCTGCTTGGCCGGATCGATATCGGTCTCGCGGCAATATTGCAGCAACAATTCCTCGAGTTCCGCCGCAGTCGGCTGGTACGCGCTCTTGCACTTAGGGCAAAGACGCCGCGCCAGGCGTTCGCCCAATACGCCCAGCAGCGCGTCGGCGAAGTTGAACGGATCCATGCCCAGGTCGAGCAGGCGCACGATACTTTCCGCCGCGCTGTTGGTGTGCAGGGTCGACAGCACCAAGTGACCCGTGAGCGACGCCTCGATGCCGATTTTCGCGGTTTCTGCATCGCGCATTTCGCCGACCATGATGACGTCGGGGTCGGCGCGCATGAAGCTGCGCATGGCAACGGCAAAGGTCCAGCCGATCTTGGCATTGACTTGAACCTGGCGCAGGCCGGCCTGGGTAATCTCGATCGGATCCTCGGCGGTCCAGATCTTGCGCTCGTCCGTGTTCAGAAAGGCGAGCAGGGAGTGCAACGTGGTGGTCTTTCCCGAGCCCGTCGGGCCGCAGACGAGGAACAGGCCGTGCGGCTTGGATATGAGCCGCATGATCGAATTCAGAACCCCCGTCTCCAGGCCGAGTTCATCTATTGAAACCGGCTTCGCCGCTGCAAGCACGCGCATGACCACGTCTTCCAAACCACCGGTGGTGGGAACGGTCGCGATGCGCAATTCCACCGCCGCCGGGCCGAAGCGGCTGAAGTCGATCTTGCCGTCCTGGGGTTTACGCCGCTCGGTGATGTCGAGCTGGCTCATGATCTTGATTCTGGATACGACCGCGTTGCGAAACTGGGCGGGCAGCTCCAGATAGTCGACCAGGTTGCCGTCTTTGCGAAAGCGCACGCGCGTCGTCTTCGGGCCGAGGTTGGCTTCGATATGGATGTCGGACGCCTTTTGCTCGACCGCGTCGATGATGATGCGGTTGACCAGCCCGACCAGCGCGCTGTCGCTGCTGACCGCCTGCTGCTCCGCAATATCCTGGTTGCCGCTCTCGGCCGCAAGGCGGGACATCAACTCCTGCACGCCGGCTACGGTACTCGCCATCGGATCGCCCGTCCGGGTCGTCGTGCGCGGCGCTTTCCGGCGATCGATGATGGGTGGCGTGGTGACGCCGAGGCTCGGCGCCGGACCGTAATGGTTCGCGAGCGAATTAGTAATGTCCTCTGCCGAGGCGGACACCGGCAGGATTTTCATGCGTGTGAGCGCACGCAATTCTTCCAGCACTGCGCCGTCCATCGGATTCTCGACCGCCACGATCAGCGCGCCTTCGGCTTCGCATAGCGGCATCACGCGGCGGCGATGCGCGAGGGCCGCCGGAATCCGCGCGAGTATGTCGAGAGGGATCTTCGCCCTGAGGTCGACCACCGGTATGCCCAGCTTGTTCGCCATGGCGCCGTTGATCGCCTGCTCGTCCACGATGCCCATCTTTTTCGACAGGATCTGCCCGATCGGCATCGTGCGCTCCAGCGCCTCGCGCCCAAGCGCCATTTCCAGTTCCGGTCTGGAAATGAAGCCCAGTTCCACCAAGGCCTCGCCCAGCTTTTGCTTGGGGCGTTTATGCTTGAGTTCCAGCGCCGTCTCCAGCTGGTCCGGCGACACGATCCGGTTCTGCGTCAGGAATTGGCCAAGCTTTTGCGTGCGCAGCAAGGTCTGCAAGTTCAACGCGGCATCCACGGCTTCGACGGAAACCGCGTTCTGATCGACCAGCACCTGCCCGATCGGCGCATCGATGCTGCAGTTTTTCGCCGCCTGGGCCGGCACGAAACAGCGCACGACATCGCCGTTTGCCTCGGGAAAATACAGAAACAGACCGCATAGCGCGCTGACGTAGCCCAGGGTAGTCCCCAGGAACAGTTCGCCGTTCACGAGTTCGATCCGGAACGAGTAGCGCTCCGAACGCCTGAGCCTGTCGGTCTCGGCAGCGGTGGCAGCCGCCGGCAGGGTTTCGCGCCGCAGCGCCAGCGGCCGGGGGAAGTACAGTTTCAGCAGAATGGAAAACGGAATGCTGACCGGCTCGCGTCCGCCTTGCGGCTCGAACCTCAGCTCGGCGGCATCCGCCTCGAAGCTGTACAGCCGGCCGCTGGACTTGGTGCCGTCGCGGAACGTCAGCACGCAGTCGTCCCAGCCGGAGCCGTCCCGTTCGAGCGCGAACTCGAAATAAGGCGGAGCGGGCCAAGGCAGCTGCTTTGCGGCCGTGCTTGCGCGTCGCGATGGCGTGCTCATGCTGATCCGCTTCGGCGCCGGCGGCAAGCGCCGCCCATAGGCCGCGCTAGGTCCGATGCTGTGAATCGCGTGTATGGGCAGCCCATCGCTTTTTCTTCGTTGAAGTCCGTTGTGCGCGGCCCGAGCAACGCTTCAGGTGTAGCCATGCCGTGGTCGGGGAACTGAGGATACTTCGGGTTGGAACTCAAAGCAATCGCAAGGATACGACCGTTTGCAGCACCTATATTAATGCGCCAGCTCGAAGCGCCTCGGGTTGACGCAGGTCACGAAGAATAGAAATGTTCCGGCACGGACCGAGACAGGTCAAGGCCGGCAGATAATACATCGCGCGCGGACAGCGCGTAGCGGGGCGCAAGCGAACGCCTGCACCCCGCTGCTAGGCTAGGAAATTACTCGACCTCTTCCCATTTCTCGGCGCTGGCGCCGGCGAGCGCACGCACCCGTTCCTCGTCCTGGGCGAACTCGGCAGCAGGTCCCTCGTACACGACCTTGCCGTCGTCCAGCACGTAAGCGCGGTCGGCGATCTCGACCGCGGCACGCACATTCTGCTCGACCAGCAACACCGACATGCCTTCCTTGCGCATGGCGACGACGACGTTGAACACGTCCTGCACGATGATGGGCGCAAGACCTTGCGAGGGCTCGTCGAGCAGCAATATTTTCGGGTTGAGCAGCAGCGCCCGGGCAATCGCGAGCATCTCCTGTTCGCCGCCGGAGAGCTGCCGGCCTTTGTTGGATTTACGCTCGGCCAGGCGCGGAAACAACTGGTAGACGCGCGGGATGTTCCACGGTCCGGCACGATCGACCGGCACCTTGAGGTTCTCCTCCACCGTCAGATTGGCGAAAATGCGCCGCCCTTCCGGCACGTAGCCCACGCCCAGCCCCGCAATGCGGTAGGACGGCCAGTCGGTGGTCGCATGGCCGAGGATGCGCACCGCGCCCTCGCGCGCATGCGTGAGCCCGACCAGGCTCCTCAAGGTGGTCGTCTTGCCCGCGCCATTGCGTCCGAGCAGCGTGACGATTTCGCCTTCGCGCACCTCCATGGTCACGCCGTGAAGGATGTGGCTTTTGCCGTAGAACGTGTGCAGCGCTTCCGCTTCGAGCACTTTCGTCATGTTATCGCCTCCGATCCTATTCTGTGCATTAAGCTGTGCGCCGTCGGCGATTGCCCGGCATGATCGCGGGTCGCCGAGGAAGGGTGGGGGCCCCTTCCGTTCCCCACTTGGCCGTGGGCGGGACCCCTGCTCCGCCGCATCATGCCGCCTTCCCCAAATAAGCTGCCTGCACCAATTCGTTCGCGCCGATCTCGTCCGGCGTGCCTTCGGCCAGCACCGAACCTTCGGCCAGCACCATGATGCGATCGGCCAGATGAAAGATGACGCGCATGTCGTGCTCGATCAGCACGATGGAGAGTCCCTGATCCTTGTGCAGGCGGCGGATCAGGCGCGTAATGTCGTAGGTTTCCTGGTCGCCCATGCCGGCGGTCGGCTCGTCGAGCAGCAGCAGGCGCGGCTTGAGCGCGAGCGACATCATGATCTCGGTCGCGCGCTGGTCGCCGTGCGGCAGTTCGCCCACGAGGCGGTCTGCCTTGTCGGTGAGTCCGCCCATCTCCATGAGGTCGACCACGCGCGCACGCAATTCGCCGTCGGCGTCGCGCGACAGCCACGGACTGAGGCGCAGGCCGGCCGCGACCTCCACCGGGATGCGCAGGTTCTCGCGCACGCTGAGCTCCGGGAAAATCTGGGTGATCTGGAACGTGCGCGCCATGCCCATGGCTACGCGCTTGTGCGGCGGCAGCGCGGTGACGTCCCGGCCGTCGAACAGGATGCGGCCCGAGGTCGGGGGGAAAAAGCCGCTGACGAGGTTGAAGAACGTGGTCTTGCCGGCGCCGTTGGGACCGATCACCGCGCGCAGTTCGCCCGGCTCGACCGTGAGCGAGACGCCATTGACGGCAATCAGACTGCCGAAATGGCGTGAGACGTTCTGTACTTTGAGCAGGCTCATTGCGCCACCTTGCGCTTGATGATGCCGAGCACGCCGCGCGGGAAGAACAGCACCACGAGCACGAAGAACATCCCGATGAAGGACATCCAGTTCTCCGTGTGACTGGAGACGTAGTCCTGCAACACGACGAAGATTGCGGCGCCGACCAGCGGACCCCAGAAGGAGCGCATGCCGCCGAGCACCGCCATGATGACGAAGTTGCCGGAGAGATCCCAGCGCAGCGCGCGCGGGTCGGTGAAATTGTTGAGCAGCGCATAGAGCGCGCCGGCCAGGCTCGCGAACAGGCAGGAGATCACGAACGCAAGCCAGATGTGCTGCTCCACGGCGATGCCGAGAAAGCGCGCGCGCTGCTCATTCTCGCGGATCGCAATCAGCGTACGGCCGAAGGGCGAGCGCAGCAGCAGCGCCATGATGCCGACGGCGACGGCAAACACGGCGAGCGCCAGGTAATAAAACGCCTTGTCGTTGCCGAGGATGTCGATGTTGGCGAACCCGAGGTGCAGCGCCTGGCGCGTCCAACCGGTCAAGCCGTCGTCCCCGCCGGTGACTTCGTTCCAGCGGAAGGCGACGAAGTAGAA
The DNA here is from genome assembly GCA_021811085.1 of Pseudomonadota bacterium. GTDB lineage: Bacteria > Pseudomonadota > Gammaproteobacteria > Burkholderiales > SG8-39 > 2-12-FULL-64-23. Next base: position 23,885 of record JAJZPQ010000018.1, on the reverse strand, counting down.
CACCTGGCCGAAAGCGATGGTGACCATGGCGAAGTAGGTCCCGCGCCGCTTGACGATCAGCGCACCGATGATCGCAGCGGCGATGGTGCCGACGATGACGCCGACCAGAATCGCCAGCGGCGTGCTCGGCACCAGGTACTTGATGGTCATGGCGGTGCCGTAGGCGCCGAGGCCGAAGTACGCGGCATGGCCGAAGGAAAGCACGCCGGTGAAGCCGAGCAGGAAGTTGAGTGCCATTGCGGCCAGGCCCAGTACGATGACGCGGCTGCCGAGCTCGGTGTAGCCGCCGATTGCGCCCATCCAGTAGGGCATGGTCAGCAGCATGAGCCAGATCAGCGCATTGGCGGTCTGCTTGTTTATGCCGTTCATTGGGTCCTCCCTTCTTCACCGAGGAGGCCGCGCGGCCGGATCAGCAGAACCGCTCCCATCATCACGTAGATAACCGCTTCGGTCGCCGAGGGAAAAAATACCGTCGTGATACCCGAAGCAACGCCGATCAGCAGGCCGCCGAGCAGCGTACCGGTCAGGCTGCCCAGACCGCCCACGATGATGGCGACGAAGCTCGGCATGATCAGCGATGTGCCGATAGTGGGCTGCAGGCCGAGCATGCCCGCCGCCAGCACGCCGGCCAGACCGGCGAGATAGATGCCGAGGCCGAAATTGAGATTGCGCAGAATGCGCACGTTGACGCCGAGCACCGAGACGGTTTCCAAATCGAGCGTGCCGGCACGGATGCGCATGCCGAGGCGCGTGCGATTCAGGATGTAGAACAGTGCGCCGACGGCTATGCCTACCAGCGCGACCATGAACAGGCGGTAGCCGGTGAGAAAGAAGTATTCGGTGCTGAGCGGCGTGGTGAGCCAGCTGGGGATCGGATAGGGCAGGCTTTGCGCGCCCCAGATGTAGCGGGTTCCGTCCTCGAACACGTAGGCGAGACCGAAGGTAAGCAGCAGGCTGTAGAGCGGGTCGCGCCCGTAGAGGCGGCGGATCAGCACGCGCTCGACCAGCAGGCCGATGGCCGCCGTCAGGACCGGCGCCACCACGAGCGCGCCCCAGAAACCGACATAGGGCATGAGCGTGTAGGCGAGATAGGCGCCGATGGCGAGGAAGCCGCCGTGGGCGAAGTTGATCACGCCGCTGAGGTTCAGGATCAGCGACAGGCCGAGGGCCATCAGCGCGTAGAACGCGCCGACGATCAGTCCGTTAAAGACGTTGAAGAAAAGTAATTGTGACATTCAGTTGCCGCACCTAATAAATTTACACATCGCGCGCGGGAACGCCGGACCGGGCCTGCGCCCGCCAGGCATATCCGCAATGGTTAATGGAAGACACTAGATTAGCGCGGCGCGCTTGCGCGCCGCGCTAGCACTTGGTGATACCGCCTGGGTCAGGCGGGCCAGACCATCTTGCAACCGGTTTCTGCCAGGGTACCCGCAACATCGGTACCTTTGACCACGTTGGTCACGTGGAACAGATCGTCCGGTGCGCTGCCCTTGGCCTGCGCGTTACCCACGTACAGGTCTCCGATGAGCTGGTTCTGACCGGCGCGATAGAACGCACCGTTAGGCATCAGCGCGATCTCGGGCGGGAGCTTGAAGTCTTGCAGCGCCTTGGCCATCTTTACCGCATCGAGGGATTTGGCAGTGTTGGCGGCGAGGGCGCAGGTCCATGTGGAAACAAAGCCGAACCAGGTGCGCGCGGTCGGCACGCGTCCGGTCTTCTTTTTGATCGCAGCGACGAACTCGGCGACATGCGGCACGCCGGGCTGATTCCAGTACCATTCGAACACCCAGGTGCCGATGCGCGCCTCGGGAGAGAGGCCCTCGAGCGGCTCCATTTCCTGCTGGGCCCCGGCGAGGTGGATACGCTTGTCCAAGCCGAATTGCACGGCCTGCTTGAGCGCGTTGAGCATGTCGTCGCCCTGCACCAGGAAAATGATGACGTCGGGCTTCGCCGCCTGCGCCTTGATCAAATAGGAGGAGAAGTCTGTCGTGCCCAGCGGAGTAAGGTCGCCCCCCACTTTGGTGCCGCCTAGCGCCGCAGCTGCCTTTTCCATACCTGCCTGCAGCGTATGGCCGAAGGCATAGTCAGGAGTAATGTAATACCATTTTTTGCCGAAGTCCTTGATCAGCGTGCCGGCCACCGCGTTGGCTTCCATTTGCGTCGTATTGCACACGCGGAACACATTCCAGTGGCAGGTGGCGCCGGTGATTGCGTCGGTATGACCGCCCGGGACGATATGCAGCACACCCTTCTCGTAGGCCACCTGTGCCATGGCCAAGGCCAGCGCGGAATTGATGTTGCCTACCAGAAAATTAACCTTATCGCGCTCGATCAGCTTGCGCGCCTTCTGCACCGCCGTGCCCGCGTCGCCGCTGGTCGAGTCTTCGACCAGCAGTTTGGCCGGCCGGCCGAGGATACCGCCCTTGGCGTTGATCTGCTCGATCGCGAGTTCGCAACCGTTCAGTTCGTTCTTGCCGTTAATCGCGTAAGTTCCGGTGAGCGGGTTGTCCAGGCCGATCAACACCGGCTCTGCGGCGCTCGCTTTGCGGATGAACGGCGCACCGAGCTGCAGTACGCTGGCCGCGGCTGCGGCCTTGAGCACGCTGCGGCGGCCGATTGTTTTGTCCGACGAATTCTGATTTGCCACGGGTTTACTCCTCCTATAATTGATTTGGATGCGAAAACACTGCACGCGCGCATTTCGCGAACGGCGATGCTACCAATTTCATAATGAGAAAGGCCTTGGGGTATACCCTGATCTGAGCGCGCCCTGATGCGGACCGATGTCACGCAAGTTACTAAGCGGGCAAGGAATTAGGGCAAGCCGAGGGTGCGGCAATTCTAAGGTCCGCGCCCGCCTGAGGGACATTTTCTCGCGCAGTAATGGTCCCTAAGTGAGTTCTTACTTCACTGCATCGGCGACGATGCCATCCAGCAGTTCAGCTACCGGTTTGAGCGCCGCGCCGCGAGCGTACTTGCGGTGGGCCAGATAGACCACGCCGGGCTTTCCCGGCAGCGTATAGATGGCGATGGTGTAGGGACAATAAACCAGGTTGCGCGGATCGGCTTCCATCATCGCGCGCGACACGGTCGCGCTGCAGAATTTGAGAACTTCGGCCTGGTCGTAGATGCGCTTCGTCTTGCCCAAATCGCGCCCGGTGCGCTCGAGCATGTCGCCGACGTGGGAGGTGGAATTGATGACCAGCCCGCGCTGTTCGATCGCCGTGACCAGATCGTCCTTGACGTCGGCGAAATTCCCCTTTGCCTGCACGACGCTCGCCCCATCGTCCGCGGCAGCGGGCAGCGCAAGCAGCAATCCCAGCACCAGCGCGATCAGTCGCGTCATAGCGATCTCCGATAGGGTGGCAATGCGAAAATGCTAGGCCCGCCGCCAGTGCCTGGCAAGCAGGCCCCGCCCGGGTAGGCCAGGAGTCGATCAAAAAAACAGTGGGGATCCGGGCGGGTCGAACCCGCCCGGTGCATGCGGCTACGGCCGGATATAGGCCCAGCCTTCTTTTTCTCTTTTCATGAGTTCGATTACGCCGCCAGGGACGTAACCGATGCTCTTGAGCATATCGTCCTTGCTCAGTTTCAGTGCGTGCATCGTGGTTTCGCAGGCGACGATCTTGGAGCCGTTGGCGGCAGCATCGTTGACGCGGTTGCCTACCGGGGACTCCATCTTGAGCATGCCGATCCCCGGGCCGTAGACGACGAGTTCCACATCGACCTTGTCCTTGCCCAGGGCATCCTGCACGTTCTTAATGTTGTTCAATGCGAGGTTCCATTTCTGCGGGTCGCCGTCGGAAACCTGGAACACCACTTTTTCCTTCTTGACCGCCTTGTGGGCCACGGCCTTGGCCTTCGGCTGCGCTTCGCTTGCGGCGTAGCTGCTGGATGCGGGAAAAGCCAGGGCGAGACCCAGGGCTAGCGCGGCGGATAGCGCGATGCCATTGCGGCCGGGGCTGTTGACGTAATGCGACTCGATGTTGGACTGCACGGGTGGTCTCCTTCTGTGAGATGGAAAATCTGCGTCTTAGCGCAGTTGCTTGTTTGACTTGGGCTGCCGGATGCGGGACCCATGGTACCTGTTGCCCATGAAATTGTCATGAAACGTTCTTATCAACGCTTCAGTCCAATTTCTGGTCCGACCGGGGTGATGCTACGTGTGCAGCGCGCGCAGTTCCGTGTTGGCGTAGCGCAGGCGGCTGGCCAGCATGCTGGCGAGGCCTTCCATCAGTTTCAGCGAAGCCTTCTTGTGTTCATCGGCGAAGGCGTCGAAGGTCTTGCGCGATAGAACAAATAAATCGACGTCGGTGAAAGCGACGGCGTCGGCCGAGCGGGAGTCGCCGTCGAGGAAGGCCATTTCACCGAAGAAGTCGCCGCGGCCGAAGCTGCTGACGTGATGTGTCTTGCCGCTCTCAAGCGGAAGCATGATGCGTACCGATCCTTTGCGGATCAGGAACAGCTCGTCGCCCGCATCGCCGCGGGTGAATATCTTTTCGCCGGCTTTGAAGGAGCGCTTGTCGAGCCGAAGCTCGAGTGCCGCCAGCGTCGCCTCCTTGCGCCCCTTAAACAGTCCGAGTTCCTGCAGGTCAAGCAGCTTCTCCTCGGCGCGATCGAGCGCGGCTTCCTTGAGTATCCGATTCTCGACCCACTCCTGCGCGGCGTCGAGTTCGTCGAAAATCCTTGCTGCGCTCTTGTATGGTGCCAAGCCCATCTGGTCGATGTATTGCTGCATGTCGCGTCCGGATGGCAGATTTTGCGGCAACTTGGCGAATACGAGAAAGCCACCCTTTTCGGCCATCATGTCGCGAATTTGCTCCAGCATGTGCGCAGCGGTGACGTCGATCGTCTGCACGCGAGACATGTCGAGCAGGATGTACTTGCGCGCCTTGATCTCCGGCTCCAGGGTCGTGTACAGCTGATTGGCGGTGCCGAAGAAAAGGCTGCCCTGCAACTCGAAGATCACCGCCTGGTCGCCGCGCTGCTCGAGTATCGCCATGTCATCTTGCAGGCGAATCTGCTTGGAAAAGGACTGGTTGCCGTAGACTTTGCGCCGCACGATCTGGCCGCCGATCTGTTCGCGGACGAATAAGACGATCGCGAGCACGATGCCGGTGGCGGATGCCGGGATCAGACCGACCGTCAGCGCCACCGTGACCACGGCGACTATGACGATAAAATCGAAGATGGTGCTCCTGGATTTCAGGAACTGGAAGCTGTGGCGGTCGATCATGCGTAGGCCGACGATGATCAAGATCGCCGCCAGCGCCGCGACCGGGACCCACGCGATCAGCCCGCCGAGCGCGAGAAAGGCGATCAGCGCCAGTGCGCCTTCCATGACGCCGGACATGCGGCTGACGGCGCCGCTGGACATGTTGACCATGGTGGCGCCCATCTGGCCGGCGCCAGGCATGCCGCCGATCAGGCCAGCAGTGAGGTTCCCCAGGCCCTGGCCGACGAGCTCGCGGTTCGAATCGTGGCGCGAACGCGTCAGTGCATCCAGCACGACGCAGGTCTTCAGGGTATCGATAGACAACAACACGGCCAAGGTCAGGGCCGGCACCAGCAGGTTCCTGAGGTCGCGCAGGCCCATGCCTTGCACTCCCTGCCAGCGTGCGGTCATGCCCTCGATGAAGCCGCCGCCGCCGCCGCCGCCGCCCATCGCGCCGATCACCAGTGGATTCTTGTCGAGCACGAGCATCGCCGGGTCGATCAACGACAAGCCGAAATAGCTTGCGGTTCCCGCCAGCAGCGCCAGGATGGCGGCCGGCACGGCCTTGGTCACCCGCGGCGCCAGCACCATCACGGTAATGGTGACGATGCCGACGACGATGCTTTGCCACAACCACATGGCCGGCGCCGTAAGCGCATCCCAGAGGGGCGTGCCGGTAGGCGCACCGAGGAATTTGGGCACCTGGCTGCCGATGATGATCAGCCCGACGCCGGAAAGGTAGCCGCTGACCACGGGGTAAGGCATGTACTTGATCAGCCCCCCCAGGCCGACGAAGCCGAATATCATCTGCAACATGCCGGTCATCAGCGCCAGAACGACCAACAGCAGGAGGATGGTCGCAACCGGCGTTCCCTGCGCCGCCTGCTGGATGGCGAAGGCCGAGAGCACGGCCGCCGCCGGCGCACAGGGTGCAGTGATCAGGCGCTGGGTGCCGCCGGCGACGGAGGCGACGAGGCCCAGCGCGGTGGTGCCAAGGATGCCGGCCAATGCTCCGTAGGCCGCGAAGGAACCGCCGAGTGAAGCGTAGACAGTGACGCCGAACGCGATGGCCGATGGCAGCGCGACCAGCATCGCAGCCAAACCACCCCAGAAGTCGCCTGCCAAGTTGCCGGGTTTCTCGATCTTCACGGTCAACCCCTGTTGATCAGAATGCAGTCTCGACCAAAATCGGCCCCGACAATTTGATTATCATCAAGAGCACGCGGGAACACCGCGATCATAGAACATGTGGGGTTGGATTGCAGCGCTATCGGCGCGCCGGGTGTAGGATTGCAGCGCGAAAATACGCCGTGCGCGCCGGCGCGACAGGTGCGCCGGTTTTTTTTGAGACCCCGATGACCGAGAACCGTCCCTGGCTGCGCTTTTACGGCAAGTTGCCGCACAGCCTGAGCTATCCCGAGGTGACGTTGTACGAGGCCGTGGCCGCAACGGCTGCGCGCGTGCCCGACGCTATCGCCTGGGACTTTCTCGACACCACGTCGACCTACCGCGCGTTTCTCGTGGCCATAGACCGTTGTGCCGATGCGCTCGCCGCGCTCGGGCTGGCGCGAGGCGAGCGCATCCTGATCTCGATGCCGACTTCGCCCCAGGGGGTGATCGCGTTCTACGCCGCGAACAAACTGGGCGCGGTGCCGGCGCTGATCCATCCTTTGTCGACCGCGCCCGAGATCGAGCACTATCTCAACGCCAGCCGCGCACGCATCGCGCTGACGCTGGACGCGTTCTACGACCGCTTTGCGCGCATCAAGCCGAAGCTGCCGCTCGAGACGCTGATACTCGCGCGCATTCCGGATTACCTGGCGCCGCTGAAAAAGTTCGGTTTCTGGCTGACCAAGGGGCGCAAGATCGCGCCGGTGCCCGCCGATGCGCGCGTGCGCTGGTGGAGCGAGCTGATGACCGCCCACGTTCCAGTGGCAGCGCGCGCGGCGGCGAGCACGCACGATTCTGCGGCGATCCTGTTCTCCGGTGGCACGACCGGCCTGCCCAAGGGCATCCTGCTGTCGAACCTCAATTTCGTTGCCGAAGGCATGCAGGTCGCGGCGTGGGGCGCGATGCGAGAGCGCAATTCCATGCTCGCTATCCTGCCGATATTTCACGGTTTCGGCTTGGGCGTATGCGTGAACATGATGTTCATGGCTGGAGGCAAGGCTATCCTGGTGCCGATGTTCAGCGCCGAGGTGGTGGCGAAGCTGCTGCGTACCAAGCGGCCCAACTGGCTGGTAGGCGTGCCGACGTTGTACGAGGCGCTCGCGCGCGACCCGTCTCTGGCAAAGGTCGATTTGTCCTGCCTGCGCGGCACGTTTTCGGGCGCCGATACGCTGCCGCGGCCGGTGAGGGAGCGCTTCGAGAAACTCGTCGCGCAGAGTGGGGGCCGGGTGAAGCTGCTCGAAGGCTATGGCTTGACCGAGGCGGTCAGCGCAGTCATGGCGACGCCGCTCGATGAATATCGCGAAGGCTCGATCGGCGTGCCCTTGCCGGACATGCTGGTCAAGATCTGCCGCGTCGAAACCCGCGAGGAAGTCCCGCCCGGCGAGGAGGGTGAAATCTGCATCTGCGGTCCGACGGTGATGCAAGCTTACCTCGACGACCCCGAAGCGACGCGCGAGACGCTGAGAGTGCACGCCGATGGCCGCACCTGGCTGCACACGGGCGATCTCGGCAGGATGGATGCGGACGGTTTTTTCTATTTCACCGTGCGCCTGAAGCGCATGATCAAGTCCTCCGGCTTCAACGTCTATCCGGCGCAAGTCGAAGCCGTGCTGTACCAGCATCCGCTGGTGGCCGAGGCCTGCGTCGCCGGCGTGCCGGACCCGGCGCAAGTGGAGCGGGTGCAGGCCTTCGTTGTGCTCAAGGATGCGGCAAAGGCCGGCGCCGAGACCGAGCGCGCGCTGATCGAACATTGCCGCGAACAGCTGATCAAGTGGTCCTGCCCGCGCGAGATCGAATTCTGCGCCGAACTGCCGAAGACGCGCGTCGGCAAGATCGACTACAGGTTGCTGGTGCAGCAGCACCTGGCGAAGGAGAAAGGCGAGTGAAAATGGAAGCGATCGCCACGCACGGCGGCGAGCGCGTTGCGGCCGCGCTGGCGGCGCAAGGGGTGCGCTTCGTGTTCACGCTGTGCGGCGGCCACATCTCGCCCATACTCACCGCGTCCAAGGCGCGCGGCATCCGCATCGTCGATGTGCGCGACGAGGCGACGGCGGTGTTCGCTGCCGATGCGGTGGCGCGCCTCTCCGGCGTGCCTGGCGTCGCCGCGGTGACCGCCGGGCCCGGTCTGAGCAACACCATTACCGCGCTCAAGAACGCGCAACTCGCGCAATCGCCGCTGGTTCTGTTCGGCGGTGCTGCCCCGACTGCGTTGCAGGGCCGCGGCGCGCTGCAGGACATAGACCAGCGCCCGCTGATCGCGCCGCACGTCAAACTGTTCACGAAGATCCGCGCCGTGCGCGAACTCGGTCCGGCGGTGGACGAGGCGTTTGCGGTGGCGCGCAGCGGCGTGCCCGGTCCGGTGTGTATCGAGTGCCCGGTCGACCTGTTGTATGACGAAACGAGCATACGCCAGTGGTATGCCGATGCCGCGGGCAAGGGGACGAGCATCCCCGATCGGCTGCTGCGCTTCTATCTCAACCGCCATGTCGAAAAAATATTCGCCGGCAGCAACGCGGCGGTGGCGCCGCAAGTGCGCAGCGTCGCGCCGCCGTCTGCGCGCGAGCGCAGCGTGGCGGCAGCGGCGGCGGCGCTGGCACGCGCCGAGCGGCCGCTGCTCGTGATCGGCAGCCAGGCGCTGGCGCTCGCGCCCGAGGCGGCGCGCATTGCCGCGGCCGTGGCGCAGCTCGGCATTCCCGTCTATCTGTCCGGCATGGCGCGCGGCCTGCTCGGGAGCGATCATGTGCTGCAGATGCGGCATCAGCGCCGCGCGGCCCTGCGCGCCTCCGACTGTGTGCTGCTCGCCGGCGTGCCCTGCGACTTTCGTCTCGATTACGGCCGGCACGTGCGCCGCAGCGCCAAGCTGATCGCGGCCAATCGCAGCGCCAAGGACGCGCGCATGAATCGCAGGCCGGACATTGCGGCGATCGGCGACGCGGGACTGTTCCTCGAGCGCCTGGCGCCGCTGCTGGCGCAGTCCGGGCGGCGCTGGAATTCGTGGATCGAGGAACTGCGCACGCGCGATCTGCAGCGCGAGGCCGAAATCGAGGAGCAGGCGCAAACGCAAGGCGAGCACGTCAATCCGATCGCGTTCCTGCGCGCGCTGGAGCAGGCGGCGGGCGAGAACGCAGTCATGGTGGCCGACGGCGGCGATTTCGTCGCCACGGCCTCCTACATCCTGCACCCGCGCGCGCCTTTGTCCTGGCTCGACCCCGGCGTGTTCGGCACCCTGGGCGTGGGCGCGGGCTTCGCGCTGGGTGCGGCGCTCGCGCGCCCGGGCAGCGAAGTCTGGATCATTTACGGCGACGGCGCCTGTGGCTACAGCCTGATGGAGTTCGACAGCTTCGTGCGCCACGGCATTGCGGTGATCGCCGTCGTGGGCAACGACGCGGGCTGGACCCAGATTGCGCGCGAACAAGTGAAAATGCTGCACGACGACGTAGGCACGGTGCTCGCGCGCAGCGCCTACCACGAGGTCGCCGCCGGATTCGGCGCCGAGGGCATCCTGTTGACCAAGACCGCCGATGCGCCCGCAGCGCTGGCGCGCGCGCGCGCCGCGGCCAAGGCCGGCAAACCGGTGTTGCTCAACGTGTGGCTGGACAAAACCGATTTTCGCGAGGGCTCGATCTCGATGTAGCGTTGTGGGAGCGAGCTTGCTCGCGAATTCGACGAATTCGCGAGTAGGCTCGCTCCTACGCTTTGACGCGAATGTCGCGCCGCATGCGCAGCGCGGTTTCAAGGCCGCGGTAATAGCCGGGGATGCGCGCGGTTTCGGCGTATCCCTGGCTGAGATAAAAACGGCGCGCATCCGGATTGGACGCGCGCAATTCGAGCTGCACGCTGGCGATGCCCGCGGTGAGCGCGGACGCGGTCAGCCATTCGAGCATGCGCCGCGCCACGCCCTGGCGCCGGCAATCCGGGCGCACCGCGAGCAGCGAAAGATGCGCGCGCTCCTCGCCGAACTGCATGATGGCGAAGCCGGCAAGGGCCGCGCCGTCGCGCGCGGTCAGCACCAGGGTGTCGGCTTGCGCGAGATTGCGCGCCACGCGCTCGGGCGTCCATGACCAGGGCAGGCCGGCCTCGATGAGCTCGCGCGACATCAACGCGATCGGCGCCGCGTCCGCAGGCGCAGCGAGTCTGAGCGTCAGATTGCGCGAGGTTTTCACTGCAGACCGAATGCCTGCGCCAGCAGTTCGTAGGACTTGAGGCGGCTGGCGTAGTCGCCGGTAATCGTGAGGATCATCAGTTCATCGGCCTCGAATTGCTCGCGCAACTGCAGCAGCCGCCCGCGCACCTGGCGCGGATCTCCGATCACCGTGCGCGCGCGCTGCGAGCGGATGTAGGCGAGTTCGCGTTCGGAGTAGGTCTGCGCGCAGGCTTCGGCCGGCGTCGGTATCGGCGTGTTCAGGCCCTGCGCCATGTGCAGCCGGCGCAGGTCTACGCTGGCGGCGAGCTTTTCCGCCGCGTCCGCGGTTTCGGCGCAGATGACGAAGGTGCACACGATGGCGTGCGGCGCGGCCTCGCGCGCCGAGGGCGTAAAGCGCGCGCGGTAGGCGCGCGTCACGGCATCGCCGCCGTGCGCATTGATGAAATGCGCAAACGCGAAGCGCAGCCCCAGCGCGGCCGCAAGCGCGCCGCTGTAATCGGACGAACCCAGCAGCCACACCGCGGGCGCGGTCGGTCCCGCCGGCATCGCCTTCACCCGCGCGTACGCATGGTCGGCGGGCAGCGCGTCGTCGAGAAAGCCGACGAGGTCCTGCACCTGCTCGGCGAAATGGTCGGCCGCCGAGTACTGGTCGTTGGACAGGGCCTGCGCGGTCAGCATGTCGCCTCCGGGCGCACGGCCCAGGCCGAGATCGACGCGCCCGGGGAACAGCGCTTCGAGCATGCGGAACACCTCGGCCACTTTGAGCGCGCTGTAGTAGGGCAGCAGCACGCCGCCGGTGCCGACGCGGATGCGCGCCGTCGCGCTCGCCACGCGCGTGAGCAGGATTTCCGGGCAGGGATCGGCGAGCGCAGCCACCGCATGGTGCTCGGCGAGCCAGTAGCGGTGATAGCCGAGCGCATCGGCCGCCTGCGCCAGCTTCACCGTTTCGGCGACGGCCTGCGCCGGCGTGTGCCCGCTGATGATGGGCGATTGGTCGAGTACGCTTAGGCGCGGGTTCATGACTTATCCTTGTCTTTGATTTGCGTGACCGCCTAATGCGACGCTGTTTTTCAAAGGTTCTATTGGATAACCCCCCGCTCTGTTTGGTGTTAACAATAACCGTGCTTTCCGGACGGATGCGGTTTTCATCCGTGCAGAAAGCACGGTTGGCGCGCGCGAGCGCGCAAGTTTCTTCGTGGCATGCGACGGCATTTGAGACGATATACATATTCAATCATGTGTGCGCAGCCGACTTTCGATAGCGCAGCGCGTACACGCCGCAGGCCGAGAGCGCCAGTGCGAGCAGCGGCGCGTTGCCCCAGCGTACGTATGGCGTGGCGCCGCTGCGCCCCTGCGCGCTGCCCGTCAATGCGCCCTGAGTAAAGGCCGGCAGCACGGCGCTGACGCGGCCGTGATGGTCGATGATCGCGGTCATGCCGGTATTGGTGGCGCGCAGCATGGCGCGGCCGGTTTCCAGCGCGCGCAGCTGCGAAATCTGCAGGTGCTGGTGCGGCGCGAGCGAATCGCCGAACCAGGCGACGTTGCTGACGTTGACGAGCAGCGTCGCTTGCGGCAGCGCGCGGATGATCTCCTCGCCGAATGCGTCCTCGTAGCAGATATCGACTGCGATTTGCTGTCCCGCGAGCGCGAGCGGCGCCTGCGCCGTGCTGCCGCGCGAAAAATCCGCCAGCGGAATTTTCAGTATCGACAGCACCCAGCCGAAACCGGGCGGAATGAACTCGCCGAACGGCACCAGGTGGACCTTGTCGTAGCGCTGCATGGGCGAGCTGCCCAGGCTGATCGCGCTGTTGTAATAGCGCCCGGGGCCGTCGCGCAGGGGTACCCCCACAATCAGATCGCCGCCGTGGCGGCGCGCGCTCGCGGCGAGCGCGGGCACGAGCGCCGGGTCGAGCAGGTCGAGAAAGCGCGGAATCGCGGTCTCGGGCAGGATGGTCAGGCGCGCCGCCGAGCGCTCGATCATGCGTTGATACAGCTGCACCGTGGAAGCGAAGCGCCCCGCATCCCATTTCAGGTCCTGGGCGATATTTCCCTGGAGCAGGCTGACGCTGATGGGCGTGCCCTGCGGCCGGGTCCATTCGATGCGGTCCAGGCCGTAGCCCAGGCCCAGGATCAGCGCGAGCGCGGCTGCGGCCGCTCCGCGCCTGGACGGCCGCAGCAGCGCGAGCAGCAGCGCGGCGCACAGCCACACCAGCCAGGAAAGAGCGAACACGCCGGCAAGCGGCGCGTAGCCGCGCAGCGGCGTATCGGTCTGGGAATAGCCCAGCGTGAGCCAGGGAAATCCGGTGAAAATCCAGCCGCGCAGCCATTCCGTGAGCGTCCATAGCGCCGGCACGAGCAGCAGCTGGCGCAGCGCGACCGGCCCGGCAAGCCGCGCCTGCACATAGCCCACCAGCGCCGGATAGAGCGCAAGAAAGGCGCAGAACAGCAAGGTCGCGATCGCGGCGAGTGCGGCGGGCATGTCGCCGTAGTCGTGCAGGCTGATATAGACCCAGCTCACGCCGGTGAGAAACAGGCCCAAACCGAAGGCAAAGCCGAGCGCGGCCGCGCGCCGCGGCGCGGCCTCCGCCTGCCACAGCCGGAGCAGGCCGGCTGCGCAAAGCACCGGCAGCAGCGCGAGGTTGATGGGGGCGAAGCCCGCCACTGCGGCCGCGCCTAGCGCGAATGCAGCCAGCGGGGCGCGCGCCTGCCGCAATACGGCCGGATTCATTGATCCCGCGGCTTTTGCACCAGCAGGGTGTGCACGCGGCGGCTGTCGGCGCGCATGACCTGGAACTTGAATCCGTCGATGACGATGCTCTCGCCGCGTTTGGGCACGCGGCCGAAACGGCTGATCACCAGCCCGCCGACCGTATCGTATTCCTCGTCGTCGAAGCCGGTGTCGAATTTTTCGTTGAAGTCGATGATCTCGGTGCGCGCCTTGATCCGGTACTGGCCGCTCGACTCGGGCAGGATGTTGTCCTCGGTCTCGTCGAAGTCGTATTCGTCCTCGATGTCGCCGACGATCTGCTCCAGCACGTCTTCGATGGTCACGAGGCCCGCCACGCCGCCATACTCGTCCACCACGATGGCCATGTGGTTGCGGCTGGCGCGGAATTCGCGCAGCAGGATATTGAGGCGCTTGGATTCGGGCACGAACACCGCCGGGCGCAGCATCTCGCGCACGTCGAATTCTTCCTCGCCGGCGTAGTAGTGCAGCAGGTCCTTGGCGAGCAGGATGCCGAGCACGTTGTCGCGCTCGCGGTCGATCACGGGGAAGCGCGAATGCGCGGTCGAGATCACCGTAGGTATGAACTTGTCCGGCGTCTCGCCGATGTCGACCACGTCCATTTGCGCGCGCGGGATCATGATGTCGCGCACCTGCATCTCCGACACCTGCAGCACGCCTTCGATCATCGACAGCGCTTCGGAATCGAGCAGATTGTGCGCGTAGGCCGAGTGCAGCAGCTGCAGCAGCTGCTCGCGGTCCTCCGGCTCGCGCAGGATCAGCGCCGACAGGCGTTCGAGCAGCGAAGGTTTATGGCTCTTTTCGTCATGCATAGGCGGTGTGCGGCAGGCGGCGGGGGATGGGCAGGTCGATATTATCCACTATCGCCCTGCATTCATCAGGCGTCGCCGGCATAGGGGTCCGGAAATCCGAGTCGCGCGAGTATTTTCGCCTCCAGCGCCTCCATGCGCGCCGCCGCGCGCGGCGTCTGATGATCGTATCCCTGCAGGTGCAGCGCGCCGTGCACCGTCAGGTGCGCGACATGCGCTGCCAGCGCCTTGCCTTGCGCGCGCGCCTCGCGCCGCAGCACCGGCGCGCACAGCACCAGATCGCCCGCGAGCACGCGCGGGCGGCCGCTCGCGCCGTAGCCGAAGCTGAGCACGTTGGTGGCGTAGTCGCGTTCGCGGAAGGCGCGGTTGAGTTCGCGCCCCTCTGCGTTGCCGACGAAGCGCACGGTGATCGCGGCGCGCTGCGTCAGGGCGGCGGCGAGCCAGCGGCGCAGCGCGGCCGCGCTCGGCAGGCCGGGAGAGTTCACCGCTTTCTGCACGGTCAGCTCCAGTGTAGCGCTGCCGCGTTCAGTTTTCGCTCTGGTGGCGCTCATAGGCGTTGACGATGCGCTGCACCAGCGGGTGGCGCACCACGTCTTCGGCCAGGAACTGGGTGAACGCAAGTCCGCGCACTTCCGCGAGGATGCGGCGCGCCTCCACCAGTCCGCTCTTGCTGCCGCGCGGCAGATCGATCTGCGTGACGTCGCCGGTCACGACCGCCTTGCTGCCGAAACCGATGCGCGTGAGGAACATTTTCATCTGCTCCGGCGTGGTGTTCTGCGCTTCGTCGAGGATGATGAAGGAATGGTTGAGCGTGCGCCCGCGCATATACGCCAGCGGCGCGATCTCGATCGCGCCGCGCTCGAACATTCTGCCCACCTTGTCGAAGCCCATGAGGTCGTACAGCGCATCGTGCAGTGGGCGCAGATAGGGATTGACTTTCTCCGCCAGGTCGCCCGGGAGAAAGCCGAGCCGCTCGCCTGCTTCCACTGCCGGGCGCACCAGCACGATGCGCTTGACCGCGTCGCGCTCGAGCGCATCCACCGCGCAGGCCACTGCGAGGTAGGTCTTGCCGGTGCCCGCCGGACCGATGCCGAAAGTGATGTCGTGCTCGAGGATGTTCTTCATGTATTCGACCTGACGCGGGGTGCGTCCATGCAGGTCGGGCTTGCGCGTGAGCAGCGCCGGCGCTTCCGTGGCCGCGCTCGGCTGACGGATTTCAACGAGGCCGAGCTGTACGTCGTCGATGGTTAGGCCGCGCTTGGCCTGGTTGTAGAAGCGTTCGAGCACTTCGGCGCCGCGCGCGGTCTGGCGCGGGCTGCCTTTGAGCAGGAAGCGCTCGCCGCGGCGCGCGATCGTGATATCGAGCGCAATTTCTATCTGGCGCAGGTTTTCGTCGAACGCGCCGCACAAGGTGGCGAGGCGCTGATTGTCCACCGGCGTCAGCGTGACTTCTACCGGCTTGGGCTTCATTGAGGAACGGGATTCTCGCGCGCGATCGCGTGCGCGCAGACTTTACCGCCCGGTTGAGGAACACGGCATTCGTCGCCTCCGGTTGGAACGCGGCATACGCCGCCCTCGGTTGGAACGCGGCATACGCCGCGTAGGGTATGCGTCAGCGCGGCGGTAATCTCGACGTCCACCATTTGGCCGATGAGCTCGGGCGGGCCGGCGAAGTTCACGGTGCGATTGTTGCTGCTGCGGCCTCGGAGTTCACTGGAGTTCTTCTTCGCTGCGCCCTCGACCAGCACGCGCTGGATGCTGCCGACCATGGCGCGGCTGATCGCGCCCGCCTGCGCTTCGATCAGTGCCTGCAAACGGGCCAGGCGCGCCTGCTTTACTGGCTGCGGCGTGTCGTCAGCGAGTTCCGCCGCGGGCGTTCCCGGCCGCGCGCTGTAGAGAAACGAGTAGGAGTCGTCGAAGCCGATTTCGGCTGCGAGCTTCATGGTGGCTTCGAAATCGCTTTCGCTCTCGCCGGGGAAACCGACGATGAGATCCGACGAAATCGAGACTTCGGGGCGCGCCGCGCGCAGGCGGCGGATGATGGATTTGTATTCGAGCGCGGTGTAGCCGCGCTTCATCGCCGCGAGCACGCGATCCGAGCCCGATTGCAGCGGCAGATGCACGTGCTGCGCCAGCTTGGGTATCGCGGCATAGGCGTCGATCAAGCGCTGCGTGAATTCCTTGGGGTGCGAGGTGGTGTAGCGGATGCGCTCGATCCCGGGGATTTCGGCGACGTATTCCAGGAGCAGCGCGAAATCCGCGCTGTCGCCTGCGCTGTCTTTCTTGCTGCTGCCGATCCTGCCGCGGTACGCATTCACGTTCTGGCCGAGCAGGGTCACTTCCTTCACGCCGGCCAGGGCGAGTTCCGCCACTTCGGTGAGCACGTCCTCGAACGGGCGCGAAACTTCCTCGCCGCGGGTATACGGAACGACGCAGAAGCTGCAGTATTTGCTGCAGCCCTCCATGATCGAAACAAACGCCGACACGCCTTCGATCCGCGCCGGCGGCAGGTTGTCGAATTTTTCGATTTCCGGAAAGGAGATATCGACCTGCGGCTGGCCGCTGCGCCGGCGCGCGGCGATCAGCTCGGGCAGGCGGTGCAGGGTCTGCGGGCCGAACACCACATCGACATAAGGCGCGCGCGCCACGATGGCGGCGCCCTCCTGGCTGGCGACGCAGCCGCCTACGCCTATGATCAGGCCGGGACGTTCGCGCTTGAGATGTTTCACCCGGCCCAGGTCGTGGAATACCTTTTCCTGCGCTTTCTCGCGCACCGAGCAGGTGTTGAACACGATGACGTCGGCCTCGGCCGGATCGGCAGTGGCTTCCATGCCCTCGGCCGCGCCGAGCACGTCGGCCATCTTGGCCGAGTCGTATTCGTTCATCTGGCAGCCGAACGTCTTGATGTAGAGCTTCTGTGCCATGTTCACTGCGCCGGTTTGTCGGGTACGGCGGCTTCTTCCGGTGTCAGCAGCCAGACGCGGTGTATCTGGCCCATGGCATCGAGCGTGTATTTGACCAGCGAGCCCGGCGGCAGGCTCATCGGCACCATGATCATATTGTCCCGGCTGCGGATCTGCGCGCCGGCAGACAGGCGCATTTGCTGACCGTCGATTTCGACGATGGTGTCCTGAATGTGCGTGATATGGCCGCGCTTGGCGGTATCCGGAATTTGCCGCAACTGGGCCATGGCGGCTGCCGGCAGCAGCAGGGCGCAGAGCAGCAGGGCTATGAACTTTGTACGCATGTCGCGGCACCAGACTGGAGATACAAGGTTGAAATTATAAACGAAGCCCCGACCCCGGACTTTATTCCCTGACTTCTTCGTAGTAGGCTGCGTGAGGGCGCGGATTCTGCAGCTGGATTCGATTGTTCCGAGGGGCGCCCGAACTGCCTCAACCAGCAACGAATATCTGGAGACACGCGCAATGATCCTCGAAATCGCGGATATCCGCATCAAACCCGGCACCCAGGCGGCATTCGACGCGGCTATCCTAACAGGCGCCCAGAACGTCATCGCCAAAGCCAAGGGCTGCATGGGTTACAAAATCAATAAGGGGATCGAGTCTCCGGAGCGCTACGTGTTGATGATTTTCTGGCGGACGCTGGAAAACCACACCGTGGACTTTCGCCAGTCCGCCGCGTTCGCGGAATGGCGCGCGCTGGTCGGACCTTATTTCGCCGGCCCGCCCCTGGTCGAACACTTCGAACTGCTATCCAAATCGGTGTGAACTTAGCCCATGGCCTGAGCCGATTATGATCGTTTCGCTCTATTCTACGAAGGGCGGTTGCGGCAAATCCACGCTCGCGGTCTGCCTCGCGGCGTATTGGTCGCAGACCAAGAAGACGGTGCTGGTCGATGCGGACCCGCAGGCCTCTTTGAGCGTATGCCGGCAGGAGGTGTTGGGTGTTCCCGTTCTGCAGGACACGGGCAAAGGCATAGGCAAGACCATAGAAAAGCTTGCCGGCGAGTATCAAAGAGTGGTGATCGATACCGCGGGTTACCGGCGGCGCAAGAATCTGGATGCCCTGGCGCATTCCGACTTTGTGCTGATTCCGTGCAAACCGTCGCCGTTTGACTTGAGGGAGGCGATGGAGGCGGCGCAACTGCTAGGCGAAATCGCCGGCGAGGGCGGGCGCAAGGGCTCGTCCCCGCGTTATGCGGTGGTCCTGACCATGGCCCAGCGTACCGCGGTTTCGGCGCAGATCCGGGAAGAGCTGCAGAATTCCGGCGTGCCTTTCATGTCGGCGCAGATCGGGCAGCGCGTCGCGTTCGTGGAGACGCCGATCACCGGTTTTCCTGCGGCGGGCTCGGTGGCGGCGTTGGAGATCGAATTGCTGGCGAAAGAATTGCGGCGCAGGCTGAAAGCTTGAACTCGGATGTGGCCGGCACGTGCCCCTGACAACGTGCCCCTGACAGTGGACAAGGGACCGTGAAAAAGCCACAATATGGGTATGGGTATATGCGCGTGTCCGGTCAACGACATGTTCCGACGCCGCGTTTATGCTATTGACGGTTCGTTCATTGTTAACCAAGCAAGGGGGTGACCAAATGAAGTTCGCGGGAATATTGGCGGTATTCGTGGCGCTTATGCTTTCGATTGGGAATGTCATGGCGGTTCCGCCAGGGAAGACGCTGGAATTTGCTAGCCCCATGGGCAAGGTTCACTTCGATGGCAAACTACACGCGGACAAGGGTGCGAAATGCGCCGATTGCCACACCAAACCCAAGCTGTTCGAAATGAAGCAAGGCAAGGACAAGATCACCATGGCCGCGATGAACGAAGGCAAGTTCTGCGGCGCCTGCCATGACGGCAAGAAAGCATTCAGCGTGAAGGGGCCGGCCGATTGCGTTAAATGCCATAAGAAATAAAGCGCTAGTCGAGGCGAAAAAGGCGACATTCGATGTCGCCTTTTTCATTGGTGCGCTTGGCGGCGCGCACGAATGCAAAGGCCCGGCTAACAACACCTTTGGACAGATTCACGATCGCATGCCGTTCGTGCTATCCCCAGATCGAACCGAGCACTGGTTAGATCGGAACTTAACGGATTCGGGCAAGTCAATGGAACTACTACGGCCAAACGCTGACGACGCGATTGCTTTCCACCGAGTAAGTACCCGTGTAAGCAACGCTCGCAATCAGGGAGCGGATTTGATTGGGGCCGTCCGGGATTGACGGGGGTGACGAAGAATGAGAACGCTGATTGCGATAGTCCTTTGCACGCTTCTGCTTGGTTGCCAACGGGGAGCGGAACCGTCGAGCCTATCGACTGCTCAAACAAGTCCTCCAATCACTGACCAGACCGGACGCTTTGCAATCGATCCGAAATTTAGTAATTCATCCAGTTTTTCTGACGGATTAGCCGCTGTTCAAGTCATCGAGGGCAAGACTGCGAAATGGGGATTCATCGATAAGCAGGGCAAGATGGTGATCGATCCGCAGTTCGAATTTGCAAGCTCATTTTCTGATGGATTAGCCGCTGTTCAAGTCATCGACGGCAAGACTACTAAGTGGGGATTCATCGATAAGCAGGGCAACGTAGTGATCAAGCCGCAGTTCGAATTTGCGACGTCCTTTTCGGATGGATTGGCACCAGCGCGTATCGTTGAAGGCAAGACTGCTAAGTGGGGATTCATCGATAAGGAAGGCAAGACAGTGATCAACCCGCAATTCGACTTGGTGGGTTCGTTTGCCGATGGATTAGCCGCAGTGAAAATCAACGACACCAAGACCAACAAGTGGGGGTTCATCGACAAGGACGGCAAGATGGTGATCAAGCCACAGTTCGAATTGGTGACCCCGTTTTCCGATGGATTGGCGGCGGTTCAAATCGGCTCCGGGAAGACAGCCAAATGGGGATTTATCGACAAACAAGGCAACATGGTGATCAAGCCGCAGTTCGATCGAGGCTCTCCTTTCTCCGAGGGACTCGCGGCAGTCCGGCAAGGCAACGAAAAATCTGGCAAATGGGGATTTATCGACAAACAAGGCAACATGGTGATCAAGCCGCAGTTCGATGATTTTCTTTCTTTTTCCGAAGGGCTCGCGTCGGTACAGATCGGTAACGACAAGTCTGGCAGGTGGGGTTTCATCGACAAACAAGGCAAAACTGTGATCGCGCCGCAATTCAACAGCGAAGGGGGTTTTATCAGTGGATTGGCGGCAGTGCAAGCCGGTGACGCCGCGACCGGCAAGTGGGGGTATATCGACAAGCAAGGCAGCATGGTAATAAAGCCGCAGTTTGCTCAAAGCAGCGACTTCTCCGAGGGCGTCGCGGCGGTTCGAGTTAGAAGCAAGACGAGTGACAGTTGGGGTTACATCAATCGCTGAGTAGCGTCGACTAGCGGTAAAACCTTTATCACGTACTCGGCGTTTCGGCCTGCATCGTGACGCTGTAGAGGTGCTGCGTGCGGATTTTCATGGCGCGATTGGCCCACTTCTTGGACCACCGCGCAAGAGAAACGAAAACCGCCAAGAGCTAGCGTTGGCGCGGTTTTCGGAAGATTTGGTGGCGAATCCGTGAGGGGGAGCCCCCAAACAAAGCGCCAGTCAAATCAACTTTTTCCCGGAGCGGTTGGCCCACTTTGGGCGCGGAGTTGATGTGCTCGGAAGTATGCCACAATCCGGCCCACGACATTTTGAGTGAGGCTAGGGATGAGCGAGACAGAATTTAAAGCTATGCAAATCGCGGTCAAAGCGATTCTTAAAGAGCTACGGTCGAAGCATGACAAAGAAAGGCAATCTGCGGACTCCATCCTGCACGGTGAGATAGTTGATTTGAGCAAGAAGACCGGCAATCCAGAAAAAGACGAAAGAGCAGGCAACCTCGCCGCGCAAATCAAGAATCTACTTGCTGGGTAATGTTGCCGCATTCCTTCTGGCGTCAATCTCGCTACTGATTTCGTCGAGGATGGCCGAGTTCCTCTTAAGGTCTTCAAGAGTTTTTGCGCCGGAAAATTTTCGATTGGTAATGAACACGAGCCATTCTTCGAGGTAGGCAAGTTTTTGTTCGATTTCTGATTGTGTCATGTTGTCCTTTTCGATTTTTGTTGTGAAAACTGACTTTTAGCGCAGGGCAGGAGGAAGTCAACTTTCAACGACCAAGGTGGTGCATATCATGAACGACGCGCCAAAGCCCGACCCGCAAGTAACTGGAAACGTCGGTCTCTATTACTGCTGCTATCAGCTTTCGTTGAGAGGGTGGAACGTCATGCCTACCGCCCGAAACGCGAGAGGCGTTGATCTGATCGCGTATGACTGCGCGGGATCGAAGATTATTGGCGTTCAGGTGAAGGCGTTGAGCAAACGCAACCCCGTTCCGGTTGGGTCAAGCTTGTCCAAGGTCATGGGCAATTACTGGGTCGTGGTCAATAACATTTACAAGATACCCAAGGCGTACATCTTGCGGCCGGCCGACGTTAAGAAACTCGCGCTGCGCACGGAAAAGGCAGGGAAAGTCTCTTTTTGGCTGGAGCCGAAAAAGTATGACTCGGAAGAGTTTCTGGAGCGGTGGGATATCATTGGGCCCGGCCATGCCGAAGCGGTTGCCAAAGCGCCTTAAATTGTCTTGTGTTGCTGCCCTGCTCATTGCGGGCGCCTCGTCGGCCAACGCTCTAGGGCCCCTGCCGTTCGAGCAATTTCTATATAAGGGTCGTGCAGTTCCCTTTTACGGCAATCCCGCAACCGAGTTTCAGACAAAATTGGAAGGCGTTCTGCGGCAATCCAGAATGGCGGAGCGCATGGCCCAGTTGACTGAGGCGAGCCTGCATCTGCGCCGCGACTTGAGCGTTGGTTTTGAGTCTTGCGGAAAGCCAAACGCTTTTTATGACCCGCAACGGTCGCGGGTGGTGTTCTGTTTTGAGATGATTGAGTTGGTGGCCAAATTGGCTCAGGCCGACGGAGATTTTGCGTCGAGACTCGACCGCCCTCATTTTGCCAAACTCGTAGACGGCGTTGTCTGGGGAATTTTCCTTCACGAGCTTGGGCATGCGGTGATCGACATCGACCGCGTGCCGATCACGGGCAGGGAGGAGGACGTTGCTGACCAATTCGCGCTCTATTACTCCGTGAAGTTCTTGGAGCCGCGCGATGTGCCGGTGGTGCTGCCGACGATTTGGTTTTTCCGGGCGCTTGGGAAAAATCGGGATATAGCCGCATCCTCGCCAGAAGCGGTCAAGCGGCTGTTGGCCGACGAGCACAGCTTGGACGACCAGAGGACTTACAACCTTGCGTGCTGGGCCTTTGGCGCCAATCAGACGCGGGGGCTGTCCGCCGCCAAGTTTGTCGGTTTGCCCGAGGAACGAGCGCGGCGCTGCGCGGGGGAATATGCGCGCCTTGACGATGGCATCAGGAGCCGGTTTCGGAAGTATTTGAAGATCAAGCCGCAGTGATTTTTCCCATGTCCGGGTGGGTTGACTTCTTTAAGAGATTTCGAGAAAGTTAATTTGCCGCCGATGACTAAATTCGACACTTGGAACTCGCGGTTCCTGAAACGCCAACCTCCGGGTTGGCGTTTCTTTTTTTCGCTCTTGCTTTTTTGGTTTTCTTTGTTAGGGTCTTTTTTGTCGAATTTAGATTAGTTTTCGGTGAGACTTGGTGGCGTAAAAACTTCCCGAGTTGGACGGACGAACAAACCCAAACGAGACGACGCGGCGCAAGCCACGGGCAACACAGAGCAGAAGCGGCTAGTTGGGACCATGGAAAGCCGCGCCGAAGCCAAGAGCATCCGGCCATGGGAGCGCGCAAAGCGCTTGAAGCTCGAAGCGCGGTCGCTTGCGTCGAACCCGCCCGGCATGCCTAATTTGGACCAGGGCGCCGCGAAAAGGGGCTCGGGGAACCGTTGAATAACGGCCCTAGGGCCAGCCTTTTCCGGCGTCCTGGGGGGAACCCCCCAGAGCCGCTTAGGCGGCTCCAAGATTTTCCGGGGTTTAGAGAAAGGCCTTCCTCTAAAAACTAGAGTAAAGCCTTTTGGGCCGGAGGCCAGAGGCGGGCTTGCGGGTTTTGCGGTTTTTTGAGCATGGCCTTTGCATGCAGAAAAAAACGGCCGCTCGAAATCGCGATTTTGTAGAACGCCTCGCGCGAGAATCGACCCTAACTTAGAGCTGATTCTCGCGTGGCTTCTTCCAGCAGTTTCTTGGACACGCCGCGTTTCCTTAAGGCTTCGACCAGTCGCTCGGCCGAGCTGCCGGCAAACTGTGCCTCATCGGCGCGCAAGCCCTGGCTGATGTAGAGCTTGAGTAATGTTTGGTATCCGGCGATTCCGCGCTTTGGCGCAATCGCTTTCAGCGACTCGACCACGTCGACGGGAATGCGCAAGGTAATCGGAGTCATCGGCCGGTCTTTTGTCAGGCGCTTCTTCAGTTTCTCAGTTAGCATAATAAAACTCCTCTGCATCAGTGGCGCGTCGCGCCGATATTATCCGGATGTGCTCGTCCTCGATCTCGATGTGCACCACGTAAAGTAATCGGCCCCTCTCGTCAAAGCCAATGGCTGCGTCACGTTTCTCGTCGTTGCGATCAGCGTTGTCCAGTTTAAACATCGGATCGCCAAATACGGTCGCAGCCTCTTCGAACTTCACGCCGTGTTTGTTAAAATTCTGAATTGCTTTTTCCTGATCCCATAGGAACGTGTCGCCATGAAGCTCGAAGCTAATGTCCATAAATCACTTTAAACCGTCGTATTGACTTTGTCAATACGACGGTCTTTCTTAAAAGCTAGGGCGCGGTGGGCGCGGCGCAAGCGGCCTGCGGTTTTGATCTAAGCGCTTGCGCAGCTCGACTTTGGGGGGGGGCGGGTT
>JAJZPQ010000017.1 GCA_021811085.1 Pseudomonadota bacterium | reverse complement strand
CGCTGCACGCAACCTGCCGGCGCAAGGGTAAAGTCCCCGGCGCATAAGCGATGACCGCAAACATTTGCGGCATTCTGCTCGCCGCCGGCGCCTCCCGGCGCTTCGGCTCCGACAAACTGCTGCATCGCCTGGCCGCAGGCACGCCGGTCGCCGCAGTTGCGCTCGCGAACCTGCGCGCGGCGCTGCCGCACGTCATCGCCGTGGTGCGCCCGGGTGCCACCGCGCTCGCCGATTTGTTGAGCGACGCGGGCGCGACCGTGATCCTGTGCGCCAACGCCGACGAGGGCATGGGCGCGAGCCTCGCCGCCGCAGTGGGCGCGTCGGGCGATGCCGCCGGCTGGGTCATCGCCCTGGCCGACATGCCTTACATCCGGCCGCAGACCATAGAGAAAGTCGCAACCTCACTGGCCGCGGGAGCAGCCATCGTTGCCCCGGCCTACCGCGGCGAGCGCGGCCATCCCGTAGGACTGTCGGCGCGCTTCCGGCCGCAGCTCCTGGCGCTGCGCGGCGACGCGGGAGCGCGCGCGCTGCTCCAGCAGCACGCGGATCTGATCAAGCTGATCGAGGTGGACGACCCCGGCGTTTGCCGCGACATAGATACGCCGGACGACCTGTAGCTCCGGTGCCTCCCAAAGCCTTTGCGCGCCGCTTATACTTGCGCAATTGGTTGCAGCACCCTGCTTTCGGAGTATCTGTGATGCGTTTCCTTAGCCTTGCGTCGATATCCTTACTGCTACTCGTCGCCACCCCCGCCGCCCCGGCGGCGCTGCCGCTCGATGTCAAAGGCCTGCCTACGCTCGCGCCTATGCTGTCCCAGGTGACGCCGGCCGTGGTCAATATTTCGGTGATCACGCGCGCGCCGATGGAAGACAACCCGCTGTTCCAGGATCCCCTGTTCCGGCGTTTTTTCAATATTCCGGACCGCCCGCGCGAGGAGCAGAGCACCGGTTCGGGCGTGATCGTCGATCGCGCTCGCGGCTACGTGCTCACCAACAACCACGTGATCAACAACGCGCAGGAAATCGTGGTGACGCTGAAGGACCGGCGCACGCTCAAGGCAAAGCTCGTGGGCACCGACCCGGGCACCGACGTCGCCGTGCTGAAAATCGACGCGCATGACTTGGCCGAGCTCAGGTTCGGCGATTCCGACGCGCTCAACGTGGGCGATTTCGTGGTCGCCATCGGCAATCCCTTCGGCATCGGGCAGACCGTCACTTCCGGCATCGTCAGCGCGCTCGGCCGCACCGGCCTCGGCATCGAGGGCTACGAGGATTTCATCCAGACCGACGCCTCGATCAATCCCGGCAACTCCGGCGGCGCGCTGGTCAACCTCGCGGGCCAGCTCATCGGCATCAACACCGCGATCATCGGCCCCTCGGGCAGCAGCGCCGGCATCGGCTTCGCCGTGCCTTCGAACATGGTGCGCAGCGTGATGGAGCAGATCATCCGCTTCGGCGAAGTGCGCCGCGGCCGCGTCGGCGTGGTCACGCAGGACCTCACGCACGATCTGGCGCAATCGCTCGCGGCGGACTCGCTCGAGGGCGCCGTGGTAGTCAAGGTCGAACCGGGTTCGCCGGCGGCAAAGGCCGGCCTGAAGCCGCGCGATATCGTCATCGCCGTCAACGGCAAGCCGGTGCGCGGCTCGGCCGACATGCGCAACCGCATGGGCCTGATTCCGGTCGGAGAAGAGGCGGGGCTGCGCGTACAGCGCGGCGGCCGGCCGCTCGACCTGCACCTGCGCATCGCCGAGCTCTATACCACGACCGCGATTCCCGGCGAGGCCGTGCCGCAGCTCGCCGGCGTGCGCGTCTCCAACATCGAGCAGGGCATGCCCCAATACGGCATGGTCGAAGGCGCGATCATCACCCGCATCGAGCCCCATACGCCCGGCGCGAAGACCGGCCTGCAACCGGGCGACGTGCTCTACGGCGTCAACCGCAGGCGCGTGCGCACGGTGGCGGAGCTGCTCGCCTCCCTGCGCCAGTCCGAACGGCCGCTGCGCATCCTGCTGCTGCGCGGCGACTCGCGCCTGACCCTGACCATACGCTAGCCCACATAGGAATTCGACATGAACGCCCCCGCCCCGACCAGCCTTCCCGTCAGCGCACAAGACATAGCCGACGCCGCCGCGCGCCTGGAGGGCCACGCGCACCGCACGCCGGTGCTGCGTTCGCGCAGCGTGGACGCGCGCAGCGGCGCGCAGGTATTTTTCAAGTGCGAAAATTTCCAGCGCATGGGTGCGTTCAAATTTCGCGGCGCGTTCAATGCGCTGTCGCAACTGACGCCGGAACAAAAACGCAGCGGCGTGCTTGCCTACTCTTCCGGCAATCACGCCCAGGCGGTGGCGCTGGCCGGCTCGCTGCTCGGGGTAAAAACCGTGATCGTGATGCCCTCCGATGCACCGCAGGTGAAGCTCGAGGCCACACGCGGCTACGGCGCCGAGGTCATCACTTACGATCCCAAGACAACGCAACGCGAGCAGCTGGCGGCCAGCATCGCAGCGGAACGCGGCATGAGCGTGATCCCGCCGTACAACCATGCGCAGGTCGTCGCCGGGCAGGGCACGGCGGCGAAGGAATTGTTCGACGAGACGGGGCCGCTCGATTATCTGCTCGTGCCCTGCGGCGGCGGCGGTCTGCTCTCGGGCTGCGCGGTCGCGGCGAGCCGCTGGTCCCCCGGCTGCAAGGTGATAGGCGTCGAGCCCGAAGCCGGGGACGATGCCACGCGCTCCTTTCGCACCAAAACGCTGCAGAGTTGCCGCAACCCGGACACCATCGCAGACGGCGCGCGCACACCGTCACTCGGCAGCATCACCTTTCCGCTGGTGCTGCATTACGTGCACGACATGACGACCGTGAACGACGCCGAGCTGCTGCGCAGCATGTTCTGGATCTGGGAGCGCATGAAAATCGTGGTCGAGCCCACCGGCGCCCTCGCGGCTGCGGCGCTGCTCGAGCGCAAGCTCGAAGGCCGGCACGCGCTCGCGGGCAAGCGCGTCGGCATCCTCGTCTCCGGCGGCAACGCCGACATCCGGGCGCTATCCCGCCTGCTATAGCGCACCAAGCCGGCGATGACGCATCCCGCTGCATCGGCCGAATTCCGCTTCTACGAGGAACTGAACGATTTCCTGCCGCCGCAGCGGCGCCGCGCGAGCTTCGCCTACAGCGTGGCCGGAACGCGCTCGGTCAAGGACGCGATCGAAGCGATCGGCGTGCCGCATACCGAGGTCGACCTGATCCTGGTCGACGGCGAGTCGGTCGGTTTCGAGCGCGTGCTGCGCGGCGGCGAGCGCGTCGCGGTGTATCCGGTGTTCGAGCTGCTCGACATCGCGCCGCTGCAGCACCTGCGGCCGCGGCCGCTGCGCGAACCGCGCTTCGTCCTCGACACCCACCTGGGCAAGCTCGCACGGCATTTGCGCATGACCGGCTTCGATTGCCTGTACCGCAACGATTACCGCGACAG
This sequence comes from Pseudomonadota bacterium, assembly GCA_021811085.1. Lineage (GTDB taxonomy): Bacteria > Pseudomonadota > Gammaproteobacteria > Burkholderiales > SG8-39 > 2-12-FULL-64-23. Next base: position 67,655 of record JAJZPQ010000017.1, on the reverse strand, counting down.
CGAAATTATTACTGCGTCCCTCGCCGAGCACCGCATCATCCTGACGCGCGACAAGGGCCTGCTCAAGCAGCGCCTGGTCACCCACGGCTATTTCGTGCGCACAACCGAGTCGGAGTCGCAGCTGCGCGAAGTGGTGCGCGCATTGCAGCTGCAGTCGGGTCTGCGGCCGTTCACGCGCTGTCGCGAATGCAATGGCGCATTGCGCGAGGTGCCCAAGGCCGAGGTGCTAGCGCGCCTGCCGCCCAAAGTGCGCGCCGCCTACGCGCGCTTTCAACTCTGCCCCGGCTGCGGCCGCATCTACTGGGAAGGAACCCACTACGAGCGGCTGCGGCGGCTGCTGCAGTTCGCCGGGGAAGCCGAGCCTAGCAGCGGGGACTGCTGATCAGGCGGCTTTGTCCTTGACCGGGCAGGTATTGATGCCAAGCATCGCGTAAAGCGGGCAGAAGTTGACCACGCCGGTCGCAAGCGGCACCAAGCCGACCAGCCCCCACCAGCGGGCATTGCCTTCCAGAATCAGGATGAGGCTAAGCAGACCCAAGCCCACCACGATGCGCAAAATCTTGTCCACGCCGCCTACATTCGATTTCATGAATAGCTCCTCGGTATCAGATTTGACCACATCGGAATCCTAGCTTGTCCCTGCCCTCGGGTATGTGACCGAAGTTACGCAGTTCAGCGATAAGCGGGAACCGGTGTATTCTTATTCTAGTAATAGTCACCAGCAGGAGGCATCATGGAAAATTCACCCACCGCGCGCCTGTACGCCGTCCTCGAGCGCCAGCGCTCGGCCTTTGCCCAGGAAATGAATCCGACCCTGGCGGTGCGCAAGGAGCGCCTGAACCGGCTCGCCGCCATGGGCGAAAAATACGCCGACCGGATCGTCGCGGCGATTTCCGCCGACTTCGGCCATCGTTCGGCGCACGAAACGCAGATGGCCGAACTGGTCCTGGTGGGCGGAACCATACGCCATGCGCAGCGCCATCTGAAGCGCTGGATGAAACCGCTGCGCATGCTCACCGCGATGCACTACCGCCCGGGGAGCAACCGCCTGCTGCGCCAGCCGCTGGGCGTCGTGGGCATCGTCGCGCCCTGGAATTATCCCTATCAGCTCGCGCTTGCGCCCGCCGTCGCGGCGATTGCCGCGGGCAACCGCGTCATGATCAAGCCGTCCGAGCTCACGCCGCGTTTTTCCGAGCTGCTCGCGCGCATGGTGGCCGAAAACTTCGACGAAGGCGAAATGGCGGTGATCGTCGGCGACGCCCAGACCGGCAAGACCTTTACTGAACTGCCTTTCGACCACCTGTTCTTCACCGGCTCCACTGCGGTCGGAAGGCTGGTGGCGCAGGCGGCGGCAAAAAACCTGACTCCCGTGACCCTGGAACTGGGCGGCAAATCGCCGGCCATCCTCGATGCTTCGAGCGATCTCGCCACGGTGGCGCCGCGCCTCGCGTTCGGCAAGCTGCTCAACGCCGGCCAGACCTGCATCGCGCCGGACTACGCTTTCGTACCCAAGGACCGCATCGATGCCTTCGTTGCAGAAATGCAGCGCGCGGTAGCGAAGCTGTACCCGCGCCTCGCCGCCAACCCCGACTACACCAGCATCGTCAACGAGCGGCATTTCGCGCGCCTGCAGGGCCTGCTCGAGGACGCGCGCGCCAAGGGCGCGCGCATCGTGGCCATCAATCCGGCCGGCGAAAGCTTCGACCCCGCCGCGCGCAAGCAGCCGCCGATGCTGGTGTTGGGCGCGACGCCCGAAATGAAGCTGATGCAGGAGGAAATTTTCGGCCCCATCCTGCCGGTGCTCGCCTACGAGCGCCTCGACGAGGCCATCGCCTACATCAACCGCCACGACCGGCCGCTGGCGCTGTACTGGTTCGGCGCGGACGGCGCGAATCGCGACCGGGTGCTCAGCCAGACGATTTCCGGCGGCGTCACCATCAACGACTGCATCTGGCATATCGCGCAGGAGGACCAGCCCTTCGGCGGCGTCGGCGCGAGCGGCTGCGGCTCTTATCACGGGGAATGGGGTTTTCGCACCTTCAGCAAGGAAAAACCCGTGTTCATCCAGCCGCGGCTGAACGGCATGTTCCTGATGTACCCGCCTTTCGGCAAGACGTTCGAACGCATGCTGGCCTTGCTCAGGCGCATCGCCTGATAACTGTCGCGCTCGAGCTTGTATTAAACCCCGGGTCCGTCCTCGCTTTTTCAATAACCGCGTTTTCTGTACGGATGCGCTTTTTATCCGTACAGAAAGCGCGGTTGGCGCGCGGAGCGCGCAATGGCCGCTCTAGGCATGCGCCGGAAAATGAGACATTGGGCAACTTGCTACGCTTAAACAATTAGTTACAACATTCCGGCAGCAGACACATTGGCTCCCTGGAAACCTCGATTGCGCATGCTAAAATCGCATTTCCTCCATTTTGCAAGCCTAGCTTCATGTCCTCGCTCAACAACAATCTGGCCACCGTCGATCCCGAACTCTGGCAGGCGATCCAGGCGGAGAATCAGCGCCAGGAACAGCACATCGAGTTGATCGCTTCGGAGAACTACGTCAGCCGCGCCGTGCTCGAAGCGCAGGGCTCGCAGCTCACGAACAAATACGCCGAAGGTTATCCCGGCAAGCGCTATTACGGCGGCTGCGCCCAGGTGGACGTGGCCGAGACGCTCGCGATCGAGCGCGCGAAGCAGCTGTTCGGCGCGGGCTACGCCAACGTGCAGCCGCATTCCGGCTCGCAGGCGAACCAGGCGGTGTATATGGCCGCGCTCAAGCCGGGCGACGCCATACTCGGCATGTCGCTCGCGCACGGCGGGCATCTGACCCACGGCGCTTCGGTCAATGCCTCGGGCAAGCTCTACCACGCGTTTGCCTACGGCCTGGACGCGAACGAACTGATCGATTTCGACGAAGTCGCGCGCCTCGCGCGCGAGCACAAGCCGCGCATGATCGTCACCGGCGCGTCGGCCTACTCGCGCGTGATCGACTGGAAGCGTTTTCGCGCCATCGCCGACGAGGTCGGCGCCTATCTGATGGCTGACATCGCGCATTACGCCGGCCTCATCGCGACCGGCCTGTACCCGAGCCCGATCGGCATCGCCGATTTTGTCACCAGCACCACGCACAAGACGCTGCGCGGACCGCGCGGCGGCCTGATCCTCGCCGGCGCCGAGCACGAGAAGGCGATCAATTCGGCCGTATTCCCCTGCCTGCAGGGCGGCCCGTTGATGCACGTGATCGCAGCCAAGGCGGTCGCGTTCAAGGAGGCGCTCGCGCCCGAGTTCAAGGCCTACCAGGCGCAAATCATCGCCAATGCGCGCACCATGGCGCGCGTGCTGCAGGAGCGCGGCGTGCGCATCGTTTCCGGCGGCACCGACTGCCATATGTTCCTGGTGGATCTGCGCGCGAAGAACATCACCGGCCGCGACGCCGAGGACGCGCTCGGGCGCGTGCACATCACCGTCAACAAGAACGCGATCCCGAACGATCCGCAAAAGCCCACGGTCACGAGCGGCATCCGCATCGGCAGCCCCGCGATCACTACGCGCGGCTTCGGCACGGCCGAGTCGGAGCAGCTCGCCAACCTGATCGCGGACGTGCTCGAAGCCCCGCAAAGCGAAGCCGTGCAAAAGCGCGTGCTGGCGCAGACCCAGGCGCTGTGTCAGAGGCTCCCTGTCTACGGCGGTGCGGAAGCGGCGCGCCCGGCGGGCGCGCGCACTGTCGCGCTGAGCTCATGATTCGCTGCTGACGCCCGCATGAAATGCCCATTCTGCAAAGCTGACGATACCGCGGTCATCGACTCGCGCCTGTCCGAAGACGCCGCGAGCGTGCGGCGCCGGCGCCAATGCAAGGAATGCGGCAAGCGCTTCACCACCTACGAGCGCGTGGAACTCGCGATGCCCACGGTGATCAAGTCGAACGGCTATCGCACCGCCTACGACCGCGAGAAAATCCGCACCGGCTTCATGCGCGCGCTGCACAAGCGCCCGGTGCCCACGGACAACGTCGACGACGCGATCAACCGCGTCGAGGCGCGCATCCTCGCCCTGGGCGAGCGCGAGATCAAGTCGCGCACCATAGGCGAGCTGGTGATGCGCGAGCTCAAGAAAATGGACGATGTCGCTTACATCCGCTTCGCCTCGGTGTACGAGGATTTCCAGCGCGTCGACGATTTCCGCGACGCCATCCTGCAGGTCAAGCGCCCCGGGCGCAAGACGCGGCGCCAAGGCCCTTAGGCGCGCTTCGTTCCAGCGCGCGGTCTTCATGTTCAGCCCCGCCGATCGCGAGCACATGGCCGAGGCGTTGCGCCTCGCCGAAAAAGGTCTGTTCAGCGCCACTCCGAACCCGCGCGTCGGTTGCGTCATCGTGCGCGACGGCGAGGTCGTGGGCTCGGGCTGGCATGAATTCGCCGGCGGCCCGCATGCCGAGGTCGCGGCGCTGCGCGCGGCGGGCGCGCGCGCGCGCGGCGCCACCGCCTACGTTTCACTCGAACCCTGCAGCCACCACGGGCGCACCCCGCCCTGCGCCGATGCGCTCGTCGCAGCCGGCATCGCGCGCGTGGTCGCGGCGATGCAGGACCCCAACACGCGGGTCGCGGGCAGCGGCTTCGAGCGCCTGCGCGCCGCCGGCATCCAGGTCGAATCCGGACTGATGCAGGACGAGGCACGCGCGCTCAATATCGGCTTCGTTGCGCGCATGAGCCGCGGCCGGCCCTGGCTGCGCCTGAAAATAGCGGCGAGCCTGGACGGCCGCACCGCGCTCGCCAACGGCCGCAGCCAGTGGATCACCGGGCCCGAGGCGCGCCGCGACGGCCACGCCTGGCGCGCGCGCGCCTGCGCCGTGTTGAGCGGCATCGGCACGGTGAAAGACGACGACCCGCAGCTCAACGTGCGCGAGGTCGACACGCCGCGCCAGCCCTTGAAAATCGTGGTGGACAGCCGGCTGCAATTGCCGCTGTCGGCGAAACTGCTGCAAAGCGGCAAGGTGCTCATCGCCGCCGCAGTCGAAGACAAGGCCGCGATCGCCGCCTTGCAGGACAAGGGCGCCGAGGTGCTGCTGCTGCCGAATGCGCGCGGCAAGGTGGAACTGACCGAGCTCATGCGCGAACTCGCGCGGCGCGAGTTGAACGAGGTGCATGTGGAGGCCGGCTACAAGCTGAACGGTTCGCTGCTCTCCGCGGGCCTGGTGGACGAGCTGCTGCTCTATCTCGCGCCGAGCATCCTCGGCGACGGCGCGCTAGGCATGTTCGACCTGCCCGAACTGACCGACCTGGCGCAGAAGCGGCTGGTACAATTCGCCGACGTACAAACCATAGGGAGCGACCTGCGCATTCTGGCGCGGGTCCTAAACTGATCATGTTCACCGGCATCGTCACCGCGATCGGAAAAATTACCCAGGCCGCGCCGCGCGACCAGGGCCTGCGCCTCGCGATCGACGCGGGCATGCTCGACCTGTCCGACGTGGCGCTGGGCGACAGCATTGCCGTCAACGGCGTCTGCCTCACCGTGATCGCCTTGCAGGAGGACCGCTTCGAAGTCGACGTATCGCAGGAAACGATCAGCTGCACCGTGGGCCTGGACGGGCCGAACGAAGTCAACCTGGAAAAATCGCTGCGCCTGTCCGACCGGCTGGGCGGACACCTGATGTCGGGCCATGTCGACGGCGTGGGTGAGGTAGTGCGCTTCGATGCCGCGGGCGAGAGCTTCCTCCTCGTCATCCGTGCGCCGCGGGATCTGGCCAAGTACATCGCGCGCAAGGGTTCGATTACCGTGAACGGCGTCAGCCTTACCGTCAATCGCGTCGAGGGCACGGACTTCGAGATCAACCTGATACCGCACACGCTCACGGTGACTAACCTGAAGCACCTCAAGCCCGGCAGCCGGGTCAATCTGGAGGTGGACCTGATCGCGCGCTACATCGAACGCCTGCAGCATTACGGCGCTTAGCCCCAATTGCATCCGCCTGCCTTGTTCGTCCCTTGCACTTCGATGGCCGGCACAAGGTCTCCCGCCAGCCCCAGGCGCATGCACTGCCCGCCTAAGGTCCTGCTGACATCATGACGAAACATTTGCGCCATTTGCTGCTCGCCATGGTCGCGCTGGCGCTGATCGCCGCGCTCGTGTTCCTCTACGACAAGACGCAGGCGGTCGATCTGCGCGAGCGCAACGACATCGCGGCGCTGCTCGACACGCTGCGCGAGATCGACAGCCGCTGGGACATCGACGTCTTGCGCGAGCGCACCGAACTCGACCCGAACCAGCCGGCGGCCCCCGACCGCAGCGCCACGGCGAAGAAAGCGCTCGCGAGCCTCGTTGCCGCCGTGCCGCAAGCCGGCAGCGCGGCGCTGCGCGAAGGGATGGGCGAACTGGCCAAGGCCATCATCGAGAAGGCGGCGCTCGTGCAACAATACAAGGCCGAAAGCGCGCGCGCCAGGATCGCTCTGAACACGGTGTTCGCCGGCGCAGCCGCGCTCGGCGGCCAGGTCGGAATGCCGCCTAGCGGCGACGCGCGCCAACGCGAACTCGAGCAGGCGGTGAATCGCCTGGTCGCCGCGGTAGAGCAGTATTACTGGCTGGGCAAGGCGGCGGCGCCGATGAGCCTGCAAATGGCGGCCGGCGAAGTGCAGCAACTGGCGGCGGCCTCCGGCGAGACCGCGCGCGCGCAGGCCGTCGCCATGGATGGCGCGGTGCAGGAGCTGCTGCAGCACAAGCCGTTGGAAGAGGAATTATTTGCCAAGGTGTCGTCGCTGTCGGCCGGCCCGCGCCTGGACAAGATGACGTTCTCGTTCAATCGCGAACTCGAAGACACGCTGCAGACGAAGGAGCTGTTTCGCGTGTACCTGCTCGCCTACGCCGCCGCGCTGCTGATCGGCGTCGGCTACCTCGGCATCCGCCTCAAAGCGGCGAACGAAAGCCTGGAATTGCGCGTGATCGAGCGCACGCACGAGCTGTCCGAGGCCCTGCGCCACCTGAAGGAATCCGAAGCGCAGCTGATCCAGTCGGAGAAGATGTCCTCGCTCGGCCAGATGGTCGCCGGCGTCGCGCACGAGATCAATACGCCGCTCGCCTATGTAAAGAACAGCCTGGGCACGGTGAGCGAACGCCTGCCGCAGATCACGGCCGCGATCGAGCACTGCGAGCAACTGCTGGCGCTGCTCGCCGCGGGCAAGGCCGACCCGGCCGCGCTGAACCAGCAGTTCGCGCAGACCTCGGCGCTGCTCAAGCAGCTGCAGCAGCAGCAGGTGCTCGCCGAGCTCGGCGGCCTGGTCAAGGACGGCATCTACGGCACCGGCGAGATGGCGGAGATCGTGGGCAACCTCAAGGACTTCAGCCGCCTCGACCGCAGCAAGGTGGCGAGCTTCAACCTCAACGACGGGCTCGCGAGTTCGCTCGGCCTGGCGCGGCATATGCTGAAGTCAGTCAAACTCACGCGCCAATTCGGCGAAATACCGACCATCACCTGCGCGCCGTCGCAGATCAACCAGGTATTCCTGAACCTGATCACCAACGCGGCGCAGGCGCTCCCCGCCGCAAACGGCGAAATCACGCTCAGCACGCGCGCCGAGAACGGCGGCGTCACGGTCGAGGTGGCCGACAACGGCAAAGGCATCCCGCCCAAGGTGCTGCCGAAGATCTTCGATCCTTTCTTCACCACCAAGGAAATCGGCAAGGGCACCGGTCTCGGTCTGTCGATTTCCTACAAAATCGTCGAGCAGCACGGCGGGCGCATAACCGTCGCCTCCACCGTCGGCAAAGGCACGCGCTTTACGGTGTGGCTGCCGCTGAAACCGCCGGCCGAGGCCGAGCTTGCAACGTAGAACACGCCGAGAAATGGATGCGCTTGCCTATGTCATCCCGAGCGACGCGAGGGATCTGCTTTTCAATCGAACGAAAAGCGGATTCCTCGGGCGATGCCCTCGGAATGACACTTCCTATTGCGGCGGGCTTTAGGGCGCGACCACGATGGCGCATCCCGCCAAAATCGGCAAGTACGACATCCTCGAGGTGCTAGGCCGCGGCGGCATGGGCTCGGTCTACAAGGGTTTCGATCCGGCGATCTCGCGTGCGGTCGCGATCAAGACCATCGCCAAATCGTCGCTGGATGCAGGCGAACTCGAGCACCTGCTCGCGCGTTTTCGCCACGAAGCGCAGGTGGTCGGCCGCCTCGCCCATCCGGGCATCGTGCAGATCTACGACTACGGCGAGAACGACGAGCTCGCCTATATCGTGATGGAGCTTGTGAACGGCAAGACGCTCGCCGAGCACCTCGCGCAGCACGCGAATTACGACCTGCGCGAAGTAGGCGAGATCATCGGCCAGGTGCTGGAAGCCCTGGGCCACGCGCATGCCGCGGGCGTCGTGCACCGCGACATGAAGCCGGCCAACATCATGATCAACAAGGACGGCGGCATCAAGATCAGCGATTTCGGCATCGCGCACACCGAAGCCTCCGAGCTGACGCAGCACGGCGACGTGCTCGGCACGCCGCACTACATGGCGCCGGAGCAGTTCCTCGGCCTGCCGATCGTCATCGCCACCGATCTGTACGCGGTGGGCGTAATCGCCTACGACCTGCTCACCGGCAGCAAGCCGTTCGTCGGCAGCACCGCGACCGTGATGCAGCAGGTGCTGAACGAGCGCCCTGCCGATCCGTCCAGCCGCAATCCCGCCTTGTCGCCGGCGGTGGACCAGGTGCTGCAGCGGGCGCTGGCGAAGAAGCCCGAGGAGCGTTTCCAGAGCGCGCGCGAATTTTCCGTCGCCTTGCGCCAGGCGCTCGAGGCGAGCAGCGCAGCGCCAGCCGCGGCGCCCGCGACGCTCGGCACCGCCCTGCTCGATGCCGCGCGCGCGATCCAGGCCGGCGCCCAGGCGCAGGCCGCGCGCGCAGGCGGCACGCCGCCCGAAAGCAGCAGCGACGGCGCGATCAGCCTCGACCGCAGCGTGAAAAAGGCGCGGCTGCTGGTGGTGGACGACGAAGAGCGCATCCTGTCGGCGCTGAAATCGATGTTCCGCATGCGCTACCACGTGTTTACCACGACCGACGGCAACAAAGCGCTCGAATTCATGAAGAAGTACCAGATGCACGTGGTCGTCAGCGACCAGCGCATGCCGATCATGCCCGGGGTCGAACTGCTGCGCCAGGCGCGCGAAATTTCACCCGCGAGCGTGCGCATCCTGCTCACCGGCTACTCCGACCTCGCCTCGATCGTCGGCTCGATCAACGACGGCCAGGTCTACCGCTTCATCAGCAAGCCCTGGAACAACCAGGAGCTGCAGCAGACCGTGGCCGAGGCGGTGACCATCGCGCTCGAGCTCGCCGAGGCCAAGACCCGGCCGGTGGCGCTGCCGCAGAGCATGAGCGCGGGCGTGCTGGTGATCGACAACGATCAGGAAATATTCCGCGTGGCGAAGGAATTGCTCGGGAGCCGCTGCCCGGTCAGCTACGCGAGCGACCTGGACACGGCGCTGGCCGCGCTGCAGGCGCAGGAAATCGCGGTGGTGCTGGCCGATGTCGAGGCCGGCCACGAAGACACGACGGCGATGCTGAAGCTGCTGAAACAGGAATATCCGCAGATCCTGACCATCGTGCTCACCGCCGCTTCCGATGCCGAACTGGTCATCCACCTGATCAACGAGGCGCAGATTTTCCGCTTCCTCAACAAGCCGGTGAACGTGAAGCAGCTAAAGCAGCACGTCGAGGCCGCGCTCGAGCGTTATCTGGCTTTTGGCGCCGCGCCGCAGCTGCTGCGCCAGCACAAGGTGCGCGAAGCGGCGGCGGTACGTGACTCCTCGCTCGGGCAGAAGATTCTCGCCGGCCTCAAGCTGCTGCGCGGGCGCTGGTTCGGCGCAGAAGCGAAGCGCTGAGCGCACGCTGATATCGGTTGGTTGGAGCCTTAGGTGGCTCCGCTACCGGAGCAACACACATTCGTCGACAAATACCTTCACGAAACAGCGGCGACTAGACGGTCTTTCGCCTGTTCGAGAAAACTGACGACCTGCTCTCGACTGACTGAAGGAAAACCGGCGAGAAACTCGTCAATGGACGCTCCGCCTTCAAGGTAGTCAAGGAGCGTCTGGACAGGTACCCGGGTGCCGGCAAAAACCGGGGTGCCACCCAATACATCGGGGCTGCAGGAGATGACTGAAGTTTCCATTCGGCCAGATTACTCCCTGTTCTGCGTCCGATGCAACCGAAGGAGTCTAACGAGGCTGTAGAAAACCCCGTTTTTGGCGCGACGGCCACTGAGCAAGTTGATGCAGAGTTGTTGTATCCAGCATGTTGATGGTCGTTGGCGAATATGCATCACGGAAAAGCGAATCGATTTTTGCCGTTCCCGAGGGGCGCAAAATTGCCGGAGCACTGGCGGCCCGTCCGCAGCGACAGGGGGTTATGCCGCGGTAAGGACAGCCCGCCTGACCGAAGCAGGCAGTTCAACGGACGCGAAATATTCACTGGGATAAAGGTAATCATCCCCGGATTCATCCAGGACGCGCACCAGTCCGCGTTTCGACGCGGAAGCGTCGGGAATCGCGACGTAGATCTTGCGTCGCTCGAGAGAGGCTTCATAGCCATCGTTCTTGAGACAGACCACCAGGTACCGAGATGAGCTAGCCACAGTCAGTAAGCTTCAAAAATCAAGCAAACACGACCGACACGCGTCCTGCCGCTTTCGAACGCGGTGCAGGCTTCACCAAAATCTCGATTCAGCGATCTTGGTTGCCAATTGTGCCGCCGATCAAGCGGCCGACGCTCGCTTGCGAAAGTCGGTCTCCATCGGTTTGTTGGCCGACTTATTCATGGAATCTCGATTTCCTTGTAGCTTCCCGGAGTGGCGGAATCAACAACTGCAACAAGCGCAGGAATGCTACGCTGGATCCGTGGCCAGCTCGGTGTGGAAAGAACAACAATGGCAATGCGCCGAGACTTCAGGTTCTGCTGATACTTGAGCTTCGAATCGGCAGTGACGAGGACTTCAAAGCCATCCTTTTCCGCTGCATCCAGTAATTCGCCGTTCGTCAGCATCGACCAATTGCGCTCGAACGCGGTCGCTACTTCGTGGCGCGTCAGAGACTGACGCAGCGGGAGGGGTGTACCCTGGTCGAACAGTATGCGCACTTAGGCGGGTGCCAGCGCGCTCCGTGCAGCGTGCTCCAGCACCGTGCGAACTTGCTCGAGCGTCACGCCAGGGAACCATTCCACGAACTGCGACACCAGCGCACCGTCTTCGAGATTTTCGAACAGCGCCGCCACAGGCACGCGAGTACCGCGGAATACCCAAGCACCGCTCAGGCGTTCCGAGTCGCGCTCCACCGCTGGACAGGAGGACCAGTCAATCATGGCCAAATGGTACCACCGGCGGAAAAAGACGGCTTAGGCGTTGTTCTGCGGCGCGTGCCGCGGGTCGCATCAGGCGAACACGACCGACACGCGTCCTGCCGCTTTCGAGCGCGACGCAGGCTTCACCACAATCTCGATATTGCGTCCAAGGCGTGTCAGGCACTCAATCATCTTGGTTTCCGAGATACCGCGGAACCGGCCGCGCAGCATGTTGGAGAGTTTCGGCTGGGGGAGACCCAGCAACTCCGCCGCCTGCAGTTGCGTCAGTTCGCGGCTCCGGATGATTTCAGCGATTTTGGACGCCAGCTGTGCCTTGACCAGCATCTCCCCGGCGTTCGGATAGCCGAGATCGGCATAGACGTTGGTACTTCCCTTCTCGATCAGCGTCATAAATCCGTTCCTTCCGCATGTTGTTGGGCCAGCTTCAGGCGTGCCCTGACGATATCCATTTCGCGCTTTGGCGTCTCGATGCCTTAGTGCGATTTCTTCTGAAAGCAATGCAGCACATATACCGCGTCGCCAAATCGGACCGTATAGACCGCGCGATAAGCATTGCCATCATAGTCTTCTACGACTTCCAGAACGCCCGCGGAGCCGAATCCCTTGAGCACCTTGACCTGTCCGTGCTTCTGCCCCGTTTGCGCTAGATGCAATGCGTAACCGACCACGTCGACGACGGAATCGGCCATGGCTATCAGGTCTTTCTTGGCCGAACCTACCCATCGCAGCGGCTTTGGCGATTCACCCATGCTGGTCATTATATCCAAATGGGGATAATTTGTCGCCCAACGAAATTTTCGGCGACAAGGGAATGCCCGACTACTTCCTGCTCGCTGCTGCAGCCCGACCAGACGATGCGCCGCGGCGAGAAGGTACACAACGGACGCCAGTTCGGTGCTGGCGCGAAACACCGAGTGCTCGCTGACGCGTGGAGTGCGCGACCTGCGGCCCGCGCGCATTGCGCTAACTTACGAGAACCACCCGGCAGCTTGCTATTCTCGATGGCGTATGGCCATGCGCTGAGATTCGATCAGCTAGTTTGAGCCCTAGGTGGATCCCCGGTCAGATCAAAACTGAGAACTCCTGGTTGCTAGGAGTGCCACTGAGATAACGGGTCATCTTCCGTTGGCGACTTCTCCGGTCACGTCTAGAAGCTTTTCCACCAGGGGAACCACTGACTTCTGCAAAGACAGCGCGAACGACTCTAGTTGAGGTTCTGCGAATGTGTCGGGGGAAATTACCCTCCTCACCCAATTGTCGTAGTAGTACGCGACGGAAAGCGCCATGTCAAAGTTGGGGACTGGGCTTTTGAACGCTAACTCACGATGTGCCGCGTATTTGTTGCGAAAATCGGTCATGCTTTCCCAGTATTGTCGCCATGAATCTCGATCAAGGCCAGTCGTCTTGAAAAGTCCTTCACGGAAACTTTTACAAAGCTGCTCCGAGTCGGTTATGGACAACTGCTTCCAGTGGGTTGGATTGGAATTGTCGGATCCGAACACCATACACCAGTCAATGGTGGCACGAAGCAAGTGCGCGTCAATGGTCAGCGTCCAGAACTCGTTTTGCTGGCGATGCTCTGTGTAGCCCTTGGACAGGGCTCGATAGTAAGTCAGATGGTAAACAAACCATTTTACGAGGGGGAACTGATTCCTGAATACCTCGGCCTCGTAATTCATGGTGATTACGCGGAACATTCGCGTTGAACGGAGCAAGGCAGCGCTTGCGAGGGTCCGTTTTCAAAGGCGTTGTTAGAACGCGTTTGATTCACTGGTGGATTCCGCCTCACGAGTGTTCAGAAATTAACGCGCCCAGTTCGGGATGATTCGCGCGAATCTTCCAGCAAACTGTCTGCCCGCCCGACAAATCAGTCCCCGCCCCGAGCGTCTTCTTGTGGCTCGCATCGAGCAGCACGCCGCGGGTGATCAACTCATCGCGAGTGCGGTTGTAGTCGAAGTGATTGGTTTCCAGGTACGTACGAATGTGCTTGCGAATAACCCACAGCGTATTGATGTCTTTCTCGTACCTTTGCGAAAGCGCATTGATGGGGCGGGTGTTCTGGGTGGCCACTCTAGTGTTTAGCCTGGTAACTACTACTCTCTCGCCTATGTGGGCATTGAGGTACTCGACCAGTGTCGAGACGCTGTCCGTGGGTGCCATCGCCTGCTCATGCACAGGATTGGTCTCACGCAAATGACTAAAGAGTGCAAACCACTCGGCTTCCTTGACACCTGGAATTAGAGCAATCCCCTCTTTTATAAACCGCTTTCGCAGCGCTTTATAGGAATAAATTTTTCTGGTAACGCCCGCCGCGCATTTTGCTGCGCAGTAGCTTGAACGTAATAACTCCCGCCCTCCCGAACTGAAAATATCAGGCGGCTAAGCACTTCTGGTCTAAGGAACAGATGCTTTAGCAAGGTATTCTGCAATTGACCCAGTAGCACGGGGGCCTACGGATACGCAGCCTATGGCAAGGCCCTACCTTTGTCTATAGACCAAAGGCTGTGGCCCGCTTAGGAATCCAATTCGGTCGGGAGGCGGTCACGCGCGGAGATGCTCTCGTGGTGCCTAGATTTGCACGAAATTGGCTCGCCGCCATATGCTCGAACCGCAGCAATGGCTTGGTTGGATGTTCGGCCAAACGGAGGAGGTAGGCTGAAGACCGGCTCTGCAAGCCGTTCTCCAGCCACCCCCCTCGTACGCGCGAGCCGCCGCTGGCAGCCAGCGACCCGCGCCGCATCGCCGATAACCGGCTACTCGACCTTGATGCCGGCTTCCTTGATGACCTTGGCATATTTCGCCATCTCGGAGCGGATGTGCGCGTCGAACTGTTCCGGTGTCGTGCCGACCGGGTACATGCCCTGCGCGATCAGTTTCTCGCGCACCTCGGGCGCCTGCAGCGCCTTGTTCGCCTCGGCGTTGAGCCGCGCGATCGCGGCGGGCGGGCTGCCGCCGGTGACCATGAAGCCGAACCAGGCTACGGCCTCGAAGTCGCCGTAGCCGGACTCCGCCACGGTCGGCACGTCCTTGATCATGCCGAGGCGTTCGCGCGAGGTGACCGCGAGCGCGCGTATCTTGCCCGCGAGCACCTGCTGCGCTACTTCGGAGTAATTCGCGAGCACCGCATCGACGTGGCCGCCGACGAGCGCGGTCACCGCGGGCGCGCCGCCGGGGTAAGGCGCGTAGATCATGTTGAGCTTCATCACGCTCTTGAGCATTTCGCTCGCGACATGCTGCGTGGTCGCGGGGCCGACCGTGGCGATGCTGAATTTCCCGGGCTGGCTTTGCACCAGCGCGACGAACTCCTTCAGGTTCTTGACCGGCAGCGACGGCCCCGCGACCAGCACCTGCGGCGAATTCACGAGCAGCGTGACCGGCGCGAAATTCTTGAACGGGTCGTAGGGCAGCTTCGCGTGCACGCTCGGGTTGATGACGAAGCTGTTGGCCATCACCAGCATGGTGTAGCCGTCGGCCGGCGCGCGCGCGACGTATTCGGTCGCGATCACCGTGCCCGCGCCGGGGCGGTTTTCGACCACCACCTGCTGCCCCATGGACTCGGACATTTTCTGTCCGACCAGGCGCGCGAGCACGTCGGCGGTCCCGCCGGGCGGAAACGGCACGACGATGTGCACCGGCTTCGCCGGAAAGGCTTGCGCGAACGCAAGCGGTGCCGATAGCGCCATAAACACGCTCAGCGCAGCTCTTTGCATCCAATGTCTCATCTCGGTTCTCCTCCGTTTTAGAGCAACAAATATTGTTACGTGTTCTTGCTGTTGCGCCGCCGCGCAGGCTTGCTCGGCAGCTTCGCGGGTTTATCCGGTCCCCAGACGCGGCTGTAGTAGGTGTCGGCGAGATGCAGCGCGCCCACCGGGTTGTGCGCAAGCACGCGGTCCTTGGTCACGAGGGTGGTGACCAGGCCCTTTGCATGGCGGATGAACAGGCTGTCGTGGCCGACGCACAGACCCATGATCACGTCGAGCTCGCAGCCGGCGCGGTTCAGCAGCTCCGCCTGCGACACCGGGTTGCACATGGGCTCGAAGTTGCCGGGTCGGATTTTCTCTTCGTCCTTGACGCCGATGTTCTCTTTCGGCACGCCGCCGTTCTTGCACGCGATCGAGGTCACCTCCAGGCCGTGGCTCTCCAGAATGGCGCTGAACACGCGCGCGAGATCGACGAAGCTGATGCACATGGCGATGCCGACTTTGCGAAAGCCCATTTTCTTGGCGAACTGGCAAATCTCCTCTACCCTGGTCCATTTGCAGTAGCCCTCGCTCTCGACCACAGCCGCGGTATGCGCGACGCGCAGCGTGAACTCGTCGCGGTAGGGCTCCCAGGCGCCGGTAATGCCCTCGGGATCGACCTTGGACGGGCAGTAGGCGGGGCCGCGCTCCTCGCCTTCGCCCTGGCGGCAGGCGCGCACCGTGCTCGGGCAGTAGGCGCAGCCCGGGGTTTCGTAAACGGGGATGTCTTCGCTCATGCTGGATTCTCTGTGTGGAAATCGGCTTGTACGGTAGCCTGCGGCCTGTTTAAGCGCTTTGCGCTAGCGCAAAACTTCGGCGGATTTACGCCGCCCGGCGCGGGTATGCGCCGTGCCTGCGCGCGGCCGCTGTGGCCGTGCGGCGGCAAATTTCGCGTGAATCGCAGACGCGCATCGGTATAGAATCCGCCTGTGCGCCCCAGCCCGAAACCACCCCTGCCCTGAGTGCCATGATCAATCTGCCAACATCGATCGACGACACCGCGGCGCTGCTCGCGCGCGCCGACTACGTGGCCGAGCGCAGCCTCGCCACCGCGCTGTTCCTCGCGCTGAAAATGGAGCGGCCGCTGTTTCTCGAAGGCGAGGCGGGCGTAGGCAAGACCGAAATCGCGAAAGTGCTCGCGGACACGCTCGAGCGCCGGCTGGTGCGCCTGCAATGCTACGAGGGGCTGGACATTTCCTCGGCGGTCTACGAATGGAACTACCCGCGGCAGATGATAGAAATCCGCCTCGCCGAAGCGAGCGGCAAAGTGAACGAAGCCTCGGGCCAGGCTGCGCGCAAGAAGCTCAGTCAGGATATCTTTTCCGAGCAATTCCTGATCAAGCGGCCGCTGCTGCAGGCGCTCGAAGCGGGCGCGGACGGCGCGGCGCCGGTGCTCCTGATCGACGAACTCGACCGCACCGACGAGCCGTTCGAGGCCTATCTGCTCGAGGTCCTGTCGGATTACCAGGTCAGCATACCCGAGCTCGGCACGATCAAGGCAGACAAGCCGCCGATCGTGATCATCACCTCCAACCGCACGCGGGAAATCCACGATGCGGTCAAGCGCCGCTGCCTGTATCACTGGGTCGATTATCCGGACGCGGCGCGCGAGCTCGATATCCTGCGACGCAAAGCCCCGGGCGCCGCGGAGCGCCTGTCGCAGGAGATCGTCGCGTTCGTGCAGCGGCTGCGTAAAATGGATCTGTTCAAGCTGCCTGGGGTCGCCGAAACCATAGACTGGACCAAGGCGCTGGTGGCGCTGGACCAGCTCGCGCTCGATCCGGATACGGTGAACAACACCTTGGGCGCCCTGCTCAAGTACCAGGACGACATCGGCCGCGTGCGCGGCAGCGAAGCTGAGCGGCTGCTGGCTGAGGTCAAAGCGGAGATCGCGACCGCCTGAAGCGACCGCGCGCCACGCTCATGAAATCCCCCGCGTTCATCCAACGTCTGTTCGCCAAAGCCGCAGTGAACGGCAACAAGGCGGACCGGCACACGCGCAAGACGGTGGCCTTATGCCACGCGCTGCTGTCCGAGCGCGGCGAAGCCTCGGGCGCCGCGCTCGCGCGCGAGGTCCTGGCGGCCTACCGCACGCTTTCCGGTCCGGCGCTGCGCGCGTTTTTCGACACCCTCGCGCAGGAATTCTCGCCCGACCCGGACGCGGTGGAAACGGCGGCCGAAGCCTATCGCCAGGATGCCTCGCAGGCGAACCTGATCCGCTTGCAGCATGTGGTCGAATCGCCGCGGCAGGAATTGTTCCGGCGCATCAATCTGGCTGCCGGCGGCACCGCGGCGCTGGTCGAAATGCGCCGGCGCCTGCTGCACGGCCTGCGCGAGCAGCCGCAATGGGCAGGTATAGACGTGGATCTGGCGCACCTGCTGAGCTCTTGGTTCAACCGCGGCTTTCTCACGCTGCAGCGCATAGACTGGCGCACGCCGGCGCTGGTGCTGGAAAAACTCATGCAATATGAGGCCGTGCACGAGATCCAGGGCTGGCGCGACCTGCGCCGGCGCCTCGAGTCCGACCGGCGCTGCTTCGCCTTTTTCCACCCGGCCCTGCCTGACGAGCCGATCATTTTCATCGAGGTCGCGCTGACCAAGGGCATGAGCGACCGGGTGCAGCCGCTGCTCGACCCCGACTCGCCCGTATTCGATCCGGCCGGCGCGGACAGCGCGATTTTCTACTCCATCACCAACTGCCAGGAAGGATTGCGCGGCATTTCCTTCGGCAATTTCCTGATCAAGCAGGTGGCGGAAGATCTCGGCCGGGAATTCCCGCGCCTCAAGACCTTCGCCACGCTGTCGCCGATACCGGGCTTTCGCCGCTGGCTGGCCGACATCACCGCCGAGCACGCGGAGGTGGCAGAACTGGCCGAGCTCGCCGCCGCCCTGTCCGAGGAAGACTGGTTCCAGCGCGCCGGGCCGGCGAGCAAGCTGCGCGGCGAATTGATGCGCCTGTGCGCCTACTATTTGCAGCACGCCAAGCACGGCAAGGAACCGGCCGATGCAGTGGCGCGCTTTCATCTGGGCAACGGCGCGCGCATGGAGCGCCTGAACTGGCTCGCGGATTCCTCCCGAACCGGCATGACGCGCTCGGCCGGCCTGATGGTCAATTATCTGTATCGCCTGAAGGATGTGGAGCGCAATCACGAGGTCTACACCAAGGAGCATGTAGTCGTCGCTTCGCCGGGGCTGTCGCTGCTCGCGCGCGGGAGCGTGCTCGCGCGCCTCAAGGAGAGGCAGAAGTAATGTCCGCGTCGCCGCTGCCTCCGCCGCGGCAGCGCATGGCCGCAGGCAAACTCGCCGAGAACATCATGCACTTCGCGCGCGTGCTGCGCGCGGCGGGGCTGCCGATCGGCCCGGACCGGGTGATCGATGCACTGCGCGCGCTCGAGACCGCGGGCCTGGAGCGGCGCGAGGATTTCTACTGGACGCTGGCGGCGGTCTTCCTGTCCAAGCGCGAACAGCAGGAACTGTTCGATCAGGCCTTCCATATTTTCTGGCGCGACCCGCAGATGCTCGAGCGCATCATGAGCCTGCTGCTGCCGCAGATCTACGGCCGCACCGGCCAGGCCGAACAGGACCCGGCGAGCCGGCGCCTGTCCGAGGCGCTGTATGCCAAGCGCGAGCAGGCCGAGGAGGAAGGGCAGCAGCAGGAAATCGAAATCGACGCCAGCCTCACGTTCTCGCAGAGCGAGCTGCTGCAGCATGCCGATTTCGAGAGCATGAGCGGCGCCGAACTGGCGCAGGCGAAAAAATTGATCGCGCGCCTGCGCCTGCCGATACCGGAGGCGCAGACGCGCCGCTTTCGCCCCGACGCGCGCGGCGCGGGCATCGACCTGGCGGCGACGCTGCGCGCCGGCCTGCGCGGCGGCGCGCAGATCATCGCGCTCAAACGCCGCTCGCGCATCAAGCGGCATCCGCCGCTGGTGGTCCTGTGCGACATCTCCGGCAGCATGAGCCGCTATTCGCGCATGTTCCTGCACTTCCTGCATGCGATCACCAACGACCGCGACCGCGTGCACACCCTGGTGTTCGGCACGCGGCTCACCAATATCACGCGCCACCTGCGCAACCGCGACGTCGACATCGCGATGAACCGGGTGACCGCGGCGATCCAGGACTGGGCCGGGGGCACGCGCATCGGCGCATGCCTCGAAGAGTTCAACCGCAAGTGGTCGCGGCGCCTGCTCGGGCAGAATGCCGTGGTGCTGCTGATCTCCGACGGCCTCGACCGCGACGTCGGCGCAGGCCTGGGCACGGAGATGGAACGCCTGCACAAGTCCTGCCGCAAACTCGTCTGGCTCAATCCGCTGCTGCGCTACGAGGGCTTTCAGCCGCGGCCGACCGGGGTGCGCGCGATGCTGCCGCACGTGGACGCATTCCTGCCGGTGCACAACATCGAGAGCCTGGTCGACCTGGCGCGCGAACTCGAACACGGAAATTGGCAGCGCCACTCGGGTAGAATCGCCGCCTGACACTCTCGGGATCGAAGACCATGGAAATGACCGGTGAGCAGCTTATTCCCGCGGCGCAGGCCGAAGTCTGGCGCGGCCTGAACGACCCGGAAATGCTCAAGTCCTGCATCTCCGGCTGCGAGTCGATCGAGCGCCTGAGCGACACGGAGTACACGGTGGTGACCACCGCGGCGATCGGGCCGGTCAAGGCCAAGTTCCGCGGCAAGCTGCAGCTCGCCGACCTGGCCCCGCCGAATTCCTACACGCTCTACTTCGACGGCCAGGGCGGCGCGGCGGGCTTCGGCAAAGGCTCGGCGCAGGTATCGCTTGCCACCGAGGGCGCGGGCACACGGCTCAGTTATGCGGTGAAAGCGCAGGTGGGCGGCAAGCTCGCGCAAATAGGCTCGCGCCTGATCGACGGCGTGGCAAAAAAGCTGGCTGACGATTTCTTTTCCGCGTTCAACCAGAAGATCGCGCCGGCGGCGGCGCCCGCGGAACCAGCGGCCGAAACTCCCGCCGGCGCCTCGCCGTTATGGTGGGTCATCGCCATCATCGCGGCCATGTTCCTGCTCGCGTATTTAACCTAAAAGTCTACAAGCAAACACGGGAATATCTCCCCTCGCGCTGCCGAAACTCAGCCGAACACGATCACGCCGCGCGCATTGCGCCCGGCTTCGAGGTCGGCAAAAGCCTGCGCCGCCTCGTCGATGCGGTAGGTGCGGGTGATCAACTCGTCGAGCTTGAGTTTTTTCGCCTGATACAGCGCGATCAGGCGCGGGAAATCCTCGCGCGGCCGCGCCGAGCCATAGTAGCTGCCGGTCAGGGTCTTTTCCTCGAACGTGATCGAAGCCGTCTTGAGCGAAGTATTGTCCTCGCCGCGGGCCACGCCCACCACCAGCGCAGTGCCGCCTTTGCGCAGGGCGCGGAAGGCCTGCTCCACCATTTTGCCCAGCCCGATGCACTCGAACGCGTAATCGGCACCGCCGCCGGTGAGCTTCTTCACCGCCTTGACCAGGTTCTCTTCCTTGCCGGCGTTTATCGTATGCGTAGCGCCGAATTGCTGCGCCAGCGCGAGCTTGTTCTCGGCCAGGTCCACCGCGACGATAATGCCGGCGCCGGCGATGGCGCAGCCCTGAATCACGTTCAGGCCCACGCCGCCCGCTCCGATCACCAGCACGCTCGATCCGGGTTCTACCCTTGCGGTATTGATCGCGGCGCCGACGCCGGTCATCACGCCGCAGCTGATCAGCGCCGCCTGCGGCAGCGGCATGCCCGGCGCGATCTTGACGACGTTGTTCACGTGCAGGGTGGCGTATTCGGCCATCACGCCGCAGGCGGAAAAGATATTGAGCGGCTTGCCCGCGGCATCGCGCGTGCGCAGACTGCCGTCGGGCAGCGCAATGACCGCCTTGGCGCCGACGTCGCACAGATGCGGCCGGCCGGTGACGCAGTAGCGGCACTTGCCGCACATGTTGACGAAGGAGCTGATCACCGTGTCGCCGACGGCGAACTCGCTCACGCCTGCGCCGACCTCGACCACGGTGCCCGCGCCTTCGTGTCCGAGGATCAGCGGCAGCGGCATGCCGATGGTGCCGTTGACGGCCGACAGGTCGCTATGACATACGCCGCAAGCCCCCAGTTTGATCATGACCTCGTCGCGCTGCGGCGAATCGACCTCGATCTGTTCCACCACCACCGGCCCATTGAGCTGACGGCAGATGACTGCCTTGGCCTTGCGTCCCATGCTGACTCCCATTTTCGTTGCAGATGACCGGCAATATACAACCTGCGCAAGGAATCCGCTAAGACGTTCGGCACAGGTGCGCAGGTTCGCCCATCGTTGCGGATGGATGCGTTGCCTCTACTCGCGCACCAATTTGAGAGGGGGCCTAGCTGTCCATTTGCCTCAGAATCCGGCTACAATGTAAGCGTGCGCTTGGTCAGGCATCGAGCGCCATGACTAGAAACCGAGCCTATCCAACCAAAATGAGGAGAGTACCGTGCAACGTCGTTCCTTTCTGAAAAAAGCCGGCCTGGGTCTGGCCGCAGGCGCGGCCGCCGCGCCGGGCTTAGTCAACGCACAGGCAGCCGGGCTGCCCACCGTATCCTGGCGCATGACCGGAAGCTGGCCTAAGAGTCTGGATACTCTGTACGGCGGCATGGAGGAAATCTCCAAGCGCGTCGCGGCTGCGACCGGCGGCAAGTTCAACATCAAGGTGTTCGCGGCCGGCGAAATCGTGGGCGGCTTGCAGGTCCTGGACGCGGTGCAGAACGGCACCGTGGAATGCGGCCATACTGCGGCCTACTATTATTTCGGCAAGGACCCCACGCTTGCGCTGTCCTGCGCCGTCCCCTTCGGCCCGAACAATCGCCAGCAAAACGCGTGGATGTATTACGGCGGCGGCAAGGAACTGCTGCGCGAGGTGTACAAGAAATACAACGTCATGCAGTTCGCCGCGGGCAATACCGGCACGCAGATGGGCGGCTGGTTCCGCAAGGAAATCAAAACGCTCGCCGATCTCAAGGGCTTGAAATTCCGCATCAGCAGCTTCGCCGGCCTGGCGC
Source organism: Pseudomonadota bacterium (assembly GCA_021811085.1). Taxonomy (GTDB): domain Bacteria; phylum Pseudomonadota; class Gammaproteobacteria; order Burkholderiales; family SG8-39; genus 2-12-FULL-64-23. The sequence continues at coordinate 45,564 of JAJZPQ010000017.1, read as the reverse complement.
TGACCAAGCTCGGCGTCGTACCGCAGACGATCGCCGGCGGCGACGTCTACCCGGCGCTGGAAAAAGGCACCATCGACGGCGCGGAGTGGGTCGGGCCGTATGACGACGAGAAGCTCGGTTTCTACAAGGTGGCGAAGTACTACTACTACCCCGGCTGGTGGGAGGGCGGCCCCGAGCTCGACCTGCTGGTGAACATCAAGGCGTGGGAAGCCCTGCCCAAGGAGTACCAGTCCGTCTTGGAAGCGGCCTGCGCCGAAGCGAACGTGACCATGATGGCGAAGTACGACACGCTCAACCCGCAGGCGCTGAAGCGGCTGATCGCGAACGGCGTGCAGCTGCGGCCGTTCTCGAACGAAATCATGGCCGCCTGCTACAAGACTTCGAACGAGGTAGCCGCAGAAATCTCGGCCAAGAACCCCGAATTCAAGAAGGTCTACGAGGCCATGGTCAAGTTCCGTGACGAACAGGTTCAATGGTTCTCGATCGCGGAAGATCGCTATTCCAACTTCATGTCCGCGGCTCAACGTATGTCGCAAAAGGCGGCGAAGAAGAAGTAAGCTCGGCGAGCGAAGCCCCGTCGGGGCGGCGCTCGCGACAGGCCAAAAAAACCCCGCTTGCGCGGGGTTTTTTTGGCCTGCTTAACGTCTCAAGCCGGCAGTAGCGCTATTTCTTCTTTCCTGCAGGCGGCTTTGCGGAAGTATCCCCGGCCGCAGCGTCCGGCTTTTTGTCGGCCCCAGGCGCCGCATCTTGCGCATCGGCAGGCGGCTCGTCAGCGCTGTCGTTGCCGAGTTCGCGTTCCAGCGCGTTTTCCATATCGTCCTCGGTCTTGGCGCCGGCTCCCACTGCCGCTTCGGGCACCTCGATTTGCATCTTGTCGATGTTCACAGCCGCCTTTTTCGTCAGACCACCGCTGACGATTTGCGGTATTGCGATTATTAGTCCTACCATAATTACCTGGATCAGCACGAAGGGCACCGCGCCCCAGTAGATCTGGGTGGTGGTCACACCGGCAGTGCGCTTGCCGCTGACCCGGTCGACGTAATCCTTGTTCGGCGCGACGCTGCGCAAATAAAACAGCGCGAAGCCAAACGGCGGGTGCATGAACGAAGTCTGCATATTGACTCCCAGCAGCACGCCGAACCAGATCAGGTCGATGCCGAGTTTCTCCGCCACCGGCCCGAGCAGGGGGATGACGATAAACGCGAGCTCGAAAAAGTCGAGGAAAAATGCGAGCACGAATACCAGCAAGTTGACCACGATCAGGAAGCCGAGCTGCCCGCCGGGCAGATTCAGCAGCAGATGCTCGACCCAGATATGGCCGTCGACGCCGTAAAAGGTCAGGCTGAATACGCGCGAGCCGACCAGGATGAACACCACGAAGCAGGACAGCTTCGCCGTCGCATCCATCGCCTGGCGCAGCAGCGGGAACGACAGCTTGCGCCGCGCGAGCGCCATGGCGAGCGCGCCGGTGGCGCCCATCGCACCGCCCTCGGTCGGCGTCGCGACGCCGAGGAATATTGTACCCAGCACAAGGAAGATCAGCCCCAGCGGCGGGATCAGCACGAAGGTCACGCGCATTGCGATCTTGGACAGCAGACCCAGCTTTAGCGCTTGGTTGACCACGGCGGCGAAGAAAGCAACGCTGACTCCGACCGCGGTCGAGACCACCAGCAATTCGTCCAGAGGCGCATCCGGCGGATAGTGCCATTTTGAGAACGCGACGGAAACGGCCACTGCGATGACCACGAGGACCATGAGCGAGGCGATGCCGCTGCTGCCGTTGGGTTCGCGGAAAGTGCGCGCTTCCAGTGGCAAGGCCGGCGCCCACGAAGGTTTCGCCAATGTGACACCGACGGCGTAGAGGGCATAAAGGCCCGCTAATCCAAGGCCGGGAATGAAGGCGCCGGCATACATATCGCCCACGGATTTGCCCAGCTGGTCGGCCAATACGATCAGCACCAGCGAGGGCGGAATAATTTGCGCCAGCGTGCCCGAAGCGGCGATCACGCCGGTAGCGAAGCGCCGGTCGTAACCGTAACGCAGCATGATAGGCAGGGAAATCAGGCCCATCGAAATCACCGAAGCCGCCACCACACCGGTGGTCGCGGCGAGCAGCGCGCCGACGAATATCACCGCAAAAGCGAGACCGCCGCGCAGGGGCCCGAATAGCTGGCCGATGGTGTCGAGCAGGTCCTCGGCCATGCCGCTGCGCTCCAGGATAAGGCCCATGAACGTAAAGAACGGCACCGCCAGCAGTGTGTCGTTGGACATCACCGCCCAAATGCGCTGAGGCAGCGCTTGGAACAGCGCGGGATGCAGCAATCCCAGTTCGATGCCGATGAGGCCGAACAGCACGCCGTTGGCGGCCAGCGCAAACGCGACCGGATAGCCGAGCAGCAGAAAGAACACCAGCGCCCCGAACATCACCGGCGCCATATTGTGCGTCAGCAGTTCGATCATGCCGCCTCCCCGCGCTCTTTGCGCAGAGCCTCTGCGAGCTGCTCTTCCAGGCTCGGACCTTCATCCTTTTCAGACGGGTCGGGAATCAAGCCGAGCAGAAATGCGATGCGCTTGATCAATTCAGAAAACCCCTGCAGGATCAGCAGGAAAAATCCGACCGGAACCATCAGGCGCGCCGGCCAGACGATCAGGCCGCCGGCGCTGGACGACAATTCGTTGAGGTCCCAGGACTGGACGAATACCGGCCAGGACATCCACATGATGGCAATCGCCATCGGCAGCAGGAAAAACAGCGACCCGAAAACGTCGATCCAGGCGCGCGCGCGCTTGGATAGGTGCGACGTAACGACGTCGATGCGCACGTGCTGATTGTGCAGCAGCGTGTAACCGGCGCCGAGCAGGAACACCGCTGAAAACAGATACCACTGGATTTCGAGCCAGGCGTTCGAACTCCGGTCGAAGGCATAGCGCACGCTCGCATTGCCTGCGCTGACCAATACCATGACCAGTATCAGCCAATAACTCAAGCGGCCGACGCGCTCGTTCAGCGCGTCGATGAGACCAGATAACTTCAAAAGCATTTTCACGGGATCCCCTCTCCAATCAGGCGAGGACTCGGGCCTCGCTCTTGCCTGCGGATTTCATTGCCGCGGCGGGGGGATTATAGGCGATTTCCCCCTGTTATCGGTAAGGATTTACCCAGAATCCGGCAATATCCGCGGCCATCCCCGGTCCAAAAACGACGTGCTAATATCGGCGCCTGCCACGCCAGCCGACCATGAGCAGCTACAACACGCAACAAAAATTCAGCTATCTGTTTCCGGACAGCATAGCCAGTGACGCCAAGGGCGCGCTGTCCCTGCACTGGACGCCTCCGGGCGGACCGTTCGAGGCCGAGCGCGCGCTCGCGTTCAACGACGCCTTGCCCACGCTGCAATTGCTCCCCGGGGCCTTTAGCCCGGCGGAATGCCGTGCCATCATCGCCTTGGGCGACGCCCAGAACGGTGCCGCGGGCCGCGTGGAACTGGGCGCCGATACTTATCGCGTGAGCAAAATCGTCTGGATCGAACCGGGGGAGGCGGCGCACTGGATCTATCACCGGCTGGGCGTGCTGTTCGCCCAGGCCAACCGCCACTACGGCCTCGAGCTGACCGGCCTGGTCGAAGCCCTGCAATACACGGTCTACGGGCCGGAGCAGCATTTCGACTGGCACATCGACCTCGGCTCGGGCCAGACCAGCGCGCGCAAGCTGAGCATGACGGTGCAGTTGTCCGAAGCCGGCGACTACTCCGGCGGCGCGCTCGAATTCATCAATGCGCCCAGCCCCGCCGCGGCTAGGGAAATCGGCGCCGCCACCGTGTTTCCATCCTATCTCGCGCATCGCGTGGCGCCGGTGCAAAGCGGCGTGCGCCGCTCGCTGGTGGCCTGGGCCTACGGACCGGCATTCAAGTAGAAACTGGAACGGCCCGATTCAGTTGCCGGCGATAGTCATGCTGTCGATCAGGATGGAGCCGCAGCGGCGCGAGCCGCGCGTAAGTTCATCCTTGCCCACTGCGGCGATGCCCTTGAACATGTCGCGCAGATTGCCGGCGATGGTGATTTCCTCCACCGGATAGCGGATTTCGCCGCCTTCCACCCAGTAGCCGGCCGCGCCGCGCGAATAGTCGCCCGTGACCATATTGACGCCCTGCCCCATCAGGTCGGTGACGAGCAGGCCGCGGCCCATTTTTTTCAGCAGCCCGGGCAGATCGAGATCGCCGCTTTTGAGTATCAGGTTGTGATTGCCGCCGGCATTGCCGGTGCTGCGCATCCCGAGTTTGCGCGCCGAGTAGGTGCCGAGAAAATAGCCCTGCAGCACGCCGTCTTTCACCACCTCGCGCGGATGCGTGGCGACGCCGTCGTCGTCGAAGTAGCCGCTGGCCAGCCCTTTCTTCAGGTGCGGCTGCTCGCTGATCTGTACCAGCGGCGAGAAAATCTGCTGGCCCAGGCTGTCGAGCAGGAACGAAGTCTTGCGATACAGGCTGCCGCCGCTCACCGCGCTGACGAAACTCGCCAGCAGGCCGCCGGCCATCGGCGCCTCGAACAGCACCGGCACTTTCATCGTCTTCAGCTTGCGGCTGTTCAGGCGCGCGAGCGCGCGCTCGCCGGCATAGCGCCCGAGCGCCTCGCCCGCAGGCAGGTCGCGCGCGTCGCGCGCCTCCGCATACCAGTCGTCGCGCTGCATCGCCCCGTTCTGCGCCGCGATCACCGCGCACGAAAGGTAATGACGCGTAGTCGGATAACCCGCGGCGAAGCCATTGGAGTTGGCCACCACGAACTGGTGCTGCTGCGTCGAGACGCCGGCCCCTTCGGAATTGACGACGCGCGCATCCAGCGCGAATGCCGCCGCCTCGCAGGCGCGCGCCCGCTCGATCGCCTCGTCTATGGACAGGTCCCAGGGATGGAACAGGTCGAGGTCGTGGATTTCACGCGCCATCAGTTCGGGCTCGGCCAGTCCGGCGCAGTCGTCGCTCGCGGTAAAGCGCGCGATGCTGACCGCCGCCGCCACGGTGTCGGCCAGCGCCTTGGGCGAGAAATCCGAGGTGCTGGCAAAGCCCTTGCGCTGGCCCAGATAGGCGGTGACGCCTATGCTCTTGTCGCGGTTGTACTCGATGTTCTCGACCTCGCCCTTGCGCACTACGGCGGTCTGGCCGTAGCCTTCGGACACATCGGCTTCGCAGGCGCTGGCGCCCTGCGCCGCGGCCTGGCCGAGCAGATCCAGGGCGATTTGCCTGAGGGTGTCGAGGGGATAAGTGAAGCGGGTTTGGGCCATTGGGATCGGGTGCAGCCGGAAAAAGTCGTTATCATAGCAGGTCGAACATCCCCTACCGTGGCCATGCAAGACGAACTCACCAGCAAGACGCGCAAGAAAAAAGACATGCTCGCGCTGCAGGACCTGGGCGTGCAGCTGGTCGAGCTGAACGAGCAGCAGCTCGCCAGCATGCAGCTGCCCGAAGAACTGCTCGATGCCGTGATGGAAGCGCGGCGCCTGACCAAGCACGAGGCGCGGCGGCGGCAGATGCAATACATCGGCCGCCTGATGCGCGACCTGGACGCCGCGCCGATACGCGAGCGCCTGGAGCAATGGAAGGGACAGGGCCGCGCCCATACCGCGCAGCTGCATGCGATCGAGCGCTGGCGCGAGGAGCTGTTGGCCGGCGACCCGGCGCTGGCGCGCTTCCTCGACCAACACCCCGATGCCGATAGCCAGAAGCTGCGCACGTTGATCCGCAATGCGCGGCGCGAGCAAAGCGCCGCGCTGCCGCCCAAGAGCTACCGCGAGCTGTTCCGCATCCTGCGTGAAACCCTGACCAAGGAGCCCGCTGCCGACGCGTAAGCATCTGTTGATGTGAGGGGCCACATCCCCTCATACTCCCCTATATTGGGCCGTTGCAAAATCCTTTTGCAACGGGTTTTAACAAAGCGCCCCAGCCAGAGAACAAACATGCAAAACGATCACGAAGAACTGTTGATCGGCCTGGTTTCGGTCAGCGACCGCGCCTCGGCCGGCGTATACAAGGACGAAGGCATACCGGCACTCGAGGACTGGCTTGCGCGCGCGATCGCGGCGCCGGCCTTGCGCACGGAAAAGCGCCTGATCCCGGACGAACGCGCGGCAATCGAGGCAGCATTGATCGAACTCGTGGATCAGGCCGGCTGCCATCTGGTGCTCACTACGGGGGGCACCGGCCCCGCCTGGCGCGATGTGACACCGGAGGCGACGCTTGCGGTGGCCGACAAGCCCATGCCCGGATTCGGCGAGCAGATGCGCAGGATCAGTCTGGAATTCGTTCCGACCGCGATCCTGTCGCGCCAAGTCGCGGTCATCCGCTACTGCCGCGGCACCGCGGCTCCCGCGAGCGGCAGCCTCATCATCAATCTGCCCGGCCAGCCCAAATCAATCAGGGAAACGCTGGAGGGATTGAAGGACAAGGAGGGCAAGCAACTCGTGCCGGGCATATTCGCGGCCGTGCCCTACTGCATCGACCTCATCGGCGGGCCCTACATCGAAACGCGCGAGGACGTGATCAAGGCGTTTCGGCCGAAATCCGCGATCCGGCCGAAACAGGGTCAACAGCCTTGAGTGCGCCGGCGCTGGAAAGCATAGAAATCGAGACCGCGCCCGGCCCGCAGGCGAGCATCATCTGGATGCACGGCCTCGGCGCCGACGGCAGCGACTTCGCGCCGCTCGCCGACGAGATCGAGTTGCCCGTCGCGGTGCGCTATGTTTTTCCGCATGCCCCGATGATGCCGGTGAGCATCAACGGCGGCTACGTGATGCGCGCCTGGTATGACATCAGCGACGCCGCCATCCGGCGCGAAGACGAACAAGGCGTGCGCGCCTCGCAGCAAAGCGTGGAAGCTTTGCTCGCGCGCGAGAAGTCGCGCGGCATCGCCGCGCAACGCATCGTGCTCGCCGGTTTTTCCCAGGGCGGTGCGATCGCGCTGCAGACCGGATTGCGCCATGGCGAGCGCCTCGCTGGAATCATGGCGCTCTCGACCTATGTGCCGCTGGCCGACACGTTGGCGGCCGAGGCGCATGCCGCCAATCGCGCGGTGCCGATATTCATGGCCCACGGCAGCGCCGATCCCATGATTGCCTGCGCGCGCGCCCGCGCTTCGCGCGACCTGCTGCTGCAGCAGGCGTATGCGGTCGAATGGCACGAATATCCGATGCAACATGCGCTGTGCCCGCAGGAAATCGCCGATATCGGCGCCTGGCTGCGGCGCGTACTCGCCTGAACTAGCGCTGGCGGCGCGCGCTCTCGTACAGCGGCATTACGCGAGGCAGCAGCGCCTGGATCTGCTGCACGCGGTTCGATTCCGCCGGATGGTCGCTCAAGAACTCGGGCATGCCCCCGCCGCCGCTGGCTTTGATCATTTTCTGCCACAGCGTGACCGCAGCGCGCGGATCATAGCCGGCGCGCGCCGTGAGTTCCAGGCCAATGCGGTCGGCCTCGCTTTCGTCGGCGCGGCTGAAGCGCGTCGCGATCAGGGATTGATAGGCGGTCCCGGCGAGGTCGGCCGAATTCTGCCCCAGGCCCAGCAGTGCCGCACCGATATCGATGGCCGCGCGCGCGGCCAGCGCCTGCGATACCTGCTCGCGCGAATGCTCGCGCAGCGCGTGCGTGATTTCGTGCCCCATGACGACCGCGATCTCGTCGTCGCTCAAGTTGAGCTTCTGCACCAGGCCCGAATACACCATGATCTTGCCGCCCGGCATGCAGAACGCATTGAGTTCCGGGCTGCTGATTACGTTCACTTCCCACTTCCACCCGGGCGCATCGCGGCGAAACACCGCCGTCTGCGGCTCGATGTGGCCGGCCACCGTGCGCACGCGCGCGAGCAGCGCGGCATCGCGATTGAGCGTTCCCTTCTTGGCGGAATCCGCAAGCAGCTTGGCGTAGCTTTGCGCCCCCATGCGCTCCAGTTCCTGCGACGACACCAGCAGCAGCTGCTTGCGCTCGCCGCCGACCACCCCGCCCGAAGTCGTGGTCTGGCATCCCGCGAGCGCCATGACTGCGGCGACTGCTAATGCGATTGCGAATTTGCCCAACATCGTTGCGCGCTCAATGCACCAGCTGGTTGATCTCTATGATGGGCAGCAGGATCGCGAGCACGATCAGCAGCACCACGCCTCCCATGACCAAGATCATCACCGGTTCGAGCAGGGTCAGGAACACGGCCAGACGCCGCTCCAGCGCCTGGGTTTCGAGCTGTGCCGCGCGCTGCAGCATCTGCTCCAGTTTGCCGCTCACCTCCCCGCTCGCCACCAAATGCACCATCAGCGGCGGAAATACCTGCGTCGCGCCCAGCGCGCGCGCCAGACTCTCGCCTTCGCGCACGCGCTCGATCGCGCCTTCGATCGCCTCGCGCATGACCATGTTGGTCATGACGCGCGCGCCGGAACCGAGCGCCGAAAGCAGCGGCACGCCGCCGCCGACCAGGATCGCGAGCGTGCTCGCAAAGCGCGAAGTGTTGACGCCGCGAATCAGCGCGCCCAGCCAAGGCGTGCGCAGCAGCAGCGCGTGCCAGCTGCGCCGGAACGCGTCGCGGCGCAGCGCCAAGCGCAGCCCCACGGCGGCACCGATCACGACGACCGCGAGATAGGGCCAGGCCGCGCGCAGGAAGTCCGACAGCGCGATCAGCGAACGCGTGAGCAGCGGCAGGCTTTGGCGCGACTGCTGAAACACCTGCACGATCTGCGGCACGACGAACACCAGCAGGCCGGTGACAATGGTCACCGCGACCAGCGTGACCAATATCGGGTAGAGCAAGGCGAGGCTGGTCTTTTGCTTCATCGCCTGGCGCGCATCGAGATAGTCGGCGAGATGCTGCAATACCGTAGGCAAGGCGCCCGATTCTTCGCCGCCGTGAACCAGAGCGCGGTAGAAATCGGGGAAACTCCGGTCGTAGCTGCCGAGCGCGCCCGCCAGCGACAGTCCGGCGGTGACTTCGGATTTCACGCCCCCGAGCACCTCGCGCGTCATCGGCGCGGACGCCTCCTCGATCAACGCATTCAGGGACTGCTCCATGGTCAGGCCGGACGCGAGCAGGGTCGCCATCTGCCTGGTCACTAGGCTCAGCTCGTCCGAGGAAATGCCGCGCGCCCACGGCTGGCGCGCGCGTTCGCGCGCGCGCACCAGATCGACGACCGAGGGCAGCAGGCCCTGGGCGCGCAGCTGCGCCCGCGCCTGGCGCGCGGTATCGGCCTGCACCACTCCGGATACTGTGCGCCCGGCCGCGTCCAGCGCCTCGTAACGAAATGCTTCCATGCCGCTATTCGCGCGTTACGCGCACCACCTCTTCCAGGCTGATCGCACCCTGGGCGGCCCAGCGCATGCCGTCGTCGCGCAAAGAACGCATGCCGCAGCCTAGCGCGTGGTCGCGCAACACCTGCTCCGAGGCACGGTCGTGGATCAGCCGGCGTAGCGCATCGTCGACCGTGAGCAGCTCGTAGATGCCGGTCCGGCCGCGATAACCGGTATGGTTGCAGGCCGGGCAGCCCTGCGCGGTGTAGAAGCTTCCGGCCATGGGCGCGAAGCCGAGCGCCTGCAGCTGCGCTCCGTCGGTGGTAAACGGCTTGCGGCATTCCTCGCACAGCCGGCGCACCAGCCGCTGCGCCACCACGCCGATCAGGCTGGTGGCGAGCAGAAACGGTTCCACGCCCATGTCGACCAGCCGGGTGACGGCGCTCACCGCGTCGTTGGTATGCAGCGTGGCAAACACCAGGTGGCCGGTCAGGCTCGCCTGTACCGCGATTTGCGCGGTTTCCAGGTCGCGGATTTCCCCGATCATGACCACGTCGGGGTCCTGGCGCAGGATGGTGCGCAGCGCGCGCGCAAAACTCATCTCGATGCGCGTGTTGATCTGCGTCTGGCTGATGCCGTCGAGGTCGTACTCGATCGGATCCTCCACCGTCATGATATTGAGCGCCTTCGGATCCAGGCGCGACAGCGAAGCGTACAGCGTGGTCGTCTTGCCCGACCCGGTCGGACCGGTGACGAGGATGATGCCGTGCGGCGAGCTGATGAGCTTGTCCATGTAGGCGAGCGTCGCAGCGTCCATGCCCAGCCGCGTGAGGTCGAGCCTGCCGGCCTGCTTGTCCAGCAGGCGCAGCACCACGCGCTCGCCGTGCCCGGTCGGAATCGTCGACACCCGGACGTCGATGGGCTTGCCCGCGACGCGCAGCGTGATACGCCCGTCCTGCGGCAGGCGCTTTTCCGCGATGTCCAGCTGCGCCATGATCTTGATGCGCGACACGATGGAGTTGTGCAGCGCGCGCGCAGGCTCGATCAGGTCGCGCAGCGTGCCGTCGATGCGCAGCCGCACCACCGAGCGCGTTTCGAACGGTTCGATATGGATGTCGGAGGCGCCGTCGCGCAGCGCCTGCGTGAACAGCGCATTGATCAGACGGATCAGCGGCGCGTCGTTCTGGCTCTCGAGCAAATCTTCTATCTTGGGGATGTCCTGCAGCAGGCGCGACAGATCGAGATCCTGCGCGATGTCGTCCGCCAGCGCGGCCGCGCCGGCGTCGGCCGCGTTGTAAAGACTCGAAACCAGTTCGTCGAACTCCTCCGCGCCGATGCGCCGCGCCTGCAGCGGCACGCCGAGCACGCGCCGCACTTCGGCGAGCGCCCCGGCCTGGGCGCCGCTGCGCACCGCGACTTGCGCCATGCCGTCGCTCAGTCCGGTGACGACGATGCCTTTGGCCTTGACGAAGGCATAGGGGACAGCCGGTTTGATCATTGGGAGGCGGCGGGCTTGTCCGGCGCTGCCGCGGGCGGGCTGGTGCGCGGCGGCAGCGTGGGCGAGCCGAAATCCCTGAGGTCGGTACCTGACTGCTTGGCTTTGAGTTGCTCGCCCAGGATGTAGTTGTAGCGATCGTCGGTGAGCGAATCGGCGCGCTCGGCGCTGCGCAGGACCGTCGGCCGCAGGAACACCATCAGGTTGGTCTTGTTGCGCGTGCGCGTGTTGTAGCGGAACAGGCTGCCGATCAGGGGCAGGTCGCCCAACCCCGGAACCTTGCTCACGCCGTCGTTGACCTGGTCCTGCATCAGGCCGCCGATCACCACGATCTGGCCGTCGTTGACCAGCACCGACGAATCGACCGAGCGCTTGTTGGTGATGATGCCCGAGGCGTTCGTGGCGCTGTCCACACTGGACACTTCCTGCGAAATCTGCAGCCGCACCGTGCCGCCTTCGGAGATCTGCGGCTTGATTTTCAGCGTGAGGCCGACGTCCTTGCGCTCGATGGTCTGAAACGGCGTCGGCGTGGTGGCCGCGGCCGATACCGCGTAGGAGCCGGTAATGAACGGCACGTTCTGGCCGATGACGATCTTGGCTTCCTCGTTGTCCAGGGTCAGCAGCGTCGGCGTGGACAGGATATTTGCATTCGCGTCCGTCTCCAGCGCGCGCACCAGCAGACCGAGATTCAAAATCTGCGTGCCGCCGATCGTGACCGTGCCCTTGATCACGCCGATGTTCAGGCCCTGCCCCGCCGCGGTCGGATTCTGCGAAATGCCGAGGATATTCTGTCCCGCGTTGCCGAAATTGGTGCCTCCGACCACCTGCGCCGTGCTCTTGCCGGCGCCGGTCAGGTCCTGCCACTGCACGCCGAATTCGGCGGCCTTGTTGGCGCTGACCTCGGCGATCAGCGCTTCGACGTACACCTGCGCCCTGCGCACGTCGAGTTTCTCCACTGCCGCGCGCAAATCGTTGTAGATCGCGTCCGGGGCGGTGATGATGATCGAATTGGTGGCGGCATCGGCCTGGATGATGCCGGGTGCCGACACACCGGGCTGCGCCGGGGCCTGCAGCGACTGGCCCAGAGGCGTCGGGCTCGCCGGCGTGCCCGCGCGCGCCTGTGCGCCCGCCGTTCCGCCGCTGTAGATCGAACGCAGCACATCCGCGAGCTTCACCGCCTCGGCGTTTTTCAGGTAGATCACGTGTATATTGCCGCCGGCGCTCGTGGGCGTATCCAGCATCGCGACCAATTCGCGCACGCGGCGCAGGCGCGCCGGGTCGCCGGCGCGCGCGAGCACGCTGTTCGAGCGCGCGTCCGCGGCGATGGTGAAACGGCTGCTCGGATCGGCCGCCTGCACCGGCTCGGTGAGCAGGCGGCTGATGGTCTGCGCGACGTCGACTGCGGAGGCGTGCTGCAGCGGGATGATGATCGAATCGGAATCGGTGGGCTGGTCGATCGACTCGATGATTTTCTCGATGCGCTGCAAATTGCTCGCGTAGTCGGTGACCACCAGCGTGTTGTTGTTCTGGTAGGCCGTGATGCTGTTGTTGGGCGTGATCAGCGGGCGCAACACCGCCACCAGCTGCGTCGCCGATTCGTGCTGCAGCTTGAACACCTGGGTCTGTATCGTCTGCCCCCCGCCGCGCGGCTGGTCCTGCGGTCCCAGCGTCGGGCTGCGGTGCATCTTGGCGTCGATCTCGGGAACGATCATGACGACGCCGCGGTCCTCGACCGCAGCAAACCCCTGCAGCCGCAACGCGGACAGGAACACCTGATACACCAGCGAGCGCGACATCGGCTTGGCCGAAACGATATTGACCGTGCCCTTGACGCGCGGGTCGAGAACGAAGTTCTTGCCGGTGATCTCGCTCACCGCCTTGACCACGCCCTCGATGTCGGCATTGACGAAATTCAGCGTGACCATATCGGGTCCGCTCGGGCGCGCAGCCGCTTTGGCGCCGGAACTTTCGCCGGGCTGCACATCGGCCGGCCAAGCCTGCCCGGCGCAGGCGAGCATTGCCATCGAAACAAATCCGATTCCTAACCAGCGTCGCTTCATAGATGATCCTCGGGAGCGCCATGGGCGTGCGATGGCGATATTATTTTGAAATCGCAGATTCTATTCACTGTCATTGTTCCGGCGGGCGGCCCTTGCGCTCCGTGGAGCAGCCGCTGGCGCCGCAGCCGCCTGTGCAGCGGCCGCTGCTGTGGCTTGTGCGGCGGCAGTTCGATCGGCTTGTGCAGAAGCGGGCGCAGAAGCCGGCGCCGATCCGGTTCTCTGCGGCCATGCGAGCGTTTCGCGCACTCCGTTGCGCTCCAGGATGACGTGATCGGCATGGACTTCAGCCAGTTTGATGCCGGGCGCAACATCCTCGTCCTCATGCACCGCCAAAATCTGTTTTGCCTCGAGTTGCAGCACCGCGTATCCGCGCCGGCCGCCCGAGGCGGCCACCACGCCGAGGAGCTTGATCGCAATCCCGGTAGGTGCAGCTGCCGCCTGGTTGCGCGGCACGCGGCCGAACAGGCCGCCCGCTGCGGCCACGCTGCCGCTTTGCACCGCACTCGTCTCCATGCGCGGCACGGCGCGCGGCGCGAACCACCCCCAGGTCCAGTACGCGAGCACCGCGCCGAGCAGCGCGACTGCGACCAGGTTCAGCGAGGATATGAGCACCGTTTGCGCAAGATTGGGCCGACCAAACGAGAGCGCCTGCATTCTTCGTCAACCGCCATTCGCGCACTGGAAATAGTGTAGGGCCGGGCGCAGTAATCGGCCGGATACGTCAGTTGCCGCATTATATAATGGAAAGCAGCGTATTCGAGCCGGCCGAATGCACCGGTTGAAGCATTATATAATGCTGGGGTCTGTTGACATTCAGCACATGAACGCGACGCGGTGGCGTTCATTTTTGAGAGAGGTGATGAGGCGATGCTGATCCGGGTTCGCGGCCAACGTGGTTTCACCCTGCTCGAGGTGATGGTGGTCATCGTCATCCTCGGCATTCTCGCCGCCCTGGTGGTGCCGAAAATCATCAGCCGTCCGGACGAGGCGCGCGTGATCGCCGCAAAACAGGACATTGCGAGCCTGATGCAGGCGCTCAAGCTCTACCGCCTGGACAACCAGCGCTATCCGACCACGGAGCAGGGACTGCAGGCACTGATGGTCAAGCCGACCACGTCGCCGATTCCGCCCAACTGGAAGCCGGGCGGATACATCGAACGCCTGCCCAAAGACCCCTGGGGCAATCCCTACCAGTACCTGTATCCCGGCGTACGCGGCGAGATCGACGTTTTCAGCTACGGCGCCGACGGAGCGCCAGGCGGCGAGGGCAACGACGCTGACATCGGCTCCTGGGGCCTCTAGGGCGGCACCAATGAAATGCGTGACCATCTCGGGGCCAGACCGGGGCTTCACGCTCATTGAAATGCTGGTGGTGCTGATGATCATGGGGCTGTTCATCGGCCTGGTGAGCACCATCACCCGACCCGACGATCGCGCCGTGCTGCAACTCGAAGCCGAACGCCTGTCGCAGCTGCTCGACTTCGCCGCCAGCGAAGCGCAGCTCAGCGGGAAATCCATCGCCTGGACCGCGGACGAATCGGGCTACCGCTTCTGGCGCTTGGGCGACGACGGCAGCTGGTCCGAAATCCGCGACAGTGAACTGCTGCGCGCGCGCACCTTACCGCAAGGCGTGACAGTGTCCGACTTCCGCGTCGAGAACATGCGGCCGCAGGGGACGATGCGGCTGGAGTTCAGGCCGCAGGGTTCCGCGCTCGCTTTCGCGATCGGCCTGTCTCTGGGGACCGAGCGTTATGCGGTGACCGGATCGCCGGTCGGGGACTTGCGCATAGTGCCGGGTGGAAGCCTGAGCGTTGGCCAAGTGGCCCTGCGCGAGGAGCCCGTTGCGAAATGAAATTGGAATGAACTCCAGGCGCAAGGGCTTCACGCTGGTCGAGGTCCTGGTCGCACTGGCCATCGTTGCGATCGCGCTGATGTCGGCGCTGCGCGCGGCCGGCGAGGGCACGAACAACGTGGGCGAGCTGCGCTCGCGCCTGCTTGCGGGCTGGGTTGCGGAAAACCTGCTGGCCGAGCATCGCGCGCGCGCCGACTGGCTGCCGCTGGGCGTACAGCGCGGCACTGCGCGCGAAGGCGGCCTCGATTTTGCCTGGCGCGAGGAAGTGATCGCGACGCCGAACACCGCGTTTCGCCGCGTGGAAGTGCGCGTCTTCGCCGGCGTCGAGGAAACGCATTCGCTCGCGCACCTCGCCGGCTTCATCGTCAATCCGCCGGGCTCGGGCAAATGAAGGCAAAGCGCGGCTTCACCCTGATCGAGGTCATGACCGCGCTGCTGGTGCTGTCGCTGCTCGCGCTGATGTCCTACCGCGGACTGGGCGCGGTGCTCGACGCGCGCGAACACGTCAAGCACGAGACCGACAAGTGGCGCCACGTGGCGGTTTTCTTCTCGCGCTTCGAGCGCGACGTGGAGCTCGCCGCGCCGCGCCCCGTGCGCACGCCCAACGGCGTGGCGCCGGCCTGGCTCGGCACGCCGCCGGCGACCGCTGCAGCGACGCTGGAATTCAGCCGCTTCGCCTCCAACGACGGCGTCGATACCGCGCGCCGCATCGGCTACCGGCTCAACGACAAGCACGAGATCGAGCTGTGGCTGTGGCCGGGGCTGGACCTGGCGCCGGATGCGCAGCCCGCGCGCTACCCGGTGCTCAGCGGGGTAAAGAGCTTCGAGCTGCAGTATCTCAACCCGGCGCTGCTGTGGGTCAACACCTGGCCCGCTGCGCCGACCGACCAGCCCCTTCCGCGCGCCGTGCGCCTGCGCATCGTGCTTACCTCGAACGAGGAAATCGTGCGCGTGTTCGTGCTGCAATCATGAACACGCGCGAGCGCGGTGTCGCCATTGTGCTCGCCATGGGCGTGGTTGCGCTTGCCGCCATCGCCGCCGCGGCGATCATGGTGTCGCAAAGCACCTGGGCGCGCCAGGTCGAGCTCACCACCGACCACATCCAGGCGCGGGCCGTGCTGCTGGCCGGCGCGGATTGGGCGCGCGCGGTGCTCGCCGACGACCGCCGCCTCAGCAATGTCGATCATCTGGGCGAACCCTGGGCGCTGAAGCTGCCGCCGCTGCCGGTCGAAAACGGCGAACTGGTGGGCCAGATCGAGGACCAGCAGGGCAAATTCAACCTCAACAACCTGGTGGTGCAGGGAAAGATCAACATCGTGCAGCTCGCGCATTACCGCAATCTGCTGGCGACGCTGGGCCTGCCCGACGAGCTCGCCGACGCGCTGGCGGACTGGATCGACGCGGACAGCCAGCCGCAGCCGCGCGACGGAGCCGAGGACAGCTACTATCTCACCCTGGATCCGCCATACGTCGCAGCCAACCAGCCGCTGATCGACGTCGATGAACTGGCTTTGGTGCGCGGCTATGACGACAACGTACGCGCGCGTCTGCGCCCCTATGTGAGCGCTTTGCCCACGGCCACCCCCGTCAACGTGAATACCGCCCCGGCAGAAGTCATTGCCGCAGCCGTCGATGGCCTGGACCTGGGCGGCGCCCAGCTGCTGGTCGCACAGCGCGACCGCGCCTACTATCGCAGCGTCGACGACTTCATCAGACGGCTTCCGCGCGGAGCCGAAGCGGGCTCGGGCGACATCAGCGTGAGCAGCGATTACTTCATGGCGACCCTGAGCGTGACCATAGGCGGCGCACAGGCGCGCGGGAAAGCCCTGCTCGCACGCCACAGCCTGGCTTGGCCGGATATCATATGGCGCAAAGTTTTATGATAACGCCGCAGCCGGTGCCGGGCCGGCGCCCGCACCGGGACCCGCATCCAACAAACACCTTAATCAGGGCTACGCTATGAGCTTGCTTCGAATCCACTGTTCTTTGCGCGATACACCGCAACGCTGCGAATGGGCGCTGCTCGGCGCGGGGCGCGAACCGGTCGTCGGCGAAGGTCCGCTGGCGCAGTTGCCGCAACGCGCCGAGCGCGTGCAGCTGGTGCTCCCCGCTGCGGACGTGCTGATTACGCGCGCGCGCCTGCCGCAGGGCGCGCGGCGGCGCACGGGAATGGTGCTCACCTACGCCGTCGAAGACGAGATCGTGGGCGATCCCGATGCCAACCAGGTGAGCTGGCTCGGCTCCGCCGCGGATGCCGACGTGCTCGCCGTCGCCGACCGACAAGGACTCAAGTCCTGGCAGGACGCACTCGATGCCGTGGGCATCCGCGGCTATGAAGTGCACTGCGAAATCCTGATGCTGCCGCGGCTGGAGGGCGAATGGAGCCTCGCCTGGGACGGGCACGAGGGTTTCGTGCGCATTTCCGAATTCGAGGGCACGGCGACCGATCGCGGCGACCCGGCTTCCCCGCCGCTGTCGCTGCGCCTGATGGTCGAGGAGGCGAAAACGCGCGGCGAGGCGCCCGCGGCGATCGCCGTGTACCCGACGGCGGCGCAGGCACAGCCTGAGATCGAAGCCTGGCAACGCGCGCTCGGCGTGGCGCTGCGTCTGGCCGAGCCCTGGGACTGGCGCGATGCACCGCCCGAAGCCGGCGTCAGCCTGGGACAGGAGCGTGCACGCTGGCGTCTGCCACCTGACACGCTGACACGCCTGCGGCCGGCGGCCTGGATCCTCGGCGCGGCCCTGGCCGTGCATGCCGTGGCGCTGGTGGTGGACTGGACCCGGCTCGCAAGCGAGCAGCGCAGCCTGCGCACGCGCATGGAAGCGCGTTTCCGCAGCGCCTTTCCCGATGCCGTCGCGGTGGCCGATCCGTCGCTGCAAATGCGGCGCAAACTGGCCGAGGCGCGCCACGTTGCGGGCCAAGCCGATAACGGCGACTTCCTGCCGATGATAACGAGTGTCGCAAGCGCGCTGAGCCAGCTGCCGCCGGGAGCGCTGCACGTCGCCTCCTACGAAAGCGGACGCATGATGCTGGAACTTGCCGGCGTCGACGAAGCAGGCGTACGCCGCATCGTGGAGCGCCTGCTGCAATCGGGCTTGCAGGTCGACAAGGGGGCGCAGGGCGCGCCCCGCTCCGGCGGCGCTGCAGTGGTCATCACGGTGCGTGCATCATGAACGCGCAACTGCGCAAGCTGTGGGAATCGCGCTCGCCGAGGGACCGCATTATCATCACGGTGCTGGCGGCGCTCGTGGGCGTGCTGCTGTACCTGTCGCTGGTGCAGTCGGCGTACCGGGCACGCACGCAGCTCGGAGCGTCCGTGTCCGCACTGCGCGCGCAGGCGCTGCGTCTGGATGCGGATGCCAACGAGCTTGCGCACGCGCGCGCAGTGCCTGCGCCCCCCGCTCAGCAGACGGACCTGCGCACACAGGTGCAGGCCCAGGCCGGCGCCGCCGGTCTCGCGCACGCGCTGCTGCGCATCGACGCCCAAAACGCGGATCAGGTGCAGGTGGTGTTCGGCTCCGTTGCGTTCGCCGACTGGCTCGCCTGGGTCGCGACGCTGCAGGCGCAGCGCATCCGTCTCGACACCGCGCGCATCGAAGCGCTGAGCACACCGGGACTGGTCAGCATTACCGCCACCTTCACCCGGCCCAAGCCGCAGTGAGCCGTTGGCAGCTCATCGGTCTGGGGTTCGCCGCCTACGCGCTCGGACTGATTGCAACCGCGCCGGCAACCTTGATTGACGCGAGCCTGGAGCAGGCGAGCACGGGTGGACTGCGCCTCGCCGAAGCGAGCGGCACGCTGTGGTCGGGCAGCGGCCAGATCGAGATGCGCGATGCAAACCGGCGCACCGGCATTGCAAAAAGCATCGTCTGGCGCATACGCCCCGCCTATTTGCTGCGCGGACAGCTGCGCTACGAAGTCGCGCTGGACAATGCGACCAAGCGCTTTCCTGTGACCGTCTCCCGGTCGCGCATCGAAGTGGCGGACGCCGACATCAACCTCCCGGCCGCCGCGCTGGGCCTGGGCGTACCCAAGCTCGCGCCGCTGGGGCTTACCGGCGACATGCTGCTGCACATCGCGCGGCTCGCGTTCGGGCGCGGCTCGGTCCAGGGCAACGCCACATTGCAGTGGCACGGCGCCGGATCGGCATACACAAAAGTCTCGCCTCTGGGAGACTATGAGCTGCGCCTCGAAGGAGACGGCGCGAGGGTGCAGGCGTCGCTGCGCACGCTGCAGGGGCCGCTGCAGCTCGACGGCCGCGGCTCCTGGGCCAGTGGGCGCAACCCCGAATTCCAGGGCAACGCGCGCGTGCCGCCGCAGCACATGCAGCAGCTTGCACCGCTGCTGCGCATGATCGCGATCGAGCGCGGCGACGGCCGTTTCGATTTGATCCTCAAATAAACGGCCTGCCGGACTCGACGCGAAGTGCGTGCAGCCGCGCCACATCTATGACTTTCGTCAAACCGTACATCCTTCTGGTTTGATTAAATATGCTCAATGGAGGCGGTTTGCGCACCGTAGCGCGAACGCCCGTTTGGCTCGCCCTGATCCATCCGCTCAAGTCCACCGCTACTTTTTAGAGAGGCAAGCATGAACTCAATAAGCAGACAAGTTGCGTTAGTCCTTTGCGCCGCGCTGATGCTCGGCTTGGGCGTGAGCGGCGCTTACGCGGAGAACGAGGGCTATGTCGTGGCCCCGACCTCCGGTGTCGTAGTCAAAAATCCGTTCGGCTTGTGCTGGCACACCGGCTACTGGACGCCGGCCATGGCGACCATGGAATGCGATCCGGATCTGGTGCCCAAGAAAGCCGCGGCCGCACCCGCGCCGGCGCCCGCAGCAGTGCCCGCGCCCGCACCTGCGCCGAAGCCCGCGCCCAAGCCCGTCACCGAAAAAGTGACCATGGCTGCCGAAACCAATTTCGACTTCGACAAGGCCGTGCTCAAGCCCGAAGGCAAGGCCCGGCTGGATGACCTCGCCGCCAAACTGAAGGCGGTGAACCTGGAAGTCATCATCGCGATCGGCCATACCGACAGCATCGGCAGCAAGGCTTACAACCAGAAACTGTCGCTGCGCCGCGCCGACGCAGTCAAGGCTTATCTGGTGAGCAAGGGCATAGAGGCCAACCGTATCCAGGCCGAAGGCAAGGGCGAAACGCAGCCTATCGCCGACAACAAGACCCGCGAAGGCCGCGCCAAGAACCGCCGCGTGGAAATCGAGGTGATCGGAACCCGGCAAGGCAACTAGAGCAAGTTGACCAAGCCTGCAGAAAGCCCCGCGCGAGCGGGGCTTTTTCTTTCGCACGCTAGCGCACGCCGTGGCGGAAGCTGTAGCCCTTGTAGCTGAGTATCATGCCATCCGGCGTGATCTGCTCCAGCGCAAGACCGGGTGCCACGCTATCGCCTTCGTGCAACAGCCGGCCGTTGATGCCGACCAGACGATCGGCCGCTTTGCCCGAATAGGCATGCACCGAAATCGACATGGGCGGAAGCTCCTGCTGAATCGCGAGCGGCAGTTCCGCCATGGTCATCACGGGCACTGCAGGCGCGGCCGCGCCCGGAGGACTGCCCCCGCTCGCTGCCTCTCTTGGCACAGGCGCAGGCACCGGCGCCGCGGCTTTCCTGGCCACCTTGGGCGGCGCATGCGTCGGTTCAATTACCGCAGTTGCCGGCGCTGGCACTGGCCCAAGCGCGGCTGCGGCTGCACCGCTGGTCATAGGCGGCGCAACGTGCTGCGCCTGCAGCTCCGGCACAGGCTCGGGCGCAGGTACTGCCTGCGGCGCAGGAGTCTGGCGCAGCTCGGGCAGTTTTGGCGTACTCGCAGGCGGCATTTGCGGCGTGGGCACCGACTGCCACGGACGCAACCAGCCGATGGCAACGCCGGCGCCGAGCAGAACGAGCGCGAGCAAGGCGTAGGCGAACAGCGCGGGCTGCTTCGGCGGCTCCACCGCGGCCGGCTCCAGCAGCAGCGGTGGCGCGGCATTGCGCCGGCGCTGCTGGTCGGATTTGCGCAAGGCATCGAGGATGTAGGACACGCTTATTTTTCCCCTTGCCTGCGCGCGAGCTCCGGCGCGTTCTTGTCGGCGACGCCGGCCAGACGCATCAGGGTGCGCGTGCCGACGACGCCGTCGGGTATCAGCCCCTCGGCCAGTTGGAACTGTTTCACCCGGCGCAGCAGTTCCTGATCGAACGGCGCATTTTCGTCCGGCTCGGGCGTATGGCCCAGCGCCTGCGCGAGTTGGCGGCGGAGCCAGACCACCGCCGGTCCGCGCTCACCCAAACGGATGTTGTCGTGCGCCTCCGGCGGCATGCGCCAAAGCAAGGTGTACTGTCCCGACCATTGCGCCGCGAGCGCACCGATGGCGACCTTGTGCATCTGCGCGCCCAGTGCAAAACTCGCGCTCTTGGCGTCGAGCGCAGTGAGCAGCGCGCTGAATTCACGCTCCTGCGCATCGTGCAGCAGCAGCACCGCTGGCCGGTTCAATTCGCGCAGCTCGTCCAGCCCGCCGCGCGCGCTGCGGCAGCGCAAGCCCAGGCTCACGGCCTGCTTGCATACATCCCCGCCCTGGTAGTCCGCGCCCCAGGCCTTGAGCAGTGCCGCGTAGGCGAGTGCACTGCTGTCGGCCAGCGGCCGATCCGCCGGCCATTCCAGCGAATCGGCCAGCGCTGGCGCCGCTGTAGCATCCTTTTGCGCAGGCTTGGCCGCGGCCGCCGCTACGGGAGCGGCGAGCGGTTTCGCCGCAGCGGCATTGTTCGCGTCGTCAAGCTCCAGTTGGTACCACATCAGCGCGAGCACACCTAAGAGCACCACTGCCAGAACCCCGAGCAGCGGGCGCACCAGACTGCGCCGCGGCGCCTGGTGGAATACTTCGCGCGCGGCTTGCGCCAGCGTCTTGCGGTCGACCCGTTCCTTGCCCTGTACATAAGTGCCGAGCAGTGCACGGTCGCACAGCACGTTGATGACCCGGGGAACGCCGCCGCTCAAGCGGTACATGTGCCCCATCAGGGCCGCCGGAAACAGCGGCCGCTGCGCACCCGAAATTTCCAGTCGGTGGCGCACGTAGGCCGCGACCTCCGCCCTGGTCAGCGGTCCGAGGTGATAGCGCGCGACGATGCGCTGGCTGAGCTGGCGCAGTTCGGGCCGCTCCAGCATCTGCGCCAGCTCGGGCTGGCCGAGCAGGATGATCTGCAGCAGCTTGCGCTCGTTGGTTTCCAGATTGGTGAGCAGGCGCATTTGCTCGAGCACTTCGGCCGAGAGATTCTGCGCCTCGTCGATGATGAGCACCGTATGCCTGCCCTTGGCATGGGCTTCGAGCAGATAGTCGTTGATGCAATCGACGAATACCTTGATGCTGGTGTTGCCCGAGGGATAGGCGATGCCGAATTCGACGCAGATGGTGGACAGCAGCTCCTCCACCGTGAGCTTGGGATTGAAGACATAGGCCACGTCGCAGGACGCCGGTATTTGCTGCAGCAGGCAGCGGCACACCGTAGTCTTGCCCGCGCCCACTTCGCCCGTGAGCAGTACGAAGCCGCCATCGCCGCCCACGCCATAGAGCAAATGCGCCAAAGCCTCCTGGTGGCGCTGGCTCAAGTAAAGATAGCGCGGGTCCGGGGCGATGGAGAACGGCGCTTCGGCAAGGCCAAAGTATTGTTGGTACATGACGACCCGTGAGCAAAGCGGATGCCGCCATTATAGCGGTGCGCTGCAGCGCGCGACGCGGCCAACGCGAGCGCCCGCTAAACCTGCGGCCGGGCGCGGCGTGCGGCGTCCCTCATTCCTCGCCCGCGGCCTCGCGTACCATCTCGCGAAATCGGACGAGTTCGTAATCCTCGCCGCCGTCCACCCGCGCCTGCGGCAACAGCAGGCAGGTCGCCTGGCCCCTCGCGTATTCCATGTTCCGCCCCGGGACAAATCCACCGGCATGCAGCAGCACGCGCGCCTCGCCCGGCGGCTCGCTGCCGTCACTGATCAGCACGCCGGTTTCGGTGCCGCCGCCGTTGACGCTGAGCTGCAGCAATTCCGCCGATCGCGCGATGGTTTGTATGCCGACCGAGCCTTTGAGCGGGGTTTCGCGCTGCAGGCGGCGGATCACGCCGAGCACCCAGGTGTCGCCGCCCTCGGGCTGAAGACCAAGCAGGCAGCCGATCTTGAGCCATTCGCCCTTGATTTCCGGAATGCCGGCACCGAAGCCGCCGGCGCTGACGTCCTCCACGATCCAGGTTTCCGTAGCGGCACCGTCATCGGGACCGGTGCCGAACACGCCGAGTACGCCGTCGAAGCCATGCACCACATTGAGCCGCGACTTCACCCGTTGGCGCTGGTGCTTGCGCTCAGGCGGCCTGGGCGACCAGTACAAGGCCAGGTGGTCGAGCACGTCGAGCACGGTTTCCGCCGGATAGCTGCCGCCCAGATTCACCTGCGGCGGAACCTTGCCCGTGGTCTTGATAGTGTTGATCAGGCCTTCCAGTTGCTGCAGCGCCTTGCCCGCAGCGAAGTAGCGCAGCGTAGGCGCAGGCTGCGGCGGACGCGCCAAGCGCAGCGGCGCCTGTCCGGCGGCGAGATCGATCCAGTAGGCAATGTCCGGCTGCAGGTCCAGGCGCAGCGTGAACGCGGCGCAAAAGTGGGCGATCAGGCGCTCGCACAATTCGATTTCCAGCGGCAGCAGGCTGTCGGGCGAGGAGGCGGCGAGCATGGCCGCCTTGAGAAATTCCTGCTCCGGCGTGGATTCGCCCGGGATGCCGGGATAAAGCGTCACCGGCGTTTGCGCGAATTTGCGCGTTTCTGCCAGCGCAAAGATTTTGGCGATTGCACCCCACACCGACGCATCCATCGGCCCGTAGCGCACGTACATCCACTTCACCTGCGCCGCCAGCGCGCGCAGCGCGCGCGCAAGCAGCAGCGGCATGCCGGCCTTGAGCGCATCGGCACCCTTCGCACCGCTGGCATACAGGTCGATGCAGCCGGCGTAGGCCTGCGCCGCCTCGCGCCAGTATTCGTATATCGCCTTCCACAAACGAATTTCCTGGAATTTCGCCAGGCGCGGCGACGCCATGTAGTCGCGCACGAGTTTGCGCACAGGAATCTGCGCGGTCTCGTCCAGCAGCTGCACCAGCTGCGTGCGGATTTCCGCCTTGAAGCCTTCTTCGGCCATGACCGACTGCAGCCAATGGGTCAGTTCGTCCACGCACTTGAAGGCGTCGCCGGTCGGCAAGTCCGCGAGCAGCTTCCTCGCCTCCCTCAGGTCGGCCATGGGGTGATCCGGTTTCTTGCTTCCGAATAGGTTGATCATGCGTATCCTGCAGAAATAGCGCGCCGCTTCATCTTGCGGCCAGGGCCGCCAAAAAATCAATGGCCGCAGCCGGGTTTGACATTGTTTAACAAGCCGCTATCGCGGCAGTTGCGCACGCAGCTCGCCGATCTGCGCTTCGAGTTCGCGCACGCGTTTAAGCAGCGTGAGCGTCAGCGCGAGCGTGCGCGCGTCCAGCTCGAGATCGTCGCGCAGGCGGCCCGCAGCCTGCACCGTCAGCACGATGTCGCCGCTGAAAGTCCACTCGGCTTCCTGCGGATTGAGAGGCGCGAGCGCGCCGTAGTCGACCAGCTCGCGCAGTTCGGCTTCCGACAGGCCGGACAGACGCACGAGCTCGGCAATCGAACATTCGCAATGGGCATCCAGCCACATGACATCCGCTTGCTCAAGTTTCATGTCTGATCTCCTGCTCGAAATGGCCGCGCGGATTAAAGCTCGAGCCCTTCGCCAATTCCTCGAACAAAGCCCGTTCGCGCTCGCTCAGCACCGTGGGCACGGCGATCTGAACGATGGCGTACAGGTCGCCCTCCCCCTCGCTCGGTTTGGGCAGTCCGCGCCGGGCGAGCCGCAGCTTCTGCCCGGCATGCGTTCCCGCCGGCACTTTGAGACGCACCGAGCCGCCCAGCGTAGGCACTTCGACCACGGCGCCTAACGCCGCCTCCCATGGCGTCAAAGGCAGATCCAGGTACAGATCGTGGCCGCTGACGCGGTAGAGCGCGTGCGGATGCAAGGCGATATTCAGATACAGATCGCCGTCGGGTGCACCGCCCAGGCCCTTTCCGCCCTTGCCGCGCAGGCGCAGCCTTTGCCCGTCCGTCGCGCCTTTGGGAATGCGCGCTTTGAACGTCCGCTCGACGCGGTGCACCCGGCCCTGCTGGTCGTATTCGGGCACCGTGAGTCTGAGATCAACCGTGGTGCCGCGACTGGCTTCGTCCAGCGTGATGTGCGCCGTGACTTCGTAATCCTGTCCGGGCATCTGGAATGTTCCGCCCCGCCGCTCCGCATGCGGCCTGCGGCCAGCGAGCCCGGCGAACAAATCCGCCAGGTCGATGTCGTCGGTGGAGAATTGCGTATCGCCGAACTGCCGGCTCCAATCCGGGGGCGGCCGGAACTCCTGGCCCGACTGATACCGGCCCAACTGATCGTAGGCGGCGCGCTTTTCCGGATCCTTGAGTGTCTGATAGGCGTCGGCGATCTCCTTGAATTTCTCCTCGCCGGCAGGATCCTTCGACACGTCCGGATGATACTTGTGCGCAAGCTTGCGGTAGGCCTTCTTGATCGCGTCGGTGCCGGCATCGCGTTCGACGCCGAGGACCTGATAGTAGTCCTTGTATTTCATCGCTCACTCCTCAGCGGATTTCGCATCACGGCGATCGCGCCGGCGGTTCATGCGCCTCATGCGGCTCGACGTGTATGGTGACCGACACGCGTGCGAGATGGCTCGCGATCGAATGCTCCAGCCGGTCGCACAGCGCATGGGATTCGCGCACGCTGATATCCCCCGGCAGCAGCAGGTGAAAATCGATGAAGCGCGCGGCACCGGCTTTGCGCGTGCGCAGAGCATGAAAACTGGCTCCGGGCGGCAGCCCGGCCCGGATGAGTTCCTCGGTTTTGCCGATCTCTAGCGGCGACAGCGCCGTATCCATCAAACCATCGATGGAACGGCGCACCAAATCGACGCCGGTGACGACAATGTGCAGCCCCACGGCAATCGCGAGCAGCGGATCGAGGATTTTCCAGGCCGGCATGAACACGATGATCAGCAGGCCGCCCAACACCCCGGCCGAAGTCCATACGTCGGTCAGCAAGTGCTTCGCGTCCGCCTCGATGGTGGCGCTGTCGTGCTCGGCGGCGACCTTGAGCATGAGCCGGGCGGTGGCGAAGTTCATCGCCGCGGCCAGCAGTCCCACCGATATGCCCCAGGCGAGGTTGTCCGGCAGCACCGGGTGCATGAAGCGGCTCCAGCCGGCGTAGATAATGGAGACGGCGGCAAACAGGATCAGCGCGCCTTCGACGCCGATCGAGAAATACTCGGCCTTGTTGTGACCATAGGTATGCCTGTCGTCGGCCGGCTGCTCCGCGATGGTTAGTGCGGTCAATGCGACCAAGCCCGCGGCGAGGTTAACCAGCGCCTCGAGCGCGTCGGACAGGAGGCTCACCGAATCGGTGAGGAAATACGCGCCGAATTTCAAAATGAGCGTCGCGATCGACGTGGCGATTGAAAGCAGCGCCATTTTCCGCGTAGCGTGCATAGCCATTTTATTTTTGCATACCGCCGTTCGCGCGTTGAGAATCGGACCATTGATCGCGCCCGGTCGGACGCTGCCTCATTATGCCACCGGTGCGGGCCGCCAACGGTACTGGGTCCCGTGTCTCGAGGTACGCGGCGAGATTGCCCAGCCCGCCCTGCAGCGTACTAATGAAAAGCAAGCGGATGTCCATGCTGCGCGCGCAGCAATCGCTATTTCTTTCCCGAGGGCAGCTTGATCGTCTTGCCGGCGACCATGAAGCTGCCGCGGCCCAGGTGATGGATCGTCTGCGCATGCTTAACCGAAGGGTCGATCCACGCCTTCAGCACCTCGAGTATGAAAAAACAATATTTGCTCACCAGCTTGGTGTCGGCGAGCTTGCATTCCAGAGCGGCGTAGCATTCATCGATCAGCGGCGCCTCGACGCAGGCGGCGGGCACGGGGGTGAGGCCGAAGCGCTTGAACTTGTCCAGCTTGCGCCCGGAACTGTTGCCACAGCCCACCACCTGCGGCGCGAGTTCGACGGTCGGAATGTTGATCACGCATTCCCGGGTCGCCTTGAGCATATCGTAGCTGTGGTTGCGGTTGCTGATCACGCAACCGACCAGCGGCGGCTCGAATTCGAGCATCGTGTGCCAGGACATGGTCATGATGTTCGCGCGGCCCTTTTGCGCGGTCGTGAGCAGCACCACCGGTCCGGGTTCGAGCAGGCTGTAGACACGCGACAAGGGAAAGGATTTTCTTGCCATTACGGCACCCCGCTTCGACGGTTTCCAAGGAATGCGCGCTTCGCCCTGATTGAATCCGGCCGAGGCTGCGCGGATGCGGCAGGGTTTCAGTTTGAGGCCTGCGTGAATGCGCTCCTTGATAAAAACTCAAACCGTCCCTTGCCTGCCGGAAAACCGTGAACAGTTGACATTGCCGCTTATTTCTACAATACTTGAAATATGGAAATGAAATCTGCCAGCGACAGCCTCGCCGCACTCGGACATACGACGCGGCTCGCCATCTTCCGCCTGCTGGTCCAGGCCGGACCCGATGGCGTCAACGCCGGCCTGATCTGCGACAAGCTGGAACTTGCACCGCCGACGCTCTCTTTCCATCTGGCGCACCTGAGCCGGGTAGGTCTGATCCGCGGGCGGCAGGAAGGCCGCTTCATCTTCTACGCCGCCGACTACGCGGCGATGGATGCGCTGCTCGCCTTTCTCACCGACAACTGCTGCCAGGGCGCGCAATGCCTGCCCACTGCCGCCGCTCCGCTAAAACGCCGGCGTACAGCGGCCACACGTTAATCTCGAAGGATTCTGCATGTCCGAACGCGTGTTCAATGTTCTGTTCCTGTGCACCGGAAATTCCGCCCGCAGCATCCTTGCCGAAGCAATCCTCAGCAACATAGGCAAAGGACGTTTCCGCGCGTTCAGTGCCGGCAGCCACCCTGCAGGCAGGGTGAACCCATTCGCGCTGGAACTGCTGCAACAGCAAAACTTCGGCACCGCCGGCCTGCGCAGCAAGAATTGGGACGAATTCGCCGCGGCCGGAGCACCGCAGATGGATTTCGTATTCACCGTGTGCGACGACGCTGCGGGCGAGGTATGTCCGGTCTGGCCGGGCAAACCGGTGACCGCGCATTGGGGCATAGCAGACCCGGCCGCAGTCGCGGGCAGCGACGCAGAAAAGCGCAAAGCCTTTACCGCGGCGTTCAAACTGCTGCAACGGCGGATTTCGCTGTTTACCAGTCTGCCGCTGGCGAAACTCGATGCCCTCGCGCTCAAGCGCGAAGTCGATCGGATCGGCCGCCTGCGCGAGCAAGGCGAATAAGCCATGGATGCGCACAACGAAAGCGCAAGCCGCAACGCCCGAAGCGCCGGCATGAGCGTGTTCGAGCGCTACCTCACGCTTTGGGTGTTCCTGTGCATCGTCGCCGGCATCGCCCTGGGCCAGTTGCTCCCCGGCTTGTTCCGGGCGATCGGCGCAATGGAGGTCGCACAGGTGAACCTGCCGGTCGGCCTGCTCATCTGGGTGATGATCATTCCGATGCTGGTACGCATCGACTTCGGCGCCCTGCACCAGGTCAGGAACCATTGGCGCGGCATAGGCGTGACGCTGTTCGTCAACTGGGCGGTGAAGCCGTTCTCCATGGCCCTGCTCGCCTGGATATTCCTGCGCCATGTGTTCGCGCCCTACCTGCCGGACGAACAGATCGACAGCTACGTTGCGGGTCTGATCCTGCTGGCGGCTGCACCCTGCACCGCCATGGTCTTCGTCTGGAGCAGGCTATCCGACGGCGATCCCTACTTCACGCTGTCGCAGGTCGCGTTGAACGACAGCATCATGATTTTCGCGTTCGCGCCGATCGTGGCTCTGCTGCTCGGCATCTCCTCCATCAGCGTGCCCTGGGACACGCTATTCACCTCGGTCGTGCTGTATATCGTCATTCCGGTGATCCTCGCCCAGCTCTGGCGCATGTGGCTGCTGGCCAAAGGCGAAGCGCGATTCCAGCGCGCGCTGGCCAGGATCGGTCCCTACTCGATCGCCGCGCTGCTGCTGACCCTGGTGCTGCTGTTCGCGTTCCAGGGCGAGGCCATCCTCAGGCAGCCGCTGATCATCGCAATGCTGGCGCTGCCGATCCTGATCCAGGTGTTTTTCAATTCCGCTCTGGCCTATTGGCTCAACCGCGCAGCCGGCGAAAAGCACAACATCGCCTGCCCTTCGGCGCTGATCGGCGCATCCAACTTCTTCGAGCTCGCCGTTGCCGCGGCCATCAGCCTGTTCGGCTTCAACTCCGGAGCTGCGCTGGCCACCGTGGTCGGCGTGCTGATCGAGGTTCCCGTGATGCTTGCGGTAGTCAAGGTAGTGAATTCCACGCGCGGCTGGTACGAGCGCGGTGTCTGACTCAATGAATTTAGGAGCATGAAAATGAGCACCGACAATCTTCGTGAAGTGGTGAAGCAGAAATACGGCCAGGCCGCGCTGCGCGCCCAGGGCACAGGCGCGTCCTGCTGCGGCAGCGGCGCTGCCGTGGGCGGATGCGACCCCATTACGTCCAATCTCTACAGCACGCAGCAAACCGGCGAAATACCGGAGGCGGCACTGCAGGCGTCACTCGGCTGCGGCAACCCGACCGCGCTGGCGCAGCTCAATCCGGGAGAGACCGTGCTCGACCTGGGCTCCGGCGGCGGCATCGACGTGCTGCTGTCGGCGCGGCGCGTGGGCCCAAGCGGAAAAGCCTACGGCCTGGACATGACCGACGAAATGCTGGCGCTCGCGCGCGCCAACCAGAATAAGGCGGGCGTCGACAACGTCGAGTTCCTCAAAGGCGAGATCGAAAACATTCCGCTGCCGGATGAATCGGTCGATGTGATCATATCCAACTGCGTGATCAATCTGTCCTCGGACAAGGACCGGGTCCTGCGCGAGGCGTTCCGGGTGCTCAAGCCCGGCGGGCGCTTCGCCGTCTCCGACGTCGTCGTCACGGGCGAGGTTCCGGATGCCATTCGCAAGCGCGTCGAATTGTGGATCGGCTGCATCGCCGGCGCGCTGCGCGACTCGGACTACAAGGCAAAGCTTGCGCGGGCGGGTTTCGAGAATATCGAGCTCGAAGCCACCCGCATCTATAGCGTCGAGGACGCGCGGCAGTTTCTCGCCGGCCAGGGCCTCGACGTGGACGCGATTGCGTCGCAGGTGGAAGGAAAATTCATGAGCGCCTTCGTGCGCGCGAGCAAACCCGTGCGCAAGGGCTGATCGAAGATCGCCTTGGCCGTGCGCGGCGCGGCGGCTTAGCTCAGTCGCCCTCGAATTCGCACAAAGTGAACACCTTGTGCTTGAGTCTTTGCAGGCGCGCGCGCCCGCCCAGGTCGGGCAGGTCGATCACCGCGCAGACTTCCACCACCGTGCCGCCCATCTTTTCGATGAGTTTGATCGCAGCCTCGGCCGTTCCCCCGGTCGCGATCAGGTCGTCCACCAGCAGCACGCGCTCGCCTTTCGCGACCGCATCGACATGCAATTCGATGCGGTCGAAACCGTACTCGAGTTCGTAGTCGTGACCTACCGTTGCGGCGGGCAGCTTGCCTTTCTTGCGTATCGGCACGAATCCGACCCCAAGCTGAAACGCCAGCGCGGCGCCGATGATGAAGCCGCGCGACTCGATGCCGGCAATCTTGTCGATTTTCGCCCCGGTATAGCGATGCACGAATTCGTTGATCGTGACGCGAAATCCGACCGGGTCCTTGAGGAGGGTAGTGATGTCGCGAAACATCACGCCTTGCTTGGGATAGTGCGGAACGGTGCGTATGAGCGATTTAATCGGCATGATTACCTTGTCCTCATTGCGTCATTTCGGATTCAGCACGCGCCCGGCCACGGCGTCGAGGCGCTGCACCAGTTCGGCGTCGCGCGCCTCGGGCGCCGTGATCAGCGCATGCTCGAGCGCGCGGCGGCAGCTGCATGCGGCCGCCGCCGCGTCCTGGCCCAGCCTGGGCGCCACTAGTTTCACCAGCGTGCGCGCCTTGTCCGCGTTGGCGAGCAGCACTTTGACGATGGCCTCCACCGTAACGTCGTCGTGATTCGGATGCCAGCAGTCGTAGTCGGTGACCATGGCCACCGTCGCATAGCACATCTCGGCCTCGCGTGCGAGCTTGGCTTCGGGCATATTGGTCATGCCGATGACATCGCAGTTCCAGCTGCGATAGAGCTCGGATTCGGCCAGGCTCGAGAACTGCGGCCCCTCCATCACCAGATAGGTACCGCCGCGCGCCACGTCTATGCCCGCTGCGCGCGCCGCCGCCTCGAGATGGTCGCCCAGACGGCTGCACACCGGGTGGGCCATGGAAACATGTGCCACCACGCCGCTGCCGAAAAAACTCTTGGCCCGCGCAAACGTGCGGTCGATGAACTGGTCGACGATGACGAACATGCCCGGATGCAGATGCTCGCGCAGCGAGCCCACTGCACTAACGGAAATGACGTCGGTCACGCCGGCGCGCTTCAGTGCGTCGATGTTGGCGCGGAAGTTGATCTCCGACGGCGGTATCCTGTGGCCGCGCCCGTGCCGCGGCAGAAACACCATGGCCTGGCCGTCGAGCTCGCCACGCAGCAATGCATCCGACGCTTCGCCGAACCGCGAGGAGACCTTCTCCCAGCGCTTGCCGGCAAGGCCGTCGATGTCGTACACGCCGCTGCCGCCGATAATGCCGATCACCTGCTCACCACGATTCGAACTCATGTTTTCCTCTCGCTCATTTCTGCCTCCGATAGGGCAGCACGATGCTTATCTCGAACTTGTCGCCCGCTACCTGCGCTTCCAGGCTCGCTTCGACGTCGAAATGCAGCGCCAGGCGCTCGCGGATATTGGCCAGCGCCATGCGGTTGCCGGCGCGGTGCTGGTAATCGGGGTAATAGGGATTGGCGAGCAGCAGCCGCACCTGGTTCTTGTCGCGCGCGATGCGTATGCGCACGGTGCCCGCCTCCATGCCCGGCTCTATCCCGTGGTAGATCGCGTTTTCAACGAGCGGCTGCAGCAGCAGCTGCGGCACCAGCGCATCCCCCGGCATCGCGGCTATGTCCCAATCGACATGCAGCCGCTTGCCCAGGCGCAGCTGCTCCAGGTTGAGATACTGCCGGCACAGCGCGAGTTCGTCGGCCAGGGTGCTCAAGCGCCGGTTATCCTGCATCAGCGCGCGAAACAATTCGGCCAAGTCCTCCAGCGCTTCCTCGGCGCGCTTGGGTTCGCTGCGGATCAGCGACAGCACCGCATTGATGCTGTTGAACAGAAAATGTGGGCGGATGCGCGCCTGCAGCGCCTGCAGCCGGGCATCCGCGAGGGCGGGCGAGTAGGCCCGGGTGCGCATGAAAAAATAGGCGATGATGCAGGCCGTGAGCAGCACGGCGAGCATGCACGCGCGCACGATGCCGTACGGGGTCGGCACGTCGCCCGGGACCGCACTGGCATTGAGGACCAGTGCGGTCCAAACCATTTCCAGCAGCATCACGATCGCAATGCCCCAGGCATAGCGCAGCGGCGCAAGCCATTTCGACAGCACGTACAGCGACACCAGCGACAGCAGCAGCACCGGCTCGAGCACAGCACCCCGTTCCGCGAGTTGCTGCAGAAAATGCGCTGCGTCCCGGGACTCGATCAATGCCGCGGCGAAGCCGCCGAGATTGCCCAGCAGCAGGATGCGCAAAGTCACGCCCAGATTGCGGAAATCCGGCAGCGAGTCGAGGGGGGGGCTATGATTTTTGTTGGGCACGAATAAGACAGATAAACCAAAGTCATACGGCATGGCGCGAGCTGCAAAAGCGCCTATATTGTGGATTCTGAGCGCATTCGGGGCGGCGGGCAAGAATGCGCGGCGGAAGGCGCAGCGCTGCGCGTCCGTTCCGGCACTTTGTCACACCGGCGACCGGTCCCGAACCGCTCATTCCTGAATATTGACCGCTCGTCCACTTTCCCTGGACTGATCCCGGCAGGAACACTAGCATCAAAGCACTAACATGATTATGCTTTGCTCAGGCCGCGACGCGAACGCCGAAGCAGCAGCCGATTTCGACGAACGCCTGGCAGCCGACGACAAACATCCGGTCTAAATGCACAAAGGTAAATCATGACTCCGAATCGACGCAACCGCGGCTTTACCTTGATCGAATTGATGGTAGCCGTAGTGATCGTAGGCATACTTGCGGCAATTGCCTATCCCTCCTACAAGACTTACGTCCTGAAGGGGCATCGCTCCAGCGCCCAGGCCTTCCTTATGGACGCTGCGCAGCGGCAACAGCAGTATTTCCTGGATAACCGGACCTACGCGCCCGATGTCGCCACGCTGTTCGGGACGGCGACGGCAATTCCGAGCGAAGTCTCCCCCTATTACCAGATTACAGTCGCCACGACCGCGGGCCCGCCGCCTACGTTCCTGATCACGGCTACGCCGCAGGGCACTCAGGTCGCAAGCAGCGAGCCGACGATGACGATCGACCAGGCCGGCACAAAGACCCCGTCCACTGCCTGGTAGCGAAGCCCTATGAAATCCTGCCACCGACGACCAAGCCGCGACGGAGCCAGTCAGCGAGGGTTCACTCTGACCGAGCTCCTGATCGCAGTCGTGGTCATCGGCATTCTGGCTGCGCTAGCCGCCCCTTCATTCAACGACCTCATCAAGAGTCAGAGAATCAAATCCATGGCGAGCGACCTCAATGCATCGCTCACCGTGGCACGCAGCGAAGCCATCAAACGCAACAAGAACGTGACGATCACGCCGATCACCGCAGGGGCCTGGCAGGGCGGCTGGCAGATCGCAGATCCGGATAACGCCGGCAACTTCATCGAAACCCATGCCGCGATCGCCACGCTGACCGCTACCGGGCCGGCCAGCGTGACCTACCGCAATTCCGGCCGCATCGTGGGCACTACTGCGCCGGCGTTCAACATCAGCGCCACCGGCACGACCGCCCAGCGCTGCGTTTCCGTTGACTTGAGCGGACGCCCTTACGTGAAGGACGGAGCATGTTAGCCCCCCGCCGTCAGCGCTGCAGGACTCAGCGCGGCACCACCATGCTCGAGGTGCTGGTCACCATCGTCATCCTCGCCTTCGGCATGCTCGGGCTGGCCGGCCTGCAGAGCAAAATATTCAGCGCCGAAATGGAGTCCTACCAGCGCGGCCAGGCGATCGTCCTGCTGAACAGCATGATCGAGCGCATCAACGCAAACCGCACTGTCGCCGCCAGCTACGTGCTCGCCCCCGGCACGACTTTGGGTACCGGGGACACCCAGCCCGCCACCTGCCCCACCACGGCGGCCACACCCGCGGCCTTGGTGGCCAAGGATCAGTGCGAGTGGAGCAAGGCGCTGAAAGGGGCGGCCGAGACCAGCGGCACCACCAATGTCGGCGGGATGATAGGTGCCGTTGGTTGTATTACAAAAATTCAGGACGAGGAGCATGACCCCGGCGAGTGCCGACCAGGCATTTATTTGGTCAGCGTCGCGTGGCAGGGATTGAACGCCACCAGCACCCCTCCTGTAACTTGCGGACAGGGCTCCTTTGGCGCCGACGAGCGCTTGCGCCGCGTGCTTTCGGCGCGCGTTTCCGTGGGCCTGCCTGCGTGCCAATAATCGTAGCCGGATCACAGACATGAGCAAACTGCACCCGCCGATAGACCGCCGCCGCAAAATCCCGCGCGGTTTTTCGCTGATCGAATTGATGATTGCGATCACGCTCGGCCTGCTGATCATGACCGGACTCGTCTCCATTTTTGTCAAGAACAGCCAGGCGCGCACTGAAATCGAGAAAAGCAATCGCCAGCTCGAGAGCGGCCGCTACGCGATCAGCCTGTTGACCGACGACCTGCGCATGGCGGGTTTTCTTGCCGCGCTCGACCCCTACGAATTGATCATCTCGCCCTATGCCCCGCCCCTGGGGCCGGACGCGGGTCTCGGCACCGCCGCGATGGCCACCATGCCCGACCCCTGCGACGCCAGCGTCGCCAATCTGAACAATTCGTTCTTCTTCCACGTGCAGGGCTACGACAATTCCGCCACCATTCCCTCCTGCATCAGCGACGCGCGCGCCGGTTCCGACATCCTGGTGATCCGCCGCGTCAGCAGCTGCGTGGCTGGCCCGACGCTGGAAACGGGGTGCGATCCGGTGGAGAGCGGTGCACCCTACTTTCAGTCCTCCAACTGCTATCAATCGACCGAGCTTGCCAAGAATTCGGGCGGAGCGGCGGCGGCCAAGGACTATCAGGCGCATTTCGTGCTGGACACCAATCTCGGATCCATGACCAAGCATGGCCTGGACTGCACCACCATAGCCGATTACCGCCGCTACCTCACGCACATCTATTTTGTCGCAAACAACAATGCTGCCGGGGACGGCATCCCCACGCTCAAGCGCGCGGAACTGGGCGCCAGCGGCTTCACCATCGTGCCGCTGGTCGAAGGCATCGAAACCATGCAGCTCGAATACGGCGTCGGCAATACCGCGAACAGCGCCAAGATCGACGCCTATACCGCCGATCCCGGCACTTACAACGCCTGCGCCGGCGCGAGTTGCGTGGCCAACTGGCTGCACACCTATGCGGTCAAGGTCAACCTGCTGGCGCGCAATGTCGATAAATCGGCCGGTTGGACCGACAACAAGACCTATACGCTGGGCCTGAAGGCGGACGGGACAGCCAACGTTTTTCCGGCCAGCGGAACGTACGGCGACATGTACAAGCGCCACGCCTACACTGCCGTGGTGAGGCTGGACAATCCGTCCGGAAGGGTGACGCCATGAACGCCTCGATGCGGCGCCAGAAGGGCGCAACCCTGCTGATCGGCCTGATCATGCTGGTCTTGCTGACGCTCATGGCGGTCACCAGTTTCAGGCTGGGCCGGAGCAACCTGCAGATCGTCGGCAATATGCAGTTTCGCAATGAGACCCTGCGCGCGGCGGAAGAGTCGGTGGAAGCCGCCATCAGCACGCCCGCCGCCGTCTCCACGCCCTCCACGTCGAACGTCGACGTCAATGCGGACGGAACCCCGGATGTCGCCGTCACCATCACGCCGACACTGACGCAGGCGCACGTGCTCAAGAACAGTGCGCTCGATTTGACCAATTCCGGCCAGCTCGGCTGCACCGTAGGCCAGGCCCAAGCCTTCGGCGTCGTCGGCGCGGCCACCGGCAATTCGCTGTGCGCGAGGACGCTTTACGATCTCAAGGTCGTGGCGAAAGAGGCCTCCACCAACACCTCCGTGGAACTGCACCAGGGCGTATCGATCCAGGTGCCGGCCGATACCGTATGCAACCTGGTGCCTTGCTGATCGCGATTTGCAAAACAACTGGGGTTCTTGTGGGAGTAATGCGATGAAACACTCGACCAAGTATGCGCTGCCTGCGCTGCTGCTGTGCGCTGCGGCGGCCCTTGCACCGATTCAGTCCGCCGCCGAAGATATCGACATATTCACCGGTGCGAGCGGCGGCGCCGGCGCGGGGCCCAAGATTCTGATCGTCGTCGACAACACATCCAACTGGTCGCGCCAGAGCCAACAATGGCCCGGCGGCCTGGCGCAGGGCCAATCGGAAGCGAGCGCGATCAACACCGTGCTCGGCGCGATTGGCGCCGACGTGAACCTCGGTCTGATGGAATTCGTCACCGGCGGCACCGCCAACGACACCGGCGGCTTCATCCGCCAGGCCGTGGTGCCGATGACCGATGCTAACAAGGCCACGTTCAGCACCCAGCTGGCGACGATCTACAACAACATCAATAGCCCGGACGAGAAAAGAAACGCGAACACCGAATACGGCAACCTGATGTATGACGCCTACAATTATTTCACTGGCGGCTATTCCGTCTCGCCTGCTGCAGTGCTCGCCTCCAAGGCCGACTCCAACGGCTACACCGCCAACTACACCCAATTCAGGTCCCCGCTGTCCGACGCTAATTCCTGCGGCCGCAATTTCATCATATTCATCGGCAACCCGAACACCAACGGCCCGGCCGCGGACACTGCCGCGAACTGCACCGCGCTCACCAACCTCGGCGGCAGCTGCAGCCCGCAGATTCCGGTTCCCGCCTTTACCAGCTCGACCCAAACCATTGCCACCAACCTCGGCTATTCTTCGCAGTGCTATGGCGACGTAACGACTTGCTCTTCGGCCGCCCCCTCGGCCGACTTTGCCACGCAGTGCGCTTCCGGCGGGAGCTACACCAGCTGCAGCTGCAGCAATTCCGTCACCACCACCTCACTCGATGCCTGCTTGGCCGGAACGCAACGTTACTCGGTGCTGGGCAATACCGTCACCGGCGGAACTCCGAGCACCGCGACGGCAAATGTTGCCAATCCAACCAAAGGGATCTCGGGTTGTTACCCCAGCCCCACCGCAGCCGCGGGAGACAAAGGCGGCTTGAGTGACCCAATAAACTCAACCACGACGAGCGGCGGGACCACCACCCAAATCAGCTACACGAATATTGCGTACACGCCCAGCGCCAGCGCGAGCACAAACACCACCCAGAACTGCGCTTCGAGCACCACCACCCCCAGCACCTATTCGGGCAACCCTAACCCCAGCACGACTTTCCTGACCTACACGTCGACCGCGAACAGTTGTTATAAGACGAACGCCTGGGTTTCCACTGATATTAGCACCCTCCAGACTTCCTATCCAGATTCGGTCTCAGTCGCAGGAAACACCACGATCACGACCAAGTATACGATTACCGGCACTACGGCATCGTATGGCACCGGCACGGGATGCACCACGGGAGGCTCCGGCGCCAAACAGGTGACCGTGACCCAGGCCGTGAGCGCAGTGTCCACCGCGGTCACGACCGTCCCGAACTACAAATACGATGTGACCCAGACCTATACCCAAGCGACCACGACCACACCGGGCAGCACCTCCTCGCAAACCCTGCTCGGCAACACCGCGCGATGTTATGCGGGCTGCGACACCTCGGAATTCACCAGCACCTGCTCGAGCTACAACGGCGGCTGCACCTGCGCTGCCCCCACCGCCAGCGCCGGCGTATGCACCTCGGGCGCGCGCTACATGGTGACCGGCAACAGCACCGGCACGGTGGTCACACCTACCGGTACCTTCATTACTCCGAGCACGGCTGCCAACGCCGATGAGTGGGCGCGCTTCATGCACCAAGCCAAAGCGTGCAACAAGGCCGTCGATCCCAACTGCACTAGTTCGATCAAGCAGTCGATTTCGACCTACACCATCGACGTTTTCAACAAGCAGCAAAACGCCGAAGAGACGGAACTGTACATGAGCATGGCCAGGGTCGGCGGCGGCAAGTATTTTTCCGCGACCAACGAGGCGGCCATCGTCGCCGCGCTGAAGAAAATCCTTGCCGAAATCCAGTCGGTCAATACTACGTTCGCCTCCGCCAGCCTGCCGGTGAACGCCACCAACCGCACGCAGAACGCGAACCAGGTGTTCATCGGCATGTTCCGCCCCGACCCGGATGCCAATCCGCGCTGGTACGGCAACCTCAAGCAATATCAGATCGGCAAAGTCGGCGGCGACCTCGATCTGGTCGACATGTACGGCAAACCGGCCACCAACACGCTGACCGGTTTCATCGACGATTGCGCCGCCAGTTTTTGGACCACGGACTCGAGCAACTACTGGGCGAACATTACCGTGAATCCCGATCCTGCCAGCAACTGCGATCCGGCGCTGCTGGCGGCGGCGCCCCTGTCCTCCAGCGGCGCCTATTCGGACATTCCGGACGGCCCGACAGTGGAAAAAGGCGCGGTCGCAGAAATCCTGCGCAAGGGCAACAATCCCGGCTCGACGCCCACCTGGTCGGTCGCCGGCCGCAATGTGCTCACCCGCAGCGGCACTGCGCTGGTCCCGTTCACCGCCGCGGTCAGCGGGCTGAGCCAGAATCTGGTCGATTTCACCAAGGGCATCGACGTTATCAATGCGGCACCTTCCCCTGCAGACCCGGGGAATGCGACCGGCCTCTATAACGCGACTACAAATCCGAATCAGACCCGGCCGTCGATCCATGGCGACGTGGTGCATTCGCGGCCGCTGCCGGTCAACTACGGGGCTGGCGGGGTCACGGTCTATTACGGCGCGAACGACGGCATGCTGCGCGCAGTCGATGCCTCGACCGGCAAGGAGCGCTGGGCCTTTGTCCCACCGGATGGTTACTCCAAGCTGCAGCGCCTGATGGACAATATGCCCGGCATCGACTACCACATCCCGGCAACCGCCGGCTATCCGAGGAAAGACTACTTTTTCGACGGCTCGATCGGCATTTACCAGGCTGCCGCCGTCGGTACCAATCCGCCGGTGTGGATCTATCCGACCCAGCGCCGGGGCGGCCGTATGGTCTATGCCCTCGACGTGAGCGACCCCACCGTCGACCCCGTGCTGAAATGGCGCCACGGCTGCGACGCGTCCGGCACCTGCGATACCGGTTTCTCGCAAATGGGCCAGACCTGGTCCACGCCCAATGTCGCCTTCATCAACGGCTACTCGCCGGACAAGGCGACCAGCCCGGTGGTGGTGATGGGCGGCGGCTACGACTCGTGCGAAGACAGCAATGCCCTGATCACTACACAGTGCGCCTCGACTACGGGCAATGCGGTGTATTTCATCGACGCCAACACCGGCGCCCTGATCACCTCGTTCACCACCGCACGCGCCGTCGCGGCGGATGTGAACATGATCGACCTCAACAACGATGGCCTGGTCGATTACGCCTATGTCGCCGACGTCGGCGGAAATATCTATCGCATCGATTTCGTCGGTTCGCCGACGACGCCGACGGCGCTGCCCTATCCGGCCTCGACCAACAACACCAGCGACACCACGCACTGGTTCATGCACCGGGTCGCCTACACCAACGCTTCCGGCCAGGGGCGCAAATTCCTGTTTGGCCCGGCGTTGTTCCCGACCGGGACTTCGACTTACCTTGCAATCGTGTCGGGCGACCGCGAACATCCGCTGATCACCGATTATCCCTATACCTCGCTGCCCTATCCGAACAAGGCTTATGTATATAAGGACGACCTGGCCTCCACACCCAGCACCGCTGCGGTGAACCTGGACGACACCAGCGTCATGATGAACGTCACCGACCCGACCAGCTCGACCTGTACCAGCAGCAACCTGCTTACGAACACAAGCATGAAAGGCTGGTTCATGTACCTGAACCAGTATGGGCAGGGCGAGCAGGGCGTGACCGCGGCAGTCATCGTCGGCGGCATGGTCACCTTCAGCACCAATCGTCCGCTGTCGAGCAGTTTGTCGTGCGGCACCAGACTGGGCGAAGCACGGGGTTACTTCGTCAATCTGTTCAATGGCTCGGGCTCGATCGGCACCGCAAACAATGCTTCCTGCGGCGGTTCGCGCTCTTCCACGTTCGCCGGCGGCGGGCTGCCGCCTTCGCCTGTGATCGGCATCGTGCCTATCGACGGCCAGCCGACCGCAGTCCTGATCGGCGCGGTTCAGCGCGACGGGAGTTCAAGCTCTCCGATCAAGCCGGACAAGATCACGCCGCCGATCAGCCAGACGCGCTCGCGCACCTACAAATATATCAAGACCGACTGACGCGGGCCGAAGCCAGGCACCGATGCTGTACCTGTGTCAGGACAGCATCGGTCTGATGGTGCCGGGTAGAGGAGTCGAACCTCCGACCTTCGCATTACGAATGCGCTGCTCTACCAACTGAGCTAACCCGGCTTGGGTCCTGCTAGGGACGTCGATGCGGAATTGAACTGCAGCAGAAGGGCGCTATTATATGCGCCCGCAGTTGAGCGAACAAGGCGAACCCCGGGTTAGCTGATGCGCGCTGAAAAACGCAGAAGGCGCGTCCGGTCTGCAGGCGCTTAGCGCGCCGGGCGCGTGCGCACGATGATGTCTATGCCTTCGGTGACCATGCCCGGCGGCAGCGGCGGCAGCCCCTCGATATGCACGCCCGCAGCCGGAATGTCGGCGAGTTCGCCGGCTGCGACGTCATAAAAATGATGGTGCACGCTGGTATTGGGGTCGTAGTAAATCTTGCTCGGATCGACGATCAGTTCGCGCACCATTCCTTTCTCGACGAACAGCTTGAGCGTGTTATAGACCGTCGCCTTCGAGGTTTCCGCATGCCGCGCATTGACCATCGCCAGGATCTGATCGGCCGACGGGTGCTGCGGAGACTGGAACAGCGCGTAGCCTATTTCTATGCGCTGGTGCGTAGGGTTGATGCCGTGACGGCGCAGCAGCTCCGCTACGCTTTCACGGCTGTGTTTTTGTAACTCCATGTTTGCATTCTAAATTAGAATTTTGACTTTGTCTAATTCAAGCGCGCCCAGCAACTGCCGGGCGCGGCCCGGTGTTATGATTCTCCTGACATTGCTCTTCAACCCGACAGGATTAATACGGAGTCCGGCGATGCGCGCGCGCGTTCTTCTGCTTCTACTATTCTTTCCCCTGCTCGCCTTGGCTCAGCTCTACCGCTGGGTCGACGACAAAGGCAACGTGCATTTTTCCGACCGGGCGCCCGTGTCCGGCGCCAAAGATCTGCAAAAGACGCCCATGCCCGCGGCGCCGGCCTCGTCGGCAGCGCTGCCCTATGCCTTGCAGCAGGCGGTCGGCAATTTTCCGGTCACGCTGTACACCTCGGAAATCTGCCGCGAGACTTGCTCCCGTGCGCGCGCGCTGCTCGACAAGCGCGGCGTGCCTTACAACGAAGTGACGGTTACGGATGAGTCGGACCTGGCGCAACTGAAGAAACTGTCCGGAGACTCCGTGGTCCCGGTGCTGACCGTCGGCAACGAGGTGCATAAAGGTTTCGAAAGCGGCGCTTACAATACCGCGCTCGACAATGCAGGCTATCCCGCGAGCTCGCTGCTGCCGCCGGGCATCCAGGCGCGGCATCCCGTCGCCAAGCCCGTTAAGAAGGTCGCCGCGGGGAACGAAGGCGCGCCCGCAACGCCGGCGCAGGAACCGGCCGAGACGGCCGCGCCGAAGTAACAGACGTTGAGTACGCCGCGCTCCTAGGGCGACGCGGCGAGACCCTTGGGCAGAGGGAACGTCACGCCCTCCTCTTTGCCCTTGAGCTGCGTGACCCGCTTCGCCCCTAGCGCCTGCAGCTGGGCGATGACTTCCAGCACCAGCACTTCCGGTGCCGAGGCCCCGGCGCTGACGCCGATGCGTTTGCGCCCCTGCAGCCATTCCGGGCGCAATTCGGACGCCTTGTCGATCATATAAGCCTCCACCCCCAGGGTCTGCGCCACCTCGCGCAGGCGGTTGGAGTTGGAACTATTGGGCGATCCGACCACGATCACGAGATCGCATTGCGGCGCCATGAATTTCACCGCGTCCTGGCGATTCTGCGTGGCGTAGCAGATATCGTCCTTCTTCGGGCCGACGATGCCCGGAAACCGCCGTTTCAGCGCGGCGACGATCGCCGCCGCATCGTCCACCGATAGCGTCGTCTGGGTGACATAGGCCAGCTGCCGCGCATCCTCGACTTCGAGCTGCTCCACGTCGGCGACGGTCTCCACCAGATACATGCCGCTCGTCGCCTGCCCCATGGTGCCCTCCACCTCGGGGTGCCCGCGATGGCCGATCATAATGATGCCGCGGCCCTGTTCGCGCATCTTGGCCACTTCGACATGCACTTTGGTCACCAGCGGGCAGGTGGCGTCGAATACCTTGAGGCCGCGCGCCTCGGCTTCGCGCCGGATCGCCGGCGACACGCCGTGCGCGCTGAAAATCACGGTGCTGCCGGCCGGCACCTGCTCCAGTTCCTCGACGAACACCGCGCCCTTCGCGCGCAGGTCTTCGACCACGAACTTGTTGTGCACCACTTCATGGCGCACGTAAATCGGCGCGCCGTAGAGCTCCAGCGCGCGCTCGACGATACTGATCGCGCGCTCGACGCCGGCGCAGAAACCGCGCGGGTTGGCGAGGAGAACCTCCACGCTCGCGCGCTCATCCGGTGTGCCCGGTCGGTCCATGCCCTTGCGCTCGCTCATCGGACCGCCCCCGCGCGCCCCGCGCGCGGACGAAAGCTGTCCGCAATCAGCAGCGCCGCACCCACGGTAATCGCCGAATCGGCCAGGTTGAACGCCGGCCAGTGCCAGCCGCCGACATGAAAATCGAGAAAATCGACGACATGACCGAGCACGATGCGATCGAGCACGTTGCCCATCGCGCCGCCCAGAATCAGCGTGAGCGCGACACAGAACAGTTTCTCCCCTGCGTGGCGCGCGAGCAGCACGCTGATGAAGACGATCGCTGCCAGCGCAATCGCAATGAACAGGCCGCGCTGCCAGCCCGCTGCGCTGGCGAGCAGGCTGAACGCCGCGCCCTTGTTATAGGTCAGCACCAGATTGAAAAAGCTGCTGTAGGCGCGCGATTCGCCGTAATCGAAGCTGGCGCTGATCCAGTATTTCGTCAACTGGTCGAGCAGCACCACCAGCAGCGCCCAAGCGTACCAAGGCACGAGCTTACGCATATGCGCGCGCTTCGCCGGCGCCATGCAGGTTGGACTCGCAGCGGCCGCACAGTCCCGGATGTGCGCTATCGGCGGCGCCGACATCGTCCCTATAGTGCCAGCAGCGCTCGCATTTGGCGTGCGCACTGGGGGTCACGATCACTGCCTCATCGGCGGCCGCGGCGACCGGCGTGAGCGTCGCGCTCGAGGTGATCAGCACGAAGCGCAGATCATCCGCCAGCGATTGCAGCAGCGCCAGTTTTTCCCCGCTGGCGCGGATCTCGACCTCAGCCTGCAGCGAGGAGCCGATCTTCCCGGCGACGCGCGCCTGTTCGAGTTGTTTCTGCACTTCCGCGCGCACGGCGCGGATTTTCCCCCAGCGCTCGAGCAGCGCCTGCGAAAAATCCGCAGCCGGAAATTCGTCCCAGGTGTGTGTGAACACGCTGACGTTCCCGTCCTGGTCCTTGCCGGCCAGTGCCCAGACCTCTTCCGCCGTGAAAGAAAGTATCGGGGCCATCAGCCGCACCAGGCGCTGCAGGATCTGGTACAGCGCGTTTTGCGCCGAGCGCCGCGCCTTCGACTCCCTGCCCGCCGTATACAGCCGGTCCTTGAGAATGTCGAGATAGAACCCGCCCAGGTCCTCGGAGCAGAAACCTTGCAGCTTCTGCGCCACGAAATGGAAATCGTAATTGTCGTAGTCGCGCACCATCGCCTGCTGCACCGACTGCGTCAGCGCAAGCGCATAGCGGTCGATCTCGAGCCATTGCTCCGGCGGCAGCGCGTGCGCCTGCGGATCGAAGTCGGCCGTGTTGGCGAGCAGGAAGCGCAGCGTGTTGCGGATGCGGCGATAGCTCTCGACCACGCGCTTCAGGATTTCGTCCGAGATCGACAGTTCGCCCGAATAGTCGGTCACGGCGACCCACAAGCGCAGGATCTCGGCGCCCAGGCTGCCTGCGACCTTCTGCGGCTCGAGCGTGTTGCCCAGGGACTTCGACATCTTGCGCCCCTGGCCGTCGACGAAAAAGCCGTGCGTGAGCAGGCCTTTGTAAGGCGGCACGCCGTTCAGCATGCACGAGACGAGCAAGGACGAGT
This sequence comes from Pseudomonadota bacterium, assembly GCA_021811085.1. Lineage (GTDB taxonomy): Bacteria > Pseudomonadota > Gammaproteobacteria > Burkholderiales > SG8-39 > 2-12-FULL-64-23. The sequence goes on along the minus strand of JAJZPQ010000017.1, from coordinate 1,322 downwards.
GGAACCAGCCGCGATGCTGGTCGGAGCCTTCCAGATACAGGTCGGCCGGAAACTGCAGTTTCGCCCCGTGCGAGCCGGCACCGGACGCAGCGCCGCCGGGCCCGCCGATCACGGTCTGATGCGTCGAGCCCGAATCGAACCAGACGTCGAGCGTGTCCTTGATCTTTACGTAGTGCTCGGCATCCGCACCCAGCAGCTCCTTCGGATCCAGCGTCTGCCAGGCTTCGATGCCGCCCTGCCCCACGCGCTGCGCCACCTGCTCCAGCAGTTCGAGCGTGCGCGGATGCAATTCATTGGTTTCCTTGTGGATGAAAAACGGCATCGGCACGCCCCATTGGCGCTGGCGCGACAAGGTCCAGTCGGGGCGGTTGGCGATCATGCCGTGCAGGCGCGCCTGACCCCAGTCCGGATAAAAGCGCGTGTTGGCTATGCCGCGCAGGGCGGTCGCACGCAAGGACTCGGCGGGCTTCACGCCATTGAAGCCCGGCGGCTCGTCCATGGCGGCGAACCACTGCGTGCTCGCGCGGTAGATGATCGGCGTCTTGTGGCGCCAGCAATGCATGTAGCTGTGGACGTAGTCCTCGGTATGGAACAGCGCACCGACTTCCTCGATTTTCTTGACCACCTCCGGATTGGCTTTCCAGATCATCATGCCGCCGAAGAAGGGCAGCGACGCTGCATATTTCCCGTCCGCCATCACCGGCGTCAGAATTTGCTCGTCCTTCATGCCGTAGCGGCGGCAGGAATCGAAGTCCTCCACGCCATAAGCGGGCGCGCTGTGCACGATGCCGGTGCCGGTATCGAGCGTCACGTATTCGCCCAAATACACCGGCGCGAGCCGGTCGTAAAACGGATGCCGAAACGCGACGCGTTCGAGCGCCTTGCCCTTGCACGAGGCGAGCACCTTGCCTGCGAGACCGTAGCGCGCGAGGCAGGCATCCTGCAGGTCGGCAGCGAGGATCAGCAGCCCGCGCTCGGTCGAGATCAGGTTATACACATGCTCGGGGTGCGCGTTCAGCGCCTGATTGCCGGGTATGGTCCAGGGCGTGGTGGTCCAGATGACGATCCAGCCCTTTGCGGCAGGCAGCTTGTCCAGGCCGAACGCCTTGGCGATTTTTTCCGGCTCGGCAAACGCGAAGCCGACGTCGATGGCGAAGTCCTTCCTGTCCGCGTATTCGACCTCGGCCTCGGCCAGGGCGGAGGCGCAGTCGAAGCACCAGTTCACCGGCTTCAGGCCGCGGTAGACGTAGCCCTTCTGCAATATTTTCCCGAGCGTGCGGATTTCGTCGGCCTCATTGCCGTAGGCCATGGTCAGATAGGGG
>JAJZPQ010000075.1 GCA_021811085.1 Pseudomonadota bacterium | reverse complement strand
GAATTGCGATGTTGCGCAGACGAGAAACCGTCCGCGCGGATCGCCGATTGCGCACGGATGAAAATCCATCCGCGCGCAATCGGCGATCTTGTATAAACCCAAACCGAACCGCCCTTGCTTTTATCCATAACCGTGATTTCTGCGCGGATACGCTTTTCATCCGCGCAGAAATCACGGTTGGCGCGCGCAGCGCGCAATGGCCGACCACCGCAACCGACAGCGCTTGAGACGCCCCACAAACCTGTCGTTATCACCCCGCCAAATCAACAACGATGCGTCCTTTCGCCTTACCCTTGATGAAGTCGTCGAACACGCCGGGCAGGTGCTCGAACGCGATGGTGCGCGTCATGCCGGCGAGGTGCCTGGGCTTCATGTCCGTGGCCAGACGCTGCCACACCTGCGCGCGCAGGGGCATGGGCGTGTAGCCGGAATCGATGCCGAGCAGGCAGGCCCCGCGCAGGATGAACGGCAGCACCGTGGTGTTGAGCGTGGGGCTCGCCGCGAGGCCGATGCTCGCGATGGTGCCGCTCTGGGCCATGGTGCTCGCGATCCAGGCGAGCACGTCGCCGCCGAGGTTGTCCACCGCGCCCGCCCACAGCGCCTTGTCCAGCGGCCGTATTTTGGTGAGATCCAGGCTTTGGCGCAGCTTGACCTCTTTCGCGCCCAGGCCTTTGAGGTAATCGGTCTCGGCTTCCTTGCCGGTCAGCGCCGTCACCTGGTAGCCCAGGCCGGCGAGGATGTCGACGGCGATCGAGCCGACGCCGCCGCTCGCGCCGGAGACGATCACCGGCCCGTTCGCGGGCGCAAGGCCGTTGACCTCCATGCGCACCACGCCCAGCGCCGCGGTATAGCCGGCGGTGCCCAGGGCCATGGCCTCGAACAGGTTGAGCCCCCTTGGCATGGGCACGACCCAATTGGCCGGCACGCGCGCATATTCGGCGTAACCGCCATGGTGCGCGACGCCGATGTCGTAGCTGGTCGCGATCACCGCGTCGCCTTTGTTGAAGCGCGCGTCGCCCGACTCGATCACCGTGCCCGACAAGTCGATTCCGCCGACGCAGGGGAAGCGGCGAATGACTTTGCCCGCGCCGGTGGCGGCGAGCGCGTCCTTGTAATTCACTCCCGAATAGGCGACGCGGATCACCACTTCGCCCGGGTCGAGATCTTTCAGTTCCATGTCGACGAAACCGGCGACGGTCTTCTTGTCCACTTCGTTGATGCGGTATGCCTTGAACTTTTCCATGCCTTGATACCCCTGTTTTGGAAAACCAGATTCTAGTCTCTCTATACAGCGTCTAAAATGACGTCGCATGCCAATAGCGACCATTGCGCGCTCGCGCGCGCCAACCGTGTTCTTTGCACGGATGAAAAGCATATCCGTGCAAAGAACACGGTTATGGTTAACACCGAACAGGACTTGAGGGTTTTAAACAAGATCGCCGGTTGCGCGCGGATGTGCTTCTCATCCGTGCGCAATCGACGATCCGCGCGGACGGATTCTCGTCCGCGCAATATTACAACTTTCCGACAACGAGCAACGCGCGAGCGCAATTTAAGTCGCCATATCAGTTTCCAGACACTACCACTACATATGCAAGGCGCGCTTGTCCACCGCGAGTGCCGCCTCGTGCACCACCTCGGACAAGGAGGGATGCGCATGGCAGATGCGTGCGATGTCCTCGGAACTGGCGCCGAATTCCATCGCCATCACGGCTTCCGCGATCATCTCGGACGCGTGGGCGCCGATGATGTGGATGCCGAGCACGGTATCGGTCTTGGCGTCGGCGAGGATTTTCACGAAACCGGCGGTCTCGTCCTGGCCCAGCGCGCGGCCGTTGTGCGCAAACGGCACCTGGCCCGCGCGGTACGCCACGCCCTCGGCCTTCAGCTGCTGCTCGGTCTTGCCCACCCAGGCAATTTCCGGCGCGGTATAGATGACCCAGGGTATGGTCTCCAGATTGACGTAGCCGGCCTGGCCGGCGATGCGCTCGGCCACCATCACGCCCTCGTCCATGCCCTTGTGCGCGAGCATGGGGCCGCGTACCACGTCGCCCACCGCGTACACATGGGGCAGGCTGGTGCGGCAATGCTCATCGACTTCGATCAGGCCGCGCTCGTTGATCTTGAGCCCCACCGTTTCGGCGCCGAGGTCGCGCGTGTTCGGCACGCGCCCGACCGAAACCACGAGCTTGTTGCAATCGAGCGCCTGTTTGCCTTCGCTCGTTTCGTACTCCACCGTCACGCCGCGCTTGCCTCGGCTCACCTTGCCGATTTTGGCGCCGAGCTTGATTTCCAGCCCCTGCTCCTTGACGAACAGCTTCCATGCTTCCTTCGCCACCGCCTCGTCCGCGGCCGCGAGGAAATTGGGCAGCGCTTCGAGGATGGTGACCTTCGCGCCCAGGCGCCGCCATACGCTGCCCAGTTCCAGTCCGATCACGCCGGCGCCGATCACGCCGAGCTTCTCCGGCACTGCGTTGAGCGCAAGTGCGCCGATGTTGTCGCAGACGGTCTCGTTGTCCACTTCCAGCCCGGGCAGATGGCGCGCGGTGGAACCGGTGGCGACGATGACGTGGTTGGCCTCCACGGTCTCGGCGGCGCCGCCATCGGTGACTTCGATCTGGTACTTCTCGCCGCTGCCGGCGAACTTGCCGTGGCCCTTGAGCCAGGTGATCTTGTTCTTCTTGAACAGCATTTCGATGCCGCCGGTGAGTTGGGACACGATCTTTTCCTTGCGCGCCTGCATCTTGGCGACGTCGATTTTCGCGCCGGTCACGGAAATGCCGTGGTTGCCGAATTTATACGCGACGCGCTCGTAGTTTTCCGACGATTCCAGCAGCGCCTTGGACGGGATGCAGCCGACGTTGAGGCAGGTGCCGCCGAGCTTGCCTTCGCCTTTTTCGTTTTTCCATTCCTCGATCACCGCGGTGGAAAACCCGAGTTGGGCGCAGCGGATCGCGGCAACGTAGCCGGCCGGGCCGGCGCCGATGACTACCACTTCGAACGATTTCAGCATGATGGGGACTCTGAGTTAGCTGCGGGGATGCCGCTTGCGCAAGCTGCCTGGTATCGGCGTGCGATTGCTGCCTATAGTTCGAGCAGCAGCCGCATCGGATCTTCCAGCGCTTCCTTCATCGCCACCAGCGACAGCACCGCCTCGCGCCCGTCGATGATGCGATGATCGTAGGACAGCGCAAAGTAGTTCATCGGCCGGATCACGATCTGCCCGTTCTCGACCACCGCGCGCTCCTTCGTGGCATGGATGCCGAGGATGGCCGACTGCGGCGGATTGATGATCGGCGTCGACAGCATCGAGCCGAACACGCCGCCGTTTGAAATGGAGAACGTGCCGCCGGTGAGCTCTTCCATGGAAAGCTTGCCTTCGCCGGCGCGCTTGCCCAGGTCGGCGATGGCCTTCTCGATCTGGGCGAAGCTCATCTGGTCGGCGTCGCGCAGCACCGGCACCACCAGGCCGCGCGGGCTGCCCACCGCGACGCCGATGTCGAAATAGCCGTGATAGACGATTTCGTTGCCGTCGACCGAGGCGTTGACGATGGGGTATTTTTTCAGCGCGTACACCGCGGCCTTGACGAAAAAGGACATGAACCCGAGCTTCACGCCGTGTTCTTTCTCGAACTTGTCCTTGTGCTTCGCGCGCAGATCCATCACCGGCTGCATGTTGACTTCGTTGAACGTGGTGAGGATCGCAGCCGTTGCCTGCGACTGCAGCAGGCGTTCGGCCACGCGCGCGCGCAGGCGCGACATCGGCACGCGCTGTTCCGGCCGGTCGGCGAGCAGCGTGTCCACATTGATCGGCGCCGGCACGCCGGGCAGAGCCGGCCGCGCCGCCGCGGGCGCGGCCGCCGGGGCCGTCGCGGCGGGGCGCGCCGTTTGGCCGCCTTCCATGTGCGCAAGCACGTCGGCCTTGGTCACGCGGCCGTCGCGGCCGCTGCCGGCGATCGCCTTGGAATCCAGTTTGTGGTCTTCGACCAGCTTGCGCGCCGCCGGCATCAGATTGCTCTGCTCCGCGAGCTGCTTCGCCGCCTGCGCCACCGGGGGCGCCGGCCGCTCAGCCGCCTTGGCCACGGCCGCGGAGGAGTCCGCCGCGGTATCGATCACGGCGATCACCTCGCCCGACACCACGGTGCCGCCGTCGGCTTTGATGATCTGGGTAATGACGCCGCCCGCGGGCGCCGGCAGTTCCAGCACCACCTTGTCGGTCTCGACGTCGATGAGGTTTTCGTCGCGGGCGACGGCGTCGCCCACCTTCTTGTGCCAGCTGAGCAGGGTCGCCTCGGCCACCGACTCCGACAGCTGCGGTACTTTCACTTCGACTAACATGACGGCTCCGTTCAGTTTTTTCGCCGGCATCGGGTATCCCTACGCCGGCGTACCGCAAAAACAAGTGCGCGGTTCGCGCCCGGTAATCTCACTTCCGCTCGGCCGCTGCAAAGCCTGCAGCGACTTCCAGCCCAAAATATTACAGAAACCCGCCTGCTGCAGCCGCCGCCGCTAATTCCACGGCGCCGGCCCCTTGAACTTGCCGAACGCCGCAGCGATCAGCGCCTTCTGCTGCTCCTGGTGCTTGGCGTAATAGCCGACCGCGGGCGCGGCCGATGACGCCCGGCCGGCGTAGAACAGCTTCTGCTCCTCGCGCATATTCTCGACGAAATAATGCCGCGTCTGGTACCAGGCGCCCTGGTTCTGCGGCTCTTCCTGGCACCACACCACCTGGGTCGCATTCGGGTAGCGCTTCATTTCGGCCGCAAACGCCTTGTGCGGGAACGGATACAGCTGCTCGATGCGCACGATGGCCGCGCCCTTGATATTGCGCTCTCGCCGCTCCGCCACCAGATCATAATAGACCTTGCCGCTGCAGCAGATGATGCGTTTCACCGATTCCGGGTCGAGCTGCTCGGTCTCGCCGATGATGGTGTGGAACTGGCCTTTCGCAAATTCGGACAGCGGCGACATCGCCTCCTTGTTGCGCAGCAGCGACTTGGGCGTCATGATGATCAGCGGTTTGCGGAACAGCCGGATCATCTGCCGCCGCAGCAGGTGGAACATTTGCGCGGCGTTCGAGGGCACGACCACCTGCATATTGTGCTCGGCGCACAGCTGCAGGTAGCGCTCCAGGCGCGCCGAAGAATGCTCCGGCCCCTGGCCTTCGAAGCCGTGCGGCAGCATCAGCACCAGGCCGCATACCCGGTTCCATTTGGTTTCGCCCGAGGATATGAACTGGTCGATCACCACCTGGGCGCCGTTGGCGAAATCGCCGAATTGCGCTTCCCAGATGACGAGTTCGTTGGGCTCGGCCGTGGCGTAGCCGTATTCGAAACCCAGCACCGCCTCCTCCGACAGCACCGAATCGATCACGGTGAATGGCGCCTGCTTCTCGCTGATATGCTGCAGCGGGACGAAGGTGCCGGAATCCCATTTTTCCCGGTTCTGGTCGTGCAGCACCGAATGCCGGTGGCCGAACGTGCCGCGTCCGGAATCCTGCCCGGAGAGGCGCACCGCATAGCCGCTGGCCACCAGCGTCGCATAGGCGAAATGCTCGGCCATGCCCCAGTCTACCGGCAGCCTTCCCTCGCCCATGGCCTTGCGGTCGGCGACGACTTTCTCCACCAGCGGGTGCAGCTTGAAATCGGCGGGCACGGCAGTGATGCGCTGCGCCGCACGCTGCAGTTCGGCCAGCGGCACTGCGGTATCGGCGGCATCGGTCCATTTGCGGTCGAGGAACGGCACCCAGTCGACTGCATACTGGCTCTTGAAATTGGAAATCACCGGATCGGCGGTATGCTGGCCGGCATCGAGCGCGGTGCGCATGCTCCGGATCAGCTCATCGGCATCGGCGGCGGCGATGACGCCCTGCGCGGCAAGCTTGTCGGCATACAGCTTGCGCGTGCCCGGATGCGCGGCAATCCTCTTGTACATCAGCGGCTGGGTCACCGAAGGCGTGTCCTGCTCGTTGTGCCCGAGCTTGCGAAAGCACACGATGTCCACCACGACGTCGCGGTGGAACTCCATGCGGTAATCGAGCGCGATCTGGGTCACCAGCACCACCGCTTCCGGATCGTCGCCGTTGACGTGGAAAATCGGCGCTTCCACCATCTTCGCGACGTCGGTGCAATACAGTGTCGAACGTGAATCGCGCGGGTCGGAAGTGGTGAAACCGATCTGGTTGTTGATCACCACGTGCACCGTGCCGCCGGTGCCGTAGCCGCGGGTGTTGGCCAGATTGAGCGTCTCCATCACCACGCCCTGGCCGGCAAACGCGGCATCGCCGTGCAGCAGGATGGAAATGACCTGGGTTCCGTCCTTGTCGCCGCGGCGGCGCTGGCGCGCGCGCACCGAGCCTTCGACCACCGGATTGGCGATTTCCAGGTGCGAGGGATTGAACGCGAGCGACAGGTGCACCGGGCCGCCCGGGGTGGATACGTCCGAGGAGAAGCCCTTGTGATATTTGACGTCGCCCGAATGCATATCGTCGGCATGGATGCCTTCGAATTCTGCAAACAGGTCCTTCGGCATCTTGCCGAGCACGTTGACCAGCACGTTCAGGCGCCCGCGATGCGCCATGCCGATGACGATCTCCTGCACGCCCTGGCTGCCGCTGCGCTGGATCAGTTCGTCCACGCAGGGGATCACGCTCTCCCCGCCTTCGAGCGAGAAGCGCTTTTGCCCGACGTAGCGGGTATGCAGGTACTTCTCCAGGGTCTCGGCCGCGGTCAGGCGGTCCAGTACGTGCTTTTTGGTATCGGCCGAAAACGTGGGCACCGAGCGTATCGACTCGAAGCGCTGCTGCAGCCAGCGCTTTTGCGCCGGATCGCTGATGTACATGTACTCGATCCCGACCGAGCCGCAGTAGGTCTCGCGCAGACCCTTGATGATTTCGCGCAATGTCATGCGCTCCTGGCCGAAGTACAGGCTCGCAGCGTCGAACTGCGTGTCCATGTCGGTCTCGGTCAGGTCGTAGAACGCCGGCTCCAGTTCCGGAATCTGCGGGCGCTCCTGGCGCTTGAGCGGGTCGAGCTGGGCCCAGCGCGAACCGAGGATGCGGTAGGCGGCGATGAGCTGCTGCACATAGACCTGCTTGCGCGCGACGGTCAGGTCGGTCTGCGTCGCCGACGGGCGCAGCGTGCCCTGCTTCGCGCGCAGCGCGAACGATTCTACGATCGGGGCGTGCGCCACGTCGCGCGCCTCGGCTCGCTTGCCCGGCCCGGCCACGAGCTGCATCTGGTCGAAATATTCGCGCCACTGGTCCGGCACCGAGCCCGGATTGTCGAGGTAGGATTCGTACAGATCCTCGATGTAAGGCGCGTTGCCGCCGAACAGGTAGGAGTTGCTCTGGAAGTGTTTCAGCATGAAGTCAGCTCTTCAGCGTTTGTCGATAGCCACCACGTCGCGCCGGGTAGGCCCGTTGTAGAGCTGGCGCGGCCGGCCGATCTTGTATTCCGGATCGGTGATCATTTCCTGCCACTGCGCGATCCAGCCTACCGTGCGCGCGAGCGAGAAAATGCCGGTGAACATCGACACCGGGATGCCGAGCGCCTTCTGCACGATGCCCGAGTAGTAATCGACGTTCGGGTAGAGCTTGCGCTTGACGAAGTATTCGTCCTCGAGCGCGACCTTTTCCAGTGCCATCGCGAGCTTGAACAAGGGGTCGTTTTCCAGTCCCAGTTCGCCCAGCACCTCGTAGCAGGTTTCGCGCATGAGCTTGGCGCGCGGATCGTAGTTCTTGTACACGCGGTGCCCGAAACCCATCAGGCGCGTGCCGGAACTCGGATCCTTCGCCTTGGCGACGAATTCGCCGAGCTTGGCCACCCCGCCCTGCGCCTGGATCTGCTGCAGCATATTCAGACAGGCCTCGTTCGCGCCGCCGTGCGCCGGGCCCCACAGGCAGGCGACGCCGGCCGCGATCGCGGCAAACGGATTCGTTCCGGAGGAACCGCACAGACGCACGGTAGAGGTCGAAGCGTTCTGCTCGTGGTCGGCATGCAGGATGAATATGCGGTCGAGCGCGCGCACCACGACGTCATTGGGCTTGTATTCCTCGCACGGCGTGCCGAACATCATGCGCAGGAAATTGCCGGTGTAGGACAGATCGTTGCGCGGATAGATATACGGCTGCCCCATGGAGTATTTGTACGACATCGCGACCAGCGTCGGCATTTTCGCGATCAGCCGTATCGCCGAGATGTCGCGGTCCTTCGGATTACTGATGTCGAGCGAGTCGTGATAGAACGCGGACATCGCGCCCACCAGCCCGGTCAGCACCGCCATCGGATGCGCGTCGCGGCGGAAGCCGCGCATGAAAAACTGCATTTGCTCGTTCACCATGGTGTGATGCGTCACCAGGCCGACGAATTCCTTTTTCTGGTCCTTGTTCGGCAGCTCGCCGTACAGCAACAGGTGGCAGGTTTCGAGGAAATCGCACTGCCCCGCGATCTGTTCGATCGGGTAGCCGCGATACATCAGTTCGCCCTTGTCGCCGTCGATATAGGTGATCTTCGAACTGCAGGCCGCGGTCGACAGGAATCCGGTGTCGTAGGTGAACAGGCCGGTCTTGCCGTAAAGCGAGCGGATATCGATGACATCGGGGCCGATGCTGCCGCTGAACACCGGAAACTCGATCGACTTGCCGGCGCCGTAATTGAGCGTGGCTTTACCAGTAGGATCCATCACCATCTCCTTTGCCTCGGTGGAATAACAGCAAACAGAACTGGAACTTGCGCAACGGTGGCGTATCTACCCCGAACGCCGCAGCGGGCCGCGGATCGGCGCACTCGGAGCGTGCGCGAATCGGACCCGACAAGTGCCACAAGTGCCGCAAGTATAGCTTATTCAGGCCTTGAATGAGGCGAGAAGCGAGTCTATGGACGGTCGCCGCGCCGCTAGCTTTCGCCCGCGGACAGCTTCTGGCGCGCCAGCAGTTCGAGCGCGAACGGCGTGGTCCCGTGAAACTCCGGCGCAGCGGGGAAGAACTGATTCGCGCCGGACAGGAGCACCTGGATCTGCGGGGATAGTCCCGTCGCGATGAGTTTGCGCGCCATTCTAATAGCCTCGTCGCGCACCATGCGCGTGTAGCGCTCGAGCCCACGCTCGGCCTCGGGCACTTCCTTGAAGCCGAAGTACTCGCTGAGGCTCTGCGGCGGTTTGAGGATCACGATCGGCGCCTTGAGCTCGTCCTCCTCGATGCGACCGCGAAACGTCGCCTGGTAGTGCATCGGCGAAAGATCCTCGTGCGAAATGTTCCAGTCGCGCTCGTAGGGCTTGTGCGTAAACATTTCGACCCGGTCATCCTCCGTGACCGCCATGGCGAAAATGCATCCGGGGAACTGGGCGCGGGACTTCTGGTAGGCCTCGAACAGCAGCCTGCCGCAGGCGCGCTCCTCCTCCCTGTCCTTGGCGGCCGGCATCTCCTCGCGCGGAGCGGGCGCCGCTGCGGCCGCGCTGGCCGTCGCCGCACTCGCCGCTGCCGCCTGCGCCGTTTCGGGCTCGATCGCCAGGGAGCGGTATTTCTCGGGCAGGCGATACTTGCTGCGGTAGGTCGGATCCGGCGCCAGAATCTTGCCCTTTTGGTAAGGCAGGCGCAGCGTCATGGTCGTGCCCTTGCCTGGCGTGCTCTCTATTGCCAGTTCGCCGCCGAATTCGGCGACCGTCTGGCGCACGAACACGAAACCGAGCGAGTGAATCTCGCCGTCCAGCGTTTGGCGGTCGGAGAGCAGCTGCGCGATCTTCTCCGGGGCCATGCCCACGCCGTCGTCGCGTACGCGTAGCGCCACGCGATCGCCTTCGACGACGGTACTCACGTGAACCGCACCGGCCTTGCGCCCGCTCATGGCGTCGACTGCATTCATGACCAGATTGAAGTACATGCGGCGGAATCGCTGGCGCCTGCCGACGATGACCGCAGGGTCCATGCGCTCGAGCAGCAATTCCACGCGGGCCTCGGACTTCTCGACCACATATCCGCGCACGACATCGAGCGTGAAATCGCGCACGTCCTCGGCGATGTCGAACTCCGCCCGGGCGCTGGCGTCGTTCGATTCCTCGCGAAACGCCGCAATGCGCAGATGCACGCCGTAAAGCCAGCTGATGCAGTTGCGGTAGTGGCGCCGCGAACGCACCGAGCGCGCCTCTTGCGGCAGAAAACTGAGCACCTGATCCGACCGCCCCCACAGCGGGCTGAGGATGAGATGGCAGGTCTCGTGGATGGTGTCGACGTAGCGCCGGCCGAGCAGCAGGATGGTCCGGTCCGGCGAGAAGCTCTTTACCGCGTTCGAGTAATCCTGGAACGCCTTGCGCGCGGCGCCGAGCTTGGACTTCAGTTCCTGTACATCCGCCGCGTGCAGAACCTGCGCCTGCTCGATGTTGTAGATTTCGAGGTCGGTGTTGAGCGTGACGTGGTAATGCAGGATCTCGTTGAAAAAGCCCTCGACACGAAGATCGTGGATGAGGAACTTGATCTCGGCGACGTCCTTCTTGATCCCGTCCCTGAAGTCGGGGATGGTCTGGGAGGAATCGTCCGTTCGACCCGTCGTCACCGTTCAGCCCCTATAACCTGCGTCAAAGACCAAACTTATTATACAGGCAGGACGAACCCTGTCCGCGTAGCCACCACGCCGCACGCCGCGGCGTGGTGAATCCTGGCCTGACAAGCGGGGCGGCAGTTACTTCCGGCCGCCTTCGGCAGCCCATTTCTCCAGCATGTCGGTAGTGACGGACTTCGGACGCTCGAGCGCATAGCCCAGGGCGCGGTCCCAGGTGATATTGGCCATGCAACCCAGCGCGCGGCCCACGCCGAACAGGACGGTATAGAAGTCCCAGTTCTTGAGGCCGTAGTACCACTGGATGACGCCGGATTGGGCGTCGACGTTGGGCCAGGGATTCTTCGTGTGCCCGTGCTCGCTCAGCACGCCCGGCGCCACTTCGAAGATCATGGAAACCAGCTTGAACAGCGGATCGTCCTTGAGGCCGGGCGTCCTGAGGCAGAATTCGCGCTGCGACATGTAGCGCGGATCGGTCTTGCGCAGGACGGCGTGACCATAGCCGGGAATGACCTGGCCCGAATTCAGCGTGTCCCACAGCGCTTTGGTGATCAATTCCTTGGTGGGTTCGACGCCCTTGCAGTACTTTTCCTGAAACTTCATGGTCCAGCTGAGCACTTCCTGATTCGCCAGGCCGTGCAGCGGACCGGCGAGGCCGTTCAGGCCGGCCGAGTACGCATAGTAGGGATCGGACAAGGCCGAGTGCACCAGGTGGGTGGTGTGCGCCGAAACGTTGCCGGACTCGTGATCGGAGTGGAGTATGAAATACATGCGCGCCACGTCTTTATACTGTTCGCTCTGGCCGATCATGTGGGCGAAGTTGGCACCCATGTCCAGCTTGGGATCGATCGCGATCTGCTTGTCGTCCCTGTATTTCAGGTTGTAAATGAAGGCCGCGATCACAGGAATGCGCGCCACGAGATCGCTCGCATCCTCGTACACCGATTCCCAGGCGTTCATCTTGTTGAACTTGCCCGAGTTGTAGTGCGCCGCGAACTTAGAGTCCTTCTGCAAGGCCAGGATGCCGGTGGAGAGCATGACCATCGGATGGCTGTCCCGCGGCAGGGCGCGGATGACGTCAAACGCGTACTTCGGAACTTCCTGGCGCGTCTTCCATTGCGCAACGACTTCGTCCACCTGCGCCTGGGTGGGAACCTCGCCGGTCAGGAGGAAATACCAGAACGATTCGACGGTCGGATAGACGGAGCCGGGCGCCTTGGGCAGGGCGGCAAAGGTTTCCGGGATGGTCTTGCCGCGAAAGCGGATGCCTTCCTGCGGATCGAGGTAGGAGATATCGGTGACCAGACACCGGATGTCGCGGGCTCCGCCCATACACTGCCCGATATCAACCTTATCGATGACAACGTCTGCGAATTCCTTGGTGAGTTTGGCGGTGCGGGGACGGTGCGCTTGAATCTTTTCCGACAACTTGCCTTTTAGCTGCGTCATTTGACTGCTCTCCGATTGTCCAGAACCTTGTGATTGAGTCTTTGCCGACAATTTGTCCAGTACCTGTGCCATGTTCCTGATCTCCTATTGCTTGCTAGGGTTAAATAGATTGAAAACCCGTACGGTCGCGGCAGCCGCGCAGCCATTGCACCAGCTCTGCGAATCGCGCGTCGCGGCACTCGGTGCGCGCGCGGACTAGATCCCATAACTCATCGTCTGTATAAGTCAGCAATGTCTGGAACGAACTCAAATGCTCACCTTCCAACCGGTCGCCGTACTTCTCCAGAAAGCGCTCCAGCACCAAGTCGAGTTCCAGCAAACCGCGGCGGCACTGCCAGCGCAGACGATTCAGGTCATCCGGCCCCATAGTGTGCGTCCTAAACGATTGTTGATTTTGGCCGAAGATATGCGGCCAACTTTGATTTGTATCAATGTCCGGAGTAATTGTACTGCCGCGGCGCAGAATCGCCGGCTGCGCTGATTGACACTCGTGATCATTGAACCTAGAATTCTCTGCGCCTAGCGGGGGAATCCTGCGACGTTCTTGCAGTGCAGCCGAGCTTGCCGCGCAACTCCACCCGCCTCCACGCCAACCACTATTCCCCTCACCACTCCGCCACATTCCTCCAACCATTTCTTCGGGAGTTCTCACATGTCCAAGTCACCCGTACGAGTCGCAGTCACCGGCGCCGCCGGCCAGATCGGTTACAGCATTCTGTTTCGCATCGCCGCGGGCGATATGCTCGGCAAGGACCAGCCGGTCATTCTGCAGATGCTGGAAATTCCGGACGAGAAGGCGCAAAAGGCGCTCACCGGCGTGATGATGGAGCTCAACGACTGCGCGTTCCCCCTGCTCGCCGGGATGACGGCCGCCTCCGATCCGATGCTTGCGTTCAAGGATGCCGACTACGCCATCCTGGTCGGCGCGCGCCCGCGCACCGCGGGCATGGAGCGCAAGGACCTGCTCGAGGCCAACGGCGCGATTTTCGTGCCGCAGGGCAAGGCGCTGGACGCAGTCGCGAGCCGCAAAGTGAAAGTGCTGGTGGTCGGCAACCCGGCCAACACCAATGCGCTGATCGCGATGAAAAACGCGCCGAGCCTGTCGCCGCGGCAGTTCACCGGCATGATGCGCCTGGACCATAACCGCTCGCTGTCGCAGATCGGCGCGAAAATCAACAAGCCCGTCACCAGCCTGCGCAAGGTCACCGTGTGGGGCAATCACTCCGCCACCCAGTACCCCGACCTGTTCCAGGCGGAGGCCGACGGCAAGAAGGTCTGGCCGATGATCAACGACCAGGCCTGGCTCGAGACCAATTTCATCCCGACGGTGCAAAAGCGCGGCGCCGCGATCATCGCCGCGCGCGGGCTGTCTTCGGCCGCGAGCGCGGCCAGCGCCGCCATCGATCATATGCGCGACTGGGCCTTGGGAACACCCGACGGAGACTGGATCTCCATGGGCATCCCCAGTGACGGCAGCTACGGCATTGCCGAAGGCGTGATCTACGGCCAGCCGGTCACCTGCAAGAACGGCGAATTCCAGATCGTCAAAGGCATAGACATCAGCGACTTCGCCCGCACCCGCATGGACGCCACGCTCAAGGAACTGCATGAAGAGCGCGACGGCGTGAAGCACCTGCTGGGCTGAGAAACGGTTGCAAAATGAGCTAGCAAGACCTTGCACGGACGATAAATCCGTCCGTGCGGATCGTCGATTGCATGCGCATGATGAAGCTATCCGCATGCAATCGACGATCTTGTATCCAACCCAACGCCTTCCGTGCTTTCGCCAATAACCGTGATTTCTGTACGGATGCTTTCTATCCGTACAGAAATCAGGGTTGGCGCGCGCAGCGCGCAAGGTTTTGGCAAGCCCCGCACGAAAGAAAGATCGGGTTTTCTCATTTTGAAACGAACTCTAAGCCTCCGCGCAACCTACGCAAACCTGGTCCGGAAATTGCATGGCGAGTTTCCGGATCAGCGTTCCGCATTTCCCCCTGCGGCAGTACCGATGCTGCGCATGAGAACGCCGCTGCATCCGGCTGCAGCCCTGTTCAAGGGCGAAAAACCCTTTCCCACCATCCCGTCCTGCGAACATTACGCCGGCAGCGAAAAGCTCATGCTGCGCGCGCGCCTTGCAGTCATCCGCATTTGGAGGCAACGCGTCTCGTGCGGTGAATGTAAACGGGCCCTAAGCATGGCACTATGTCGTCCCGGCGACAATCCCAGCGCCGGATAAGGCGCCGGCATTTGACCTGCATTAAACTGGCCGGTAGCCGATGGCCTTAGACTTTCTCGCTTGGTCCTTTTGAAAGGTTGATATGACACAGCAGATGTCCGCAGGCGCGAAATTCCGCGCCGCAATGAAGGAGGAGCAGCCGCTGCAGGTGATCGGCGCGATCAACGCCTATCATGCGCGGCTGGCGCAGCGCAGCGGCTACAAGGCGATCTACCTTTCCGGCGGCGGCGTCGCAGCCGGCTCGCTCGGGCTGCCGGATCTGGGCATCAGCAACCTGGACGACGTGCTCACCGACGTGCGCCGCATCACCGACGTGTGCTCGCTGCCGCTTCTGGTCGACGTCGATACCGGCTTCGGCGCGAGCGCCTTTAACGTGGCGCGCACGGTCAAGTCGCTGGTCAAATTCGGCGCCGGCGCGATGCATATCGAGGACCAGGTCGGCGCCAAGCGCTGCGGCCACCGTCCGGGCAAGGAACTGGTGTCGAAGGAGGAGATGGTCGACCGCATCAAGGCCGCGGTCGACGCGCGGACCGACCCCGACTTTTTCATCATGGCGCGCACCGACGCACTCGCGGTCGAGGGGCTCGAGCGCGCGATCGAACGCGCCGTAGCCTGCGTCGAAGCCGGCGCCGACGGCATTTTCCCCGAGGCGATGACCGAGCTTTCGATGTATCGCAAATTTGCCGCCGCGGTTGGCGTTCCGGTACTCGCCAATATCACCGAGTTCGGCGCCACGCCCCTGTTCACGGTCGAAGAACTGCGCTCGGCCAATGTCGCGATCGCACTCTACCCGCTGTCTGCGTTCCGCGCGATGAACAAAGCCGCGCTCGCGGTGTACCAGGCGGTGCGCCGCGACGGCACGCAGAAGAACGTCGTCGACAGCATGCAGACGCGCAACGAGCTGTACGATTATCTCGACTATCACTCGTACGAAACCAAGCTGGATGAATTGTTTAGCAAGAGTAAGTAGCGCCGGCGCCCTCGCCTGCGCTACGCGGTCAGACACCACGTAAACCTGCCAAGGAGAACAGCATGAGCGAAGCTCAACCAGTCACGCCCAAGCCGAAGAAATCGGTCGCCCTCTCCGGTGTAACTGCCGGCAACACCGCGCTGTGCACCGTCGGCCGCAGCGGCAACGACCTGCATTATCGCGGCTACGATATTCTCGACGTCGCCGATGCCTGCGAATTCGAGGAAATCGCCTATCTGCTGGTGCACGGCAAGCTGCCGACGCAGGCGGAACTGGACGGCTACAAGATCAAACTCAAGGCGCTGCGCGGCCTGCCGGCCAACGTCAAGGCGGCGCTCGAATGGGTGCCGGCCTCGGCCCATCCCATGGACGTGATGCGCACCGGCGTTTCGGCGCTGGGCACGGTGCTGCCGGAAAAGGACGACCACAATCATCCGGGCGCGCGCGACATCGCCGACCGGCTGATGGCCTGCCTCGGCTCGATGCTGCTGTACTGGTTCCACTACAGCCAGAATGGCCGCCGCATCGAGGTCGAAACCGACGACGACACCATCGGCGGGCATTTCCTGCACCTGCTGCACGGCAAGGAGCCTTCTGACCTGTGGGTGAGGTCCATGCACACCTCGCTCATCCTCTACGCCGAGCACGAGTTCAATGCCTCGACGTTCGCCTGCCGCGTGATCGCCGGCACCGGCTCCGACATGTACAGCGCGATTTGCGGCGGCATCGGCGCGCTGCGCGGGCCCAAGCACGGCGGCGCCAACGAAGTCGCGTTCGAGGTGCAGAAGCGCTACGAGAACGCGGATGCAGCCGAAAAAGACATCGTGCAGCGCGTGGCCAACAAGGAAGTGGTGATCGGCTTCGGCCATCCGGTCTACACCATCGGCGATCCGCGCAATCAGGTGATCAAGGAAGTCGCAAGGAAACTGTCCAAGGCGCGCAACGACATGAAGATGTTCGACATCGCGGCGCGGCTGGAGAGCGTGATGTGGCGCGAGAAGAAAATGTTCCCCAACCTGGACTGGTTCTCCGCCGTGAGCTATCACATGATGGGCGTGCCGACCTCCATGTTCACGCCGATATTCGTGATTTCGCGCACCAGCGGCTGGGCCGCGCACGTGATCGAGCAGCGCATCGACGGCAAGATCATCCGCCCCACAGCCGCCTATACCGGGCCGGAAGATCTCAAGTTCGTGCCTATCGATAAACGCAAGTAAGCCTCGACCTGCCGCGGCGGCGCACAAATTCACTACAATGCCGGCTCGCCGCGGCAAAACAACTCAGACTTAAAGGAACAGCATGTCGTCCCACATCTCCAACGTGCGCCCGAAGCCGGATCAGGTTCTGGCGGATATCGCCGATTACGCCTCCAAGTACAAAATCAAGAGCGCCGAAGCCTACGACACCGCGCGCCTGTGCCTGATGGACACGCTCGGCTGCGGCCTGGAAGCGCTCGAATACCCGGCCTGCACCAAGCTCATGGGCCCGATCGTCCCGGGCACGGTCGTGCCCAACGGCGCCAAGGTTCCCGGCACCCAGTTCCAGCTCGATCCGGTGCAGGCGGCGTTCAACATCGGCGCCATGATCCGCTGGCTCGATTTCAACGACACCTGGCTCGCGGCGGAGTGGGGCCATCCCTCGGACAACCTCGGCGGCATCCTCGCCTGCGCCGACTGGCTGTCGCGCCAGGCCGTCGCCGCGGGCAAGGCGCCGCTGGCGATGCGCGACGTGCTCACGGGCATGATCAAGGCGCACGAAATCCAGGGCTGCATCGCGCTGGAGAACTCGTTCAACAAAGTCGGCCTGGATCACGTGGTGCTGGTCAAGGTCGCGACCACCGCGGTGGCGGCGAACATGCTCGGGCTCACGCGCGAGGAAATCATCAACGCGCTGTCGCTCGCCTGGGTCGACGGCCAGTCGCTGCGCACCTACCGCCACGCGCCCAACACCGGTTCGCGCAAGTCCTGGGCCGCGGGCGACGCGACCAGCCGCGGCGTGCGCCTCGCGCTGATGGCCGCCAAAGGTGAAATGGGCTATCCCTCGGTGCTGACCGCGCCGACCTGGGGCTTTTACGACGTGCTGTTCAAAGGCAAGGAATTCAAGTTCCAGCGGCCCTACGGCTCCTACGTGATGGAGCAGGTGCTGTTCAAGATTTCCTTCCCGGCGGAGTTCCACGCGCAGACCGCGGCCGAGTGCGCCATGGTGCTGCATCCGCAGGTGAAGGACCGCATCGCCGACATCAAGAAAATCACCATCCGCACCCATCAGTCGGCGATCCGCATCATCGACAAGAAAGGCCCGCTCTCCAATCCGGCCGACCGCGACCACTGCATCCAGTACATGGTCGCGGTGCCGCTCATCTTCGGCCGGCTCACTGCGGGCGACTACGAGGATGCGATTGCGGCCGACCCGCGCATCGACGCCCTGCGCGAGAAAATGGTGTGCGTGGAGGACAAGGGATTCAGCCGCGATTACCACGACCCGGACAAGCGCTCGATCGCCAACGCGATCACGGTGGAGTTCAAGGACGGCAAAAGAACCGGCGAAGTCGTCGTAGAATATCCGATCGGGCACCGCCGCCGGCGCAAGGAAGGCATCCCGCTGCTGGTGGAGAAGTTCAAGACCAACCTGGCGCGGCGTTTCCCCGAAAAGCAGCGCAGTGCGATCCTGACGCTGTGCCAGGATGCAAAGCGGCTGGAAGCAACCCCGGTGAACGAGTTCGTCGATATGTTTGTGATCTGATTTGCGGTGTCGGGGTTTTATACAAGAGCGTCGATGGCGTGCGGAT
>JAJZPQ010000074.1 GCA_021811085.1 Pseudomonadota bacterium | reverse complement strand
GACACGCTGCGCCTCAAGACCACGGTGCTCGAGACTATGCCGTCGGCCAAGCAGCCCAATCGCGGCACGGTGCTGTTTCGCTGGGACACGTTCAACCAGAACGGCGAAGTGGTGCTGTCGATGCGCGGGCGCCAGCTGTTCCTGCGCCGCGCTCCCGCATAACGGGTGGGGAGCACAGGTGAGCTACAAATACTACTGGGAAGACTTCTACCCGGGACAGGTGCGCGAAGCCGGCGGCATCAGCCTGTCGGAAGACGAGATCATCGAGTTCGCCAGGAAATACGATCCGCAGCCTTTCCATACCGACCGCGAAAAAGCGAAACAGACCTATTTCGGCGGACTGATCGCGAGCGGTTGGCAGACCGCCGCCGTCTGCATGCGCCTGATCTGCGACATGTACCTGCTCGAATCCGCCAGCCTGGGCTCGCCCGGCGTGGACGAACTGCGCTGGGTAAAACCGGTGCGCGCGGGCGACACGCTGCATCTGAAGTCCACGGTGCTGGAGACGCGCGCCTCGAACAGCCGGCCGGACATGGGCACGGTGCGCTCGCGCTCCGAGGTCTACAACCAGCACGGCGAACTGGTGATGCACATGTCGGGCGTAGGCATGTTCCGCCGCCGCAATCCGGGAGCGTAGCGAATACTTGCGCGGACGGCGACCCGTCCGCGCGGATCGCCGATTGCGCGCGGATGAAAACACATCCGCACGCAATCGGCGATCTTATGTAAAACCCCATACGGTATTTGGTGTTAACCATAACCGTGTTTCCTGTACGGATGTGCTTTTCATCCGTACAGGAAATACGGTTGGCGCGCGCAGCGCGCAAGTCTGCCAGCCGCTTGCGATAGTACGATAGCAGTAAAGGCACCGTAGAAAGCATCCGCCCGTCAGTGCTTGCCTCCGTAGCCGGCCATGCCCATCAGCAGCCGCGTGCAGCCGTAGGCGCTCCAGATCAGCACCCGCCGCCACAGCGGCTGGCGGCGCCACTGGCGCTTCGCCACCACCTTGGCGCCGCTTTTCATGTGCTCGAGCAGGCTGCGGCGCAACTCCCGCGAAAACTGCAGGTCATCGACGACGACATTGGCCTCGCGCGCCAGCATCAGGCTGAACGGGTCGATGTTGGACGAGCCGACGGTAGCCCAGCGCCGGTCTATGACCGCGACTTTCGCGTGCAGGAAGCTCCTGTGATATTCGTAGATCTCGATCCCGGCGTCGAGCAGCGAACCGTAGAGCGCGCGCGAGGCATAATGCAGCAGTACGTACTCTACCCGTCCCTGCAGCAGCAGCACCACGCGCACGCCGCGCGCAGCCGCCGCGCGCAGCGCATGGCGAAAGCGCGCGCCGGGAAAAAAATAGGCGTTGGCGATGATGACTTCCTTGTGCGCACCGCGGATCGCTTCGAGATAAGCGTCCTCGATGTCGGCGCGATGGCGAAAATTGTCGCGCACCACCAGCAGCGCATGTTGCGTGCCGCGCTCGGCCGTATCGACCGGCCGATGCCGCTGCGCGCTGCGCTTCAGGCTCGCCCAGGACACGCGGCGCCACAGGCGCTCGCATTGCTCCAGCACGCGCGCAACCAGCGGACCCTCGATACGCACCGCATAGTCGTAGCGCGGCGGCGTATGCCCCGGGGTATGCATGTCGTCGATGATGTTGATGCCGCCGACGAACGCTACGCGCGCGTCTACCACCACCAGCTTGCGGTGCAGGCGCCGCAGGCGGTTGCGCCGCAGCGTCAGCGGCGAAGTCTTGGGGCCGAAGATCAGCACGTCGATTCTGGCCGCGTGCAGGATCTGCCGCGTCTGCTCGAACATGCCCTTGGAGCCGAAGCCGTCGACGAGCACGTGCACGCGCACGCCGCGCGCCGCCGCGCGCGCCAGCGCCGCGGCGATGCTCCTGCCGGTGTCGTCGTCGGCGAAGATATAGGTTTCGAGATAGATCTCGCTTTGCGCCGCATCGATCGCGCGGCGCAGCGCCGGAAAATAGCCCCTGCCGTTGGTGAGCAGCTGCAGCGTGTTGCCGCCTGCGAATTCCAGCGTCATCGCAGTTCGAGCTCCACGCTCAGCGCGGCATGGTCGGAGATGCGCGACCAGGGCAGGCCATGGTGCACTTCGGCGTGGCGCACGTCGAAGCCGCGCGCATAGATGCGGTCCAGGCGCAGCAGCGGGAACGTGCTCGGATAGGTGCGCGCCGGCCGCCCGCGCTGGTCGCGGAACACCTCCTTCAGATCGAGCTCCGCCACCAGACGGCGCCCGGCGGAATTACGCCAGTCGTTGAAATCCCCGGCGATGACCAGCGGCGCATCCGCAGGCACCAGGCGCTGCACCCGCTCGGTCAGCGCCGACAGCTGGCGCCTGCGTCCGCGCTCATTCAGGCCAAAGTGCACGCACAGGCAATGCAGGGGCATCTCGCCCAGCGCGATTTCGCAATGCAGCAGGCCGCGCTGCTCGAAACGGTGGGCGGACACATCCTGGTTCTCGGCTTTGATGATGGGAAAGCGGCTGAGTATGGCGTTGCCGTGGTGGCCCTGGTCATATACCGCATTGCGGCCGTAGGCGTAGTCCTGCCACACTTCGTGGGCGAGAAACTCGTACTGCGGCTCCGCCGGCCAGTTGAGCACGTGCCGGGCGTGGTCCTCGTGCTCGCCCTGCACTTCCTGCAGAAACACGATGTCCACATCGAGCTGGCGCAAGTGGTGGCGCAGCTCGTGCACCATCATGCGCCGGTTGAAATGCGAAAAACCCTTGTGGATGTTATAGGTGGCGAGGCGCAGTTTCATTCCGACCCGGCACTAGGCACAGCTACGCGATCAACGCATTCAAGGCTTTAGACCCTGAAACAGCTTTTCGCGCCCGACCTTGATCAGAAACTTTCCGTCGTACATGAAAATGTCGGCGGTGGCGAAGGTGTCGCCGAACGCCTCCGGAATGAAAGAGCCGGTACCGATCACGTCCACCGGCGCGCGCGCGTTGCCGAACATCTTGCACTTGAACGGCGTGAAGCCGCTGGAAGCGACGATGCGCGCCGAGTTGAAGCCGGCCGCATCCAGGGTTTCGCGCATTTTGATCACGCTCGCCACCGACACCCCGGTGCCGAACAGCACTTTGCGCACTCGGTCCTTGACGATGTTGAGCGTATCGGAGTCGTAGGCCTCTTCTCCCATGACCGCGCGCACCGCCTCGTACTCGTTCAATACATGCAGCCAGTCGGCCACCAGTTCGACCGACTGCTCATAATCCAGTCCTTCGGCATAGCGCTCGCCGTGCGTGTCGATGCGGAACGCGAGCGTGCGCGAACTGCCGGGATCGCTCGGCAGCACGTCGTTGTACCACCAGCGGCAGACGTCGAGCGCGTCGCCGAATTCGCGCGCGTAATAGTCGACCAGCACGGTGAGATTGTCCTGCGGATGGGTCTCGGCATACATCTGCGCCGCCCTGAGCGTGGAGCCGGCATAGCCGACGATCGCGTGCGGCATGGTGCCCAGACCTTTTTCGAGGCCGTAGAAATGCGCGGTCAGGTCCTGCGAGCCGCCGATGAAGCCGACCGCGCCCGAGAGCTTGGCGATGCGGCTGCCGACCGCGGCGCCATAGGCCGCCAGAGTGGAAAGGTCGTCGCCGCAAGCATGGCGCGCATGCATGTCGATGAATGCGACCTTGGGCAGGTCGGTCGCCATCTTGTAGGCGTTGTAGGCCGACACGCAGGCGGTGCCGACGCGGCGCAACACCAGCGTCTCCAGTTCCGCCAATGCGGCAAAAGACCCGGTGTAGGTGAATATCGGCTTCTGATCGGGCACGAATGCGCCCTCCTCGTACAGCCGCGTGATTTTCAGCGGCACTGCGCCCTGCGGGTAGTATTCGCGCAGGATTTCCAGCGCGGGATTGACCGCGCAGATGGTGCCGCGGCGCAGGAACACGCCGTAGGTGACGGTCTTATCGCCGAATTTCTCCACGATCTGGCGCGTCTTGGTGAAATATTTGTCGGTGCGCGAGAGCACGTAATCGCTGCGCTCACGGCGCTCCGATTCGACCTTCAAGTCCAGGGGTTTATTCATGGCAGATTTCCGGATAAGCACCTGCTATTATGGACGGCGCGGCGCCTTCGCCGCAAGCGACCGACCTCGAACTCGGCGCCAGGCAAGGACTTGCTTGACCCAGGTCAAACGCAGCGCTTGCCGTTTCTTCTAGCATCGACCGATCCGCAGCAGCGACAGGAGGCCGGCGTGATTACTGACCGAATCGACTCGGTGACCAAGATACCGCCAGAATACATGAAGGCGGCGCCGCCGGCGCCGAAAAGCGTAAAAATAGAGATCTCGCCGCGCTGCAATTACCGCTGCGGTTTCTGCGCCCTGCGCCAGCGCGAGGTCCAGCCCAAATGGGACATGGATTTCGCGCTGTTCAAGCGCATCACGCGCGAAATGAGCGAAGCCGGCGTGAAGGAGATCGGCGTGTTCTACCTCGGCGAATCCTTCATGGGTCCGCGCCTGCTCGTCGATTGCATCGCCTATCTCAAGTCCGAACTCGCCATGCCCTACGTCTTCCTCACTTCGAACGCGTCGATGGCATTTCCGGAAGCGATCGACGCCTGCATGAAAGCGGGGCTGGACTCGCTCAAATGGTCGGTGAACGCCGCCGACGAGGCGCAGTTCGAAAAAATCATGGGCGTGTCGGGCAGGCTGTTTCACCGCGCCCTGGACAACATCCGAGCGGGCTGGGAACTGCGCCGCGAACACGGCTACAAGACCGGGCTGTACGCCTCGTCCATACGCTACGACGGCGAGCAGCAGGCGAAAATGGAAGCGCTGCTGCGCGAACGCGTGCTCCCCTATGTCGACCTGCATTACTGGCTGCCCCTGTATTCGATGGGCGCTTTCGCCACCGAGCGCGAAGCCCAGCTCGGCTATCGCCCGACCGCCGGCAATCAGGGAAGAATCGGCGCCTTGCGCGAGCCCCTGCCCTGCTGGTCGGCGTTCACCGAGGGCCACGTGACCGCAGACGGCAAGCTCTCGGCCTGCTGCTTCGACGCCACCGCCAACTGGACCATGGGCGACCTGACCAAGCAGTCGTTCATGGACGCCTGGAACGCACCCGCGTTCGTGAAGCTGCGCGCAGCCCATCTGAAAAAGGACGTGCGCGGCACGGTGTGCGAGAACTGCGTCGCTTACTCTTAAGCGGAGATAGCCGGACTAGATGTGGCGCCTTAAGTCGCACTCCCTTTGTTGCAGAGTTGGAATTGTTTATGAAAACAACGCCTAGCCGCCTTTGCTTTTTTTCGTAACCATGCTTTTGGTGCGGATACGCTTTTCATCCGTACCAAAAGCATGGTTGGCGCGCGGAGCGCGCAATGGCTGCCACGCCGGTGTCGCTCGACGTAAGACGACACATCGAACTGCAGTGCTCGCTCTTGCGCGGACGGCGACCCGTCCGCGCGGATCGCCGTCCGCGCACGGATGAAACAGCCATCCATGCGCAATCGGCGATCTCGTACAAAATCCCCGCTTCGTCCCTGTTTTTATCGGTGAGTGCGCTTTTGCGGCAGCAGCAGGATGGCGTCGCGATTGGTCCAGGACGGCGTGCGCTCAGCGGCCTGTTTCCACGGCAGCCATTCGTAGCGCAAGTGCTCGGTCGGTTCGAGCTGTACCGGCACGATCGCCGGCAACTCGAGTCCGAATATATGCTCCAGGTTGTGGGTGACGCCAGCCGCGTAGCGGCTGCGGTGCTGCTTGAAGATCTCGAAATTGTTTTCGATGCCCCAGTCCTCCAGCCGGTAGTGCGAGGTATCGATGCCGGTCTCCTCCAGCACTTCGCGCCGGGCGGTCTCGATTAAGGGTTCGTTCTCGTGGTCGATGCTGCCCGTGACCGACTGCCAGAAACCCGGCCAGCCTGCGCGCTCCAGCATCAGCACCAGCAGATCCGCGGTGTAGATCACCACCAGCACCGAGCGCGGGATTTTGTGGCCGGGTGACACGCCGGACTGGACCAGGATTCGCTCAGGCGTCAGGCAGCAGCGGCAGCCCCGCGTCCCAGCCCTCCGGGCCGCTGACGATGGCCCAGAAGGGCTTGCCTTGTCCCTGCCAATATTCGGCAACGCCGTCGAGCACTTCCACCGCCGTGACGAACTCCTGCTTGTGGCCGGCGCCGAAGTGCTTGCCGTGCTCGAGCAGCAGCACGTAGCCCGGCGCCGGATGCCAGGAAAGATCGCCGAGGCAGTCCTCGAAAGCATCCCAGTTGCCGCCGAACCAGTCGGGGAAAGCGAGCGCCTTCGCCACCAGGCCGGTGAAGCCTTGTTTATCGTGGACGTGGCCGATGTCGACGCGCCACAGCGCGAGGCCTGCCGCCAGCGCTGCCTCGGCAATCAGGCGCGTGTCCGGGCCGCTCAAGTAGACGCCGGCTTTGTCCTTGTCCCGCAACAATTGTTCAAGTGACTTACTCACGGATGCGCCTGAATGAGTTGTAATGATCGTCGGTGTAATAGTACTCGGACGAAGCGCCAGCGACGATGCGGCGCGCGCCGCGGTCGCGCGCGCCCGGCGTCCTCACCGTGTATTCGCGGTAGTAGCCACGCGGGCGCAGGGGCAACCGCTGTTCGCGATTGCTGAACAC
Organism: Pseudomonadota bacterium; assembly: GCA_021811085.1. GTDB lineage: Bacteria > Pseudomonadota > Gammaproteobacteria > Burkholderiales > SG8-39 > 2-12-FULL-64-23. The sequence goes on along the minus strand of JAJZPQ010000074.1, from coordinate 11,465 downwards.
GCTGTTGTCCCTGGCGTAGGGAAACGGACCGCCGCTCCTGATCAGCGCCAGGGTCGCATGCGCTTCCCTGGGCAAAGCGGCGAGCGCGACATCGGCTATCGGCGCCGGACCCCGCGCAGAAGCCGCGCCGGTGAAGGCCAGCAGCGCGCAAATTACGATAAGCAGCCGCTTCATGTTTGCTGAGCCGGAGCCGGTAAGCCTGGGGTCTAGGTTTTTTCCGGCTGCTTCTCGGCGCTGCGCAATCGAATGTGCAGCTCGCGCAGCTGTTTCTCGTCCACCGCGCTCGGAGCCTGGGTCAACAGGCACTGCGCGCGCTGCGTCTTGGGGAAGGCGATCACGTCGCGTATCGATTCGGTGCCCGCCATCATCGCGACTATGCGATCCAGGCCGAAGGCGATGCCGCCATGGGGGGGCGCGCCGTATTGCAGCGCGTCGAGCAGGTAGCCGAATTTCAGCTTCGCTTCTTCCGCGCCGATCGCCAGGGCACGGAATACCTTGGACTGCACTTCCTCGCGATGAATACGCACCGAACCGCCGCCGATTTCAGATCCGTTGAGCACCATGTCGTAGGCCTTGGCGATCGCCTTGGACGGATCGGTGGCGAGGTAATCCTCGTGGCCGTCCTTGGGCGCGGTAAACGGGTGGTGCATGGCGACCCAGCGCTTGGCTTCGTCGTCGTATTCGAACATGGGGAAGTCCACCACCCACAACGCCTTCCAGCCGGCGACGGCATAGCCTTTTTCATGGCCGACTTTCACGCGCAAGGCGCCCAGCGCATCATTCACGATCTTGGCCTTGTCGGCGGCAAAGAAAATCAGGTCGCCGTCTTTCGCGCCCGAGCGCTCGACGATGGCGGCAAGCGCCGCGTCGGAGAGGTTTTTCACGATCGGCGATTGCAGGCCTTCGCGCCCCTTGGCGGCTTCGTTGACCTTGATATAGGCGAGGCCTCTGGCGCCGTAAATGCCGACGAATTGCGTATAGGCGTCGATTTCGCCGCGCGTGAGCGTGCCGCCGCCGGGAATGCGCAGGCCTGCGACGCGTCCGCCGGGCGCATTGGCCGGACCCGAGAACACCTTGAACTCCACGCTCCTCATGACATCGGTGAGCTCGGTGAACTCCAGCCCGACGCGCAGGTCCGGCTTGTCCGAGCCGTAGCGCAGCATCGCCTCGGCGTAAGTCATGACCGGAAACGGATCGGGCAAGGCCACGTCCAGCGCCTGCTTGAACACGCTGCGCATCAGCGCTTCCATGATGCCGCGGATTTCTGCTTCCGTCAGGAACGAGGTTTCGATATCGACCTGGGTGAATTCGGGCTGGCGGTCGGCGCGCAGATCCTCGTCGCGGAAGCACTTGGTGATCTGGTAATAGCGATCGAACCCGGCCACCATCAGCATTTGCTTGAACAGTTGCGGCGACTGCGGCAGCGCGAAGAACATGCCGTCGTGCACGCGCGAAGGCACAAGGTAGTCGCGCGCGCCCTCGGGGGTGGACTTGGCGAGCATCGGCGTCTCGATGTCGATGAACCCGGCCTCGTCCAGGTAGCGGCGCACCGCCATCGCGACCTTGTAGCGCAGGCGCAGGTTCGCCTGCATCTGCGGCCGGCGCAGGTCGATCACGCGATGGGTGAGGCGCGTGGTCTCCGACAGGTTTTCTTCGTCGAGCTGGAACGGCGGCGTGACCGCCGGGTTCAGGATCTCGAGTTCGTGGCACAGCACCTCGATCTCGCCGCTCTTCAGCTTCGAATTCACCAGCGCCGGCTCGCGCCGGATCACCTTGCCGGTCACGCGCAGCACGAATTCGTTGCGGATTTTCTCCGCCACCGCGAATACCTCCGGCCGGCTCGGATTGCACACGATCTGCACGATGCCTTCGCGGTCGCGCAAGTCGATGAAAATCACGCCGCCGTGGTCGCGCCGGGTGTTGACCCAACCGCATAGGGTTACGCTCTGGTCGAGCTGGGCGGCGCTGACCAGGCCGCAATAGTGCGTACGCATAATTTCCGTGACTAGTGATGAGAGATGGGTAATGGGCGACCCGGGGTCGCCCATTGCCGATTGCCCATCAGCTGTGCGCCAGTTCCCTTTTCCGCCGTCCGTTCCCGAGCGGCGAAGCGACGCCCATGGAGATCACATATTTCAGCGCCGTGTCCACGCTCATGTCGAGCTCGATCACGTCCTTGCGCGCCATTATCACGAAGTAGCCGCCGGTGGGGTTGGGTGTGGTCGGCACATAAACGCTGACGTAGTCGCCCTGCAGGTGATTGCTCACGTCGCCGCCGGGCGTCCCGGTCAAGAACGCGATCGTCCAAATGCCCTCGCGCGGCCATTGCACCAGCAGCGCCTTGCGGAACGCCTCGCCGCTGGAGGAAAACAGCGTGTCGCTCACCTGCTTGACGCTGGAATAGATCGAACTCACCACCGGAATGCGGTGCAGGATCTCGTGCCACAAATGCACCAGGCGCTGACCGATGAAGTTCGCCGTGACTACGCCGGTGAGCAACACGATCACGAGCGTCAGCAGCACGCCCATGCCCGGCACATGGAAGCCGAGCCAGCTCTCGGTGCGCAATGCCTGCGGCAGCAGCAGCAGGCTCTGGTCGAGCGTGTCGACCACCAGTTTCAGCACCCAGATAGTGATGACCAGCGGAATCCAGATCAGCAATCCGGTGATGAAGTATTTTTTCATTCAGTCTTGGCTGGGCTCGCTGCGGCGGCAGGGGCCGCGCTCGCGGCCGACTGGGTTTCGCTCTTGCTCTCGCTTGCGGATTCGGACTTGCTCGCAGGCACGCTCTTGCCCGCGGGTTTGCTGCCGCTATGCTTGAAGTCGGTCGCATACCAGCCCCCGCCCTTCAACTGAAAACCGGCGGCGGTCAGCATCTTGCTGAAAGTCTCCTGCTTGCATTCGGGGCAGATGCTGAGCAAGGGATCGCTCACCTTTTGCAGGTATTCCTTCTGGAACCCGCAGGACGAGCAACGATATTCATAGATAGGCACCATGCCCTCCAGCCAACGAAAAAGATGTTGATTATAACGGAAAAACAGGGTTCCCCCATAGGCAATCTATGGGCAAACCCTGCCTTTTCAAGGAACTAGGCGGCCGGGGGCCGCGCGCTGGGTGCTAGAACGGAATGTCGTCGTCCATGTCCTGGAACTGACCCGCGGGCTTTTTCGCCGGCCTGGATTCGCCCGCCGCGGAGGGCTCGCGCGTTTCGCGCGGCTCGCCTGCGCCCATGCCGCTCCTGGAACCCAGCATTTTCATCGTGTCCGCGATGATTTCGGTGCTGTAGTGCTCCTGGCCGTCCTTTTCGTACTTGCGCGTCTGCAGACGGCCCTCGACGTAAATCTGGCTGCCTTTCTTCAGATACTCGCCGACGATTTCCGCAAGGCGCCCGAAGAAAACGACGCGGTGCCACTCCGTCGCTTCCTTTTTCTCGCCCGAGGTCTTGTCTTTCCAGGTGTCCGTGGTCGCGACGGAGATATTGGCTACCGCGCTGCCACTGGGCAGGAAGCGGGTTTCGGGATCGCGCCCCAGATTGCCTATTAGTATCACTTTGTTGACCGATGCCATTTCGATTCTCCCTTTATGAATTGCTATCGAACGCTACCTGGCCGTTCCGTCGCCCAGTGCCGCACCCCCTGTCGTCCCCGTCGTACCCGGCCGGCGCGCACGCGCCGGTACGCGCATGGTCGCAGCGGCAATCCCCCAGATCGTGATCAACGCCGCGCCGAACATGAACACCGGGGTCCTCCCGTGATGCTGCATCAGCCAGCCGCCCACACCGCCGCCGACGAACAGGCCCAGCGACTGGGTCGTGTTGTAGACACCGAGGGCGGCGCCCTTGGCACCCGCCGGCGCCGTGCGCGACACCAGCGACGGCAGGCTCGCCTCGAGTATGTTGAAAGCAACGAAGAAGCCCAGCAGCAGGATGACAAGCGCGGCAAAATTGTGCAATTCGAACACGAAGCCGGTCTGCACCACGGCCATCAGCCCGATGCTGGCGAGGAACACCGGCTTGAGCGCATCCTTTTTCTCGGCGTAGTAAATCGCGGGCACCATGAGCACGAAAGACGCGAGCACCACCGGCAGATAGACTTTCCAGTGCTCGTCCACCGGCAGCCCGCCCGCGCTCACCATAGCGAGCGGCACCACCACGAAAATCGCCATTTGCACCGCATGCAGCGAGAAAATTCCCAGATTGAGCCGCAGCAGATCCTTATTTCTGAGCACGTCGCGCAAGCGCGCAGGCTCGACCTGCTCCTCGGCTTCGTGCTTGCCCAGACTCTCCTGCGGCACCACGCCGATCACCACCCAGATCGCGGCCAGCGCGAGCACGCCGGTGAGGACGAATATGCCGCCCATGCCGATATGGCGGTAGAGCAAAGGCGAGCCGACCATGGACAGCGCAAACATCAGGCCGATGCTCGAGCCCACCAGCGCCATCGCCTTGGTACGGTGCTGCTCGCGCGTAAGGTCGGCGAGAAAGGCCATCACCGGCGCGGAGATCGCGCCCGCGCCCTGGATCGCCCGGCCGGCAATAATGACGTGGATGCTGCCGCCTATCGCGGCAATGAAGCTGCCGAGCGCGAACAGCACCAAACCGATAATGATGACGCGCTTCCTGCCATAGCGGTCCGACGCGATGCCATAAGGGATCTGCAGCATGCCCTGGGTCAGGCCATAAGTGCCGAGCGCAATGCCCACCAGGGTATGGTTGTCTCCGCCTTCGAGGTGCGTCGCGTACACCGCGAACACCGGCAGGATCAGGAACAAACCCAGCATTCTCAGCGCAAAAATCGAGGCCAGAGAAAGACTTGCGCGTATTTCCAGCGGGGACATGCGATCGGAAGCGGAAGCGGACATAAAGTGGCAGTAGCGGAGTGAAGGCGTAATCTCGTATATTAGCAGGTTTAAATCGCCCGCCGGCGCCCAAGCCATGGATCAAATCAGAATTCGCGGCGCACGCACGCACAACCTGAAAAACCTGAACCTCGATCTGCCGCGCAACCGGCTGGTCGTGATCACGGGACTGTCAGGCTCGGGCAAATCCTCGCTCGCGTTCGACACGCTCTACGCCGAGGGCCAGCGGCGCTACGTGGAATCGCTGTCGGCGTACGCGCGGCAATTCCTGCAGCTTATGGAAAAGCCCGATGTCGACCTGATCGAGGGCCTGTCCCCGGCGATCGCGATCGAGCAGAAAGCCACCAGCCACAACCCGCGCTCCACCGTCGGCACGGTGACCGAGATCCACGATTATCTGCGTCTCCTGTACGCGCGCGTCGGCACGCCCTACTGTCCGGAGCACGCGCTGCCGCTGGAGGCGCAGTCGGTGGCGCAAATGGTCGACCATGTGCTCGCGCTGCCCGAGGACACGAAGCTGATGATTCTCGCGCCCGTCATTGCCGGCAGGAAAGGCGAGCAGGCCGAACTGTTCGCCGAACTGCGCGCCCAGGGTTTCGTGCGCCTGCGCGTGGACGGCAAGGTGTACGACATCGACGCACTGCCCAAGCTGTCGAAGAACCAGAAGCACACGACCGAAGTGGTGGTGGACCGGCTCAAGGTCAAGCCGGAACTGAAGCAGCGCCTGGCCGAGTCCTTCGAAACCGCCCTGCGCCATGCCGAGGGCCGCGCCATCGCGGTGGAAACGGACTCGGCCAAGGAGCACCTGTTCTCGGCCAAATTCGCCTGCCCGGCGTGCAGCTATTCCCTGGCCGAACTGGAACCGCGCCTGTTTTCCTTCAACAATCCACTGGGCGCCTGCCAGGAATGCGACGGCCTGGGCGCGATCGAGTTCTTCGATCCACGGCGCGTCGTGGCGCACCCGCATCTGTCGCTCGCGAGCGGCGCGATCAAGGGCTGGGACCGGCGCAACCAGTTCTATTTCCAGATGCTCACCAGCCTCGCCGCGCACTTCGGCTTCGACGTCGAGGCGCCGTTCGACCAAATGCCGCAAACGGCGCAGGACATCGTGCTCAACGGCAGCAAGGAGAAGATCGCATTCTCCTACCTCTCCGAACGCGGACGCACCGTGGTGCGCGAGCACGACTTCGAGGGCGTGATCCCGAATCTCGCGCGGCGTTACCGCGAGACCGATTCCATCGTGGTGCGCGAAGAGCTGGCGAAATACCTCAACAGCAAGCCCTGCCCGGCCTGCGACGGCACGCGCCTGCGCACCGAGGCGCGCAACGTCAAGATCGCCGACAAGGCCATATTCGAAGTGAGCGCCCTGCCGCTCAAGCGCGGCCTCGCGTTCTTCCACGGCCTGAAGCTGCCCGGCCACAGGGCCGCGATCGCCGACCGCATCGTCAAGGAAATCGCCGCGCGCCTGTCGTTTCTCAACAACGTCGGACTCGATTACCTGTCGCTGGATCGCGCAGCCGATAGCCTCTCGGGCGGCGAAGCGCAGCGCATACGGCTCGCGAGCCAGATCGGTTCCGGCCTCACCGGCGTCATGTACGTGCTCGACGAACCGTCGATCGGCCTGCATCAGCGCGACAACGGGCGCTTGCTCGCGACGCTCAAGCACCTGCGCGACCTGGGCAACACCGTGATTGTGGTCGAGCACGACGAAGAGGCGATCCTCACGGCGGACTATGTGGTCGATATGGGCCCGGGCGCGGGCGAGCACGGCGGCAAGCTGGTGGCCGAGGGCACGCCGCAGCAGATCATGCACAATCCCGACTCGCTTACGGGCAAGTATCTCGCCGGACGCCTCGAAATCCCCATGCCGAAGCGGCGCCACCGCTTCGACAAGGCGCGCGTGCTGCGCCTACATGGTGCCAGCGGCAACAACCTCAAGCACGTGAACCTGGATCTGCCGCTGGGCCTGTTCGTCTGCGTCACCGGCGTGTCCGGCTCGGGCAAGTCGACCCTGGTCAACGACACCTTGTACGCCGCGGTCGCGCAGCATCTCTACGGCAGCAGCAACGAGCCGGCGCCGCACGAATCGGTGAGCGGGCTGGAATTCTTCGACAAGGTGATCAGCGTCGACCAGAGCCCGATCGGGCGCACGCCGCGCTCCAATCCGGCCACCTACACCGGGCTGTTCACGCCCATACGCGAGCTGTTCGCCGGCGTGCCGGCGGCGCGCGAGCGCGGCTACGGGCCCGGGCGCTTCTCCTTCAACGTCAAGGGCGGGCGCTGCGAAGCCTGTCAGGGCGACGGCGTGCTCAAGGTGGAAATGCACTTCCTGCCCGACATCTACGTGCCTTGCGACGTCTGCCACGGCAAGCGCTACAACCGCGAAACGCTGGAAGTGCAGTACAAGGGCAAGAATGTCTACGACGTGCTGAAACTGACGGTGGAGCAGGCGCACGAATTCTTCGCCGCCGTGCCCATCGTGGCGCGCAAGCTGAAGACGCTGCTCGACGTGGGCCTGGGCTATGTCGAGCTCGGGCAGTCGGCGACCACGCTGTCCGGCGGCGAGGCGCAGCGGGTGAAGCTGTCGCTGGAACTGTCCAAGCGCGACACCGGGCGCACGCTCTATATCCTGGACGAACCCACTACAGGGCTGCACTTCCAGGACATCGACCTGCTGCTGCACGTGCTGCACCGCTTGCGCGACCACGGCAACAGCGTGGTCGTGATCGAGCACAATCTCGATGTGATCAAGACCGCCGACTGGGTCATCGACCTCGGCCCCGAGGGCGGCGACGGCGGCGGCCGCATCATCGCCCAGGGCACGCCCGAGGACGTGGCCGACAACCCGGCAAGCTACACCGGCCGCTACCTGAAGACGGTTCTAGGCAAAAAGAAAGCCGCTTAAACGGCCAGCGCGGGCATGTTGCTGAACAACTGCAGCGCCTCCGGATTGGCCAGCGCGTCGGTATGCGTCACCGGCATGCCGTGCACCATGGACCGCACCGCGAGCTCCACCACCTTGCCGTTCTTGGTGCGCGGGATGTCGGGCACCTGCACGATGCGCGCCGGCACGTGGCGCGGCGTGGTGTTGTCGCGGATCTGGCGGCGGATGCGCTCCTCGAGCACAGCGTCGAGAACCAGCCCCTCGCGCAGCTTGACGAACAGCACCACGCGCGTGTCGCTGGGCTGCTCGGGCGGCCACAGCTGGCCGATCGCAACCGCTTCTTCCACCGCATCGATTTTCTCGACCTGGGCGTAGATTTCGGCGGTGCCTATGCGCACGCCGCCCGGATTCAGGGTTGCATCCGAGCGCCCGTAGACGATCATGGTGCCGCGCTCGGTGAGTTCGCAATAATCGCCGTGGCACCACACATTCGGATAGCGCGCGAAATAGGCCTCGTGGTAGCGCTTGCCCCCGGTATCGTTCCAGAAGCCCACGGGCATGGACGGAAACGGCTTGGTGCAGACCAGTTCGCCCTTCTGGCCCACCAGCGCGCGGCCGTCCTCGTCCCACACTTCGACTTTCATCCCCAGGCTGCGGCACTGCAGCTCGCCGCGGTAGACCGGCAGGATGGGATTGGCGTCGGCGAAGCAGCCCATGATGTCGGTGCCGCCGGAAATCGAGGACAGGCACATGTCGCGCTTGATGTCGCGGTAGACGTAGTCGTAGCTCTCGGGCACCAGTGGCGAGCCGGTGGAAATGAGGGTGCGCACCGAGGCGAGGCTGTGCGTCCGGCGCGGCTTCAGGCCGCGCTTGGAAATCGCGTCGATGAACTTGGCCGAGGTGCCGAACTGGGTGAAGCGCTCGGCATCGCAATAGTCGAACAGGATAGACGCATCGCGCATGAAGGGCGAGCCGTCGTAGAGCATGATGCTCGCTTCGGCCAGGAGACCCTGGAACAGCAGGTTCCACATCACCCAGTTGCAGGTGGTGTAGTAGAAAAAGCGGTCCAGCGGCCTCACGTCGAACTGCAGCTTGTAGGTCTTGAGCCCTGACAGCAGCGTTCCGCCCGCGCCGTGCACAATGCACTTGGGCTTGCCGGTGGTCCCCGAAGTGAACAGGATGTACAGCGGATGGTCGAACGGCAGCTGCGCGTAGGCTATCGCGCCCGGCGCATAGGGCGCGATCCAGTCGCCGTAGCGCACTGCGCCCGCAATAGCCGACGCCTCGGGCGACTGAGACAAGTGAGGCACAATTATCACGCGGCGCACGCTGGGCAGCCGCGCCGCGATGTCGCGCACGCGCGCAAGCGAGTCGTGCGCCTTGCCGTTGTAGAGGTAGCCGTCGGCCGTAAACAGCAGCTTGGGCTCGGTCTGGCCGAAGCGGTCGAGAACGCCATCGGTGCCGAAATCGGGCGAGCAGGAGGACCACACCGCGCCGACGGAAATCGCCGCAAGCGCGAGCACTGCGGTCTCCGGCATATTCGGCATGAAGGCGGCGACGCGGTCGCCGGGTGCGAGCCCCTCGGCGCGCATCGCCTGCGCCACGCGCGACACCTCGGCCTGCAGTTCAGCATAGCTGACGCGGCGGCGATACCCGGTTTCGTCCCAGAACACGAAGGCGTCGGTCGCATCGCGCCGGCGCAGCATGTTCTCGGCGAAATTGAGCCGCGCGTCGGGATACCATTTCGCGCCGGGCATGCGTCCGCCGTCGACGAGCACGCGCTCGCCTTTTTTCGAGGCAACGACGCCGCCGAAGTCCCATACCGCATCCCAGAACTGCTCTGGACGATCCACGCTCCAGGCGTAGAATTCCGGATAGGTGTTGAAACCCAGCTTCCAGCGGCGGATCGCGCTGCGCGCGAACGCGGTGAGATTCGCCTGCTCGATCAGCGCTTGGCTGGGCGTCCACATCGGTTTTTCTGACATTGCTGGCACCGTCACGTCAAAGTATGTGCTGTTATATTAACCGGCCGCCGACCATGATGGAATGGGCATCGCAGCGCGCATGAATTCCAGACTCAATGTTCCGGGCGCTTTGCTGCTGAGCGCCGGCCTCGCCGCGGGCGCAGCTCAGGCGCAGACGCCGGCAGCGCCCTGCGCCGGCCCGCCATCGGCGCCCGTCGTTGCCGGGGGCACACCGGCGCGCGAGCCGACGGTGCAGGATTATGAGCAGATCCTGAAGCGCCAGCCACGCAATGCGCACGAGTACTACGATCATGGCGTGCTGCATGAACGCATGGACCAGCACACCAGCGCGATCCTCGATTACACCCGCGCGCTGGCGCTCGACCCCTGTCTGGCGCAGGCGTACGAACGCCGCGGCGTCGCCTATGCGAGCCAGGGCCAGTTCGAACGCGCGCTGAAGGACCTGGACGAGGCTATCCGCATCGACGCCAACTCTTCCTCCGCCTACGTCAACCGCGGCGCGGCTTACGAGGCCATGGGGCAGAACCAGCGCGCGCTCGCAGACTTCAGCCAGGCGGTCGAATTGGATCCGCACTCGGCAAACGCCCGTGCGCGGCGCGGCGCAAGTTTCGAACTCGCCGGGGAATACGATCGCGCAATGCAGGAATACGACGCAGCCATACGTATCGACCCGGGCGACGCACAGGCCTATTTTTTTCGCGGCAGAACCTTCATCCGGCAACGCCAGTCCGAACGCGCGCTCGCCGACCTGGACCAGGCGCTGCGCCTGGATCCGCGCGATGCCAGGGCGCATCAAAGCCGCGCAGCGGTGTACGCGGCGATGGGCGACGCTGCGCGCTCGATCGAAGATTACAGCGCGGCGATCGGCCTCAACCCCCAGTACGCGCTCGCCTACCAGGGGCGCGGCGATGCCTATGCGCGCAGCGGCCAGCCCGACCATGCGCTGCAGGATTACGGCGAGGCGATACGCCTCAATCCGAAGAATGCCTACGCCTATTACAGCCGGGCTCTGGTGTTCGCGGCCAAGGGAGATCCGCAGCGGGCGATCCAGGACCTGGACCAGGCGATCGAGCGCAAACCGGATTTTGCCCGCGCGTTTCGCCAACGCGGCATGAGCCAGCAGAAACTCGGACAGCTCGCGCACGCCGTGGCCGACTTCGAAGCCGCCATCCGCCTGGACGCGCGCGACACCATCGCGCTGAACGAGCTCGCCTGGCTGCTTGCGACGGCAAAAGACGCGCAGTGGCGCGACGGCAAGCGCGCGGTGGAGCTGGCGCGCGAGGCCTGCAATCTCGGCGGCTGGAAAACCCCGGATCTGTTCGACACCTACGCCGCGGCACTGGCCGAGGCCGGCAGGTTCGAGGATGCGGTCAAATGGCAGGAAGCGGCCCTGGAGTCGGCCGAATTCGAACGCCTGCACGGGGACGGCGCGCGCGCGCGCCTGCGCCTGTACCGCGAGGGCAAGCCGTATCACACACCCTAGGGTTCGTAACAAAATGCCTTTTGTTACGGGTTTCTAGCCGGTCATTTGACCGCGTCAGGAAACGATCAGACCGACCAGGTAGGCGACACCATAGGAGATGGCGGCCGCGCCGACGAATATTACGCTGCCGCGGGTCATGCCCTTGGGTATGCCCATGTCGACCAGCCAGCGTTTGATGTAATAGGCCGCGACGAAATATGCGATCGTCGAAACGACGATGCTGGTCATGTTGAGGCTGCCCATGTTGAGGCCGCTC
>JAJZPQ010000016.1 GCA_021811085.1 Pseudomonadota bacterium | reverse complement strand
ACGTCGCCAACCTGAATATCGAGGCGACCTACGCCGCGATCACCGGCGACTACCTCGAATACCCCAACCTGTGCTTCGTCGATACCCTGGACAACGTCGGCCTGCACACCGCGGCGCACGGCACCACGGCGGACCTGTTCGGCAGCGTGAGCGAGCAGAACCTCGCGCGCATCAAGCGGCAGAACTCGCGCAAGATCAGCGTCATTATCGGCAACCCGCCGTACAACGCCTGGCAGGAAAACTTTAACCTGCGTAATCCCAATCGGCCATATCAGGACATTGATCAGCGAATTCGTGACACGTATCAGGCGGAAGGCTCTGCGCAGAACCAGATCGCACTTTACGACATGTACGTGCGCTTCTTCCGCTGGGCTGCCGATCGGCTGGACCAGAACGGCGTGCTCGCATTCATCAGCAACCGCAGCTTCATCGGGAGCAATACCTTCGACGGTTTCCGCAAGGTAGCGGCTGCGGAATTCAACGACATCTACGTCGTCGACCTGGGCGGCGACGTGCGCGCCAATCCGAAGCTGTCGGGGACCAAAAACAACGTCTTCGGCATCCAGACCGGCGTTGCGATCAGCTTCATGGTCAAGCGCGCCCGACAGGGGAAGCATGTCGAGGGCTGCCGCGTCTTCTACGTTCGACGGCCAGAATTAGAAACTGCGGAAGAAAAACTGGCGTGGTTGGTGCGAGCCAACATTGACGCCGTAACGTTCGAGGAAGTTCGACCCGACAGCCACGGCAATTGGATCAACGCTGGCAACTCCGAATTCGATACCTTTCTCCCGCTAGCTGCCAAGGGCGCGAAGAGTGCTAAAAGCCAGCGAGGGGAAAAGGCAATCTTCAAACTATTTTCTGCCGGGCTAAAGAGCCAGCGCGACGAATGGGTTTACGATCTCTCGCCCGAAGCGCTTGAAGCCAAGATGTGTTTCTTCGTAGACGCGTACGAAGGCGCTAGGATGCAGCAAAGTGATCCATCGCATCCGGTGATTAAGTGGGACAGCGAACTGGAGCGATATCGGAAGGCTAGCGTGGAAAAGAGGTTCGATCGGCATGCAATAGTTACCTCGCTCTACCGTCCGTTTTGCAAGCGGCACTTGTACTTTGACCGCCATTTCATCGGGAGACAGTACCAGACGCCGGCAATATTTCGAGATGGTCGCGCTGAGAACATGGTCATCGCTTTTAGCGATCGCGGCGCCCGCTCTCCCTTTAGTGTTCTGGCCAGTCAATTCGTCCCTGAGTTGCATCTATGCGCCAGTACAGATGGTTTTCAAGTCGTTCCGCGCGTTGTCTATCAAGAGCATGAAAGCGCAGTACAGGACAACGTCACCGACTGGGCGTTCGATCAATTCAAGAAGCAATACCAGCCCGGGCGCGCCAAACCCACGCGTCCGATCACCAAGGAAGCGATTTTCCACTACGTCTACGGCGTGCTGCACGATCCGGTCTATCGCGACAAATACGCGCTTAACCTGAAGCGCGATTTCCCGCGCATTCCGTTCTACGCTGACTTCTGGCAGTGGGCCGACTGGGGCAAGGCGCTGATGGATTTGCATATCGGCTACGAGACGGTAGCCCCGTTCGAGCTGGAGCGTGTCGAGGCAGACCCCTCACCCCGGCCCTCTCCCCGCGAGCGGGGCGAGAGTGCAAGGGTGCGAGATGAGGAAGCATCGGAGCGCGCCGAAGCGCCGAAACCGATGCTCAAGGCGGACAAGGAAGCTGGCCGCATCGCGCTCGATACGCAGACCGCGCTGACCGGCGTGCCGCCCGAGGCCTGGGACTACAAGCTCGGCAACCGCTCGGCGCTGGAGTGGATCCTCGACCAGTACAAGGAAAAGAAACCCAAAGACCCGACCATCCGCGAGAAATTCGACATCTACCGCTTCGCCGACTACAAGGAAAAGGTGATCGACCTGCTCATGCGCGTGACGCGCGTGTCGCTGGAGACGCAGGCGATCGTCGAGATGATGAGAAGGGCCGCGCGTTAGCAAGGAATGGTAAGGTACTTGCCAACTTTGGCGAGTATCTTACTTGCCGTGCCCAAAATGGTGCCGAGGGTGTAGGGTTAATCTCGTCCTGCACTCTTCGCGGCACCGACAGGCCCTTGACGCCCTAGTGTGTGGATACTCGTCCGAGCGGTGGGCCAAAAAGGGGATATTCGTGCTTCAGGCATTCGTGGATGACTCTGGAAGCGCCACTGGAGAGAAAAGGCTCTTTCTGGCCGGCTACATCCTGAGCGTTGAAACCTGGAAGTCGTTTAGCGATGAATGGGCCGAAGCGCTGCAGGAACCGCGAGCACTCAAGTGCCTTCATATGACCCAGTCCTTCTACGACTGGACGAAAGGCGAACGGAACCGAAAGATTGAACGACTCGCGGCCGTGATTAAGAAATATCGCCCGCTTTCAATTGAATGCTCGATCAGCACACGGGACTTCAAAGAAATTCTCGCGCCTCACTCGCCCTACGATCTCAGGCATCCGTATTTCGCTTGTTTTCACGCGCTCGTCATTCAATCGGCGAAACTAGTCGAGCACTTCGGGTTAGAAGGACCGCTTGATTTTGTATTTGATGTGCAGGGGAACGTCGGCCCCGACGCCGCGATCTGGTACGAGGTCATCAAGCAACTTCAGGGACCTTCGGTCAGGAAGATCCTTGGCGGCCCCCCTATATTCCGCAATGACGAAGAAGTGCTTCCGCTACAAGCGGCAGATATGCTCGTTTGGCATCGGCGTCTCATTAGAGAACCGACTTGTCCAGAGCAACAGCGAGATGTGGCGGGCTCGCTTGTCTTCACTCACGCGGTCGTTGACGTGCCGCGAGAAATTCTGCAGTCATGGGCCGACGCCTTCGGCAAAGTTCCCGGAATCGAAGCGGTCAAATATCGCAAAGGTTCTGTCAAGAAGGTCGTGGCGGGTATGGTTCGTAATCTTCCGCCTCATAGGCTTATACCAGCAATGGAGGCGCTTGAACGCAGAGCACGCAGGCTTAGACGGCTTAAGGCCGTGATGGGTTTGTTGGGCCTGAGCCGTCTTTGGAAGAAGTTCGCGAAGAAGAAATCTATCGTTATTCGCTAGTGTGAGCGAATAGAAGGGGTCGTGTTCGCATTTGTTTCTAACGCGTAGCCCCCTGCCACACCGCGCCGTCGCGTGGGCGTCTTAGCCGCGTTTCTTCTCTTCGGGGGTGACGAATCCGATGGGCCGGCGCTTGGGCTCTGGCGGGCTCATCAACTCGCGGATGGCGTCGAACACCTGCCGCAACTGGGCGCGGGTGTTGGCGGCAAGCGTGTCATGGCGCAGCGCGAGCGCCTCGGTCTTCTGTTCGAGTTCTTCAAGTTTCGCGGCAAGCCCCTTGTGCGCGGCGAGCGTTTCGCGCAGGTGCACGAAGGCACGCACGACATACAGGCTGACTTCGACGGCGCGGGGCGTGTTCAAAACGGAGGCCGCCATAAGCGCACCGTGTTCTGTGAACGCGAAAGGCGCGCGGCGCAGCCCCATTTTTGCGCCCGGTTTGGACATCACAAGTTGTGATCTCCAATTCTCGCACTCCTTGGCTGAGAGCTGGAACATGAAGTCGGCCGGAAACCGTTCAAGATTCCGCTTGACCGCCTGGTTGAGCGCCCGCGTTTCGACGCCGTAGAGCGCGGCGAGATCGGAGCCAAACGGGCCAAAATGATTCTATTGGTGCGGCGCTCCGAATGCGTTGGTCGGGGACGCTACGCAACGGTGTTGCGCATGAAAATTTTCAGAACAGCATATTCAAGCGGAGTATTATTGCCAAATCCGAATTGAAAACGGGGCATCCTCATGAAACTTGACCAAACCATCCAGCAAGTCTTGGAGAAGCTTCCCCTCCAGCTCCAGAGCGAGGTTTTGGATTACGTTCTCTACCTGGAACAGAAAGCCGGGAAACAATCGTCCACCGACAGCGAGCGCCGGAAGTCCTTGACAAGCGCACTGGAAAAGGCCGCCGCGATGAATCCTTACGCCAAGGTTGACCCGGTCGCATGGGTGCGCGAGCAAAGGGACGAGCGCGCCCTGCCGGGGCGGGAATAGGCGCTATGTTGGTTGACAGCAATGTCCTCATTTATGCCACAAAGCCGGAGCACGCCAAGCTTCGCCAGTGGCTGATTGACGCCCTACCCAAAGCGTCGGTCATCAGCAAAGTGGAAATTCTCGGCTACCACAAATTGCACTCGGCGGAAAAAGTCGCACTTACGGAATTGCTGAACAGCCTGGAGCTGATTTATCTGACCCCCGCCAGCTACGAAATCGCCATCCAATTGCGCCAGCAACGCAAATTCACGCTCGGTGACGCCCTCATCGCCGCCACCTGCCTTGAAAGGGGATATACGCTGGCGACATGCAATACCGGCGACTTTGCCTGGATTGAAGAATTGAAAGTATTCAACCCGCTGGAACCCGGTTGAAACCAGCCTACATTGCTGTTCGCTGTGGTCGCCGGCCTGAGCGCCATCAACATGAGCATAGCAGCAGGCGCGAGTAGAAGGAGTCGTGTTCGCACCTGTTTCTAACGCGTAGCCCCTGCCTCAGGGCCACCGGAAAGCGTAGGATGAAACCATGCTGATCATCAAGAAAATTGTCGCGGACAAGACGTGCGCGCGTTCGGGCTTATTCTAATAAGCGTTCAAGTTGAGACTAACAATCCAAGGCCAGGACGTCAGACTACGCAGCCCCTTTCTATTCTTTGAAAGGCGCGGAAGTCTTGCTTCGAGCTGTTCAACGACACTGGAGAGGTCTGAGAACACGCGATTGGGAAACTCCTTCTCTCGTAGCTCATCCCAGACGTGCTCCTGCGGATTGAGTTCGGGTGCGTAGGGTGGCAGACGCAACAGTCGGATGTTTCTTGGCACTACCAAATCCTTGCACACATGCGAGCTTGCACCGTCGACGACCATGACCATGAATTCGCTGCGATGTTTTGCGCTGACCTGAGCGAGGAAGGCACTCATGTTGGCGGTATTCATCTGCCGAGTGATCATCCAGTCGTGCTGACCTTCCACGGGGCTGACAGCGCCATAGACGTACACGAACTCGCGCTCGTACCCATTGCACACCACAGGTCGCGCGGGCGTGGGCGCCCAGCAGCGCCGGATTCTGACCATGCGTCCGAAGCGTGCTTCGTCCTGGAACATCAAGCGTACGCGGCGCCCGCATACCTCTTTCGGACTCAGCAAGGCCGCCAGTGCTTCGGGGAGTTTTTTTTCCATTCCTCCTGCACCAAGGGGTCGCTCTTGGGATGCCGGGTGTCCGGGGCAACTTTGCGCCAGCCGTGGCGCGCCAGCATGCGATACACCACGGAAGCGGCTACCGCGTGCCCGAGTTCCTGGGCCAGTGCAGCACGCAGTGGCGAGACGACTAGCACGCCACCCTCGTCGGCTTGCTTGGTCCATGGCGCTAGGAATTCGCGCTCTTCTTCAATACTCATCGACGCCCGGCGTCGGCCACCCCAGCTCGGCCGCGCCTCGGTAGGCTTTTCCACCCTGCGGCGCAGCAAAGCCTGGAGTCTGGCGACGGTGGCTCGTCCCACGCCCAGCGCCGCAGCCGTGTCCTCCAGGGTGGCGTCGAGCAATGCCGGCAGCAGCACCGCCTGCGCACAGCGCAGGTCTTCCAGAGTTGCCGCTTCGATGGCCAGCGCTTGCGCCTGCGCAACCAACGCCATGTCTATCTGTCGTGGTCTTGCCATGCATTTCTCCGGTTGTCTGAGACGACACGGAGTATGCCATAATTAGTATCATCTTGATAGCTTATTAGAATTACTTGGGAGGATTGCGAGGAGCTGCTCGGTCAGCTCGGTTTTTCCGCCCGCGTGAGCGTCATCTCGGCGTAAGCCAGAACGTGAGACTCAAAAATAAACATGCCATCGCCGTGAACCCCTGCGCCGAGGTTGACCAGGTCGCGCGGGCCGCAAGGTGAAGGACAAGGTTTCGGCGGCAGAGAAGCTCAAAACGTTCATGCTGTCCGATCCGGTGCGCGGTGTAAACATCAAAGCTCTCATCGAAGAGGGGCGCGCGTGAGTTTCGTCCCCGATAACTCGGTAGTCCGCGCCGCATTCGTCGCGTCGGCCCTGCGAGCGCGGCAGGAAGTGGCCCGCTATGGCCAGGTGATAACAGCTGCCGATGTGCACAAATGGCTGCTCGCTTGGGCCAATGGTGGCAAGCCCGTCCTCGGTCGAAGAAACTTCTGAAGTAACGCAGTAGCGCATGCCAGTTACGATTGGAGCAATTCAGTCGCGACAGCCACCGCCGTGCTGGTCTGACGCGTCGGAAGCGGCCCGGAGAAGCCCGCCCCTATTGGCTTCCGGGCAGATTACCCTCTTGAAACCACGGGCTGATTCCACCCATTCCGTTTTCTCCAAACCCGTACTACACTGAATTCGCATAACACGAGTCTTGGAGATTGCATCATGGCCAACTTAACGATGCGGTAGCTATCCAAGACAACCTTCTCGCGCGCATTGGAGGCAGGCATGGCTGAATCGGCAACTGATGTTCTCGCGCAAGCCCGGCAGTGGCGGGAGGCCGGCAAGGGTGTCGCGCTCGCCACGGTGGTCGGCACCTGGGGTTCGTCGCCCGTTCAGGCCGGCAGTCATCTCGCGGTGAGCGACGACAGCGCGTTCGTGGGGTCGGTCTCCGGCGGCTGCATCGAGGGCGCGGTGGTGACCGAAGCCCTGCAGGTGATCGCCGACGGGCGGCCGCGGCAGCTCGAATACGGCGTGACCGACGAAATGGCCTGGGCGATAGGCCTTGCCTGCGGCGGCAAGGTGCAGATCTACGTGGAGCGGGTCGAATGAAGCTCGACTATCTGGCGCAGATTCTCGCCGCCCGGGCGCAAAAGCGGCCCATCGCGCTGGCGACGCGGCTCGCCGACGGCGCGCAGTCCCTCTACGACGGCGCGACCTGCACCGGCGCGGTCGCGTTGAGCGCCGGGCAAATTGCGGAAGCGCATGGGCTGCTGCTGGCCGGCCGCAGCGCCCCCCTCGCGGCGAGTGAGGGCGCGATCTTCTTGCGCTGCTACGCGCCGCCCGCCAAGCTGGTGATGATCGGCGCGGTGCACATTGCGCAGTTCCTGGCGCCGATGGCGGCGCTCGCCGGATTCGAGGTGATCGTCATCGATCCGCGCGGGGCCTTCGCGACCGAGGCGCGCTTTCCCGGCGTCACGCTGGTCACCGAGTGGCCTGGCCCGGCCCTGGCGCGGA
Organism: Pseudomonadota bacterium; assembly: GCA_021811085.1. Lineage (GTDB taxonomy): Bacteria > Pseudomonadota > Gammaproteobacteria > Burkholderiales > SG8-39 > 2-12-FULL-64-23. The sequence continues at coordinate 65,738 of JAJZPQ010000016.1, read as the reverse complement.
TCGGCCTGGATGAGCACACCGCGGTGGTGACCCTCACCCACGATCCCAAGCTGGACGATCCGGCGCTTCGCGCCGCGCTGCAAAGCCCGGTGTTCTACATCGGCGCGCTGGGCAGCACGCGCACCCACGCCAAGCGCATCGAGCGCCTGCGCGAACTGGGCCTCGCGCAGCTCGCGCCGCGCATCCACGCGCCGGTGGGCCTCGACCTGGGCGGCCGCGCCGCGGCCGAGATCGCGGTCTCCGTGCTCGCGCAGGTGATCCAGCAACGCTACCGGCGCGCGCCCTGATGAAGTGGCGCGCACGACCCTGTGGGAAAGAAATCCGCGGCGCATTCGTCGCGTCGGCCCTGCAGGCGCGGCAGGAAGTCGCCCGCTATGGCCAAGTGATGGAAGCCGCCGATGTACACAGGTGGTTGCTCGCCCGGGCCGGGGACGGCAAGGCGGCCCGTCCTCGGGCGAGGAAGCTTCTGAAGTAGCGCCATTCAGTCGCGATAACCGACTTCGCGCTGGTGCCGAATGCGGAGCAGTCGGACGATATCGCGAACGGGGTCGAAGCGGTACAGGGCGAGGTAGCCAGAGGCGCCGCGCAGAATCACCAACTCGCGTAACTCGGCCTCCACGCGGCGGCCGATGAGTGGGTGGTCGGCCAGGATCTCGATCGCATCGGTCACGCGAGCCAGAACGGCAGGGGCCGACTCCGGGGCTTGCTCCAGCAGGAACTCGGTCAGCCGCTCTAGATCCGCGAGCGCTTCGCCGGCGTAGATTACTTGCGCCACTTCACCGGACTTGGCCGCTTCGCCCGCTTGCCGCGCACCTTGGCCGCGACGTATGCGTGCACATCCTGCATCGCATACCCGACGCCGCTCTCCTGCATGGCAACGTCGGCGCGCGTGGCGTCATCGAGAAAACTGCGATAGCGCTTGGCCGCTGCAACGTGTTCGGACAGTGCGCGCACCATGACCGCGTGGGTAGTCTCGCCGGAGCGCCGGGCAAGCTTCTCCAGTTCGGCCTTGAGGGTGGACGGCAATTTTATGCTGGTGGCAGCAGTGGCCATGACCGGGCTCCGTGAGGTAGTCGGATTGTACTACATCGGCCCGGCGCTGGTGCGCGTCTGGCTGACGAAGGTAGCTGCGGGTTGGGCTGAGTGCGCGGCGAGAAGCGAGGGAAGTCCAGTCGCGACGGCGGGCACTGTGCTGGTCCGACGTATCCGAAAAATGCCTGAAGAGCCGCATGGAACGGGCGTCTTCAGGCAGGTCGCATCCGGCTCATGGTCAACGCGAAGCGCGGGTCTCGGCGTCCGAGCGGACCAGCAGCACCGGGACCTGTGCCGTGCGCACCACTTCTTCGGCATCGCTGCCCATCACCAGCCGCCCGACGCCGCGGCGGCCGTGGGTGCCGAGCACGATCAGGTCTGCGCCCCAGCTTTTGGCTTCCGCCACGACGGAGCCGGCCGCGCGCCCTCCCATGATCTCCCGGATCACGGATTCCGCTTCCAAGCCCGCCTCCTGCACCAGGGTCTTGGCCTTGGCCAGGATCTGCTCGCCCGCTTCGCGCAGCAAGTCGACGGTATTGTCCAGGTAGACCACCGTCTCCGCGCCCGGCGTGACGATGAGTTCGTCGAGCACGTGCACCAGCCGCAGCGCCGCACCCTGATCCTGCGCCAGCCGGATCGCTTCGGTCAGACCGCGGGTCGACGTGGCGCTGCCGTCTATGGGGACGAGAATTTTTCGGTATACGCTCATGGTGCGGACGCTCAGTCCAGACCCAGCATGCGTCCGATCTCCCTCAGGAAAATGCCGACGCGCACGCCGTCTGCGCGCAGTTCCACCGCCGCGCGGTCGAACGAGCCATGCACCGATTTCATTTGATCCTCGAGCAGAGGCAGATGAATCTCGGCGCTGTTCAGCATCGCTTTGAGGTCTTCCACTTCCGCGCGCAATTGCGCGTACTTGGGGCTGTCTTGGGGCAATTCGGCCAGATTGGCAGAGATCTCCTGCACCAGGCTTTTCGCGCGGTCGATATCGAATTCGCTTTTGTTCATCGCTTTCTCCGTTATTCTGTCTAGCCTAGTCGTGCTGCCGCGCAGCCGTGTTGAGCAAGATCAATCTCCGTCGGGTCGCAATTCTTCCGTAGCCTAGCCGAAATTGATCTCGTCCGCTGCCTCGGCCTCGGGGGCATCGGCGGCGTAATCGCGTGTGCCGCGGCCTGCGGCCACCTCGCGGTACCACTCGTGCGCGACGATGGTCGCCATGACCTCGTTGGTGCCGGTCCAGATCGATGCCAGCCGGATGTCGCGGTAGATGCGCTCCAGCGGGAATACGTTGGTGTAGCCGATGCCGCCCACCACCTGCATCGAGTTGTGCACCACTTTCTGGCAGGACTCGGTGACGAATTTCTTGGTTTCGGACACCATGCGCCGCACTTTATTCATTTCCATGCCGCCGTCGACCGCGCGCGACGTGGCATAGACGAGCGCGCGGCAGGCATCGAGCAGCATCGCGCCCTCCGCCACCTGGAAACTCACGCCCTGGAAACGGTTGATCGTCTCCCCGAAGGCTTTGCGCTGCGAGCTGTAGCGCGTCGCAATGTCCAGCGCGGAGCGTGCCGGGCCTACGGTCATGGCTGCGGTGCCGAGGCGCTCGGGGATCATCATGGTATTGAACACCGGATAGGCGCCGTTGAGCGCGCCGACGAGGTTCGCGCGCGGCACCTTCACGTCCCTGAACGCGAGCCGGCCGGTGCCGCCGCCGCGGCAGCCCATCAGGCCGTAGAGGTATTCGACCTCGACCCCGGGGCCGCGGTCGACGATGAAACAGCTGATGCGCTTTTGCGGCGCGGCGGCCGGGTCCGGATCGGTGCGCGCATAGACCAGAAAATAATCCGCGCCCTCCGCACCGACGATGAAGCGCTTCTGGCCGTTAAGCAAAAAGTAATCGCCTTTGTCCTCTGCCGTCGAGGTTGCCCCGAAAAAGTCGGAGCCGCCGCGCGGTTCGGTCAGGCACTCGGCGGCGAATATCTCGCCTTGGAGCAGCGGCTGGACGTAGCGCGCCTTTTGTTCATCGGTGCCGTGCAGCACGATCGCGTCGCAGACCAGATCGGCCCCTACGCCGAAGACACAGGCAAGCTCGTAGCTCAAGCTGCCGATTTCCTCGCTGATCGCGCAGGAAGCCACCCAATCCAGACCGCGGCCGCCCCATTGCAGCGGTTGGCGCACGCCGAGCAGATTGCGCCGGCCGGCCTCGCGCAGCCACTCCCTGGGGAAGCGCACTTTCTCCGCGTCCATGTCCAGAATCAGCTGGCGCGGCGTGGCATTCACGAATTCGCGCGCGGCGTTGCGCACGCGGCGTTGTTCAGCGTTGAGCAGATGGTCGAGCATGGGATTTTCCTTGGTCTGTAGTAGTGTGCCTACAGTATAAGTCCCTGCGCCGGCTATCTGCGCGCTGCGGACTCTTGTATGATTCCGGGCGTATGCAGCATGAATCCGCGCGCCCGCCGAACCGCTTCGATCTGCCCGAATGGTCCGGGGCTTTCGGCGATCTGGGAACGCTGATTCCGTTCGTCGCCGCCTACGTGTCGATCTTGAACATGGACGCGAACGGCCTGCTCGTGGCCTTCGGTGCGGCGCTGATCGTGGCCGGCTATATACACCGCACGCCGTTTCCGGTGCAGCCGATGAAGGCCATAGGCGCAGCGGCGGTGAGCCAGAGCATGCTCGCGGCGGGCCTGGGCGCGGGGGCGGTGATCGGCGCGGCGCTGACGACGGGCCTGCTGTGGATCGTCCTCGCGCTGACTGGCCTGGGCCGGCGGGCCGCACGTTGGGTGCCGCGCTCGGCGTTGCTGGGCGTGGTCATGGGTCTGGGCTTTTCCTTCATGCTCGGGGGCATACACATGATGGCCGCGAATCCCTGGCTCGCGGGCCTGCTGCTCGCATTGACGCTGCTGCTGCTTGGACGCCCGCGCGTGCCGGCGATGCTGGTGCTGCTCGCCCTGGGGGTGGCGATCGCACTCGCCGAGCAGCCGGGCCTGATGCGCGACCTGGGCGCACTGAAGCCTGAATTCAGAATTCCGGCGCTGGCCTGGCAGTCGCTGACGCTGAACGATCTGTGGACGGGATTCATCCTGCTGGCCTTGCCGCAGCTGCCTTTGACGTTCGGCAATGCCTTCATCGCGATCACGGAGGAGAACAACCGCCTGTTTCCCGATCGGCCGGTGAGCGAACGTTCGGTGGCTTACTCCACCGGCCTGATGAACCTGGGGGCGAGCCTGATCGGGGGCGTACCCATGTGCCATGGCGCGGGCGGCATGGCCGGCCACGTGCAATTCGGCGCGCGCACCGGCGGCTCATCCATCATCCTCGGCGGCATCCTGCTTGGCGCCGGGCTGTTCTTGTCCTCGTCCATCGTCACGCTGTTCAGGATTTTTCCGCAGTACGTCCTCGGTGTGATCCTGTTCCTGGCCGGCCTGCAGCTCGCGCTGGGCAGCCGCGACAGCGGCACGGACAAGGCCGACCGTTTCGTGGTGCTGGCCACGGCTGCCTTCGCCATCTGGAATGTGGGTGCGGCCGTGCTGTTCGGCATCCTCGCGCACCAGGCAGCGCAGCGCGGCTGGCTGCGCATCTGAAAAAGCAAGAAGGCTCCCGCAGGAGTCTTCCGCTGCCGCCATGCAACAGCGCGCCGAGCGCTACAGCTTGGTCGCGGTGATGATCTGGAAATTGCCGAAAAAATAGGTGGTGCGCTCGCACTTCCATCCGCCCGCGTTCTCGAGGAAGGCAAGCGGGTCGTGCGTATCCCACAACGCGAGGCCCAGCGGCTCGAACACCTTGAAGTAAGTCCAGCTGAGCGCGCGCAGCACCCACAGCTGCGGCCGGTGGAATTCGGCCAGGAACAGCTTGCCGCCCGGGGCGAGCATGCGTCCGGCCTCGTTCAGGGTCTGGCCTTTGAGGTGATGCGGCAGTTCGTGCAGCAGGAAGAAAATGACGTTGGCGGCGACGCCGTCATGCTTGAGCGTCATCGAGGTGGCGTTGTCTTCGACGTACTCGACCCTGCCCGCGTACTCGGTCAGCTTGGTCTTTGCATGCACCAGTTCGTTCTGGATGATGTCGGCGATGAGCACGCGCTCGGCGCCCGAACCGAGCGCTGCCTGCACCACGCGCGGAATCACATTGCCGAACGCGCAGGAAGTGATCAGCACTTTCCTGTTTCTGAGGTCCATTTGCTTGAGTTCGGAAACGATTTTCGACACCAGGTGGTGATACTGGAACAGCAGGATGGCGGAGATGATGGGCTGGAAATCGACCAGCTTGATCAGGCGCATGTTCGAGTAAATCGGGTACACATGCGATTTGTCGCTGGCTGAACCCGGCGACAGACCGCGCAAAACCAGGGCGCCCCGCGTAACCACGAAGAAAAATACGCCGGTAGATGCCAGGAGCAGGAAAACGGTAAAGACAAGGTCCATCATCCACGCATTCATTGCATTTTCCTTAACGATGGGGGATTCAATTTATGCTTGCCCGTTTCGCGGCGTTTTGCCGACCCCATCAAGCCAGGCGCGCCGGGTTTTTGCTTGACGCTATGTTCGCGCAAAAGTCAAATTGGCATTTTGATGTACATCAAGAGCCCGGCGCGGCCTGAAACAAGCCCGCGCCGGGGGCTGGAACCGCTACAATCCCGCCGCCACGCGGGCCGGCAATACCGTTACCATAGGGGCAATGCGAACCAAGGAGATCTCATGGCAGGCTTAGACGACACCGCACCGGCCCCGACCGAAATCAAGCTGCACCAGAAATCGCACGTACTGGAAATCGCTTTTGCCGACGGCAAGCGCTTTACGCTGCCGTTCGAATTCCTGCGCGTCTACTCGCCCTCGGCCGAGGTGCGCGGCCACGGCCCGGGACAGGAAACGCTGCAAATCGGGAAGAAGGACGTCGAAATCACCGGCGTCGAGCCGGTGGGCTCGTATGCGGTGCAATTGGTGTTTTCAGACGGGCACGACAGCGGCATTTATTCCTGGAGCTATTTCTATAACCTGGGCGAGAACCAGGACGCGATGTGGGCACACTATCTGCAGCGCATGCAGGAGGCGGGCGCCAGCCGCGAGCCCGGGACCGGCGAGTTCGCGCAGCGTCCCAAGTCGAAATAGGCGCGCATGGATAGCCGTAGCGACTGCTGCCTGCAGGACGGCGCCGGGCAAGAGGGGCGAGGCGCGGATGCCGCGCGCTTCGAGGTCGTGCTGATCAATCCCTACGAACTCGGCCGGCAGCCGTTCGCGCTGGCCGAACCCGCTGCGTGGCTGAAGCAGGACGGCTTCGACGTGCGCTGCCTCGACCTTTCGCTGCAGCAGCTGGAGGCGCAGGCGCTGGCAGGCGCGCAGCTGGTGGCGATTTATGTCGGCATGCACACCGCCACGCGCATCGCAGTCGAAGCCCTGCCGCGCATACGCGCGCTCGCGCCGCGCGCCGAGCTGTGCGTATACGGGCTGTATGCGCCGATGAACCAGGAAATGCTGCGCAGCCTGGGCGTGAAAACCATACTCGGCGGCGAGTGCGAACCCGGCCTGCTGCGGCTGGCGCAGCGGCTGCGCGCGGGGGAGTCCTGCGAGACGCAATCCGAGCCGGTGGGGCATCTGGCCAAGATCGATTTTCTGACGCCGGACCGCTCCGGCCTGCCTGCACTTGCGCGCTACGCCCATCTGCTGCTGCCCGACGGCGGCAAGAAGCGGCTCGGCTTCATCGAAGCCAGCCGCGGCTGCAAGCACTTGTGCCGGCATTGCCCGGTGGTGCCCGTGTACCAGGGAAAATTCCGCGTGGTGCCGCTGGCGGTGGTGATGGCCGATATCGCGCAGCAGGTCGAGGCCGGGGCCGCGCATATCTCCTTCGGCGATCCGGATTTTTTCAATGGTACGACGCATGCGATGAAAGTGCTCGCGACCATGCACGCGAAGTATCCGGATTTGAGCTTCGACGCCACGATCAAGATCCAGCATCTCATCGCCCACGCCGACTTGCTGCCGGCGCTCAAGGCGGCGGGCTGCCTGTTCATCACCGCGGCGGTGGAGTCGGTAGACGACCAGGTGCTGCAATATCTGGCGAAGAACCATACGCGCGCCGACTTCGAGCGCGCCTTGCAGCTGTGCTGCGACGCCGGCATAGGCATGGCGCCGACGTTCGTGCCGTTTACGCCCTGGACCAGCCTCGAGGGCTATGTCGAGCTGCTGCGCAGCCTGTTGCGCCTGAAACTGGTGCAAGCCGTGCCGCCGATCCAGCTGTGCATACGCCTGTTGGTGCCGGCGGGTTCCTGGCTGCTGCAGTTGCCGGGATTTCGCGAACGGCTGGCCCCGTTCGATGCAAAATTGCTCGGCTATCCCTGGCGCCACGCCGATGCGCGCGTCGATGTCCTGCAGCAGGCGCTGCAGGCGCTGGCGGCGCAGGGCGAGCAAGCCGGACTCGCGCGCAGCGAGATCTTTACCCAGATCTGGCAGCGCGCGCACGCGGCGCTGGGGCTTGCGCCGCCGCCGCTCGCGCCTGCGGATTTCGGCGAGCCGATAGCCCATCTGTCCGAACCCTGGTACTGCTGCGCTGAGCCGACCGAGCAGCAGCTGCAAAGCTTCTGATACCGCGACCATGAAGCGTTTGCTGCTGCTCCTGCCCGCCGCGAGTTACCGCAACGAGGATTTTCTCGCGGCGGCAAAGCGACTGGAGGTCGAGGTGATCGCCGTAGCGAATTACTGCCACCAGCTCGCGCCGGCCTGGGGCATGAGCCCGATCCAAGCCCTGCCTTTCGACCAGCCGGTGGCGGCGCTGAAGCAGCTGCTGCCTGCGCTGGGGCGCAAGCCGGACGCGGTGCTCGCCGTGGACGACAGCGGCCTCGATCTGGCGGCGCTGTTGTGCGAATACTTCCATCTGCCGGGCAATGCGCCCGAGGCGGTGCGGCAGACGCGCGACAAGCTCGCGTTTCGCAATCTGCTGCGGCGCGGCAGCCTGCTATGCCCCGAGTTCGCGCATCTGGACGGCGATGCCGCAGGCGCGGGGTTAGCGCCGCCGCTGGCGTTTCCGCTGGTGGTCAAGGCGCGGCGCCTGAGCGCGAGTCGCGGCGTGATCCGCGCCGACACGCGCGAGGATTACGTGCAGGCACTGCGCTGGGTGCGCGCGATACAGGCCAAAGCCGACCGCGATGCGGCCGAACTGGGCCTGATCGTGGAGCGCTTCATTCCCGGCAGCGAACACGCGCTCGAGGGCCTGCTGCAGGAGGGCAAGCTGCGCGTGCTGGCGCTGTTCGACAAGCCCGATCCGCTGGATGGACCTTATTTCGAAGAGACGCTGTACCTGACGCCTTCGCGTCTCGCGCAACAACAGCAAGAAGCGATTGCGCGCACGGTGCAGCAAGCCTGCACGCTGGCCGGCCTCGAGACCGGACCGATCCATGCCGAAATGCGCGTGAATGCACGAGGCGTGTGGCTGCTGGAAGTCGCCGCGCGCTCCATCGGCGGGCTGTGCGGCAGGACGCTGCGCCACGCGCTCGGCATGAGCCTGGAAGAGCTGATCCTGCGCCAGGCGCTGCAGCTGCCGCTGCCGCAAGTCAGGCATGAAGCCGCAAGCGGGGTGATGATGATCCCGATTCCGCGGCACGGCATATTTCACGGCGTACGCGGACTCGACAACGCACGGGCGGTCGCCGGCATCAGCGACATCCAGATCAGCGCGAGCCCGGGCCAGCTGATTGCGCCGCCGCCTGCGGGCGCGAGCTACCTCGGCTTCATTTTTGCGCATGGCGACAGTGCCGACGCGGTCGAAGCCAGCCTGCGTCAGGCGCTGCTGCAACTCGCATTCGAGATTCAGCCGGACATTGCGCTGAGCGAGGCAAGGACGTAGGCGAGAATTCTTTCATACCGCATGAGGCGATCGACATGAAAACACGCATCACGGAATTGCTGGGCATCGAACATCCGATCATCCAGGGAGGCATGCACTTCGTCGGCCTGGCCGAGCTGGCCGCGGCGGTCTCGAACGCGGGCGGACTGGGCATCATCACCGCGCTGACGCAGGCGACGCCGGAGCTGCTGGCGAAGGAAATCGCGCGCTGCCGCGACATGACCGACAAGCCTTTCGGCGTGAATCTGACCTTCCTGCCTGCATTCGCGAAACCGCCTTATCCGGAATACATACGCGCGATCATCGAAGGCGGAGTCAAGGTGGTCGAGACCGCGGGGCGCAATCCGGAGTCGGTGATGCCCTATCTGAAAGCGGCCGGCATCAAGGTGATACACAAGTGCACCTCGGTGCGGCATTCGCTCAAGGCGGAGGCGATCGGCTGCGATGCGGTCAGCGTCGACGGCTTCGAGTGCGGCGGCCATCCGGGTGAGGACGACGTGCCGAATTTCATCCTGCTGCCGCGCGCGGCCGAGGAACTGAAAATTCCGTTCGTCGCTTCCGGCGGCATGGCCGACGGACGCAGCCTCGTGGCCGCGCTGGTGCTCGGCGCCGAGGGCATGAACATGGGCACGCGCTTCATCGCGACCAAGGAGGCGCCGGTGCATGACAACGTGAAGCAGGCGATCGTCGCCGCCTCCGAACTCGACACGCGCCTGATCATGCGCGGCCTGCGCAATACCGAGCGCGTGCTCAACAACTCGGGCGTGGAGCGCGTACTCGCAATCGAACGCGAAAAGGGCGCGGCGCTGACGATCGCCGACCTCTACGGCCAGGTCGCGGGCATCTATCCCAAAGTCATGCGCGACGGCGACATGGAGGCCGGCGCGTGGAGCTGCGGCATGGTTGCGGGCCTGATCCACGATGTGCCCAGCGTCAAGGAATTGATCGACCGCATCATGCGCGAGGCCGATACCCTGATCAACCAGCGGCTCGCCGGCATCGTGCGCGCCTAGCGCGCAAGCCGAAGTTCAACGCACCCAGGCGGCGCTGCGTTCCCACAAGTCCCGGGCCAGGGCCGCGTCCTGCGCGACGCGGCTGGGCCACTTGGGCTTGCATTGATCGTAGTAGAGGCCTGTCTCCGCCGCCGCGCTTGCCGCTGTCGCGCAATGCAAACTGGTCTGCGCGCCCTGTTGCGGGGAAATCAGCGCGAGTTTCAGCAGCCGGCCCAGCGGCCAGGGCAGGGAGCGCCAGACCTCGGTGGCCACGACGCCCGGGTGCAGGGAATAGGTCGTGACGCCGCTACCGGCGAGCCGGCGCGCGAGTTCCGCGCTGAGCAGGACGTTGGCGAGCTTGGAAACCTGATACTCGCGCAGCCCGGTTGCGCTGCGAGTGGGTGCGCGCACCGCCTCCCAGTCTATGCCGCGCGCGCGGTAATGCGCCTTGCTCGCGACGGTGACGATGCGCGCAGGCGCCGCAGACTTGAGGCGCTCGAGCAGCAGTTGGGTGAGCAGGAAATGCCCCAGGTGATTGACGCCGAACGCGAGTTCGAAGCCCTGCTTGGTCTGGCCGCGCGCGGCAGCGAGGCCGGCATTGTTGATCAACAGATGCAGCGGCAAGCCGCGCGCGAGAAACGTGTCGGCGCATGCCCGTATGGAGGCGAAATCGTCGAGCGCCAGCGGCAGCAGCTCGGCTGTGCCGCCAGGCAGCGCGCGAATCTCGTCGAGCACGGCTTGCGCGCGCTGGGCCGAACGGACGGCGAGAAATACCTGGGCGCCTTGCCGCGCCAGGTCTACCGCGGTGATGCGCCCTATGCCCGTGTTCGCGCCGGTGACCAGCGCAATTTTTCCGGCTAACGGTTTAGAGTCGGCTTGCACCATATCGAGATATCCTTTTTGATCAGTTCGTTCAATACTGGCCGCACTCGTGCAAGGGGTCGGGCAGAGGCGCGAAGTATTGCAGCGTGCGGCTGCGGGGCAGGCTACCTCAATTCACCCGGTCCTGCCATGGTCCATTTTCGGTGCGCGCGGGCAACCGCCGCTATCCTCCGCTTGCGCGAGCATAGGTGAAGTCCGAATTGAGATTAATCATAGGCACCGCCCGGAACCGGTTGACAGGGTTTGTCGCCGCGCCTACAGTCCATACATCCGACCGGGAGAGCGCCACCGCAGGCAAGTGGCCGCCGAAGGCGCAATACCCAGAAACTCTCAGGCACAAAGGACCGGTCGGGCGGAAGCGGAGCTTCCGTAACTCTGGAGAGCAGTCGCCGAACCGGCGGCCACCGAAGGGGCGCGCAGCCGGCTGCATAAGGCTGTAATCTCTCAGGTACAAGGACAGAGGGGTAATGTAGATCGCAAGATCGGCATTGCCCCTTTTTTCATTGCCGTCGAGGTGAACGTGCTCAAGACCACTCCGCTCAACGCCGCCCACCGCGCCCTGGGCGCACGCATGGTCGATTTCGGCGGCTGGGACATGCCGGTCAACTACGGCTCCCAGATCGAGGAACATCGCGCGGTGCGCAGCAATGCCGGCATGTTCGACGTCTCGCATATGCTCGCGGTCGATGTGCACGGCGCCGGCGCGCGCGACTTTCTGCGGCGCGCGCTTGCGAACGACGTGGACAAGCTGCGCGATTCGGGACACGCCCTTTATTCCTGCATGCTCAACCACGCGGGCGGCGTCATCGACGATCTGATCGTGTATTTCTTCGACGAAACCTGGTTTCGCCTGGTACTGAATGCGGGCAGGGCGGAGGCGGACCTCGCCTGGCTGGTTGCGCTGGCGCAGGCTGCGCCGCCCGACATCCAGCCGCGCCGCGACCTCGCGCTGATCGCAGTGCAGGGGCCGCAGGCGCGCGAGCGCGTGTGGCAAGTGCTGCCCGAGGCGCGCGCGGCGAGCGCGGCGCTGATGAGTTTTCACGGCGTGCAGCTCGACCAATTGGTCCTCGCGCGCACCGGCTATACCGGCGAAGACGGCTTTGAACTCATGCTGCCGGCGGCCCAGGCGCCCGCGCTGTGGCAGCGCCTGCTCGCCTGCGGCGTGAAACCCTGCGGCCTGGGTGCGCGCGACACGCTGCGCCTCGAGGCGGGGATGAATCTGTGGGGCCAGGACATGGACGAGAGCGTGTCGCCGCTGGACGCGGGTCTGGCCTGGACGGTCGATCTCGCGAGTGCGCGCGATTTCGTCGGCAAGGCGGCGCTGCTCGCGCGTCCGCAGAGCCGGCAACTGCTGGGGCTGGTGCTGACCGAAGCCGGCGGCGTGCTGCGCAGCCATCAGCGGCTGGCCACCGCGCAGGGCGAAGGCGAGGTCACCAGCGGCACGTTCTCGCCTACGCTCAACCGCTCGATCGCGCTGGCGCGCCTGCCGCTGGGCGTCGAACCGGGCGCGCCGGTGCGCGTGGCGGTGCGCGACAAACAACTTGCGGCACAGGTGGTGCGTCCGCCATTCGTACGCCGCGGCAAGATCCTGGTCAACTTCGATTAAGGCTGGAACGCATGAAAACCCCCGAACAGCTGAAATACACCGACACCCATGAATGGGCGCTCAGCGAAGCCGACGGCACGCTCGCGGTCGGAATCACCGACCACGCGCAGGAGGTGCTGGGCGACATCGTATTCCTGGAACTGCCGCAGGTCGGCAAGCGCTATGCGCAAGGCGAGGCCTGCGCCGTGATCGAATCGGTGAAAGCCGCTTCCGACATCAATATGCCGATCGCCGGCGTCGTGGTCGCCGTCAACGATGCGCTGGTAAAAGCGCCGGAGCAGGTGAATACCGACGCCTACGCCGCCTGGATGTTCAAAATAAAACCGGACCAGGCGACCGATCTCGTCAGCCTGATGGACGCCGCCGCGTACGCCGGTCACGCGGCAAAATAGGAGGGCGTGATGCAAGACATGCTGGTGCGCAGTACCAAAGACGCGCAGCAGGCCGAGGACGGGCTGCAGCAGCGCGAGGCATTCGCCGCCCGCCATATCGGCCCGGACGCGACGGAGCAGGCCGCCATGCTGGCCGTGCTCGGTTATCCGACGCGTGCAGCGCTGATCGACGCTGCCATTCCCGCCGGCATACGCCGCCGCGCCGAGCTCGAGTTGCCGCCGGGCAGAAGCGAAGCGGAGGCTCTGGCCGAACTGAAAAAGCTGGCGGCGGCGAACCGGGTGGCGCGTTGCTACATCGGCCAGGGCTACTACGGCACCGAGCTGCCTGGCGTAATCCAGCGCAACCTGCTGGAGAGCCCGGCCTGGTACACCGCCTATACACCTTACCAGCCGGAAATCTCCCAGGGCCGGCTGGAAGCGCTGATCAATTTTCAGACCATGGTGTGCGATCTGACCGGCATGTCCATCGCGAATGCATCGCTGCTGGACGAGGCGACCGCCGCGGCCGAGGCCATGGCGCTGTGCCGCCGCAGCAGCCAAGCGGCAAGCAACGTTTTCTACGTCGCGGATTCGGTGCTGCCGCAGACTCTGGATGTGGTGCGCACGCGCGCCGAGCCGCTTGGGCTGGAAGTGCGCACCGGTCCGGCCGAGGTCGCAGCGGCCGCCGAGAGTTTCGGCGTGCTGCTGCAATATCCGGCAGCCGACGGCGAAGTGGAGGACTATCGTGATTTGGTGCAGGCGGTGCATGCGCGCGGCGGGCTGGTCGCCGTCGCCGCAGATCTGCTCGCACTCGTGCTGCTTTCCCCGCCGGGAGAGTGGGGCGCGGACGTGGTGCTGGGCTCGGCGCAGCGCTTCGGCGTGCCCCTGGGTTTCGGCGGCCCGCACGCCGCCTACTTCGCCACGCGCGATGAACTCAAGCGCAACCTGCCCGGCCGCCTGGTCGGGGTGACGCGGGACAGCCAGGGCAATCCGGCCTACCGCCTCGCGCTGCAGACGCGCGAGCAGCATATCCGGCGCGAGAAAGCGACCAGCAACATCTGCACCGCGCAGGTGCTGCTCGCGGTGATTGCGGCCATGTATGCGGTATATCACGGCCCGCAGGGCTTGATCCGCATCGCGCGCAGAACCCACCGCCTTACCAGTGTGCTCGCGGCCGGTCTGCAGCAAATGGGGGTGGCCATCGCGAACAACTCCTGGTTTGACACGCTGACGCTGGTTACCGGGGCGCGCACGCAGGCGGTGCACGCGGCCGCTGCAGCCCGTGGCGCGAGCCTGCGACGCATAGACGATCAGCGCGTCGGCATATCGCTCGACGAGACCAGCAGCGGCACCGATGTGAGGCTGCTATGGCAGATCCTCGCCCCCGCGGGCGTGATGGCGCCGGATTTCGATGCGCTCGCGCGCGGCGTGCGCGCGGCCTACTCGCCTGTGCTTGCGCGCCGCAGCGCTTTTCTCGCGCATCCGGTATTCAACGACTACCACTCGGAAACGGCCATGCTGCGCTATTTGCGCCAGCTGGCCGAGCGCGATTTAGCGCTCGACCGCGGCATGATCCCGCTCGGATCCTGCACCATGAAACTCAACGCGACGAGCGAGATGCAGCCGATCTCCTGGCCGGAGTTCGCGCATATGCATCCGTTCGCGCCGGCGGCGCAAACCGCGGGCTACCGCGAATTGATTGCGGATCTGGAGCGCAGGCTGTGCGCAATCACCGGCTATGCGGCGGTAGCGCTGCAGCCCAATGCGGGATCGCAGGGGGAGTACGCCGGATTGCTGGTGATCCGCGCCTGGCATCGATCGCGCGGCGAGAGCCAGCGTACGGTATGCCTGATACCGGCCTCGGCCCACGGCACCAATCCGGCCTCCGCGCATATGGCAGGCATGCAGGTGGTGGTCGTCGCCTGCGATGCGCGCGGCAATGTCGATCTCGCCGATTTGCGCGCCAAGGCCGCGCAATACGAGCGCGAACTCGCTGCGATCATGGTGACCTACCCTTCCACGCATGGCGTGTTCGAGCCCGGCATCCGCGAAATCTGCGACATCGTGCATGAACATGGCGGCCAGGTGTATATCGACGGCGCCAATCTGAATGCGATGGCCGGTCTGTGCGCGCCGGGGCTGTTCGGCGGCGATTTGTCGCATCTGAACCTGCACAAGACGTTCGGCATTCCGCACGGCGGCGGCGGACCGGGCGTGGGCCCGCTGGCGGTGGCGGCGCATCTCGTTCCTTTCCTGCCGGGCCATCGCGAGCTGCCGGCGGGCGTGCAAAGCATCGGCGCGGTCGCAGCCGCGCCTTACGGCAGCGCCGGCATCCTGCCGATTGCGTGGATGTACATCGCGCTGCTCGGGCGCGAGGGCCTGCGCGCGGCGAGCGAAGTCGCGATCCTGAATGCGAACTACATGGCTAGGCGCCTGGCGGCGCACTATCCGGTGCTCTACAGCGGCGCGCGCGGACTGGTGGCGCATGAATGCATCCTCGATCTGCGGCCGCTGAAGGAGTCTAGCGGCATCGGCGTCGAGGACGTCGCCAAGCGCCTCATGGACTACGGCTTTCACGCGCCCACCATGTCCTTCCCGGTCCCGGGTACGCTCATGGTCGAGCCTACCGAAAGCGAGCCCAAGGCGGAACTGGACCGCTTCATCGATGCCATGATCGCGATACGCGAAGAAATTCGCGCCGTCGAGGATGGCAGGCTGCCGCGCGAGGACAATCCGCTCAGAAACGCCCCGCACACGGCGGCCATGGTGTGCGCCGATGCATGGCGGCACGCCTATACGCGCGAGCTCGCGGCGTTCCCGGTTGCGGGCTTGCGTGCGCACAAGTACTGGCCGCCGGTCGCGCGCGCGGACAATGCCTACGGCGACCGCAACCTGGTGTGCACGCGCGCGCAGGCGCCAGCCCGGACTTAGCCTATAGGCGCGGGCTTGCCGTTGGCATAGCCCTGATAGCCGGCGAATCCCATGTCCTGCAGCAGCAGGATCAGGGAATCGGACTCCACCGCCTGGGCGATGATGCCGATGTCCAGCGTTTGCGCGATGCGGATGAGCGAGGACACGATGAAACGGCTGTCCTGGTTTTGCGTCAGCTCATTCGTATATGCGGGCGCGAGCTTGATGTAATGCGGCAGCAGCTGGTGCAGCTGCCTGAGCGAATCGCGGTGGAGGTTGAAATTGTCGATCGCGAACTGCGCGCCCAGGCGCCGCACTTCGGTGGCGAAAGCGAGGCTGAGCGCAGGAGCGCGAATCACGCCGAACTCGGTCATTTCGAACACCAGGCGCGCGGCGATGTCCTGCCGGCCTTGCAGGACTTCGAACAGGCTGCGGCAGGCTGCGGCATCGGCAATGGTCTGCGCGGAAATATTCACGGCGATCGCCGGCGCGAGCGCGGCGCCGGCGTCGATGCGCGCGATCAGCAGTTCGAGCAGCCGCTTGTCCAGCCGCGGCGTCAGGCCATGGCGCGCGGCCATGGGCAGGAATTGCGCCGCGGGCACGGGATGGCTGCCGTCTTCGAGGAGGCGCGTGACCACCTCGCTTTGCAGCGGTGCGCGTGCGGGCAGGCTCAGTACCGTCTGTGCGTACAGCGCGAGCTTGCCGCCGTCGATGGCGGCCTCGATCTGCTCGCGCCAGGCGAGCGAGCCGCGTCCGCGCCGGTCGAGTTCGGCCAGCGCGATGAGATCGAAGCTGTCTGGCCCTTTTCCCTGGGCGCGCGTCAAGGCCAGATCTGCTGCGGCCAGCAATTCTGGCAGCGGCGGCGCGCCGGCGTCGAAATGCGCCGCGCCGCAATGAAATTCTATTTCCCCGGTGAGGGCCTGCTCCGCCAGTGCCGCCTCGACGCGCGCACTGACGGCGCCCGCCAGCGCGCGCGCGGCGCCGGCATCGATATTCACGGCAGCCAGGGCAAAGCTCGCGCCGCCGAAGCGCGAACAGACCGCTGCCTGGTTTGCGCCGGAGATGGTCTGTGCGAGCAGCGCCAGCAGTTCGTCGGCGCGCTGATAGCCGTGGTGCAGGTTGTATTCCTTGAAGCGCTCGAGTTCGATCAGCACGAACGCCCCGGAAAACACATCGCGCTCGGCGCGAAACAGGCTTAGCAGCTCGTGCTCCAGGCCGCGCCGGTTGAGCAGGCCGGTGACCGGATCGCGATAAGCCTCGCGCTGCAGCGTTTCCGCGCGCGCGGATTCAGCTTCGATCACTTGCCTGATTTTCGCCGACAGGCTGTTCATGGCGGTGACCACGCGCCCGAGTTCGCGCGCCTTGGGGGCGAGGGCGATCGTGCGGAAATCGCGCTCGCCGATGGCGCCGGCGGCCTGCTCGATCTCGCGCAAAGGGCGCAGGATGGTGGCAAGAAAGGCGCGCAGCGCGATCAGGGACAGCGCGTATACGAGCAGCAGCAGCGCCAGGGTCTGCAGCGCCGTGTGCCACAACTGCAGGTAGGCGAAATTCGGATGGCTGGTCACCAGCACGCGCCCGAGCTGGCGCCAGCCCGAGCTGATCAGAGATTCGGCGCTGGGCGGATGCAGCGGAAACAGCCGCGCAAACCATGCGGGCACTTCGCCCTGCGCCGGCGCGAGCTCCTTGTCCACGAGGGTTGCGCCGCTTACCGAGACCACGCGTATGGACTGATAGTAGCCGCGGTCGAAGGACGTGTTGACCACAGTCTCGATCAGCGCGCGGTCCTCGAACGGCTTCACCGTCGACAGCCACAGCGCGAGCGACGTGGCCGCATCCTGCGAATGCGACTCCAGCTGCTGCTGCACGTAGAGGCGGGCATTCGATAGATAAATCGCCTCCACGCCCGCCAATACGAGCAGGAACAGCAGCGAGGCGCCGAAAAACAATTGCCGGAAAAGTGTCATGGTCGTATCCCGCGAAGCATAGCATCCCTCTCAGTAGCGCAATTCCTCTTCCAGTTTCTGCAGCAAGGCGCGCCACAGGCGGATCTGCAGCGAACTGCCGGCGCTCGCGCCGGCTTGACCCTGGCGCACGATCAGCAGGTCCTCGTCGTTGAAGCTGTACACCGGAATCAAGTCAGCGCGCTCCGATGCCGGCCTGACCTGGTCTTCGAGATTGTCCAGGATCAGCGGCACCGCGTTCGGTTCGGGGTAGTAGGCGAGCACCATATGCGCCTGATTCAGGCGTACCGCCTTGACGTAGGTGATGCGCAGGCGCTGGATCGGCACGCCCAGCTCCTTCAGCGCAAAATATTTGGCGATGGAAAAATCCTCGCAATCGGCGCCGTTGCTGGAAACGGCTTCGGCCGGAGACGCCCAGTAGTCCTCCACCCCCCAATGCGCCTGATCCGTGACGAAGGGGACGCGATTGAAAAACGTGTTGACCGCGCCCAGCAGCGGCAGGTTGTCGGCTGAGGCCGGCGCGGGTGCGGCGGAGCGCACGAATTCCTGCCAGCCGCTGATGCGCGCCCTGACGTTCGGCCCGAATTTCGCCGCGTAGCGCTGCACCAGCCCCGGCGTTACGCTGCGCGAAAAGCCGAGTCCTGGCGTCGCCGCCAGCGCCGCGCCGGCAGTGAACGCCAGCAGCGCGAAGCCGGCGAGCCAGCGCGCGGGCGGCGCAAGCTTGGCGCGGATGCCGGCCGGGTTCGCGCGCGGCGGCGGGGCGGGGCAGGACCACATCGCATGATTGTACTCAATCGGGACGGGCCGGCGCCGCCGCAGGTACAATGGATTTCCACCGCATTTCGCGCAATTGACGAGGAGGGTTTCATGCCCGTTCTGGACGCCGGCGCCGTGTCCATCGCCTATGAACTGCGCGGCGCGGGCCCGCCGCTGCTCATGATCAACGGCTTTCGCCGCAGCCGCGTGGTGTGGCTCGAGGGCGTGCTCAGGCCGCTGGCCGAGCGCTTCCAGCTGATCCTGATGGACAACCGCGGCACCGGCGATTCGGACAAGCCAGAAGACGGCTATAGCATCGAGGCCTTTGCCGACGATTGCGCCGGGGTGATCGCGGGCCTGGGGCTGCGCCGGGCGCATGTATTCGGCGTATCCATGGGCGGCATGATCGCTCAGCGCGTGGCGACGCGGCATCCGGACCAGGTGTACGGCCTGGCGCTGGGCTGCACCAACTGCGGCCGCGGCTCGGTCGCGCCGGAAAAGCGCATCGGCCAACTGCTGCGGCTGGTGCCGAACGAAAGCATGGACGCGCGCGAGGTCGCGCGGCGGCAGGAGGAGGTGTATTACATGCCCGGATTTCGCGCGCGCGAGCGGACGCTGATCGATGGCATGTTCGACCTGGTAAACCAGAACCCGACGCCGCCGCACGCGGTACGCGGACACCTCAAGGCCATAGACGCGTTCGACGCCTGCGGTGATCTGGAGCAGATCAAGGCGCCGACGCTGGTGATCACCGGCGCCGACGATCCGCTGATTCCGGCGGAGAATTCGCGCCGGATCGCGCAGCGCATTCCGGGCGCGCAACTGGCCGTGCTGCCGGACGCATCGCACTTCTTCTGGATCGAGAAGCCGCGGGAAACCGCCGACGCGCTGATCCGCTTCTTCGGCGCGCTGTCCTAGTTGCGCCTTGCGGCTGTTGCAGGCGTTGATACAAGCGGGAGGACCGAGCATGATCTACGAACTGTATTACTGGCCCGGCATCCAGGGGCGCGGCGAATTCGTGCGCCTGGCGCTGGAAGAAGCCGGGGCCGAATACCGCGATCTGGCGCTGCTACCGGAGGCGCAGGGCGGCGGCGTGCCGGCGATGATGAAATTCCTCGACGGCGACGACGTCGCGCGACCGCCGTTTGCGCCGCCTTTTCTGAAGGCCGGGCGCAGGCTGATCGGGCAAACCGCGAATATCCTGCTGTTTCTCGGCCCGCGCTTGGGACTGGTGCCGCGCGCGGCGGCCGACCGGCTATGGATTCATCAGCTGCAGCTTACGCTGGCCGATTTCGTGGCCGAAATTCACGATACCCATCATCCGATCGGCGCCGGGTATTACTATGAGGAGCAGAAGGCGGAAGCGAAGCGCCGCAGCCGCGATTTTCGCGCGCAGCGCCTGCCGAAGTTTCTGCATTATTTCGAACGCGTCATCGAGCGCAACCCGGACAGCGGGCGCTGGCTGGCCGGAAGGCAGCTGAGCTATGCCGATTTGTCCATGGCCCAGGTGCTCGCCGGACTGGATTTTGCGTTTCCGCTGGCAAGCAAAAGCGCCTTGCGCGCCTGCCCCAGGCTGCGCGCGCTGCAGCGGGAAGTATTTGCGCGCCCGCGCATCAAGCGCTATGTCGCCTCGGGGCGGCGGCTCGCGTTCAACAATGAAGGCATATTCCGGCGCTATCGCGAGCTCGATGCATGACGCGCCGGCGCGCAGGCCGCATTGCAGAAAAACCGCAGTAGGATAGAATTCCTGGCCCTTTGATCCTGACGGAGGTTTGCATGCCTGAATCCTTGCTCGATGCCGTGACCGCGGGCGATGCCGCGCGCGTGCGCATGCTCCTGGCTGCCGGCGCCGATTGCAACGAGCGCAACGCCGATGGCGCCACGGCGCTGATGCTGGCCGCATACGCGGGCAGGCTCGGCGTGGTCAAGATCCTGATCGATGCGGGCGCGGACGTGAATGCCAGGGACGAGCGCGGCTGGGGGCCGCTGATAAAAGCCGCTTACAACGCGGAGCTGGACCGCGGTTTCGCCGATGTGGCGCAAGCGCTGATCGATGCGGGCGCCGATGTCGAGGCGCCGATCGGCTACGGCATACGGCCCTTGATGCTGGCTGCCGGTTACGGTGAGACGGCGGTGGTGGAAGTACTGCTCAAAGCGGGAGCCGATGTCCTCGCGCGCAATGAAGGCGGACTCACTGCGCTGATGATGGTCAAGCAAAAGCACTATGTCGACGTCATCAACCTGCTGCACGAAGCGGAGGGCGAGGCCGGCGTGGGCGAGGGCAGCTGCGCCACCAAGAATGCGCCGGGTTCGAACGTCGTGACGTTCCTCAAGCCGCGCAAGTGAGCACTGCGCCGCACACGCGCGGCACGCTGGGCTTCATCGTCATCCTCGCACTGTGCCTTGCGGTTTCAGCCATCGGCGGCGCGGTGACCGCGAGCAGCGTCGGCAGCTGGTATCCGCTGCTGGCCAAGCCGGCGTTCAATCCGCCCAACTGGATTTTTGCCCCGGTGTGGACTGCGCTCTATTTCATGATGGCGATCGCGGGCTGGAGGATATGGCGCCGCGGCGCTGCCCGCTGGGCGCTAAGTTTGTTCGCGTTTCAGCTGGCGTTGAATCTGGCGTGGTCCATCGTGTTTTTCGGCATGCATGCGGTCGGCGCTGCGCTGCTCGAGATTGTCGTCTTGCTGCTCGCGATCCTGGCGACGACGGTCGTGTTCTGGCGCAGCGACCGCATCGCCGGGATGCTGTTCGTTCCGTATGCGGCCTGGGTCGCCTTCGCCGCCATCCTCAACGCGGCAATTTGGCAGCTCAACTGATTCCCGCAAAACAGCGAACGCGAAACGGGCTTGCACCTGCAGCGCAGAATTGTGCAGCGACCGCGCTGTTTTTTGGTTACCATCACGTTGACCGGGTGAACGCATCCGGTTCGATCCGCGAGCAAGGCTCGCATCTGTCCTAAGCGCAAGCAAACCATGATTACCAATCTGTTCTCACGCACTGCCCCGCACCAGCACGCCGATCCCGCGCAGCGCATCCTCGGCGTGGCGGCATTGCCATCCGACTCCGGTGAACTCGCACAACTGCTGGCCGGCGACCCGGCGCCGCAGGTGCGTGCCGCCGCAGCGCGGCGCTGCAGCGACCTCGCTGCGCTTGCCGCTGCCTGGAACACGGAAACCGACGCCGGCGTGAGGCCCGCACTCGCGGCCGCACTGAGTGCAGCGCTGGCGCTGACGCAGGACGGCGCGGCGGCGCAGGCGCTGTTGGCGGCGGAGCAATGCAGCGATGCAATCCGGAACGAGGTCGCGCGCCGGGCGCAGGATGCGGGGCGGCGGCGCGCGGCGATCGCCCATATGCGCGATGAAGCCATGCTGGTCGAACTCGCGCTGGCGGGCGAGCATGCGGAGATGCGCATGGCGGCAGCCGAGCGCGTGCTTTCGCCGGCTGGCCTGCGCAAACTCGCCGATGCGGCGAAGCACAAGGACCATGGCGTGGCCCGGCTCGCGCGGCAACGCATCGACGCGATCAGGCAGCGGCAGCAGCAGGACGGCGAAGCCGAAGCCGTCATCGCGCAGCTCGAAGCGCTGGCGGCCGAGCCCGGACCGATCCTGAGCGCGGTGATCGAACTCAACCGGCGCTGGCAGGCCTTGGACATGAGCGGCGACACGGCGCGCCTGGCGCGCTGCGAGGCCGCGCGCCAGGCGATCCAAGCCAGGTTCGAGCGCGAGCAGAACGAGCAGCGCGCGCGTTCGCAGTTCGAGCGCAAGCTCGGCGCATGGATCGGCGGCCTCGGGCATGCGGCGCCGGAGACAGAGGAGGCGCTTGCCGCTCTGCGCGCGGAGCTTGCGGCCTTGCGCGACGAGGCGCGCACCTGCGACGACGAGGCGGCGCTGGGCCAGCTGGCGCAGGCGGAGGAACGCCTTGTGCGCTGGGAGGAGGAGCTGCGTGGACTCGCCAGTACTCTGGCGCTCGTGCTCGAAGCCGAACATCTGGCTGCGGGAACATCGATCGACCACGCGCAGCTACCGGTACGCTGGCAGGCACTGGACCGCTCGATACGCACGCCGGATCTGACGCGGCGCTTCGAAGCCGCGATGACCGCGGTGGAGCAGCGCCGGCTGGCGCAGATTCAGGCGACGCAACAGGAAGCCAATGCGCTGCGGCAGCAGCTGCACGCGCTGCTGCATGGCGCTGAGCAGGCCTTGGCCGCGGGCCAGGTGCAGGCGGCGCGCGCAGCCGCCGACGAAATCAAGCTGCGCAAGGCCGCGGCCGGCCAGCTGCCGAAACCGACCACCCAGCGCTTGGGCCGGCTGGTGCAGCAACTGGTGGAACTCGATCGCTGGGAATCCTTCGGCCAGCAAAATGCGCGCGTGCGCTTGTGCGAGCGCGCCGAAGCGGCCGCGACGCAAACCCAGGATCCGGCGCAACTCGCGCTCGAGGTGCAGAAGCTGCGCGGCGAATGGAAAGTGCTGGACCAGCAGCACGCAGGCGTGCCCAAGGCGCTGTGGGAACGCTTCGACGCTGCCTGCGAAAAGGCTTACGCCCCCGCCGCCCGGCATTTTGCCGAGCTCGCCGCGCAAAGAAAGGAGGCGCGCAGGCGGCGCGAAGAATTCATCGTCGCAGCCGCGGCGCAGGTGCAGCCGCTGCTCGCCGAGCCCGCAGACTGGCGCGCGCTCGAGCGCTGGCTGCGCGAAACCGAACATGGCTGGCGCGAAGGTGAGCTGGGCAGCGTCGATCCCGGCGCGTGGAAGAAGCTCGATTTGCGTTTCAAGGCGGCGCTCGCGCCGGCACGCGAGGCCTTGGGGGCGGCGCGCGAGCGCGCCAAGGCGGGGCGGCAGGCCATGATCGCCGAAGTCACCGCGTTGGCGGCCAAGGCGACAGAGCGTGAACTGCCGTCGCAGATCAAGGCGATTCAGGCGCGCTGGCAAAGCGAAGCGAAGGAACTGTCGCTGGCGCAGCGCGACGAGCGCGCGCTGTGGAAGCAGTTTCGCGCGGCCTGCGACGCAATATTCGATGCGCGCCAGAACCAGCGCAAGGAAGAGACGGGCCGCAGGAACGAACATCGACATGCGTTGCAGGAGCTGTGCGCGCAGCTCGAGCAGCTTGCGCGCGCCGCGGACACGGAGGATCAGGAGGTTCGCCGCAACCTGCGCGAGCTGCAGGACCAATGGAAGCAAAAGGCCGGTGCTCCCGGCCCGGAACTGCGCGAGCTCGAAGCCCGATTCAGCAAAGGGCGGGCCGCGGTGGAGGCGATGCTGGCGGCGCGCGTGCGCTCGCGTGCGGCGGCAGTATGGCAGACGCTGGCCGCGAAAGAGCGCCTATGCGAGGAGCTGGACGCATGCTTGCTGCGGGGCGGCGCTGCGCCTGTGCCGGAAACGGAAGCCGCGGGTGCGGCGGCACCGGAACGCTGGGCGGCATTGCCGGTGCTGCCGTCCGCCTGGGAGAAGAAAATGCTGGCGCGGCGCGATGCTGCGCTGGCGGCGCTCGCCGATGCGGCTGCCGCCGATAAATACCGCGCACGCATGGAGCAGGAGGCGCAAGCGCGCCGCCACGGCCTGCTCGAACTCGAATTGCTGCTGGGTCTGGAAAGTCCGCCGGAATTCCAGCAGCAGCGGCTCGCGCTGCAGGTGAAGCAGCTGAAGGAGCGCTTCAGCAGCGCAGCGAGCGCCGGCGCGGTCAGCGCGGGCGAACGTCTGCTTGCCTGGTGTGCGCAGGCGGGCGTGACCGATGCGCTCGATCGGCAGCGCTGCGAACGCATACTGGCGAAGGCCGAGCAGGCGCGCTGATCTGCGCATGCTGCGCGCGCCCGTGCCTGGCGCTCGGCGCGCATCAGTCCCAGTAGCGCCGCATTTCCAGGTAGGTGAAGGATGCGGTCCAGCTGATCATGAGCAAGCCGGTGAGCGATTCTATGCCGGTGACCAGGCGCAGACTGCCCGAAGGGAAAATGTCGCCCAGGCCCAGGGTGGTATAGGTCTCCGAGGAAAAATAGACAAAACTCGAGAACACGTCTTTGAACTGGCCGCCGAAGCCGCCCAGGCCGAATTTGTCGCGCAGCAGGAAGTAGGCGCCGGCGAAAAGCATAATCTGGGACAGGTGACTGACGATCGCGCCGCCCAGCGCGGCCAGGACCTTGGCGCGGGTTTCGATGATCGCGGCGCGCGGCAGCGCGAAGCTCAACAATTTCAGACATTCATAGTGCAGCAGTGTGGAGCTGCCGCAGAGAAACAGACTCAGAATGATGGCCGGCGTTAACGCCTCCGCGCCACGCATCGCAGCCCCTTACAGGCCAAGGTAGCGCTTGGAGTCCACCAGGAATTCGTCGACCACCTGGTAGCTGATCGAGTCTCTTAACTCCTCTCTCGGTGGGCCGGCGGATTGAGTCGCGAACGCGACCGTGCCGGCAATTGCGGCGGCTAGCATGAGCAGAGTCAGTTTGAGCGTATTCATATTCTTCTCCTTGGAAGCTGCAACAACGCAAGGGGAGGCCATCCCCTCGCGTTGTTTCTAACCTGCTTTTACGTCGACTGGTGCAGAGGCGGCTCCTTCAGCCCTGATCTTTGCCCAGATCGACCGGTATGAAAATCTTCCCGTCGTCGCGCTGTATCAGCAGGGCCAGCGTCTTGCCGGATTTCGCCACCAGCGCGCGCAGCTGCGCGACCGACTGCACCGGGGTTCCGTTGACCGCCAGCACCACGTCGCCGGGCTGGATGCCGGCAAGCGCGGCGGGGCCGCTTGCCTGTTCGACCACCAGGCCTTTCTCCCCGACTTGCTGCCGCTCGTCCGGATTCAGCGGCCGCACCGCCAGCCCGAGGCGGCCATGCCCCTCGCTCGAGGTATCGGCGGACGCCACCTTGTCATCCTTCAGTTCGCCCACCTTCACTTCGATTTCCTTGGTCGCACCGTTGCGCGAAATCTCGAGCGTCGCCTTGCTGCCCGGTTTCACGTCCGCAACCCGCTCCGGCAGCTCGGACGAGCTCGCTACGGCCTGCCCATTGAATTTCAGGATCACATCGCCGGCTTTGATTCCGGCTTTGGCCGCGGGACCGCCGTCCTCGACCGAGGCGACCAGGGCGCCGGTAGGCTGCTTAAGTCCGAAGGAATCGGCAAGCTGCTGGTTGACTTCCTGGATGGTCACGCCGAGCCGGCCGCGGCTGACCTTGCCGAATTTCTGCAGCTGGTCCTTGACTTTGACGGCCAAGTCGATGGGGACGGCGAACGACAGACCTTGATAGCCGCCGCTACGGGTGTAGATCTGCGAATTGATGCCGATCACCTCGCCCTTCATGTTGAACAGCGGTCCGCCGGAATTGCCCGGATTGACGGCGACGTCGGTCTGAATGAACGGCACGTAGGTTCCATCGGGGAGCGAACGCGACTTCGCGCTCACGATGCCCGCGGTCACCGAGTTCTCGAAGCCGAACGGGGAGCCGATCGCCAGCACCCACTCACCCACTTTTTCTGTGAGGCTGCTGCCCAGCTTCACCGTCGGCAGCCCGGTCGCATTGATCTTGAGCACGGCGACATCGCTCGGCTTGTCGCTGCCGATGACCTTGGCGCGGAACTCGCGCCGGTCGGTGAGCTTCACCGTCACCTCGGTCGCATCGTCGATGACATGCGCGTTGGTGAGTATGACGCCGTCCGGGCTCACGATGAAGCCCGATCCCAGAGCGTGTTCCGGCGCGGAATTGTGCGGCACCATGCCGGGAAACTGGCCGAAGAACTGGAAGAAGGGATTGTTGGGGTCGACCTTGCCGAACTGCTGCACCTGGGGCTCGGCCTTGGACTTTTGCGTCACGCTGATATTGACTACAGCCGGCCCGTTTTGCTGCACGATGCTGGTGAAGTCGGGAAGCAGCGCGCTGGCCGAAGGCGCGTTGGCGTTGGTCGCGCTGGCGAGAGCCACAGGTGCTGTGGCAGCACTGGCTTCCCGCGGAAACCAGTGACCGGCGGAAAACGCGCCCGCGCCCACCGCCGCTATGACCGCTGTCGCGATCAGGCTACGAACTACAAGTCTGGGTTTCATGATGCACTCCTAGCGTTGTGTGCCGGGGACTATCCCCGCCATGGAGCACAGTTTGCGAGAGCAGACTTAAGGCAGACTTAAAACCGGCGCTGCCGCAGGGAACCGCGGCGCGGGGCGGAAAGCGGGCATGCTAGCGCCGGTGAAACGGCGGTTGGCCGCGCCAGTATCGGATCATCAGCCAGGCACCGGCCATGCCGCCGAGGTGGGCAAAATGCGCGACGCCGGCCTCGGTCCCGGTGATGCCCAAATAGAGCTCGAGCGTTCCGTACAGCGTCACGAACAGCCACGCCGGCATCGGGATCGGAGGAATCAGCAGTACGACGGTTCGATGCGGGAAATACATGGCATAGGCGAGCAGCAGGCCGAAAATGCCGCCGGATGCGCCTACGGTCGGGTAGGGCTCGACCGAGGCGAAGCCTGCGACGAGCAGCTGCGCCACGCCGGCGACGATGATGCTGAGCAGATACAGGTTGAGGAAGCGTTTCGGTCCCCACAGCTGCTCCAGCTGGCCGCCGAACATGTACACGGCAAACATATTGACGAACAGATGCCAGGTGCCCGCGTGCACGAAGCCATAGGTGAGCAATTGCCAGGGCTGAAACGAGATCAGGCTGTTCGAAAGCGGCGCCGACTGCATCGGCCAAAGCGCGAGCCGCAGCGTCAGTCCATCGCCGAGCAGCCGCTCGCCGGCGAATATCAGCACGTTGATGAAAATCAGGGCCCGGGTGATCGGCGGAACGGAATTGAGCATGTCTCGCCCGAATATTGTGACAGTCGGTTCGCCGGCTTTACCGGCAGCGGTCATTATGCCGCATCTTCCAGCCGTAGAGCGCGATCGGGGAGGGCTGCCGCCGCGCGGCCGACCTCGATGCTGCGCTGGTGAAACCGGGTAAGGCTGGAACGATGGCCGATGCTGATGATGCAGCTTTGCGGCAGGCGTGCAATGAGCAGGCTGTACAGCGCTGCCTCGCTATTTTCGTCCAGCGCCGAAGTCGCTTCGTCCATGAACAGCCAGCCGGGTTGCCGCAGCAGCGCGCGCGCGATCGCCACGCGCTGCTGCTCGCCGCCGCTGAGTTGCTGCGCCCAGTGCTGTTCTTCGCCCAGACGCGCGGCGAGATGACTCAAGCCGCAGGCGCCGAGTACGGCCTGCAGCTCCGCGTCGCCGTGACTGTCCGCCGGTCCCGGATAGCATAGTTGTGCGCGCAGGCTGCCGATGCCGAGATAAGGCTTTTGCGGCAGAAACAGCACCCGTGCCTGCGGCGGAGTCGATACCGTACCGCGGCAGTAGGGCCAGATGCCGGCGAGCGCGCGAAACAGCGTACTCTTGCCCGAGCCGGAGGGGCCGGTGAGGAGCACCCTTTCGCCCGCCGCAAATTCCATGCTGACTGCGGGCAGCAATGCCGTCCCGTCGGGCAAGTCGACGTCGATGTCCTGCGCGGCGAAGCGCGCGCTTTCGCCCGCCGTCAGCGACACGCCGCTGCCGCTGTTCGCCGCGGCGCGCGCCGCATCGATCGCCCGGCGAAACGCCGTCAGACGTTCGACGGTGGCGCGCCATTCGGCGAGCTGGGCGTAGGCGTTCACGAACCAGGACAGCGCGTCCTGCACCTGTCCGAACGCGGACACGGTTTGCATCAGCCCGCCCAATTGGATGCTGCCGGCAAAGTAGCGCGGCGCGGCCACCAAGAACGGAAAAATGATGCCGATCTGATTGTAGCCGGCGCGGAACCAGGTCAGTGTCTTCTGCCGTTTCATGATCGCCCACCAGTTGCCGACGATATCGGCAAAGCGCTGCCTGAGGCTGTGCAGTTCGCTGCCCTCTCCGGCATAGAGCGCAACCGATTCGGCGTTCTCGCGCAATCGAACCAGGGAAAAGCGAAAGTTCGCCTCGAACTTCTGCTGCAGGAAGTTCAGACTCACCAGCGGTCTGCCGATCCAGTGCACCAGGCCGGTGCCGGCAATGGCATAGGCAAGTGCGACCCACAGCATGTAACCCGGAATGGCGACGTGGCCGCCTGCGAGCGGCAGGCTCAGCGTTCCCGAGAGCGTCCACAGGATGAGGCCGAAGGAGACGAGCGAGACTGCGGCAGACAACAGTCCCAGCCCGAGGTTGAGCGTCTTGTCGCAAAATGCGGCCAGGTCGTCGGCGATGCGCTGGTCCGGATTGTCGGTGCCGCGGTCGCCGAGCTGCAGGCGGTAGTAGCTGCGTTCCGCCATCCATAGGGTCAGATAGCGATCGGTGAGCCAGCGCCGCCAGCGGATCTGCAGCATCTGGTTCAGATAGAGCTGATACACGGCGATGGCGATATACGCGGTGGCCAGGCCCGAAAATACCAGCAGTTGATGGAAGAATACGACCTTGTTCATGCTTTGCAAGGCGTTGTAGAACGCATTGTTCCAGCGGTTGAGCAGCACGTTGACGTAGACGAGCCCGAGGTTGAGCGCAACGACCGCGAACAGCAGCCCGCGCGCGGCCCAGGCGCCTTGCTCCGACCAGTAAGGCTTGGTCAGCGCCCACAGGTCGGCGATGAAGGTTCTGTTTGTGTTTTGCATGACGCGCTCTTGGAGTCGAGGCGCCACACTAGGAGTCGCGGCTTAAGTCAAACTTAAGCGCGCCGCGCGCAGGCGGCGAGGCAGCGGAGGCTAGCTCAACGGAAAGCTGACGGCTACGTGCAAACCCGGGCCCGGGCTGCGGTCGTCGAGCTGGATCGAGGCGCGATGGCGCTCGGCGATGTTTTTTACGATGGCCAGGCCCAGTCCGCTGCCTGCCACATGCGTCGCCTCGCGCCGGTAGAAACGGTCGAATACCCGCGCCCGGTCCTCCGCGGGGATGCCCGGGCCGGTGTCCGAGACGTCGAGGACCGCAGCGCGCTCGCGCAGGCGCAAGGCGACCTCCACGCGTCCGCCCACCGGGGTGTAGCGAATTGCATTGTCGATCAGGTTGCCCAGCATCACGCGCAGCGCTTCGAAGTCGCCGGCAACGCTGGCCGGCGCGTTTTCGCCCAGCTCCAGGGCGATATTGCGGTCGGCCGCCAGAGGCGCGTATTCGGACACGACCAGCCGCACCAACTCCGCCAGGTCGACCGAGGCATGCAGCTGCGGCGCGAGCCCCGGCTCCTCGCGTGCGAGCGTGAGCAGCTGCTGCACCAGATGCGCCGCGCGCGCCTGTCCGCGCTTGAGCCGGGCAAAAGCCTCCGCGCGCTCCTCGTCGGTCTTGGCGCGTTCGGCCAGCTGTATCTGCAGCTGCACCGCGGTGAGCGGTGTGCGCAATTCGTGCGCCGCATCGGCGACGAAAGCCTTTTGCGATTCCAGCGCCCGGCCCAAGCGTGCGAGCAGGTCGTTCAGCGCCAGCACCAGTGGCCGGATTTCGCGCGGCAGCCCTGTCTCGGGCAGCGCGGCCAGCGAGTCCGGCGTGCGCCGCATCAGCGCCGCCGCGATGCGGTCCACTGGCTGCAAGCCGCGCCCGACGGTGATCCAGATGAGTATGCCCAGTACCGGCAGCAGCGCGAGCAGCGGAACCAGCGCGCGCAGCGCCATGCCGGCAGCCAGATCCTGGCGCACGCTCATAGGCTGCGCGACCTGCACTACGTTGTTCTGTTCCAGCGCGCTGTAGACGCGCCAGCGTCCGCGCGGCGTGTCCACCGTGGAGTAGCCGAGTTCGGCGCGCTGCGGCAGCTTCGAAGCCGGGCGCGAGAAATACAACTCCAGGCCATTGTGGTCCCAGATCTGGACCACCAATCCGTCTTCGGCTCCGAGCTCGCGCGCGCTCGACGGCGGCAGCGGACCGAAGGAGTCGTTCGGCAGCGAAGCGGCCATCTGTTTCAGATGGTAGTCGAACAGCTCGTTGGCTTCGGCGAGCGTCTGCGTATAGATGCGCGCGCCGGCGGCGACGACCGCGAGCGCAAGCCCGGATAACAGCCATAGCAGCAGCTGGCGCCGGATCGAGCTCATGGCTGCTTCGGCACCATGTAGCCGACGCCGCGCACATTCTGGATGACGTTCGCGCCGAGTTTGCGCCGCAGCGAATGCACGTATACCTCCACCGTGTTGCTTTCCACTTCCTGCCCCCAGCCGTAGAGCTTTTCCTCGAGCTGCGCGCGCGAATACACCACGCCGGGGCGCGCGGCAAGCGCATGGATCAGCGCAAACTCGCGCGCCGATAGCGAGACCTGCCTTCCGTCCAGCGTCACCTCGTGCGTCGCCGGATTGAGGATGAGCCCGCCGACCTGAATCACCGGATCGGCGCTGCCGGATTTTCTGCGCAGCAGCGCCCGCACCCGCGCCGCCAGCTCCTCCAGGTCGAACGGCTTCACCAGATAATCGTCGGCGCCCGCATCCAGCCCCTTGACCCGGTCGGCGACCGCATCGCGTGCGGTCAGGATCAGCACCGGTATGGAATCGCCGCGCCGGCGCAGCGCGGCGAGCACGTCGAGGCCCGCTTTGCGCGGCAAGCCCAGGTCCAGCAACAGCGTGTCGTAGGCATTGGTCTGGAGCGCAAGCTCGGCCGCGCGCCCGTCCTGCACCCAGTCGACCGCGAAACCGTCCTGCTGCAGGCCGGCGCGCACGCTCTCGCCGATCATCGGGTCGTCTTCGACTAGCAACAGGCGCATCGCGATCGGTCTCAGCTTGGTTGCGGCATCTTCGAGTACGTCTCGGCGGCGGCGAGAATCACATGCCGCTCGACCGCCTGCTCGCGCTGGACGTTCGCCGCGGCGTATTCGCTCGAGCGCAGCATCTCGAGGAAGGCCGCGCGCGAAGGATAGCGCACCAGCACCACGTAGTCCCAGCGGTCGCTCTGCGCGTCGCCGAAGGCCACCGCCTCGCCATTGCCCGCCCACAGCACCGTGCCGCCGCGCGCCTTGATCAAGGGCATGGCGAGCTCGCTGTAGCGCCGGTAGGCGGCGCGGTCGCGCAGGCGCAGCAGATTCACCATGACCACCGGGCCTGCATCGGGCAGGCTCGCAATCAACTCCGCGTTGGCTTCCTTCGGTCCGGCCATGGATCGCTCCCTTCGACGTTAACCGTTATTGTAAACCGCCATGGCGGTACAATTTCCACTTGGCTATGAAATACAGCGCGCTATGACTCTGACGCGGACCTTTCCGGTTGCCATCCTGCTCGCGCTGGCGGCCTGTGCGCCGCTGCCGCAGCGCGCCGGCATTCCGACCGAGTGGCAGCCGTCGCCGAACTTCAATGAGCGCAAACCCAATTTCGTCATTTTGCATCACACCAGCGACGACAGCGTCGCGCAAGCGCTGCGTTCGCTCACGAATCCGCTGCGCGAGGCGAGCGCGCATTATCTGATCGGGCGCGACGGCCGCATCATCCAGCTGGTCGACGAACGCGCGCGCGCCTGGCACGCGGGCGCCTCGAAATGGGGCACGGATACGGACCTCAATTCGGCTTCCCTGGGCATAGAGCTAGACAACAACGGCAACGAACCGTTCCCCGAGGCCCAGATTGCAGCCCTGCTGCGCCTGCTGGCGGACATCGAGGCGCGCTATCATATCCCCGCCGCGAATTTCCTCGGACACGCCGATGTTGCACCCGGGCGAAAAGTCGATCCCAGCCGCTATTTTCCGTGGAAGACGCTGGCCGATAACGGCTACGGCCTGTGGTGCGATCCGCCGTTTGCGCCGCCGCCGCTGCCCATCGATCCGGCGCAGGAATTGCGCGCGCTCGGTTACGACACCGAAGACTATGCCGCGGCGCTGCGCGCGTTCAAACTGCACTACCTGCCGCAGCAGCAAGCGCCCGAACTCGATGACGACGGGCGCGCCCTGCTTTACTGCCTGTACCAGAAAGCGGCCGGATAAGAATCGCGCCTGCGCGCAATCCGTGCTGTTACCAAGCCGCGTCGAGTAGTTCGCGCACCACCGCCGGGCCGTCGATCTTGCGCGGATTGGTGTGGATCCAGCGGTCGTGCATGGACTCCGCAGCGATGCGGTCGAGCAGTTCGGCCGCTACACCGACGTCGCGCAGCGTGCGCGGCAGGCCCAGATCGGCGATCAGTTCGGCCAGCACCTCGGCTGCAGGCACCCCCGGCCGGCCCAGCGCTTCGCTCACGCGCGCCTGCCGTTCGGTGTTCACCGCGAAATTGAAGCGCAGCACATGCGGCAGCATGACGCAGGAGGTGTAGCCGTGCGGCACGTTCGCGGTGCCGCCGAGCACATGGCCGATGCCGTGACTCGCGCCCTTGGTTACGCCGGCGGCGCTGCCTATCATCGACATCCACGCGCCGAGCTGGCAATCGAGCCGGGCTGCCACATCGTCCGGATGCGCCTTGACCGCGCGCAGGCCGCGCCCGAGCAGGCGCAGCGCATGAAATGATGTCCCGTCGGAGAACGGCGTGCTGCTGACCGAGCACAGGTCCTCGACCGCGTGGTCGACCGCACGCACCCCGGTGGACAGCCACAGCCATTGCGGCGTATGCACGGTCACGGCCGGATCGAGGATCACCGTGCGCGGTATCGCCTGCGCGTGGAAATACATGTGCTTCACATTGCGCAGGTTGTCGGTGCAGCCGGCCATGGCGGAGAATTCGCCCGCGGAGAGCGTGGTCGGGACGATGACCGAGGCCAGGGACGGCGGCTTGAAACTCGGCCGCTCGGTACTGCCGTCCGCCTGTACCCTGACGTGATAGGCATCGAGCGCGGCCGGATCGGTGATGCCGTTGCCCAGACAAATCGCCACCATCTTCGCGGCGTCGGTGACCGAGCCTCCGCCAACGCTGAGCAGCAAGTCGGCCTCGGCTGCACGCGCTGCGTTCGCGGCCGCCACCACGTCGCTGCGCGGCGTATGCGCGCCGATGCTGCTGCAGACGCCGGCGCAGCGCTCGCCCAGCGCTGCACGCAGGCGCTCGACGACGTCGGTGCTGCGCGCGAGCGTGCCGCTCGCCAGCACATAGACGCGGCGCTCGCGCGTGAGTTCGAGCTCGCGCTTGAGCGCGGCGTCGAAATGCGTGCCGTAGACGATGCGGCTGGTGCCGGGATAGCTGTAGATGCCGCTTTGCATGGCCGGTTCCTCGCGGAATTCGGCTAACGTCGCTCGAATTTCGGTTCGCGTTTTTCCGAAAACGCGAGTACCGCTTCGTGCTGATCCTTGGTGTGCTGCGCCAGCGCCTGCATCGCGGAGGCCATTTCGAGCGCCGTAGCCAGACCCATCTGCTGCGAATCGCGCAGCAGGCGCTTGGTCAGTCGCAGCGAATGCACCGGCTGTGCGGCGATGCGGCGCGCGAGCGCCATCGCGGCGTCCATGAGCTGGTCGTCGTCGACCACCTTGGATACCAGGCCGATGCGCAGCGCTTCCTCGGCGTCGACGAAATCGCCGGTGAACGTCATCTCGCAGGCTTTGGACATGCCGACGGCGCGCGGCAGGAACCAGGCGCCGCCGTCGCCCGAAACCAGACCTACGCGCAGGAAGCTCTCGGCAAATGTGGCGCTGCGCGCCGCGATGCGTATGTCGCACATGGACGCAAGGTCGCAGCCGGCGCCGACCGCGGCGCCGTTGACCGCGGCGATCGACGGCGCTTCGAGTCCGTACATCGCCAGAGGAATGCGCTGTATGCCCTGCTGATAGCTGCGGCGGATATCGGCCGGGCTGCCGCCGAACAGGCCGGTGCGCTCTTTCATCTGCTTGACGTTGCCGCCCGAGGAAAATCCTTTGCCGGCGCCGGTCAGGATGACACAGCCTACGCTCAGGTCGGCATTGATGCGCTCGGTGTATTCCACCAGCGCGCGCACGATCGCCGGCGAAATGGCATTGCGCGTCGTGGGTTCGTTCAGCGTCAGGACGACGACGCCGCCATGCTGTTCATACAGCACCGGGTGGCTATGGCTCATGCTTCGGTTTCCTTTCTGGGTAGGGCCGGCTGGCGCGAAGTGCGCGCGGGGGATTCTACCTTTTGCGCGCCGGCAGCGTCTCGGCTATATTGACCGCCTGCAGTATGGGCGGCCGGGCGCAGGCCGTATATTGGGGGAAACATGCACGAGTTCAGATTCGATCCGGTGCCTATGCCGGAAGCGGCGCAGGCGCTGCGCGGCGAAGTGCGCGCCTTCATCGCGCAGGAGGTGGCGCAAGGGGCGTTCACGCCCAGCCGCAATTCATGGTCGTCCTTCGATGCGGATTTCAGCCGCAAATGCGGCGCGCGCGGCTATATCGGCATGCGCTGGCCGAAGCAGTACGGCGGGCACGAGCGCTCGGCGCTGGAGCGCTATGTCGTGACCGAGGAAATGCTCGCCGGCGGCGCGCCGGTAGGCGCGCATTGGATCGCCGACAGGCAAAGCGGCAATCAGATCCTGCGCTACGGCAGCGAGCGCGCGAAGCGCACGATCCTGCCGAAGATCGCCGCGGGGGAGTGTTTTTTCAGCATCGGCATGAGCGAGCCCGACTCCGGCTCCGACCTGGCGGCGGTGCGCACGCGCGCGAGCAAGGTCGACGGCGGCTGGAGCATCAGCGGCACCAAGGTCTGGACCAGCGGCGCGCATCAGACCCACTATCTGATCGCGCTGGCGCGCACTGCACCGAAGGAGGAGGACCGCCACGCCGGCATGACGCAGTTCATCGTCGATCTGGCGCAGCCCGGCGTGAGCGTGCGCCCGATCTACAATCTGTACGGCGGGCATGATTTCAACGAAGTGGTGTTCGACGGCTATTTCGTTCCCGACGACATGGTCATGGGGGAGCCCGGCATGGGCTGGAAACTGGTGACCGGCGAACTCGCGTTCGAGCGCTCCGGGCCGGACCGCTTCCTCAGCACCTACCAGCTGCTGATCGAATCCATCCGCGCCGTGGGAACCGAGCCCGACGCGCGCGCGGCCAACGAGATCGGCCGCTTGGTCGCGCATCTCGCGACCTTGCGCCGCATGTCGATTTCGGTTGCGGGCATGCTCGAGCGCGGCGAGCAGCCGGCGGTGGAGGCGGCACTGGTGAAGGACATCGGCACCGCATTCGAGCGCGAAATTCCCGAGACCTTCCGTCATCTGCTCGCGACCGAGCCGACGCTGGGCGAGGGAACGAGCTATGCGGAACTGCTGGGCATGACCATCCTGCGCGCGCCCGGCTTCACCATACGCGGCGGCACGCGCGAAATACTGCGCGGCATGATCGCGCGCGGCTTGGGGCTGCGATGAGCGCAATGCGCAATGATTTGCTGAAGACCGTCGACCGCATCTTCGACGAACATTGCCCGAAAACCGTGCGCGCATCCGCCGAAGCAGGCGCGTGGCCGGCCGCCTTGTGGGCTGCGCTGGAAGAGGTGGGGCTGGATCGGGCGGTGCTGCCGGAAGACGCAGGCGGTCCGGGACTGGATTTCGAGGACGCGATGTTCGCACTGCGCCGCAGCGCCTACCACGCGGCGCCGTTGCCGCTGGCGGAGACCCTAGTGGCGGGGCGGCTGCTCGCGGCTGCGGGGATAGCGGTGCCGCAAGGCGCATTGACGCTGGCGCCGGTGCATGCGCATGACCGCTTCGATTTCATGCAGTCTGCGACAGGCGTGCTGCTGTCGGGCAGGGCGCAACGCGTGCCCTGGGGCCATGTGTGCACACATGCGGTGGTGGCGGGCGAACTCGGAGGCAAGGCGGTGCTCGGCCTGGTTGCGACTGCGGGCGCCGCGCGCGGCGTGGAAAAAAACCTCGCAGGCGAGCCGCGCACGCTGCTCGAGTTCGCTGCCGCGCCGCTCTTGGCCTGCGCACCGCTCGCGCATGCGGCTGCGCGCCTGTATGCGGAGGGCGCGCTCGCGCGCAGCGTGCAGATGGCCGGCGCGCTGGAGCGTACGCTCGAATATTCCCTGCAGTATGCGAACGAGCGCGTCCAATTCGGCCGCCCGATAGCAAAATTCCAGGCGATACAACATATGCTGGCGCAGCTGGCGGGGCAGGTGGCGGCCGCGAGCGCCGCGGCGGACGCTGCGGTCGAGTCCTCGGTCGCGGCGCCGGACGAGTTTGCGGTCGCAGTGGCCAAGTCGCGCACCGGGGAGGCGGCCGGCAAGGGGGCTGAAATCGCGCATCAGGTGCACGGCGCGATGGGCTACACGCGCGAGCACAACCTACATTACAGCACGCGCCGGCTGTGGTCCTGGCGCGACGAGTTCGGCAACGAAACCCATTGGCAGAGCCGCCTCGGCCGCAGCATTGCGGCGCAGGGCGCAGATGCGCTGTGGCCGATGCTGAGCCGGCTATGAGCGCGCCCGAATCCGTTGCGCCAGCGGCGGCGCCCGGTCCGCTCGCGGGCGTGCGCGTGCTCGATCTGACCTCGGTGGTGCTGGGCCCGCTGGCGACGCAGATACTGGGCGATTACGGCGCCGACATCATCAAGGTCGAGAACCTCGAGGGCGATCTGGTCCGCTCCAGCGGCGTATCCCGGCATCCGGGCATGGGGTCGATTTCGCTGGCGCTGAACCGCAACAAGCGCTCGCTCGCGCTCGATCTCAAATCGGCCGAGGGCAGGGAAGTCTTGCGCCGCCTGGTGCTGGGCGCGGACGTGCTGGTGCATAACATGCGCGTGGCCGCGATCGAGCGCCTGGGATTCGGCTACGGCGCGGTGGCCGGACTCAAGCCGGATATCGTCTATTGCGCGGCGACCGGCTTCGGCCAGAACGGTCCCGACAAGGACAAGCCCGCATTCGACGACATCATTCAAGCGGCCTGCGGCCTCGCCAGTCTGAACGCGATCGGCCGCGGGCAGCCGGATTATGCGCCCAGCCTGATTGCGGACAAGACCACCGGGATGGCGCTGGTGAATGCGGTGCTGGCTGCGCTGTTCCATCGGGAGCGCAGCGGCCGCGGCCAGTATGTCGAGGTGCCGATGTTCGAGACCATGGTTGCATTCATGCTCGCGGAGCATCTGGGCGGACTCACGTTCGAACCGGCGCAGGGCAAGGCCGGCTACGCGCGCCTGCTCGAAGGCGGACGCAGGCCGGCGCCGACCAAGGACGGTTACATCGCGATGCTGCCTTATACCGGCCAGCACTGGACCGCTTTTTTCGACAGCGCGGGCCGCGCCGACCTGGCGCAGAAGCACAATGTGCGCGACAGGCACGCACGCAACGCGAACGTGGCTGCGATGTACCGCGACATGGCGGAGATAACGCGGCAGCGCAGCACCGCCGAGTGGATGCAGATCTGCGCTGCCTTGGATATACCGGCGACGCCGATCTATGCGCTGGACGAACTGCCGCAGCATCCGCAGCTGCAGGCGGTGGGTCTGATCCAGTGCGCCGAGCACGCGAGCGAAGGGCCGATCCGCTATCTGAACCCGCCTACGCGCTTCAGCGCGAGCCCGGCTACGGTGCGCAGGCAGGCGCCTTTGCTCGGGCAGCATACGCGCGAAATTCTGGGCGAGGCAGGCTACGCCGAGCAGGAAATCGCGGCGCTCGAGGCGCGCCGCGTCGTATTGCAGAGCGCGCTGCCGGACTGACGCCGGCATGCGGGGCGCGATCGCTGCGCTCAGCGCCCCTTGAACAGCGGCGGGCGTTTTTCGACAAAGGCGCGCGCCGCCTCCGCATGATCCTCGGTTCTGGCGGTCTGGATCTGGTGCAAGGCTTCCAGATCCAGAAGTTCGGCTAGCGTGCCGGTTTCGGCGGCATTGAAGTTCTGTTTCATCAGGCCCAGCGCGACACCCGGTCCCCGGGCCAGGCGTTGCGCCAGCGCCGTGGTCGCGTCGAGCAGCTCGGCATCGGGCACCACCGTATTGAGCAGGCCCAGAGCGAGCGCCTGGGCGGCATCCAGCGGCTCGCCCAGATAATACAATTCGCGCGCCTTGCCGCTGCCGACCAGCTGCGACAGGAAATAGCTGCCGCCGAAGTCGCCGGAAAAACCCACCTTGGCAAAAGCGGTGATCAAGCGCGCCGACTCCGAGGCGACGCGCAGGTCGCAGGCGAGCGCCATCGCGAGCCCGGCTCCCGCGGCGGGTCCATTCACCATGGCGATGGTCGGTTTCGGAATCGTGTGCAGCAGGCGCGAGACTTCCATTCTGCCGCGCAGGCGCTGCACCGCGTCGTCCATGCCCAGTTGGCTGCTGCCTTCGGCCATGCTCTTGACGTCGCCGCCGGCACAGAAACCGCGGCCGGCGCCGGTCAGCACCACGACGGCGACTTGCGCATCGGCGGCGAGCCGCGGCAGCGCCTCGAGCAGGCCCTCCAGCATGGGTGCGGAGAGCGCGTTGAGCCGGTCGGGACGATTGAGCGTCAGCGTCGCCACGCGATCGCTCACGCTCTCCAGCAGTTCTTGCGCCATGCAAAACTCCTTCGATAGGGGATGGGAACGGCCGCGCGCCGCGGCAGCGCCGCTATTGTAGCTGGCTGCCCGGGTGACGGCAGCCGCGTCAGGGCCGCGCGGCCCGGTTTCAGCCGAGGCGTGCGAGCATCTCCCGCGTAACCAGGGTGATGCCTTTTTCCGTGCGCTCGAAGCGTCGCGCGTCCTCCTGCGCATCCTCGCCGATGACCATGCCCGCCGGAATCTGGCAGCCGGCATCTACGACCACGCGCCTGAGGCGGGTGTGGCGGCCGACCGTGACTTCGGGCAGCAGCACGGCTTCGTGCAGTTCGCAGTAGGAGTTGACGCGGCAGCGCGAAAACAGCAGAGAGCGCTCCACCATGGATCCGGAAATGATGCAGCCGCCGGAAACCAGCGAATCCAAGGCCGTGCCGCGGCGACCGTCCTGGTTGAAAACGAATTTTGCCGGCGGCAGCTGTTCCTGATAGGTCAGTATCGGCCAGTTGCTGTCGTACATGTCGAGCAGGGGCGCGATCGCGGTCAGGTCCATATTTGCCTCCCAATAGGCGTCCAGCGTACCCACGTCGCGCCAATAGGGCTCCTGGCTGCGGTCGCCGGCGACGCAGCTGTGTGCGAACGGGTGCGCCACGGCCTCGCCGCTGCGCACCGCGCGCGGTACGATGTCTTTGCCGAAATCGTGGTTCGAATCGGGATCGGCGAGGTCCTGCTGCAGGGCATCGTACAAATACTGCGCGTTGAATACGTAGACGCCCATGCTCGCCAGTGCGCGCCCCGGCTTGTCTTTCATCGCCGGCGGGTGAGGCGGTTTCTCGACGAAATCGGTGATGCGGCGCGAGCGATCGACCGCCATGACGCCATAGCTGCTCGCGTCGGCGATCGGCACTTCGATGCAGGCGACGCTGCATTGCGCACCGCGTTCGACATGGTCGGTGAGCAGCAGCGAATAGTCCATCTTGTAGACATGGTCGCCCGCAAGCACGACGATGAATTGCGGCTGCTTGGCGCGGATGATATCCAGGTTCTGATACACCGCATCCGCCGTGCCTCTGTACCAGGTGGCCTCGTCGATGCGCTGCTGCGCCGGCAGCAGATCGATGAATTCGTTCATTTCGGTTTTGAGGAAGGACCAGCCGCGCTGCAGATGGCGCAGCAGGCTGTGCGACTTGTACTGGGTGGCGACGCCGATCTGCCGGATGCCTGAATTGAGGCAATTGGACAGGGTAAAGTCGATGATGCGGAACTTGCCGCCAAAATGCACGGCGGGCTTCGCCCTGCGGTCGGTCAGCTGCTTCAGGCGCGCACCGCGTCCGCCTGCGAGCACAACGGCGAAAGCGCGTTTGGGAAGCTGCAGGCGCGCAAGTGTATCCGTAGGCATGGGCTCTCTCCTTTGGCATCCCGGCAGCCTGGCGACAATGTTCTGCGTGCATAGTGCTGCGGCCGCCGCGTAGCGAATATCTGCCGGTACCTCACACCGCTAGCATAGGGCAGTTGCAGGGAAAACAGGCGACGCTGGAAAGGGATAAGATAGCCGGCTATGAGAACCTGGATCGCTGCATCGGGACGGGGCCGTGGGTAAGGACCCTTCCAAAATCAAGGTCTGCCCGGAGTGCCGGCGCCTGGTCGAGGCTGCGACCATGCGTCCGCTGTCGCGCAACCAGCTCGGCAGCGGCATCCGCTACGTCTGTCCCGACTGCTTCAAGCGCGTCCTCGCCTTGAGAAAGATTGTGCGCGACTCGCGCGGCAAGTAGTCGGTCAGCCTCTGCACCGGCGGCACTCGCGCCGGCATGCCGCATCCAGGCTACAGTTCATTTGACCGGAGAAAAAAATCATGCCGATTTACGAATATCAATGTGCGTCCTGCGGCAAGGACTTCGAAATGCTCGTGCGCAACGCATCCGTCGTGCCTGAGTGTCCCGCGTGCAAGAGCACCGAATTGCGCAAGAAGCTGTCGGCTTTCGCCGCGGTCACCAGCTCGGCTTCGGCGCAGGCGGAATTTCCTGCGCCTTGCCAGAGTTGCGGCAACCCTGGTGGTCCCGGCGCTTGCGCCTTCAGTGCGAATCAGCAATGAGCGCAGGTGCAAGACTGCCGGGCACGCCGCAGCCGATGCACTTTTGGAGCGGCGTAGGCGGCGTGCGCATAGCGGGAGATTCCTGGGGCGACCCCCAGGGGCCGCTGGTACTGCTGCAACACGGCGGCGGCCAGACGCGCCATGCCTGGAAAGGGGCGGGTGAGGTACTCGGGGCTGCGGGCTATTACGCCATAGCGTTCGATGCGCGCGGCCACGGCGATTCGGACTGGGCTCCCGACGGGCTCTACGGCCAGGATGTGATGGTCGAGGATTTGAAATGCGTCGTCGCTGCGCTGGGCAAGCGGCGCCCGGTGCTGGTGGGCGCATCGATGGGCGGCGGGACCAGCCTCGTGGCGGTAGGCGAGGATCACGTCGATGCGACCGCGCTGGTCATGGTCGATATCGCGCCGCAAATCGAGACCGAAGGGATCAACAAGATTCAGGCGTTCATGAGCCAGAAGCCCGAGGGCTTCAGTTCGCTCGAGGAGGTGGCCGAGGCGATCGGCAATTATCAGCCGCATCGCAAACGCCCGCGCAATCTGGACGGCCTGGCGAAGAACGTGCGCCTGGGCGCGGATGGCAAATACCGCTGGCACTGGGACCCGCGCTTCCGCCCCGCGAAACGGGACCTGGAAAAGCGGCGCGAACGCCTCGAGGCCTGTGCGAGGAAGCTGGCGCTGCCGACGCTGCTGGTGCGCGGCGGGCTCTCG
This sequence comes from Pseudomonadota bacterium, assembly GCA_021811085.1. Lineage (GTDB taxonomy): Bacteria > Pseudomonadota > Gammaproteobacteria > Burkholderiales > SG8-39 > 2-12-FULL-64-23. The sequence continues at coordinate 24,361 of JAJZPQ010000016.1, read as the reverse complement.
GACGTGCTGAGCGAACAAGGGGCGCAGGGCTTCCTGCGCCTGTGCCCGCATGCCGAGTACGTCAACGTCACCGGTGCGGCGCACATGGTGGCGGGGGACCGCAACGACATATTCGGCAATGCGGTGATCGAATTCCTGTCGCGCGCGGTGCCCGTGGGCGGGGAGCCGCTGCAGCCGGCGCACCAGACGCACCCGCACCACGAGGGGCCCGAGGGCGATATCGTCGACGTGCCCTGAGCGCGCCGGCGATTCGCCTGCAGATCCATATCCATGATCGATTCGGTATTCGGGATGAGGCCGGCCGAGGTCACCAGAATCTGCGCCGGGCCCAGATCTTTTTCGACCCGGGCCGCAATCGCGTCGACCGCCTCGGCGTCGGCGACGTCGCAGTCATAGTAGCGGGCGCCGGCGCCGCCGGCAGACAGCGCTTCGGCCAGCTTTTCGCCGCGCTCCCGATTCACGTCCAGGATCGCGACGGGGTGCCCGCGCGAGGCAAACAAGCGCGCCGCGGCGGCGCCAATGCCGCTGGACCCGCCGGTGACGACTGCTGGCGCTGGCGTTTTCATGGGTGCTCCTCCTTTGTTTTCGGAAGCCTGCATTTTCTGCGCCGCGTCGCCGAGCGCTATCTTGAAGCCTGCCCGATTTCGGTGTCGGTCCGACGCGGAAATTTTCGACCTGTCGCGAAGCGGAAGTGTAATCGTTTGTTGGACGGTAATGCAAAAACCGAGCCTCCGGCTTAGCTGCAAATGACTCCAGGCGCAGACGCGGCAGCGAGCGCTCAGAGAACTAGCGCGAGACGCTCTTCGTTGAGCGAACGGAATCCGAGCCGCAAATAGAATTCCCGGGCGCGCAGGTTGCCGAGGTGACACGAGGTGTCTATGCGCTGCACGCCGCGGCGCCGGAGTTCGGCCGTGAGAGCGTGGAGCAGGGCGGTGCCGATGCCTTGTCCCTCGCGGCCGGGCAGCACGCACACATCATCGAGCTTGGCGACGATCGCGCCCGCTGAGGTCGAGATCGCATAGCAGACGACGCAACAGCCGACTACGGCGCCGGCGTCGAGCGCCAGCCACACGAAGCCGAGCTCGGGCTGCGACAGGAACAGCCGCAGCGCCTGCCCCAGCGCCTCCGGCCCGCGGTCGCCATAGGCCTCGGCGCTGTCGCGATAATGCTCATCCAGAGTGAGGAAGGCCCGCAGCAGGTCGAATGCGGCGTCGAGTTCCGCATGCCCCATCGCTTTCGTGCTCAGCGGCGCGGCCACGCGTTCCTGCAGTTTCAACGGTGCACCGTGGCGGCGGCCGCAAATCCCGGGTCAGGATCCCCGGCCCAGGTAGATGCTCCAAAGGTGAGCCAGAGACGCCGTTCCGTCCGTGCCATGTACGGTCTTGAGAACCTTGATCGCCTGTTGATTCTGACCGGCGATGTGATAGGCGTAGCCCAGATGCAAGCGCGCATCGTCGGGATGCTTCAATCCGCCTTTGCGCATCGCCTGCTCCATCATTTTCAGTCCCTTGTCGAAGTTCCCGTGCAGCACGTAGTTGAGTCCTGCATTGAGCAGCGCATTCCCGTCCTTGGCCGCAGCCGCTTCGGCGTCATCTTGCCCTAGGGCCTTGCTGTCCTCCGCCAGATTCTTCGCCGCCATGTCCTTCAGGCGCCGATGGCGGTCTGCTTCGGGGCCGGTACCGAGCAGGCCTGCGGCATAGCCCTGGTCCACGGTCTTCTTCGCTTCCGCCGGCAGGCCGGCCAGGATGGACAACTGGGCGGCTTCGACGTATTCGGCCGCCGTGCGCATGGTGCCGGTGGCGAGTTTGAGCCGCGCAAGATCCAGTGCCAGACGCTCGGAAAAGCCGGGACGCGCCGCAACGCCGCTGACCACGGCGAGCCAATAGTCCTTCTTCGGGTAATAGGCAACGAGCTTTTCCAGGGCGCCGGCATAAGCCGCGTTATCGTGCGTCTTCACATAGACGTTTGCCAGCAATTGGAGCTGATCTTCCGGCGGAGCCTTGCCGGCCTGCTCCTCGGCTTGGATCTGGCCTTGCAATTCTTTCCCTGCGGCAGCGAAGTCGTTGCCCAGATACAAGGCCTGGATGTAAAGCGTGCGGATCGCCTTGTCGGTGCCGCCGTCCTTGAAATAGCGCGCGCCGAGTTCGGCTACTTTGCCGTAGTTCTTGGCCAGATAGTATTGTCCTGCGGCTGCGGCGATAAACTGCAACCGCTCGGCTGCGCTGACGGCAGACGACGCCGCGGTCGCTTCCCAATCGCGTGCAGAGGCGGCCGCATTGCCTAGCGCCGCCTCGGCCTGGGCGCGCACGCGCACGACCAGATACGCTTCGTACGCGTTCTTGTTCGGCACCGCGTCGGCTTCCTGGACCTTCGCCAGCGCCTCCTTGCCGCGCTTGTGCTTGAGCAGTTCCAGCGCCGCCTGGATCGGTTTGCCGACTTCGGGGCGTGCGCTATTTCCCGGGCTCTTTTTTTCCTGCGCCAGCGCGGAGCGGATCGGCGCCAGGTTCGCGAATCCGATGCTGCCGACGCCCAGAGCAATGCCTGCAAGCACTGCGCCGGCGAGGCAATGGCGCATACGCGCCGCATTCAATATTGCCGAACGTGAAACCATGGTTCTCCGAGTGCCGATGCGGTATCAGTTGATGAACTGCTCGTTGCCGATGATCCCGATCTTGGTCAGGCCGAGCCGCTGGGCCGAGGCCAGTACCGCGGCCACGTTCTCGTACTTGACCAGCTTGTTCGGGCGCAGATGAATTTCGGGTTGCACCGGGGTGGCCGCTGCGGCCCGCAGCCGCGCCTCCAGCGCCGGCCGGTCCGGAAGCACGGTGCCGTTCCACAGCACGGTGCCGTCGAAATCGAGCTCTATGGTGACGACTTCGGGCGGCACGACCTGCGCCGGCGGACTGCCTACCGGCATGTTCAGCTTCACCGCGTGCGTCTGAATCGGAATCGTGATGATCAGCATGATCAGCAGTACCAGCATCACGTCGATCAGCGGCGTGGTGTTGATGTCCACCATTACTTCGGGATCGCCGGATCCGCTGCCGCTGCCTACATTCATTGCCATGAATTTCCCCTTAATCCGCCAGGACGCCGACCGGCGGCTCGGTAATGAAGCCGATCTTGAGTATGCCGGCGCGTTGGCAGTCGAACACCACCCGGCCGACGAATTCGTAGCGCGCGTTGCGGTCGCCGCGGATATGCACCTCGGGCTGGGGCTTCTTTACCGCGACCTCCTTCAGCCGCGCCAGCAGTTTTTTGTCTTCGATCGGCTGATTGTTCCAGAACACCCCTCCGTCCTTGTCGACGACGATATTGATGTTCTCCGGCTTGGTTTGAGTCGGCTGGTTTCTTTCCTTCGGCAGTTCTACCGGGGTCGTTTGAATCGCCACCGGAATCGTGATCAGGAAAATGATCAGCAGCACCAGCATCACGTCCACCAGGGGCGTGGTGTTGATCGCCGAGACGACCTCGTCCTCGGCCTCCAGCGGGGCCACGCCCATGCCCATGTTCAGGCTCCCTTGCGCTGCACCAACGCGCCGCCGCCGCCCAGCAGCGTCATGTGCACGCCGCCGCCGAAGTGGCGCACCAGTTCCATCGCCACTTTGTTGCGCCGGACCAGCCAGTTGTAGCCGAGCACGGCAGGTACGGCGACGGCGAGGCCGAACGCGGTCATGATCAGGGCTTCGCCTACCGGGCCGGCAACCTTGTCGATCGATGCCTGGCCAGCGATGCCGATTGCGGTGAGCGCATGGTAAATGCCCCATACGGTGCCGAACAACCCGACGAACGGTGCGGTGGAGCCCACGGTGGCGAGAAACGCGAGCCCGTTCTGCAGCCGGTTATTCACCGTGTCGATTGCGCGCTGGATGGACATGCTGATCCAGCCGTTCAGGTCTACGCTTTCGATGAGCGAGCCGACATGATGCTCAGCCGCGCGCGCGCCCTCCTCGGCGACGTAGCGGAAAGCGCTGTCCTCGTTCAGGGCGACGATGCCGTCCTTGACCGAGTTCGCCTTCCAGAATTTCTCGTCCGATTCCTTGGCTTGCCTCATCAGCTTCGCCTGCTCCAGCAGCTTGAGCACGCCGATATACCACGAGCCTATGGACATGATGACGAGCACGATCAAGGTGCCTCTGGCGACAAAATCGCCCTGCTTCCACAGCGCGTCGAGGCCGTAGGGATTCTTGACCACCTCGGTTTGGGGCGTGGCCTCCGGCGCTTGCGGTGCCGTGGTCGCGGGCGCCGCAGCCGCAGGCGCGGCCTCAGGCGCCGCCGGAGCAGGGGCCTGGGCGTGCGCCGGGGAGGATGCGAGGATCACCGTTGCGTTGGCGACCATTACCAGCCCCGCAAAGAACAGATGCTGCATACGCGTCTTGAAACTAGTCATATTGACATCCTCTAGTTGTACTTCTTTTGCAATCCTCCGGCATCGCAGCGCCGGCGGCATTATTCATCGATTTTCCACTGGTACTCGATTTTTGCCCATGCGCGCTCGGGCTTGCCGTCGACCGTCGCGGGTTTGAATTTGCACAGGCTCAGCGCCTTGCGCGCCGCTTCGTCCAGACGCCGGTGGCCGCTCGAGCGCTCTACCTTGCTCTCGACGACAGCTCCATTTACGTCGATCAGAAACGCCAACAGCACGATCCCGGTCTCCTCGGCCCGCAACGAAGCGGGAGGATATTCCGGCTTGTCGCAAGCCTTGGCATCCACGACGGGTGGCGTTCGCACCGGTACGTGCTGAACCGCCGGGGCAGGGGGGGCGGGCCGCTGCCCCGGCGCCGCAACCGGACCAGTCGGCTGGGTGCGCGTGACCGCTGTGATCGTCGGAGCGGTCTGCGGAACCTGCACCTGAACCTCCGGCGGAGGGATAAAGGGCGGCGGCGGCGCCACCAGCTTCGGCGGCGGCGGGGGCGGCGGCTTATCCGGAGGCGGCGGCCTGGTCTCCTCGATGATCTTGGTTTCCAGCGGCTGCGTGACCACTTGCACGATCTTGCGCGCGAGCCCGTTGACCAACGCATAGCCCAGTAGCACGTGCAATGCGACGACGATGGCTAAACCTGTAGCCCGTCTGTTCGAATTTCCTTGGGGTTGCACGTAGCTCATCGAGCAACCCCCGTTCTGCTATCCGCGTGCATAGGCATCCTGCAATTCCGTATCCTGCAACCAAGCATTCGTACTGAACCGGTCACCTGACCGGCCAGTTGTGCGCGTAGGCACATAAATATACACCTGCAATATCCCTGAATATTCCCCGATTTGAACGCCGTAGTCGCGGCCGACATTTCGGTGTGCGCCAGATCGGGACGTCATGGTCCGATAACTGATCGCGAAATCCGGTGACGCAGCCCGCGGCGAGCGGTCAAAGAGCGAGCGCGCAATTTGCGCCAGGACGATCCGGGTATGGCACGCGCAAAGTCTACGAGGCCGACCCCCTCTTATGTCCCAAATCCAAAATTGCGGTGCGTGTGAGTGCCACTATTGACGTTCCGGCGGTGGGGCATCATCAGTCGATTCAGGCGCCGGGCGCCCGAACCCTTCGAGCAAAACCAGCTTGCGCAAGCGCCCGGCCCAAATTGCAATCGGCCGGGCGCCTGCGCAAGATCCATCAAAAGATCAGAAGCTCAGGTTGGCGCGCACATAGATCACGCGTCCAAATGCATCCGCGAACCGCGGGTCATAACCGACCTGGAAAGTCCCGGACTGGTTCGAATACGGCGGCATCTTGTTGTTCAGGTTGCGCACGCCCAGGGTCAGCAACAGGTTCTTCATAGCATGCAAGGTACCGTATGCATCCCAGGTGGTATAGGAACCGACCGAGTTCGCGGGATCCTGGTCAACATAGCCCGACTTGTAGTGATTGACCAAACCCGCGCCCCAAATGCCGCGGTTCCAGTTCGCGACCAGAGTGTGCTGCCAGCGGAAAACCGGGCCTATGCCGGAGTAGATGCCGAGGTTCTGGATCCAGGGGCCTTTGTCTTCATTCTGGTACACGGACTTGTTGACGTAGGTACCGTTGCCGCCGAACGTGAACGTGCCGGCGCTGGTCGTGTGCAGGCGATACGACGCGGACAAGTCAACGCCGTTCGTATCCAGACCGCCCAGATTCATGGTGGTCAGTTCGACGTAGCCGCAGTTCGCGCCCGGGCAGAGCGAGCCGTCGGTGGCCAGCGAGCCGTCCGGAGCGCGGTGGAACAGCGCGGCGTATTTGGTCGGATCGCCGAACACGGTCACATCCTGCAGCGGGAATATCTGATGCTTGAGCTGGATCGTCCACAGATCGAGGCTTGCGCTCAAGTTGGCGGTCGGCTCGAACACGACGCCCAAGGTGGCGTTAGTCGACGTCTCCGGATTCAGCTTCTTATTGCCGCCCGTCAGCGACATGAACTGTACCTGGCAGTTGTCCGACTTCGACGCTCCAGCTATAGGCACTCCGCCCGGGCAACGGATCGGATCGTCCCAGTTATTGGCCGTATTGGTGTAGGTTTGCGGCGCATTCAGGTCATACAGCGACGGTGCGCGGAAGCCGGTCGAATAGGAACCGCGGAACAGGACCTGTTTTTTCGGCTGATAACGGAAGCTGACCTTCGGATTGGTCGTGCTGCCGAAATCGCTGTAGCGGTCGTACCGAACCGCGCCCGTCACCTCGAGGTCCTTGAGCAAATGCATGTTCAACTCGGTGTAGAACGCATCGACGTCGCGCTGGCCCCGGCTGTCAATCGCGGGATCGAAACCCGTGCTGTTGACCACCAGTGCCGCGAACGGCGCATTCGCGGTGAAGTTGAATTGCTCGTTGCGGTGTTCCACGCCCAGCGCGATCGCTGACTTCTTGCCGTTATGAAACCAGTCGCCCAGTTCCGTGCTGGCCTGGAAGTCCGCCGAAAGCACCTTGCCTGCCGCGTTGAACAAATTGCCTTTGGTCGCCGCGCGTGAAAGCAGTGCGCTGCCCGCGGCATCTTGCGGCCCGAACGGATTGATGGTGCCATTCAGCACCCCGGCCGTGACCATCCCGCCGTCGGTATAGCCGCCCGTAATATTGTCGGCAATCGTGTTCTCGTTATAGCTGAGGCCGGACTTGTAGTCCCAGGCGCCAGCCGTGCCGTTCAACGAAACGATGAAGCGATCCTGGCGGTTGTTGGTGGCCTCCGCGCGACCGCCGCTGGCGGTGTCGCGCCAGCGCAATTTGATCACCCCGGGCAGGGCGCCCGCCGGAGCGCTGGCCGGCAAGTAAGCCGGATTGAGCGCGAATACCGTTGGCAGCGGCGTGATGCCGTTGCCCGGGTAGTACTTGGTGCCCGGATTCATCCACAAGGCGCCGTAGGGCACGCCCGCGATCAGGGTGGCGTTGTTGTTCCAGGAATTGAAGTACTCGACGCCCAACTGGTGCTCGGGGGCTAGCTGGAATGTTCCCTTAATGTAGGCCGTGGTGCGTTCCGTTCTTGGCACCAGATCGACCTTGCGCGCGTACAGGTAGCCGCAAGTCGCGTCCGTTACGCCGTCACCCTTCGGAATGCCGTCCGGCGAGCCGCAGCCGGGGAAGGAAGGGTTCTGCACGGCGCCGCCCTGGTTGTACTGGCCGGGCGAGGTCGAGGGCGAGGTTTTGACGCTGCGGGCGAGGATGTCGGCGCGGTCCGAGGCTCGCAGCGGATCCTGCTTCTGGTAGTCGAAGAAGCCGAATATGTTGTAGTTGTTCTTGGCTAGATCGCCAAATCCCATGCCGACGTTGAAGTTGCCGGACTCGCCGCCGCCCTTGGGCTTATCCTTGCCCATGGTGATCGTGACGCCTTTGTAATCATTGCGCGTGATGAAGTTGATCACGCCGCCGATTGCATCGGTACCATACAGGGCCGAGGCGCCGTCGCGCAGCACTTCGACGCGCTGCAGGGCGGCAAACGGGATCATGTTCAGGTCGGGTGCCGAGCTGTCGATCGCGTTGTTGGACAGCCGGCGGCCGTTCAACAGCACCAGCGTCTTGTTCTGGCCCAGTCCGCGCAGATTCGCGAACGAAGCGCCCCCGCTTCCGAGGCCCACCGACTGGCTGGTCCCCTGGGTCGACTGATTGACGGTAAGCGTATCGACGATTTGTTCAATCGACGTAATACCTTGCTTTTGGAGGTCCTCCATTTTGATGATCGTCACCGGGACCGAGGTTTCGGCATCAATGCGCTTGATCGCCGACCCCGTGACCTCGACGCGCTGCACCTGATCCTGTGCCAGCGCCGCAGACGTACTCACCCCCAAAACCAAGACTGCCCCGAGCGCGTTCGCGACCGCGAACCTTGTCGGATTACAACGGAACGTCCTATTCATCGTGTGCCCCCCTAGCGATTACGTTTATGGTCTTTGCTACTTTGCAGATGGAATCGCAAAGCGGCGACGAACTCAACTTTTTTTACCGCAACAGGACTGCAAACATCATTTGTGACTAGGTTTCCTCGTGTCGAAATTGCGTTGTTACGAATTGTTGCGAGTGTTACGGCCTTGTTACATAGGACTTGCGGATTATCCTAAAAAGTGTGACCTAAGTCACTGAATAAAGCCCCGCCGGCCCTGCGGGACGAATCCTACCCCGCCCAATTTTGGAAAGGCCCTAGGGTATACACCTATAGCCAAATTTTAAATAATATGGTAGCTGTATAATAAGTGGCCGAGCCAGCCCTTACTTATGGCTTGGCCAAGATGAGGGTTTACACGCCTTTTTAAATGGCTTCTTAAGCCGCAGCCGGCCGACGCGCGGCGCCGGACGCCTCGCGGTGCATTGCGCCGCATGCATTTAACTTCAACAGGCCCTAGGGATTCAGCGCCCGGTAAAGAAACGGCAAACTGACGTCCATGCGGTAGTCGACGTCGGAATGGTCGTCATTGAATTCTTCGTAGGTATGGCGGATGCCGGCCTGCGCGAGGCGCTTGGACAGGATGCGGCTGCCGTAGTGAATGTGGTATTGGTCGCGCCAGCCGCAGTCGATGTAGATGCCGCGCAGGGACTGGAGATTGGCGCGGTACTTGTCCGCCAGGTTTACGGGGTCGTTGCGGCGCCAGTTCTTCCAGCGCTCGGGCAGGGCTTCGCCGGTTTCCAGATTGAACGGGACGCGGAATCCGAGCGGCGCTTTCGGATCCGGGTCGTAGGTCGCGGCCATGCAGATGTTCATGATGCAATGGGCTTCGGCTGCGGAGAGCTTCTCTTTCTTCCACACGTGATCGAGGAAGCGCTTGATGCGTCCGTCGTCGAATCCGGCCGCAGCGCCGCGATAGTTCGATTCGCGGCGCATGTCCACGGCGCCGGGCTTGCGTTTCGCCGCGCGATGCTGGGCGAGGGTGTTCAGGGTATTGGGCCAGTCGTGCCAGTAGACAAAATCGAAGTATGCGTCGCCCGAGTGGTCGGCGATCGCCCCCCAGTATTTCGCGTACTTCATGCCGTGAATCATCGAGCCGTAGCCGCCTGAGGATTTGCCGAAGCAGCCGCGATGCTCGCGCGAGGCGAGCGTGCGAAACTCGCGATCGACGAAAGGAATGAGCTCCTGGGTCAGGTAGTCCGCGTAGTTGCCGATCGCCGAGGAATTGACGTACTGATTGCCGCCGAGTGCGGTGAAACAGTCCGGAAACACGATGATCGCCGGTCCCATCTTGCGCGTGTGCATGAGCCGCGCCGCGCGTTCCGGCACGTTATCGCCGAACGGCTTCCAGCCGGTGTGTCCCAGCCCCGAGCCGGTGAATCCGACCAGATCCCACAGCACCGGAAATCGCTGGCCCGATCCGCCGCTGCCCTGATCGTATTGCGGCGGCAGCCACACGCCCAGCCTGCGTACATGCGGATCTCCCAAGGGATTGCCGCTGAGGATTTTCGAACTGTGCTCGAGCACGACGAGCGTGCCGTCCTTGCCTTGGGAGCGCTTGATCGCCATGGTCGTCCTTCTGGGTGCTCTGGTTGCCAGGATCGTAATTATCGCCGGAACCTGCCGCAGCGCAATGCCGCGATCCCGGATACGCGTTCAAGTGCGATATGCCGTTCGATATCGTAGCTCACACCGTCTCCTTTACTACCGATTCATAGGCCGCGACAGGATACCTCTTGTCCTCCCCGATTTGCGACAGCGAGCGCATGCGCGCGAGCGGCGACAGCCACGCGAGCACCGGCGTAAGCAGGATGGCGCCGACGCCGGCAAGCAGTATCGCCGCGCGCAGTCCCAGTTGCTGCGCGATCCAGCCTCCAGTCAGACCGCCGAGCGGCGCGGTGGCCGTGGTGAGGCAGATCATGGTCGCAGTCACGCGGCCGAGCAATCGGTCGTGCGCGACCGACTGCCTCAGCACGAGATAGTTGATGAAGAACACCATCGCGCTCAGGTCGAGCAGGAACAGGCCCAGGCCGAATACCAGCGATGCCGCGAGCGATGGCCCGCGCGCGAGGCCGATGACAACCCAGGCTACGCCGGTACCGAACAGGCCTCCCAGCATGGTCGGTCCTACACCGAACTGCCGGTTGAGCGGCTTCACCGCCCACGCTGCGGCGAGAGAACCGATGCCGGCCATCATGAACACCGCACCGATGCGTCCGGCTGAGAAGCCGAGATCGCGCGTCGCGAACAGCACCACCACCGCGAGAAAGGCATGGCGGAACACCTGCCAGACCGCCAGGGCCCAGGCGAGCGCGCGCAAGGTCTGGTTGTGCCAGATGGCGTGCAGCCCTTCACGTATGTCCGCCCATATGTGCTCGCCGTCGTGCTTGGGCGCATCGCTCGGCGCCGGAGCGATGCCGCGCAGCAGCAGCGCCGAGCAGAAGAAGCCGATCGCATCGGCCAGGATCGCGAACGGGGCGGTCAGCCAGTGCACCAGCGCGCCGGCGATTCCGGGCCCGACCAGCTGCGCAGCCGAGTCCGACATCGCCATTTTGGCGTTGGCCTCGACCAAGTTGCCGCGGCCCACGCGCTCGGTCATGAATACCTGGTAGGCAGGCCAGCCGAACACGCCGCCGGCGCCGACCAGGAAACCGGCGGCGTAGAGCACCGGCATGTTGAGCCATCCGAGCCAGGCACAGGCCGGCACCACGAGCAGAACCAGTCCGCGCCCGATGTCGGCCGAGATGATGATGGGCAGCTTGCGCCAGCGGTCCACCATGACGCCGGAGAAAAGCCCGAACAGCGGGAACGGCAGCGCTTCGAGCGCGATCAGCACGCCCATTTCGAACGGCGAGGCTTGCAGGATCAGTGCCGCCGTCAGCGGCAGGGCAAGCGAGGTGATCTGCGCGCCGAAGTGCGTGATCGTGAGCGAGCCCCACAATCTGAGGAAGTCGCGGTTGCGCAACAGCTTGCCGCGCCGGCGGACGCTACCCGCGTCTGCCGTTGTGTCAGTGCTCGATTGCATGCTCATTGCTCCGATTACCGCCTTGTGAGCGGTTTTACGTTACACGCTTCCTTGCCGTTCGACTGGCGCAGAGGCGATTGCAGCTGGCCTCGATGCGCCGGTAGGCGCAGCAAGACCCTAGAATCTTTCGGAAGAGGGAGGAGGGGTACTGCGTGTGGCCATCCTTCCCGCCTCGAACCTCGGCGGGCGACGGCCCGGCCGATTTATGCGCCGACGCCGCGGGAGCGAATCATCGCGCCCGGAGTGCTCAGCATTGCGAAGCGCAGCGTAACGCCCGCGACAAAAGCTCCGCCCTTGCGCGCTGCGCGCTCAGATCTGGCGGTGATGTCGTGGCGGTTCATGGTGCTGGCAAAACTCGGTCGTCGTTGGCGAGAAGATTATACCGGGGGCGCATGAATTCGGAAAGCCGGGAAGCTCCGTCGGTCGCATGCGGCGGAAGCCTGGCGCGGCGCTTGTGCCTTGCGTCAAGCGGAATGCCGCGCCCGACCCCGTTCCAGGTTGGGCAGGAACCAGACGAGGAGGCCGATCGCCGGCAGGTACGAGCAAAGCGCGTAGACCACCGCGATGCCGTGAGCGTCGGCGATGCGGCCCATCGCTGCGGCGCCGAGGCCGCCCAGGCCGAATGCGAAGCCGAAGAACATGCCCGACACCAGTCCGACGCGCCCGGGCATCAATTCGTGCGCGTAGACGAGGATCGCGGGGAACGCCGAAGCCATCAGCAGGCCGATGATGATCGTCAGCACGCCGGTCCAGAACAGGCTGGCGTAGGGCAGCATGAGCGTGAACGGGAGCGCGCCCAGGATCGAGATCCAGATCATCGGCCGGCGGCCGATACGGTCCGAGATGGGGCCGCCGATGAGCGTGCCGACGGCGATCGCTGCCATGAACACAAAAAGCTGCACTTGCGCATCCCGCACCGAAAGCCCGAAGCGCCCGATCAGGTAGAACGTGAAGTAGGAGGTCAGGCTCACGGTGTAGACGTTCTTCGAGAACACGAGCAGCATCAGCAGGAACACGAAAAAAATCACGCGCGCCTGCGGCATCCCGGCGCCGGAGGCGCTTGCGTGCACGCCGGGCCGGTTCGCGCGCAGGTGTGCCGCGTACCACATGCCCACGCGCGCGAGCACCACCATGGCAAGCAGCGCGGCGAGCGAAAACCAGGCGATCGCGCCCTGGCCGCGCGGCAGAATGATGAAAGCCGCAAGCAGCGGGCCGATCGCGCCGCCGAGATTGCCGCCGACCTGGAACAGCGACTGCGCCACGCCGTAGCGGCCGCCCGAGGCCATCCTCGCGACGCGCGAGGCTTCCGGATGGAATACCGCCGATCCGGTGCCGACCAGGCCCGCCGCGAGCAGAATCGCGGCGTAGCTGCTTGCAAGCGAAAGCAGGATGAGTCCGAGCAGCGTCGCGCCCATGCCGAGCGCGAGCGAATACGGCTGCGGCTTGCGGTCGGTATAGGTGCCAACGGTGGGCTGCAGCAGCGAGGCCGTGAGCTGGAACGCGAGGGTGATCAGTCCGACCTGGGTGAAGTCCAGATGGAACTCCTGCTTCAGCATCGGGTACAGGGCCGGGATCAGCGACTGCATGAGGTCGTTCAGCAGGTGGCAGAAACCAAGCGAGATCAGGATCGGAAATACCGCTGCGCTCCCCGTCATCGGGGTCGCGGGGTGGGTCATTGCGCCAACAGCGGCTTTGGGCATGGGCGGAACCCTCTGGCAAGCGCTTCAAAGAACCGGCATTATCCAACAATGTCGCTTCGGTGTCGGCCCCGGCACCGGCGGCACTGGCTGGAGGAACCATGTCAGATCTGCAGCAACAATTCGAGGCGGCAGTCGTGGAGTCGAAGCAGCTCCCCGAGCGCCCGGACAACAACACTCTGCTGAAACTCTACGCGTTGTACAAGCAGGGTACGAGCGGCGACGCAGCAGACGAGCGCCCCGGCATGACAGACTTCATCGCGCGTGCGAAATACGATGCCTGGGCCGGCATTGCGGGCACGGCGAAAGAGGAAGCGATGCGCCAGTATGTGGATTTGATCGCGTCGCTGAAGGACTGATCGAAAGACCAAGACACAACAACATAAAGCCAAATAGCAATGGAGAAGCGAAAATTCGGCCGCAGCGGGATGAAGATTTCGATCTTGGGCTTCGGCTGCGGCGCCGTGGGCGGGACTCGACGCGTTTGCCGCGGAGCCGCCCGATCCGGGGCATCCCTTGTTCGCACTCGGCAGCGCCATCTGCACGCCGCATATCGGGGGATCGACCAAGGGTGCGCTGCTGCGCGTGGGCACCATCGCCGCGAGCAACATCGTGCGCCACCTGCGCGGCGAAAGATCATTTGAACAAGATGCCCCGGTTGGAATTCAATCCGAACCAAAGGAACAGTGATGAGTGAGAAAAAGCGACTGCCGATCTGGCGCTCGATGATGTTCGTGCCGGTGAACGTGGACAAGTTTGTCGACAGCGCGCACACGCGCGGCGCCGACGTGATCATTCTCGATCTGGAGGACAGCATCCTGCCCAAGGACAAGGAGCGCGCGCGCACGCTCGTCGCCGGCGCGGCGCCGAAGGTCGCGCGCGCGGGCGCCGACGTGGTGGTGCGCATCAACCGGCCCTGGCGCTTGTGCCTGCGCGACCTGGAGGCGGTGGTGAGCCGGGAGATTTGCGCGCTGATGCTGCCGAAGACCGAGAGCCCGGACCACGTGCACATGGTGGCCGAGGTACTGGACGAACTCGAGGCGGAACGCGGCCTGCCGCAGGGGCATACCCAGCTCGTGGCCATGATCGAGAGCGCCGCCGCATTCTTTCGGGTGCGGGAAATTGCAGCGGCGCATGCACGCGTGGTCGCGTTGACGCTGGGAGCGGAGGATTTTGCACTGTCGGTAGGCATGGTGCCGGAAGCCGAAGGGCTGTTCTACCCGAAGCAGCAGATCGTGATCGCGGCGCGCGCCGCGGGCGTGCTGCCGCTGGGCTTCATCGGCACGGTGGCGGATTACAAGGATCTGGACGCATTCCGCGCCACTGCCCGGCGCTCGCGGCGGCTCGGTTTCACCGGTGCGTCGGTGATCCATCCGTCGCAGATTGCGATCCTGAACGAGGAGTTCCGGCCCTCCGCGGAAGAAGTGCAGCGGGCGCGCAAAGTGGTTACCGCGTTCGAGGCGGCTGCCGGCGGCAATCAGGGCGCGATCGAGGTGGACGGGAAAATGGTCGACATACCGGTGGTGGAGCGCGCCAGGGCTACACTCGCGCGTCACGAAGCCATCGAGCAGCGGGGAAGAACGCGCTAATCGGTGAGCGCCCGCCAGGGATATTGCAACGATTTCCAGCTAGATATACGTCGCGCACACCTCGCCTTCGGACTTGATGCCGTCCAGGGCGCTGTAGTCCGGGCGCCACTGGCTGCCCGCGCGCAGCGTGAGCGCATCGAGTTCGCGCAAGGTGGCGCGGCCTTGCGCGCGCAGTTGCGCTGCGAAATTCGCCATGTCCGGAAATTGCTGCAACGCGTCCCACCAGATGGCGCGTCCGGCGAGGAAGCCGTTGGCGCCGGCGGCGTAGGCGTACTCCATCACCCGTAGGAACTGCGCCGCTGTGACGCCGGCGGAGAGCATCACCCAAGGCATGCCGGCATCGCGGCAGATGGCGCCCATCGCGTCGAACCATCGTTGCGCCTGCAGATGCGCGCTGCCGCCGTCGCGCGGCGGCAGCGTCGCGCCTGGCAGCGGGCTTTCGAGCTTCAGCAGGTCCACGCCGTAGCGCGGACGCACGAACTCGCGCACGCCCGCGAGCACCAGTTCGGCGTGCTTGTCAGGCGAGTCGAAATCATCGGAAGCGTGCCTCGCAGCGTTGGCAAACGGGTACACCAGTAGTTCCAGCACCAGCGCAATGTCGTGGCGGCGGCATTCATTGCCGACATTCTCAACGAAGGCTTTCTGGTGCGCGAGGATGTCCGGGTCGGCGTCGGGCCGAAACCAGGTCAGCAATTTCACACCGTCGCCGCCCGCGCGTTTGATTTGTTCGACGCTCCAGTTGGATATCGAATGCGATCTGCGGCCTCCCGGGCTGTCTTCATAGCGATGGTCCTCGAGCGTCGCGAGGAAGCCGGTGCGCGCAGGCAGCGTTTGCAGCGCGCCGGGAAACGAAAAGTTCGGGTCCAGCAGGACTGCGCTGACCTGCGCACCCAGTTCCTGCACCAGCAGGCGCTTGATCGCGACCATGTCGGCGAAGCTCACGGCGTCTGCGGCGATGCCGAGCTTTTTCGCAATGAAAGACGCAATCTGATGGCGCTGGTCCACGGCCATCATGTTGAAGTGACCGGCCGGCGTCGCCATGCGGCGCAGGCCCCATGGTTTACCGAGGCGCAATTGGGTGGTCATGCGACTTTCTGACATTGTTTGGGTAGAGCAATCAAATAGCGCCGTAGCCGGCCGTCAGCGCGACCCAGACGAGCGGCCTACGCCCCGGGGCAGCGCACCGAATGTACGCGCCGATTCGTAAAGTCTATTGACAATAATCAACTGTCGACTCCGCCTCGCGCTATCTAATTCATGGCATGGAACCCCAGCGCCAGCCCGAGCGTGCTTACGATACCTTTCACATGGGCCGTTCCGGCATGGACCTTTACAGCAACGATATCGGGGCCAGGTTTGTCGATATCCGCAGCTTCGCTGCCTACGTCGGCGGCTCGCCCACGAACATGAGCGTCGGCTGCCGCCGGCTGGGATTGAAATCTGCGCTCCTGACCGCGTTCGGCGAGGATCCGGTCGGCGATTTCGTCGCCCATTTTCTGACGCAGGAAGGCGTGGACATCGCGTTCAGCCCGCGCAAACCCGGACGCCACACGAGTGCCGTCGTGCTCGGCATCGAGCCGCCCGACAAGTTTCCGCTGGTGTTCTACCGCGACAACTGCGCCGATATTGCGCTATCGATCGACGATGTGCTGGCCGCGCCGATCGGAGAGAGCCGCGTATTCCAGTTCGCCGGCACGAATCTGAGCCAGGAGCCGAGCCGCAGCGCCACGCTGTATGCGGCGGAGCTCGCGCGCAAGGCGGGCGCGACCGTGGTCCTCGACCTGGATTTCCGGCCGAACCAGTGGCACGACCCGCGCGCGTTCGGCACGGCGGTGCGCTCCGCGCTGCGTTGCGCCGACATCATCATGGGCACCGAAGACGAGATCAACGCGGCGATGCTGACCGATACGCGTTCGGTTCGATTGACGCACTCGCAGATCAGCGACGCCCGCGTCAGCGGCAATACGGCGGAACACGTGGCCGATCTGCTGGATTTGGGACCCGCGCTAGTGGTCGAGAAACTCGGGGAGGCGGGTTGCCGCATCCACCAGCGGGGCAGGGCGCCGGAGGACGTGCCGGGGTTCCCGGTGACGGTGCAGAACATCCTCGGGGCGGGCGATGCCTTCGGCGCGGGCTTTCTCTACGGCTACGTAAAGGGATGGAGTCTGCACAAGGCGGCGCGGCTCGGCAACGCCTGCGGTGCGATGGTGGTGACCCGGCACGGCTGCTCGATATCCATGCCGTTCTGGGATGAAGTGATCGCGTTCGCCGACGAGCGCGGCGGACTGTGAGTGCGGGCTCGGAGGCAGGGTGACATGGGCAACGCGCAGTTGCAGCGTTTCGATCTGGGCGGAAAGACGGTCGTCATCACCGGCGGCGGGGGCGCGCTGTGCGGCGCGATGGCCGACGCGTTGGGAACGATGGGCGTGAACGTGGCGGTTCTGGACATCAGCCTGGAAAAAGCAGAAGCCCGGGCGCAGGCGATCACGCGCGCCGGCGGCACGGCACTCGCCTTTGGCTGCGACGTGCTCGATGCAGTTCAACTGCGGCAATGCTGTGACGCGGTCTGCGCAGCCTGGGGATCTCCCGATCTGCTGATCAACGGCGCCGGAGGGAATGATCCCCGGGGAAGTACCTCGGTCGAATTCGCGCAGCCGGTCCAGGCGGACGCTGCGGCGCAGTCCTTCTTCGATCTCGATCCGGCCGGATTCCGCCACGTGTTCGACTTGAATTTCATGGGCACGTTTCTGACGACACAAACGTTTTCCCGCGGCATGGTCGCCCGGGGCAAAGGATCGATCGTCAACATTTCCTCGATGAGCGCCCTCATGCCGCTGACGAAGGTGGCCGCCTATTCGGCCGCGAAAGCTGCGGTGAGCAATTTCACCCAGTGGCTGGCGGTGCATTTTTCCCACGCCGGTGTGCGCGTCAACGCGCTCGCACCCGGCTTCTTCATGACCGAGCAGTTGCGCTTCCTGCATATCGATGCCGCGACGGGCGAACTGCTGCCGCGTGCGCGCCAGGTGATCGCGCACACGCCCATGGGCCGGTATGGCGAGCCCGACGACCTGATCGGCGCTTTGGTGTGGCTGTTGTCGGACGCTTCCGCATTCGTGACCGGCGTGGTGGTGCCCATCGACGGCGGGTTTTCTGCTTACTCGATTTAGACCGCTGCGGCAGAGACCGAGCACCCGACGAAAGAGACACGCGACGTGGCCAATGTGATTCTGAAAAACCTGGTGAAACGCTTCAATTCGGTGACGGCCGTGGACGACCTGTCGCTGGAGGTCCACGACCGGGAATTCGCCGTGCTCGTCGGCTCTTCCGGCTGCGGCAAAACGACGGCACTGCGCATGATCGCCGGCCTCGAGCCGATCACCTCGGGCGAGATTTTCATCGGCGATACGCTGGTCAACGACATGGACCCGAAGGACCGGGACATCGCCATGGTGTTTCAGAATTACGCGCTTTACCCGCACATGAACGTGCGCGAGAACCTGGGTTTCGGACTCAAGATCCGCAAGTTTCCCAAAGCGGAAATCGACGCGCGCGTGCAGGAGGCGGCCGACATCCTCGGCATTCACGATCTGCTGGAGCGCAAGCCGAAGGAACTCTCGGGAGGGCAGCGCCAGCGCGTGGCCCTGGGACGGGCGATTGTGCGCAAGCCTAAGGTGTTCCTGTTCGACGAGCCGCTGTCCAATCTCGATGCCAAGCTGCGGGTGGCCATGCGCGCCGAGATCAGCAAACTCCACCGGCGCCTTGGCGCCACCATCATCTACGTCACCCACGATCAGGTCGAAGCCATGACCATGGCCGACCGGATTTTCATCATGCACAAAGGCGCGCTGCAGCAGACCGGAGTGCCGATGGAGGTCTACGCGAAGCCGGCGAACCGCTTCGTCGCCGGGTTCATCGGCTCGCCGGCGATGAATTTTATCGACGCCACCTTGGTGCGTGAAGCGGACGCCTGGTACATCGACGCCGGCGAATTCAAAGTAAAGGCGCCGGCGGCGTTCAATGCCCGGCTCGAACCCTACGCCGGACGGCAGGTCGTCTTCGGCGTGCGTCCGGAGGACATCGCGGCGCACGACCCTGCGGCGGACGCGCGCGCCGGCAACACCCTTACGGCGCGCACCGACGTGGTCCAGACCCTGGGAGCGGAGATCTTCGTTTATTTGACTTGCGGGGCGCATTCCCTCGTGGCCCTGATGGAGGCGCCGGAGCAGACGCTGACCGAGGGACAAAGGCTGGACGTGGACCTGAAGATGGTGAAGACGCATGTGTTCGACAGGGAAACGTCGCAGACCATTGTGTAACGCATTTGGCAATATCACTTGACTAGGAGGCACTGTATGAGAAAGGCACTGAAATTTGTCG
This sequence comes from Pseudomonadota bacterium, assembly GCA_021811085.1. Lineage (GTDB taxonomy): Bacteria > Pseudomonadota > Gammaproteobacteria > Burkholderiales > SG8-39 > 2-12-FULL-64-23. The sequence goes on along the minus strand of JAJZPQ010000016.1, from coordinate 5,340 downwards.
CGTTGGCGGGCCTGCTGTGCACCAGTCTGATCTCGGCGAGCGCATCCGCCCAGATCGACTGGAAACAATCTCAGGGAACCGAGATTCGTTTCCTGATGAACAAGCATCCGTTTACGACCTACATCGAGCCGAAGGTGGCCGAGTTCGAGAAACTGACCGGCATCAAGGTCGTGATCGAGGCCTTTCCCGAGGATCAGTACCGCAACAAGCTCACGATCGAACTGAATTCCGGCGGCAAGGTGGACGGCTACATGATCATGCCGGGTCAGGACGACCTGTACTACTCCAAGGCGGGATGGCTGCAGCCTCTGGATGCGTACATCGCCGACCCCAAGCTGACCGATCGTTCCTGGGATCCGAAGGACTTCTTCGCCAGCTTCGCCAAGGCGTCCTCGGTGGACGGCAAGCAGATCGGCGTCGTCATCAACGCCGAGACCTCGCTGCTGGCGTATCGCAAGGATCTGTTCGCCAAGTTCAAGCAGAAGGTCCCCACGACCATGAAGGAGTTGGAAGCCACTGCCAAGTTCTTCCACGGCAAGGAGGTGGACGGCAAAAAGCTCGTCGGCATCACGCTGCGCGGCAAGAAAGCGGCGGCCACCTCCCAGTGGGTCGACTTCCTCTATAGCTTCGGCGGTTCCTGGACCAACGCGCAGGGTAAGTCGAATTTCGCCTCTCCCGAGGACATCGCTGCGTTCAAGTTCTACGGCGATTTGCTCAGGAACTACGGACCGCAGGGCGGCACCATGCTGCATTGGGCCGAGAGCACCTCCGCCTTCATGGAGGGCAAGGCGGCGATGATCTACGACGCCAACGTGTTCAAGGCGCTGTACGAGAACCCGAAGGAATCGAAAGTGGCCGGCCTGGTCGGCTATGCCGTGATTCCGGCCGGTCCGAAAGGCTTGCGCCTGCCGCATGTCTCCAACTGGAGTCTCTCGATCGCGAAGGCCAGCACGCCCGAGCGGCAGAAGGCGGCTTGGCTTTTTGTTCAGTGGGCGACCAACAAGGAGAATTGTCTCGGCGCGCTGCTCGCCGGCGTCCCGTCCGGGCGTAAATCGTCATGGGATTCCAAGGAATACAAGGCCAACGACAAGCAGCCGGACTGGACCGCCGCGACGATGAAGTCCTTCGACATCGGCCAGGGCCAATGGAACCCGCCCGTGATCAACGTGCCCGAGATTCGCGACATCACCGGTCAGGTGATCGTGGACGCGATCGAAGGCAAGGACGTAGCCGCTTCTGCGAGGAAGGCGGCCGAACTGATGGACAAGAAGATGGAGCGGTAATTTGGTGTTGCCGGGTCTGCCCGCCGCGCTCGACGCGGGCGGATCCGGTTTCCCATGGGTGAATTCACTGAAATGACGGCTGCATTCAGCGCCATCTCCCGTTTCGTCGATCGCCGCCAGCGCTTTTTCTTTCCGGCGCCCGCGGTGGCCGTGCTGTTTCTGATCATTGTTCTGCCCATCGTGTTCAACCTCTACCTGACGTTCACCAAATGGACCGTCGGGCTGGGGCAGCCGCAGTTCATCGGCTTCGACAATTTCGTCGAAGCGTTCGGGGATGAGCGCGTCTGGAACGGCGTGAAGGTGATGGTCTATTTCAGCGGTGCGAGCCTTGCGCTGGAGCTGTTTCTCGGCCTGATGATCGCGCTCTATTTCAACCGCGCCTTCAGGGGCAGCGAAGCGGTGCAGGCGATCTACATCATCCCGTTTGCCGCGACGCCGGTCGCCGTCGCGCTGATCTGGCGCATCATGCTGAATCCCGAAATCGGCGTGATCAACTATATGCTCACGAGCATCGGGCTACCGCCGGGACTGTGGGTCAGCAGCGAGCATATGGTCGTGCCGACTCTGGTGATGGTCGACGTCTGGAAATGGACGCCGATGATCACGCTGATCGTGCTCGCGGGCCTGAAGTCCCTGCCGCAGGATCCCTACGAGGCGGCGCGCATCGACGGCGCGAACCCGCTGCAGATCTTCTGGTACATCACGCTGCCGCTGATCCGGCCGGTGCTGATCGCCGCGCTGATGCTGCGCTCCCTGGATAACCTCAAGGAATTCGACATGATCTACACCATCACCCAGGGCGGGCCCGGCATCGCGTCGGAGACGCTTTACCTGTATTCCTACAACGTGAGCTTCGGCTTCTTCAAGGCCGGCTATGGCTCGGCCCTGATGGTGGTGGTGTTTCTGGTGGTGCTGGTGTTCAACGTGCTCATGAACCGCCTGCGGCGCGATGCGTCCGCGGTGTGACCGGAACGGATATGGCCAAGAATCGAACCGCCAAAGCGCTGAAGACGATCCTGTTCTATGCGGGCGCGATCGCGCTATGCGCGCCGCCGCTGTTCGTGTTCGTCTGGATGATCATGACCGGGCTCAAAACCGGCGTGCAGAACATTTCCTATCCGCCGGAGTTCATTTTCATGCCGACGCTGGAAAATTTCCGGGCGGTGTTCGAGCAATACAATTTCTTCCATTACTTGATGAACAGCCTGATCATCGCCACCCTGGCCACCGCGATCTCGCTGGTGCTGGGATTGCCGGCAGCCTATTCGATCGCCAAGTACCGCCAGGGAAAGATCGGCATCCTGATCCTGATTGCGCGCATGACGCCGTTCGTGAGCTATCTGCTGCCGTGGTACATCATTTTCCGCTACCTGAAGCTGATCGACAGCTACAGCGCGCTTACGGTCACCCACCTGATCATCACGATGCCGATGGTGATCTGGCTGATGGTGTCGTTTTTCGAGAGCATGCCGGGCGAACTGGAGGACGCGGCGATGATCGACGGCTGCTCGCGCTGGCAGAGCTTTCTCCTGATTGTGCTGCCGCTGATGCGCAACGGCATCGCCACCTCGGCGATCATGGCCTTCATCTTCTCCTGGAACCAGTTCCTGTTTTCGCTGATCCTCTCCGGGCCGCAGACCAAGACGGTGCCGGTCGCGGTGTACAACTTCATTTCCTACGGCAAGATAGACTGGGCCGGCATCGGCGCCGCCGCTACCTTGATTGTGCTGCCGGTTTCCATATTCGCGTTCTTCGTGCGCAAGTCCATCGTGCAGGGCTTGACCATGGGGGCGCTGAAGGATTGAGCGGCTTCTCGCTCATCTTGGATACGAGGAGCCGAGGCGAATTGCCGGCGCGTATCCGTGCCTCCTGCTAAGCGCTCATCGCGCGGGCGCGGCCAAGATCGACGCCTCGCAGACGTCATAGACAAATCCGGTCACACGCATCAGACTTGCCGGCGATGGAAAAGTTTTCCGCCAGCGGCAAGACCAGCCACCAAGTCATCGCGCTCGGTATTACCCAGACCATCGCCTGGGCGTCCTCGACCTACCTGCCTGCGATCCTCGCAGCACCGATCGCCGCCGACCTCGGGGTCGGAAAATCGACGGTGTTCGGCGCATTCTCGCTGTCCCTGGTGGTGATGGCGCTGGCCGGGCCGGCCGCCGGCCGCGCGATCGATCTGCACGGCGGCAGGCGCGTGCTGGCAATTTCCAACCTGGTACTCGCCGGCGGGCTAATCCTGCTCGGCGCGAGCGCAAACGTGGCCCTGCTGATGATTGCCTGGTGCGTACTGGGTGCGGGCATGGCCCTGGGGCTCTACGATGCGGCATTCGCGACGCTGGTGCGCCTGCACGGCATGGGGGCGCGCGCGCCGATCACCGGGATTACGCTGATCGCCGGATTCGCCAGCACCGTAGGCTGGCCTTTGAGCGCTTTTCTGTCGGCGCACTTCGGCTGGCGTGCCTGCTGCCTGACCTGGGCGGCCATCCATATCCTGCTCGCCCTGCCGATCAATCTCCTGGTCATCCCCGAAGAGGACAGACGCCCGACAGCGGGAACGGACAAAGCGGTCGGCGCAGCAGCTAAGGTTTCTGGCCCTGCGCTTGCGCCAGCGCCGATCCGTACCTCGATCTTGCTCGCGATGTTTTTCGCCAGCACCGCATTTGTTACTTCGGCGATGGCGGCGCATCTGCCCGGGCTGCTGGTCGCTACGGGTGTAACGACCGCTATCGCCGTCACCGCCGGCGCTTTGCTCGGTCCGGCGCAGGTAGCGGCGCGGATTGCCGAATTCGGCATTGCCCAACGCTTCAGCATCCATCCGCTGATCACCGCGCGCGTCGCGACGGCGCTGCATCCGGTGGGGGTGGCCTTCATTGCGCTGCTATTCGGCACGCCGGCGGGCGCCTTCGGCTTCGCGATGCTGCATGGCGCCGGCAACGGCATGATCACGATTGCCAAGGGGACGCTGCCGCTCGCGCTGTTCGGTCCCGCGGGTTACGGCGAGCGCACCGGACTCCTGTCGGTCGTCGCGCGCGGCATGCAGGCGCTGGCGCCCTTGGCGTTCGGCCTGGTCCTCGATGCATGGGGTGCGCGAGGCGCGCTGACGGTCTCGGCAGCGCTGTCGCTCATCGCGTTGGGGACGCTGCTCGCTTTGCGCAGCGGAGCCGATGCAAGGGGCGCAGGCTAGCTGGCGCTGGTGCAAGCCTGCGCGGCAATTGCGCCGAGTTGTCCAGCTTCAGCCGATGGGCTATGCGCCCAGCAGCCTGCGGGCAAGCAGCGATTGCATATCCCGTCGGCCGTCTGCGATGAGATAGATGATGACTTGGCTTCCTGCGACCCGATAAATCACCCGGTAGGGCTTGAACGAAGTCTGGCGGTATTCTTTGATGCCCAGCGCGACCAGTTCTTTCGGATAGCTGCCACGCTCCGGAAAGTGCGCCACACTCTCCGCGACTGCCATCAACTGGTCCAACACATGGTTGGCATTGGCAACGCAGTCGAACTCCGAGATGTAGTCGTGAATGGCCTCCAAATCCTGCTCGGCGCCCGCGGTGAGCAGGACGTCGAACTTCGCCGAAGTGCCTGGCATCAGACGGTTGCGCGCTTGGCACGCAGGCGGTCCACGACATCAGCCACTGGCTTGACTTTGCCGGCTGCCACGTCTTGATTACCCAATGCCAGGATTTTCAGCAAAGCCATGGTTTCCTGGGTCTCCTCGAACGAGGCCACGTCCTGCAACACTGCCTTGGCTTCACCGTTTTGCGTGATGACCAAGGGCTCACGGCGCTCGGCGAGGCGTGTCAGAACCTCGGCGGCGTTGGCCTTGAGATAGCTGATCGGTTTGACTTGCGATCTGTAGCGCATGGCCGTGCTCCTAATGTTCGACTAGGACCAAATATAGTCTTTTTATAGACTCATGGCAAGACGGAAGTAAGCGTCCCCAAATCCCCGTACTACCGTAGCTGAGCCGAATATGTCAGCGTTTGTCCTTTTGGCGAAGGAGGCGAACGATGAGCGAGGCAAAGCAATCTGGGCAAGCCGTGGTTGCGACAAAGCG
>JAJZPQ010000015.1 GCA_021811085.1 Pseudomonadota bacterium | reverse complement strand
CGCGGATGGGGTTTCATCCGCGCGCAATCGGCGATCCGCGCGGACGGTTTCTCGTCTGCGCAACATCGCAATTCTGCAATATTGAGTGCGGGACTTAGATCGTTGCGCATGAGTGGCACCTGTAAGCCCCGAGTAAGCTGCCTGTAGCATAGTTATTATCGGGGCCGACGTACGCGTAAGGGGGGAGATATGGGGACCAAATACGGGGAATTCCACCAGCGCTCGATCAGCGATCCGGAAGGATTCTGGGGCGAGCAGGCGAAGCTGATCCATTGGCACAAACCCTTCGGCCGGGTGCTGGATTACAGCCGGCCGCCGTTTGCCAAGTGGTTCGTCGGCGGCGAGACCAATCTTTGCTACAACGCGGTCGACCGCCACCTCAAGGACAGGGCGGAGCAGAATGCGCTGATTTTCGTCTCCACCGAAACCGATACCGAGAAGACCTACAGCTTTCGCGAACTGCACGCGGAAGTGAACCGCTGTGCCGCCGCGATGCAAAGCCTGGGCGTGGGCAAGGGCGACCGCGTGCTGATTTACATGCCGATGATCGCCGAGGCCTGCTTCGCCATCCTCGCCTGCGCGCGCATCGGCGCCATCCATTCGGTGGTGTTCGGCGGCTTCGCTGCGCACAGCCTCGCGAGCCGCATCGACGACGCCCAGCCCAAGCTCATCATCAGCGCCGACGCGGGTTCACGCGCGGGGAAAGTGGTTGCGTACAAGCCCCTGCTGGACGAGGCGATCGCGCTGTCCAGATTTCCGCCGGAGAAAGTGATACTGGTCGACCGCGGCCTGGCGCCGGGATTTGCGCGCGTGCCCAGCCGCGACCTCGACTGGGCCGAATTGCGCGCGCAACATATGCAGGCGCAGGTGCCCTGCGTCTGGCTGGAGTCGAACGCGCCGTCTTACATTCTGTACACCTCGGGCACCACGGGCAAACCGAAGGGCGTGCAGCGCGACGTCGGCGGGCATGCCGTGGCGCTCGCGGCGTCGATGCAGCATATTTTCTGCGGCAACGCCGGCGAGACCTATTTTTCGACCTCGGACATCGGCTGGGTGGTCGGCCATTCCTACATCATCTACGGGCCGCTGCTCGCCGGCATGGCCACGATCATGTACGAGGGCACGCCGGTGCGTCCGGACGGCGGTATCCTGTGGAAGCTCGTCGAGCAGTACAAGGTCGCGGTGATGTTTTCCGCGCCTACGGCGATCCGGGTGCTGAAGAAGCAGGACCCGGCGTTCCTGAAGAAATACGATCTGTCTTCGCTCAAATTCCTGTTCCTCGCCGGCGAGCCGCTCGATCAGCCGACGGCGCAGTGGATATCGGAGGGGCTGGGGCGGCCGATCGTCGACAATTACTGGCAGACCGAAACCGGCTGGCCCATCCTCGCCAATCCGATGGGCGTGGAGGACATTGCGCGCAAGTTCGGCAGTCCCGGTTTCCCCATGTACGGCTATAACCTGAAGCTGCTGCACGAGTCCACGGGCGAGGAAGTGGGCACGGACGAGAAGGGCGTGGTCGCGATCATGCCGCCGCTGCCGCCCGGCTGCATGAGTACCGTCTGGGGTGACGACGAGCGCTTCGTCAAGACGTATTTCGAGACCATACCGGGCCAGCTCGCATACTCGACGTTCGACTGGGGCATACGCGACAAGGACGGCTATTACTTCATCCTCGGCCGCACCGACGACGTGATCAACGTCGCCGGCCACCGGCTCGGCACGCGCGAAATCGAGGAGGCGATCAGTTCGCATCCTGCGATCGCGGAAGTCGCGGTGATCGGCATGGCCGATCAGCTCAAAGGCCAGGTGCCGGTCGCATTTGCCGTGCTCAAGGACCCGGCCCAGATCGCGAGCAGCGCCGGGCGCATGGCGCTCGAAGGCGCGGTGATGAAAACCGTGGACCAGCAGCTGGGCGCGATCGGCCGGCCGGCGCGCGTGCATTTCGTGACGCTGCTGCCCAAGACCCGCTCGGGCAAGGTGCTGCGCCGCTCGATCCAGGCGATCTGCGAAGGGCGCGACCCGGGCGACCTCACCACCATCGAGGACCAGAGCGCGCTGCAGCAAGTGCGCGATGCGATGGTGGCGAAATAGGCGGGGATCCGTGTCGCCGCAACAAATCGGGAGCATCGCGCGCGAGTTGCTGCAGGCGCACGACCGGGCCGAACGGATGGCTTCGATCGCGGCGCGCCATCCGGATTTCGATCTGGACGCCGCCTACCTGGTCGCGGCCGAACTGATGCGGCTGCGCCGCAGCCGCGGCGCGCAGCCCGTGGGGCGCAAGATCGGATTCACCAATCGCAGCATCTGGGCCTTGTACGGCGTGGATGCGCCGATGTGGGCGCATGTGTATGCCGACAGCGTGAGTTACGCGCGCGGCGGAAAAGCCGAGGTCTCGCTCGCGGGCACGGTGTCGCCGCGCATGGAACCGGAGATCGCGTTCAAGCTGCGCCGCCCGGTTCCGGTGGGCTGCAGCGATCCGGAGCAGCTGCTGCGGGCGGCCGAGTGGTATGCGCACAGCGTGGAGATCGTGCACAGCCATTTCGACTGGAAATTCAAGCTCGCCGATGCCACGGCCGACTGGGCCTGCCATGCGCGCCTAGTGTTGGGCGAGCCGCAGGCGCTGCGCGAAGCGGACATTGCGGCGCTGGCGCGCGCGCTGCCCGGGCTCAAGGTCGCGCTGCTCAAGGACGGCGTCAGGCAGATCGAGGGCGTAGGCGCCAACGTGCTCGGCAGCCCGGCGCACGCATTGGGATTTCTCGCCGACCTGCTGGCGCGCCAGCCTTTCATGCAGCCGCTCGCGGCGGGCGAGATCATCACCACCGGCACCATCACCGACGCGCTGCCGGTCAGACCGGGCGAAACCTGGTCCACCGAGATCAGCGGCCTGCCGCTGCAGAATCTGACCATCAAATACACCGATTGATCGCGCCATGATCGGGCTATTGCAGCGCGTGACCCAGGCCCGGGTGGAGGTCGGCGGCGCGAGCGTGGGCGCGATCGGCGCGGGCCTGCTGGTGCTGGTCTGCGCCGAGCGCGGCGACGGCCGAACCCAAGCCGACAGGCTGCTCGAGCGTGTGTTGGGTTATCGGGTGTTTGGCGACGCCGCAGGCAAAATGAACCTCAGCCTGCGCGAAGTGCAGGGCGGCCTGCTGCTGGTGCCGCAGTTCACGCTGGCCGCCGATACGCACAAAGGCATGCGCCCGAGTTTCACTCCGGCCGCAGCGCCGGCCGAAGGCGAGCGCTTGTTCGATTATTTTGCGGCGCAGGCGCGGGCGGTCTATCCCCGGGTCGAAACCGGGCGCTTCGGCGCGCACATGCAAGTGAGCCTGACCAACGACGGGCCGGTGACTATCTGGCTCAGGGTCGACCTGGCGTAAGGTGAGATTGCGCGCTGCGCGCGCCAACCATGTTTTCTGAACGGATGAAAAGCACATCCGTTCAGAAAACATGGTTATTGTTAACACCGAAGACGGCGTGATGGTGTTATACAAGATCGCCGATTACGCACGGATGTGCTTTTCATCCGTGCGTAATCGGCGATCCGCGCGGACGGGGCGCCGTCCGCGCAAGTTCGATCGCTGCAATTCGAGGTTTCATCCTACGTCCGCTGGATCGGCGCGCGGCCATTGCGCGCTCCGCGCGCCAACCGTATCTGGTACGGATGAAAAGCGCATCCGCACCAAATACACGGTTATGGATAAAATCAATGGCAGCGCTGGAATATTGTTCAAGATCGGCGATCCGCGCGGACGGTTTTTAGTCCGCGCTAAGTCAAAGAGGCACACCATGACGGCATTCCGCAACGAACGCGACAGTTTCGGCGTTGTCGAAGTTCCGGCCGAGCGCCTGTGGGGCGCGCAGACGCAGCGCTCGCTCGCGCATTTCCGCATTTCCAGCGAGCGCATGCCGCGCGAGCTGATCCTGGCATTGGCGCTGGTCAAGCGCGCCTGCGCCACCGTGAATGCGGAGCTCGGCGCGCTGGAGGCGGCCAAGTCCGCGGCCATCGTCGCTGCGGCGGACGAGGTGCTTGCAGGCAAGTGGGATGACGAGTTTCCCCTGGTCGTGTGGCAGACCGGCTCGGGCACGCAGACCAACATGAACCTGAACGAAGTGCTTGCGAACCGCGCTTCCGAACTGATGGGAGGCGGGCGCGGCGAGGCGCGCCTGGTGCATCCGAACGACGACGTGAACCGGGGCCAGTCCTCGAACGACGTGTTTCCGACCGCCATGCATGTGGCCGCGGTGCAGGCGATCAGCGCTGCGCTGGTGCCGGCATTGCGCGCCCTGCGCGCTACGCTTGCGGCAAAATCGGCCGCGTTCGCCGACATCGTCAAGATCGGGCGCACCCACCTGCAGGATGCGACGCCGCTGACGCTGGGGCAGGAATTTTCCGGCTATGTCGCCCAGCTGGAGCATGGCGTCGCGCACGTGCAGGCGGCGCAGACGCATTTGTGCGAGCTTGCGCTCGGAGGAACCGCGGTCGGCACCGGGCTCAACGCGCATCCCGAATTCGGCCAGCGCGTCGCCAGGGAACTCGCGCGCCGCACCGGCTTGCCGTTCGTGACCGCGCGCAACAAGTTCGAGGCTCTGGCCGCGCATGATGCGCTGGTGCACGCGCACGGCGCGCTCAAGACGGTGGCGGCTTCGCTCACCAAGATCGCCAACGACCTGCGCTGGCTCGCCTCGGGGCCGCGCTGCGGCATCGGCGAGCTCACGCTGCCGGAGAACGAGCCGGGCAGCTCGATCATGCCGGGCAAGGTCAATCCGACCCAGGCGGAGGCGCTCACCATGCTTAGCGCCCAGGTGATGGGCAACGACGTCGCAATCAATATCGGCGGGGCCTCGGGCAACTTCGAGCTCAACGTGTACAAACCGCTGATCATTCATAATTTCCTGCAGAGCGCACGCCTGCTCGCCGAAGGCGTAGCCAGCTTCGACCTGCATTGCGCGGCGGGCATAGAGCCCCGGCGCGAGCGCATCGCGGCGCTGCTCGCGAACTCGCTCATGCTGGTGACGGCGCTCAACCCGCATATCGGCTACGACAAGGCGGCGCAAATCGCCAAACGCGCCCACCAGAACGGCGAGACGCTGCGCGCAGCGGCGCTGGCGCTGGGCTATGTGACGGCGGAGCAGTTCGACGCCTGGGTGCGGCCGGAGGCGATGACGGGGAAAAAATAGGCCGTGGACTTGCTACAATGCCGTCCTATGATCCATACACCCCCAGGCAGCAAGCCGGAACCCGGCCCCGAATACCTGCAAAGCACGCGTTTCATCGATTGCGACAGCGCTGCGGTGCGCCGCTTCGCCGAGCAGGCGGCGGGCTCCGAAAAGAGCGACATCGCGCGCGCTGTGAAGCTGTTCTACGCGGTGCGCGACGGCATCCGTTACGATCCGTTCTCGATGCGCCTCGATCCCGCGATCTACGTCGCGAGCCATGTGCTTGCGGCGAAATCGGCGTATTGCATTCCCAAAGCCGTATTGCTCGCCGCCGCGGCGCGCGCGCTGGGCATCCCCTGCGCCATCGGCCTGTCCGACGTGGTCAACCACCTGACCACGGAAAAACTCAAGGTGCTCATGGGCGGCACGACGTATTTCATGCACCACGGTTACGCGGTGATGTACCTGGAAGGCAAGTGGGTGAAGGCGGCGCCCGCGTTCAACATCGAGCTGTGCACGCGTTTCGGCGTGCTGCCGACCGAGTTCGACGGGCGCGCGGATGCGATTTTCCAGCCCTATGACGCGAAGCAGCGCCGCCACATGGAATACGTGAAGGACCATGGCGTCTGGTCGGAATTTCCCTACGATAAGGTGGAAGCGGATTTCCGCGCGTTTTACCCGGCGAGCGCTTTTGCCGGGAGCGAGCCCGGCGAGAAATTCGAAGACGGCGTGCGCGTGACCTAGCTGCAGGCCCGCCTGCAGCCTAAGCCGACGCCTCGCACTAGTCCTCTTCGCGCGCCGCCTTGTATTGCGAGGTCAGCTGCTGCTGCAGCTGTGCCGGCACCTGCGCGTAGTGGCTGAATTCCACCGAGTACGAGCCCTGGCCGCCGGTGATCGAGCGCAGGCGATTCTGGAAATCCACGAGCTCGGCCAGCGGCACTTGGCCGCTGGTGCTGATGATGTCCGCGGAACGCTGTTCGGTGCCGGTGATCTGGCCGCGCTTGGAGGCGATTTCGGAAGTCATGTCGCCGACATAGGCTTCCGGCGCGTCGATTTCGATGTTGACGATCGGCTCGAGCATGATCGGCGCCGCCTTGGAGAACGCGTCGATGATGGCCTTGCGCCCGGCGGAAACGAACGCGATTTCCTTCGAGTCCACCGCATGGCTCTTACCGTCATAGACGATGACGCGCAGATCCTCCACCGGATAGCCCGCGATCACGCCCGTATCGAGCGCCATGCGCACGCCTTTTTCCACCGCCGGGATGAACACGGTCGGGATCACGCCGCCTTTGACCTGATCGACAAATTCGTAGCCCGCGCCGCGCGGCAGCGGCTCGATGCGCAGGAACACTTCGCCGAACTGGCCGGCGCCCCCGGTCTGTTTCTTGTGGCGGCAGTGCCCTTCGGCTTTGCGGCTGATGGTTTCGCGGTAGGGAATGCGCGGCGGCCTGGTGTCCAGTTCGAGTTTGTATTGCTGGGTCAGTTTTTCCAGCTTGGTGCGCAAGTGCAGCTCGCCCAGTGCGCGGATCACCGTCTCGTTGGTTGCGGGATGGCGCTCCATACGAAAGCAGGGGTCCTCGAGCTCCAGTTTGTGCAGCACCTCGAACAGGCGTTGCTCGTCGCCTTTCTTTTTTGTCTCTACTGCAAGGCCGTGCATGGGCGCGGGAAATTCCAGCGGGCGCAGGTGGATGTGATCCTCGTCGTGCGAGTCGTGCAGCACGGCATCGAATTCGATCTCCTCGACCTTGGCCACCGCGCCGATGTCCCCCGGGACCAGGGCGTCGGTTTCCACATATTCCTTGCCCTGCAGCAGATACAGGTGCGCGACCTTGAACGGCCGGCTGCTGTTGCCGATGAACAGCTGCGCGTCGCGCTTGACCGTGCCCTGATGCACGCGGAATACGCCGAGCTTGCCCACATAAGGGTCGATGATGACTTTGAACACATGCGCGAGCACGTGCTTGGCCGGGTCGGGCTCGGCGTGAAATTCCACCGCCTCCGCGCCTTCACCCTTGAGGAAGGGCGGCGGATTGCCTTCGGCCGGATTGGGGGCGAGCAGGGCAAGGATGTCGAGCAGCTCGCCCACCCCCGCGCCGTTTCTGGCCGAGACGAAACACACCGGAATCAGATGCCCTTCGCGCAGGGCCTTCTCGAACGGCGCATGCAGTTGCTCCGGGTTGACTTCGCCTTGCTCCAGATACAAGGCCATCAGCGCCTCGTCGACCTCCACCACCTGGTCGACCAATGCGGCATGCGCCGCCTTGACCGAAGAGAAATCCGACTCGCCGTCCGGATTGAAGAAGCAGTCGACGACATCCTTGCCCGCATGCGCGGGCAGATTGATCGGCAGGCATTCCTTGCCGAAGGTCTGCTGGATGCTGGCGAGCAAGGCCGGCAAATCCACGTTTTCGGCGTCGATCTTGTTGATCACGATCATGCGGCACAGCCGGCGCGCCTGCGCCCACTTCATCATGCGCCGAGTCGCGAGCTCGATGCCGGTCTGCGCGTTGATGACGACGAGCGCGGTCTCCACCGCGGCCAGCGCGCCTATCGCCTGGCCGGAGAAATCCGGATAGCCCGGCGTGTCGATGAGATGAATATGGTGTTCGCGCCAGGCGAAATTCACCAGTGCGGCGTTGAGCGAATGGCCGTACGTTTTTTCCAGGGGGTCGTAGTCGCAGACGGTGTTGCCGCGCTCGACGCTGCCGGGCACCTTGATTGCGCCGGCGCGCGCGAGCAGCGCCTCGGCCAGGGTGGTCTTTCCGGTCGCGCCGTGGCCCGCAAGCGCAACGGCACGGATGGCTTCAGTGGTGTAGTTCGGCATGATGTCCCCTTTGCTTTGATTTTGATTCTAGCATCGCCGGTTCTCGCTTGCCCCGGCGCAGTAGGTCTATTCGCTCCTATTCCGGGTCGTCCAGCGCGTGTTCGAGGTGGCCGACGTCGCCCCAGATGGTCAGTTGCCAGGTGCCGCGGCGGTGGCAGAAGCGATTGACGCCGGTATTGTGCAGAGCAAAGTCGCGCGGCGTATTCAGGGGCATCGCCTTCGCGTGGCGGTAGAGCATCGCCAGCACGCCGCCGTGGCTCACCGCTGCCAGCGTCGATCCCGCATGGCACTGGGCCAGTTCGGTGAAACAGGCGACGCTGCGCTCATACAGCTGGCGCATGCTCTCGCCCTCCGGGATGACGTAATCGGGATCATGGCTCTTGAAGCGCGCGTATTCCTCGGGATAGCGCGCCCGCACCTCCTCCGGCGTGAGCCCCTGGAAAATGCCCATGCGCCGTTCGCGCAGGCGCGGCTCGACCAGGATTTCATGCCCGGTGCGCAGGGCGATGGCGCTGGCGGTCTGCAGCGCGCGGCCCAGATCGCTAGAGAGCAGCAGGTCGAAGCGCTCCCTGGTCAGGCGCTCGGCCAGTGCCTCGGCCTGTGCCAGGCCTTCCGCGTTGAGCACGCTGTTCAGATGGCCCTGGAAGCGGCCCTCGCTGTTCCATTCGGTTTCGCCGTGGCGGATCGCGATCAGATGCGTGTCTGCGGGTGAGGGCATGTCGTCAGCGCTTGGCCGTGCCCAAGGCGACCAGCGCCCCGACCACGATCAGTGCGCCCAGGATCTGTTGCGGTGCGACGCTTTGGCCGAGGATGGGCCAGGCAAGGAACAGCACCGCGATCGGCTCGAAATTGAGAGCGGCCGAATTGTTGAGCGCATCCAGGCGCGGCAGCAGCACGAACAAGGCCGTGAACGCCGTGCCGTAAAACAGCATGAGCAGGCCGAGGCCCAACCATGCGCCGGGGTTCGAAGGCAGCGCCAGATTGCCGGCGACCGCGCCCGCAGCCAGCATCAGCACGGCGACCGTGCTCATGGTGATAAACGTGCGCAGCCTGCCGTCGACGTCCTTGAGCCAGCGCGAAGTAAAAAACAGCGCCGTGGCGAACGACACCGCTGCGGCGAGTGCGAAGCCGACGCCGGCGCCGATCTCGGCCCAGCGGCCGGCAACGACACCGTGCGCGCCGAAAACGTCGAGCGCGAGCGCCAGCCCGCACAGCGCGACCGGCATCGCGATCAACGCGCGCCGCGCCGGGCGCTCGCTGCCAGCGGCCCAGGAGATGAGCGAGAACATCATCGGAAAGCTGTTGAAGGCGAGCAGCGCGAGCGCCACCGGGATGCGCGCGACCGCCGAGTAAAGGCAATAGCTTTGCACCGTAATGAGCAGGCCCACCGCGATCGCGCGCCAGCGCGTCGCGCCCGCCAGCGCGAACGGCACGCGGGCGGCAAGGAGCAAGGCGCCGACGAACAGCGCCGCGCCGATCGAGCGCGCGGCCACTGCCGTGGTCACGTTGACGCCGTGGTCGAAGGCGATGCGCGCGGCAATGTGATTGCTGCCGAACGTGGTCGCGATCACGAGCAGCATCGCGATGCTGAGCCAGCGCGGGAAGGGCTTGCCCTGCAACGCTATTCAACTTCCATAGAACAGGCCAATTGCGGTGTCGGAACTACCGCCGCATCCTGCCGGGGTGGAAGAGTTGCGCGCTGCGCGCGCCAACCGCGTTTTCTGTACGGATAAGGAGCATCCGTACAGAAAACGCGGTTACGATTGAAAACAAGCGTGATGTGGGTTTTCATACAAAATCGCAACTCTGCAATCGCACAGGCCATGATTCGGCGATCACGTATCAATGCCTCATGCTACCGCAACCGGGATCTTGAATTCCTTGATCCGCTTTTCCCATTCGGCCGGGCCGGTCTGGTGCACCGAAGCGCCGCTTGCGTCCACCGCCACGGTGACCGGCATGTCCTTCACCTCGAACTCGTAGATCGCTTCCATGCCGAGGTCGCCGAACGCGAGCACGCGCGATTTCTTGATCGCCTTGGCCACGAGATAGGCGGCGCCGCCGACTGCCATGAGATAGGCGGCCTTGTGCTTTTTGATCGACTCGATCGCGACCGGGCCGCGCTCGGATTTGCCTATCATGCCGATGAGTCCGGTCTGCGCGAGCATCATCTCGGTGAACTTGTCCATGCGCGTGGAGGTGGTGGGACCCGCGGGGCCGACGACTTCGTCCCGCACCGGATCCACCGGGCCGACGTAATAGATCACGCGGTTGGTGAAAGCTACGGGCAGCTTCTCGCCCTTGGCGAGCATGTCCTGGATGCGCTGGTGCGCGGCGTC
Organism: Pseudomonadota bacterium; assembly: GCA_021811085.1. Lineage (GTDB taxonomy): Bacteria > Pseudomonadota > Gammaproteobacteria > Burkholderiales > SG8-39 > 2-12-FULL-64-23. Next base: position 64,464 of record JAJZPQ010000015.1, on the reverse strand, counting down.
GCGCCCGGTGAGCATCTTGCCCGACAACAGCAGGGATTCGCCGCGCTTCCACGAGGCGACTTCGGCCGCGGTGAGGGTGTCGAGATCGACGCGCCTAGCCGCCGCGGTCGGAGCCCAGGTGACTTTGGGCCAGTCCGCGAGCGCGGGCACTTCGAGCGAAACCGGGCCCGAGCCGTCGAGTACGAAATGCGCATGGCGTGTCGCGGCGCAGTTGGGGATCATCGCGATCGGCTTGTTCGCCGCGTGGGTCGGGTAGTCGGCGATCTTCACGTCGAGCACGGTCGACAGGCCGCCCAGGCCCTGCGCGCCGATGCCGAGCGCGTTGATCTTGGTGTAGAGCTCGATGCGCAGTTCCTCCAGCTTGGATTTCGGACCGCGCGCAAGCAGCTCGTGCATGTCGAGCGGCTCCATCAGCACTTCCTTGGCCATCATCATCGCCTTCTCCGCCGTGCCGCCGACACCGATGCCGAGCAGGCCGGGCGGGCACCAGCCCGCGCCCATGGTGGGCACGGTCTTCAACACCCATTCCACCACCGAGTCCGAGGGATTGAGCATCGCGAACTTGGATTTTGCCTCGGAGCCGCCGCCCTTGGCCGCGACCGTGACCTCGACCTTGTTGCCCGGCACGACTTCCATGTGCACCACGGCCGGCGTGTTGTCCTTGGTGTTCTTGCGCGTGAACAGCGGATCGGCCAGCACCGAACTGCGCAGCGGATTGTCCGGATTGGTGTAGGCGCGGCGCACGCCTTCGTTCACGGCGTCGTGGATCGAGCCCTTGAAGCCGTCCCAGCGCACGTCCATGCCGATCTTGAGATAGACGTTGACGATGCCCGTGTCCTGGCAGATCGGGCGATGGCCTTCGGCACACATGCGCGAGTTGGTGAGGATCTGCGCGATCGCGTCCTTCGCCGCCGGCGACTGTTCGCGCTCATAGGCGCGCGCGAGATGCGCCAGATAATCCTTCGGATGGTAAAAGCTGATGAACTGCAAGGCATCGGCGATGCTCTGGATCAGGTCTTCCTGCTTGATGGCGGTCATGTTGGTCTCGCTGGATTGAATTGGCTTTGATGGGGTCGCTAAGACAATGATTCGCGGCGATCAAATTTTACCACCTTTGCCGCGCGGCCTAGGGCGGGCGCGGCGGCCGTTTGCGCTAGATCAAACCGCCTGAGCGCAATGTCGAGCCTGGTCCGCCTTTACAAACTCCCGGATTAGTGCTTTGATTTAAGCGGTGCAGCCCCCGCGTAAGTATGGTGTAAGGCTGGCTTCCCATAATTTCAATCACCGTAGCGATGTAATCCTTGACCCAAGGAAAGAGGAGACCGTTGTCATGTCTGCGCAGATCGAATCGGTACTGAACGAAACCCGCGTATTTCCGCCGTCCGCGGCGTTCATCAAGCAGGCCAATGTGCCAGGCATGGCCGCTTACCAGGCCTTGTGCAACGAGGCGGAGCGCGATTTCGAAGGCTTCTGGGGGCGGTTGGCGAGGGAAAACCTGGATTGGCACAAGCCGTTTACCAAGGTGCTGGACGAATCGAATGCGCCTTTCTTCAAGTGGTTCCACGACGGCGAACTCAACGCCTCCTACAACTGTCTCGACCGGCACCTGAAGACGCAAGGCGACAAGACCGCGATCATCTTCGAGGCCGACGACGGCAAGATCACGCGCATCAGCTACAAGGAGCTGTACCACAAGGTATGTCAGCTCGCGAACGCGCTCAAAGCGCACGGCATCAAGAAAGGCGACCGCGTTCTGATCTATATGCCGATGTCGATCGAGGTGGTGGTGGCGATGCAGGCCTGCGCGCGCATCGCCGCAACGCATTCGGTGGTGTTCGGCGGCTTTTCTGCGAAAAGCCTGCAGGAGCGCATCGTCGATGCGGGCGCGACCGAAGTCATCACCGCCGACGGCCAGTTCCGCGGCGGCAAGGAAATTCCGCTCAAGCCGGCGGTGGACGAGGCGCTCGCGATGGGCGGCTGCGAGAAGGTGCGCAATGTCATCGTCTACAAGCGCACCGGGACGGCCGTCAACATGCAGGCGCCGCGCGACAAGTGGCTGCACGACGTGATCAAGGGGCAGGCCGAGGAGTGCGAGCCGACCTGGGTCAATGCGGAGCATCCGCTGTTCATCCTCTACACCTCGGGCTCGACCGGCAAGCCCAAGGGCGTGCAGCACTCGACCGGCGGCTACCTGCTGCAGGCGGTCATGACCATGAAATGGGTGTTCGACTACAAGCCGAGCGACGTATTCTGGTGCACCGCCGACGTGGGTTGGGTCACTGGCCATACCTACATCACCTATGGGCCGCTCGCGGTGGGCGCGACCGAAATCATGTTCGAAGGCATTCCGACCTATCCCGATGCGGGCCGCTTCTGGAAAATCATCCAGGACCACAAGGTGAGCGTGTTCTACACCGCGCCGACCGCGATCCGCTCGCTGATCAAGGCGGGGGCCGACCTGCCGAAGAAATACGATCTGAAGTCGCTGCGCATCCTCGGCACGGTGGGCGAGCCGATCAATCCCGAAGCCTGGATGTGGTATCACACCGTGGTCGGCGATTCGCGCTGCCCGATCGTCGATACCTGGTGGCAGACCGAGACCGGCGGCCACATGATTTCGCCGCTGCCCGGCGTGACGCCGACCAAACCCGGCTCCTGCACCTTCCCGCTGCCCGGCATCATGGCCGCGATCGTGGACGAGACCGGGCAGGACGTGGAGAGGGGCAAGGGCGGCATCCTAGTGATCAAACGCCCCTGGCCCGGGATGATACGCACCATCTGGGGCGACCCAGAGCGCTACAAGAAGAGCTACTACCCCGAGGATTTCAAGGGCAAGTACTACCTCGCCGGCGACGGCGCCAGCCGCGACATGGAAGGCTACTTCCGCATCATGGGCCGCATCGACGACGTGCTCAATGTCTCCGGCCACAGGCTCGGCACCATGGAAATCGAGTCGGCGCTGGTGGCGAACACCGCGCTGGTGGCCGAGGCCGCGGTCGTCGGGCGCCCCGACGACATGACTGGAGAAGCCGTGTGCGCGTTCATCGTGCTCAAGGGCACGCGCCCGACCGGCGCGGATGCGAAGCGGATTGCGCAGGAGCTGCGCGACTGGGTGGGCAAGGAAATCGGCGCGATCGCCAAGCCCAAGGACATACGCTTCGGCGACAACCTGCCCAAAACGCGCTCCGGCAAAATCATGCGGCGGCTGCTGCGCTCCATCGCCAAGGGCGAGGAGATCACGCAGGACGTGTCCACCCTGGAAAACCCGGCGATCCTGGAGCAGCTCAAACAGCCGGTTTCCTAGGCGAGCAAGGCGGCCCCGACGGCGGTTTATCCTTGCCTCGCAAGGCCTTATCGCGTAAGCTGCGCACCTTCCGAAATTCAGCAGCAGGAGAGGTGGCCGAGCGGTTGAAGGCGCACGCCTGGAAAGCGTGTATACGGGTTAAACCGTATCGCGGGTTCGAATCCCGCTCTCTCCGCCAAATAAAAAAACGGGCCACTGGCCCGTTTTTTTATTTGGTCAAGAGCGCGGGTACTTCGAGAAACCGCTGGTTCGACCAGCGGCGTCCAGTGGACGCCGCGCAGGACGCCGACGAGCCTACGCTCGGCGGCGGTCCAGAGGCGCAACGCGCCAAGGGATGGCGGGATCGCCCTAAGGCGAGACCGACACAATCCCGCTCTCTCGACCAGTCTTCTAGGACTGGCGCGGCTTTCCGTTTGACTATTGCAGAATCCGATCAAAAAATACCATCAATTGGCACGACCACACCGTGACGTTCGGGAGCCCGCGCCCCAGAGACAATCCTGCACGGCCCAAATCCAGAGGTCCCCGCGTGGCGCGATCGCATAAAGCAAGTGCAATCGGATAGGGCAAGAGCGTTCGCACTGTGATCGCGCTGGCGACTTCGGAAAAAGAAGCCCCGCCGAAGCGGATCTCGCATCTTAACAATGGAGTTGCGCCAATCGGCCGGATGGCCGCTCAACGTACTTCGCGAGGGGGCTGGTGAGTGATGACCTCGGTGTATATTGCATATACCTGGTGACAAGGTCGCGATAAATGAATAAACGAATAAAGGTCGGTGCGAACGATCCATGTCCGTGCGGTAGCGTTAAAAAATACAAGCAATGCTGCAGCGGAAAGATCGAATGGGAAAGACTGTTTAGGGAAAATTCTCCAGACGTCACGCATTTCCTTTCGGTTCGCGGGAGGAACATGCTTTTTCTAGAGAGCATGCTCGAAGCATTACAGCTCGATAGTGACCCTGAGGCGCTTTCATTAGAAAAACTTAAATCTGCGTTTACACCCAACGCGGTATGCAAAATCCATGAGGCAATTGTTGGGTTGTGGCCGAAGCAAACTCCAATTGAGTCCGTTCTGCAATCTTCCCGCGCCGACGTCTCCGGATTGTACGTCGGCGAGTATGAACCTGAATTATTGCTAAGAGGGGTTACCCGGCACTCGCTTTACGCAAATAAGATTTTGCTGGTCGATCCGTTTATCCATCCCCTCAGCGTTACGGACAAATTCAATCCCATTCTTCATCCCGAACGGTTTAGGTCGCAGACGTTAAGAAATTTCGCGATGTGGCTGCCGTTTATTCCGTGGATTCAAGAGGGAATTATTGAATTCATTCGCACCCCAGCGGATTTTGACCATCGGCTCAATTGGGAATCCTTAACTAGGCAGCAGGAAAAATTTGAGAAGAATGAAGAACTGAAGGCCATGCTTGACGAGTACGCGGGCAAGAAGGTCGAAGAATATAAGGAGCGCGAAGGCCGGCGAATGCTTATTCTTATGGCCCCCGATAGTTACTTGCGTAGGATATTCCGGGAAACGAAGTCCGATTCGGAAGGACTTGGGGAAGATGAATTCATTGCGCACATTCACAAATTGAGAAAGGAAGACCCCTATTATCTTGATCCTGTACTTGACGAAAGCGGGCGCTGGGGTGGTGAATTATTTACGCATTCCAGCGGCGCAAGCTACGACATGGCAACGATTACGGCTTCCATGACCGGTTCATATCTCGTAACAGACATTCCAACGCGATGGAAGGAAATCGAGATCGATCGCAAGCAACATGCCTCGGCAGGTGAAGACTGGTCACCCCTTGCCAAGGCATTTCAAAACGTGAATCTCAGGTACTTAAATAATCTCGACCTAGCTCACGCCCTCTCCTTGAGAAACGACGGCAGACTGACCAATCTCCGAACATTTCTTCGGCACCTATGGACGGCGGCCGCAAGCGAAAATCCATATGGTCAGGAAAACGTCATACGCCTGGCCGACGAACTAGAAGCGCGAGTGGCCGAAGCGAACGAGGAATGGAAGCAGATCGACCGAGATCTACTGAAGTGGACAGGAGCAGAAGCGGCAGCGGCGGTGACGGCGGGCTACCCTTTCGCGGCGTCAGGGCATGCGGGATTTTTTGCGGCGGGTTTAGGTATCGCTGGAGCCACGACACTCGCATCGACTTGGTTACAACGAAGAGGTTTCAAAAACAAATTTCCCGCTGCATTTTTTATGGACTTAAAGGCCCGAGCTACGGAGTAAACGTCCGCTTCAAGTGCGGAATATCGGCGAGCCGGCTTCAGTTCTATTCTCTAGCAAAAGTGCCGAGGCCGCGCCTCATCATTGAAGCGTCGCAGCTCATGAGGGGAAGCAAATGGGCGAGCCCGGGACTCTTCGCAAAATAGAAAAGGCGCCTTGTGGGGTTTCCTATTTTTTGGCTGAAGCGGTGGGTAATACAAGAATCTGCCTGCTCGACCAGCTACGCCCGGTGAACGCCAGAGCGGCAATTTGATGCATAGTGCGCACATGAGCAATGCCGACCTGAAACGTTGCCTGCGCCTTGTCAGTCTCATCATCCTCGCGTCGGGCTGGTGTGCAGCGTTTCTGATCTATCAGTTCGCCGAAGATGTGCCGGATGACTCCCTCGGTTATGTGGTCGCAAATGGGACTGTCTATCCATCTTCAACGCAGGACTCCAAGAGCTATCGGCGCGAAGTGGAGCGCTATGGCGGCAAGGCAGCGTTGGCGTTCGACGACTTCAACCGCTGGTTCGCGCATTTGTGGCAAGGCAAGACGCTCGCCAAGACGGTGGCGTGGATCAGCGTTCTGCTGGCGCTGGGAATTTATCTATTTGCGAACGCGCTCGGATCCGACGCGCCGTCAGAGGGAACGAATGAAAGCGAACGCGACAAACCGGGATAAGGCACGCCGCTAGGGAGCAGTCCGACTGGGCGCTAGCTGCGTTCCCACTCCAGCTTCCAGCTCGTGGAAATCGTAAACCGCTTTTCCGGATAGATGTTCATCGACACCGACAGCAGCCGCTTGCCGCGGCCGATGTAATAGCGCAGCACCTGCAGGCCGGCCGAGCGGGGCTTCACGCCGAGGATCGCGGCGATGCGCGGCTCGATGGCAACGGCGCCGATCTCCTGCTGCACTTCGACGATGCGCTCGCCGTAATAACGCTCGACCAGGCCGTAGACCCAGACGCTGCGCTTGGCGAGATGCTCGCCGATCGCGGCGTATTCGGGATAGACATAGATCTGCGTGTAGGAAATCGGCTGCGCGGTGCCGATGCGGTAGCGGCAGGTGTCGAACTGCAGCCAGGCTTGCCCGCGCTTGCAGCGCAGCATGGTCGCGAGCAGGGCGCTCGCCTTGACTTCGTGCTCGGCGAGCACTTTCAGGCGCGTGCGTTTGGTGTACTGGAACAGGTCCGCCAGCGTGGAGAGCGAGGCGAGGTAGCGGTGCTCGGCGGACTTCGCCTGCACGCGCGTGCCTATGCCCTGGCGGCGCGATATCAGGCCCATGTCGGCCAGTCGGCGGAACGCTTCGCGCACCGTATGGCGCGACACGCCGTAGCGGTCCGACAGCTCGAATTCGGTCGGCAGCAGCGCGCCGACGGCGTACTTGCCCGCTTCGATGTCGCGTATCAGCGCATCGGCGAGTTGGCGGTAGCGCGGGGTGGCAGGGGGGCTCATGGCTGCGCGCCGCTCAGAACATGTAGTGGCCGCCGTTCACGTGTATCGCCTGGCCGGAGACGAACGCGCCCGTCTCGGCACAGAGAAACACGCAGGCCGCGGCCACTTCGTCGGTCTTGCCGAAACGGCCGCAGGGAATTTCGCTTTCGATTTTCTGCTTGTCCTGGTGCGCGTATTGCGACCAGTCGCGCACCGTGTCGATCGCGCCGGGCACGACCGTATTCGCGGTAATGCCGTCAGCGCCGAACTCGCGCGCCAGGGCCTTCGCCAGGCCGTGCAACCCCGACTTGGCGGTGATGTTGTGCGCACGCTCGGTGACCTGGCCCCAGAATCCGTCGAAGCCGGAAATATGGATGATGCGGCCCCATTTGCGCGCGCGCATGTGCGGGATGGCGTTGCGCGCAAGGTAAAACGCCGGCGACAGATTCGTGTCCAGCACCGCCTGCCAGTCTTCGAGCGAAATGTCGAGAAACGGCTGCTTGCGCCGGATGCCGACGTTCGAAACCGCGATGTCGACCGAACCGAATTCAGCCACGGTCTTGCGCACGAGTTCGGCCACGGCGTCGTGGGATGAGACATCCGCCATCAGGCCCAGCGCCTTGCCGCCGGCGCGGCGGATTTCTTCGACCACTGCATCCACCGCATCCCGGTCGCTATGGCCGTTCACGACCACGTTGGCACCGCCTTCGGCCAGTGCCAGGGCGATCGCGCGGCCGATGTTGCGCCCGGAGCCTGTGACGATCGCCGTGCGGCCGGCAAACGAAACGAAACGCTGCATCATGCTCTACATCCTTTCTTCATCTTTGCGCGGGGCTGCGGCAAGCGTCACGCGCCGGAGCGGCGTTGACAATCGAAGCAAGCGCGTGGAAGAATGTACGTACAAATGCAATTTTCCGCAAGTCGCTGCGGCGGATGAGAGAGATCGACGCAAAGTCGATTCCGAATACTGAAGCGAGGGGGAGACATGATCAAAGAAACATTCGGGCTGCTCGTGGCTGGCGTTCTAGCCGCGGCGGCGGGGACCTGCACGCCGGCATTGGCGCAAGGCTATCCGGCCAGATCGATCACGATCGTGGTGCCTTACGGCCCGGGCGGCTCGACCGATCTGCTCGCGCGTTCGCTGGCGCAAAAAATGAGCGAGAGCATGGGCCAGGCCGTGATCGTGGAAAACCGGCCCGGAGCGGGCGGCATGATCGGCTCGGAGCTGGTGGCGCGCGCGGCGCCCGACGGCTACACCATCGAAGTCGGCACCGGCGCGACCCATGGCATCGTGCTGTTCACGAACAAGGTCGTGCCTTACGATCCGGTGAAGAGCTTCACCGCGCTGACCGAGGCGGCCGAGGTGCCGATCGTGCTCGCGGTGCATGCTTCGGTGCCGGCGAACAACGCGAAGGAGTTCGTCGAGTACGCGAAGAAGAATCCGGGCAAAGTATCCTTCGGTAGTTCGGGCACGGGCTCGCCGCACCATCTCGCCGGCGAATTGCTCAAGCAGATGACGGGAATCGACATGATCCACGTGCCTTACAAGGGCGCGGGACAGGCGATGCAGGACCTGATCGGCGGGCAGATTCCCGCGATATTCACCACGCTGTCGACGGCGCTGCCGCAGGCGCACGGCGGCAAGATCAAGATTCTCGGCCTGGTCGAAGCCAAGCGCCAACCGAGCGCGCCGGAAATTCCGACCATAGGCGAATCCGTGCCGGGCTATGAGATGCCGCGCTCCTGGCTCGGTATCTTCGGGCCTGCCGGCATGCCGGCGCCGATCGTGAAGCGGCTCAATGCCGAACTGTTGAAGGCGCTGCATGCGCCCGACGTGCGCGCGAAGCTCGAAACCGCGGGCATGCCGGTGATCGGCACTTCGGCGGAGGAATTCGCAGCGGTGGTGAAGAACGACATCGAGATGTATCGCAAGATCGCGACTGCCGCGGGGATCAAGCCCGAATAGGCAAAGCGCGGGGCGGGGTGGCCGCGGCTGCCGGAGATTGGTGGTGATTGGAACATTGGATAAGACATGACTTTTCCGGCATACGACACGCTTGCGCTCGAGCAGGTCGGCGCTCACGTGCTGGTGGTGACGCTGAACCGGCCCGAGGTGCTCAACGCGATCAATACGCAGATGGGCCGCGACCTGCTCGATCTGTGGACGCGGCTCACGGCCGAGCCCGGGGCGACGCGCTGCGCGGTGCTCACCGGCGCCGGCGAGCGCGCGTTCTGCGCCGGCGGCGACCTCAAAGAGCGCAACGGCATGAGCGACGAAACCTGGCGCGCGCAGCACGAGTTGTTCGAGCGCGGCTTCGTGGCGCTGATGGAATGCCCGATCCCCGTGATTGCGGCGATGAACGGTTATGCCTACGGCGGGGGACTGGAAACCGCGCTCGGCTGCGATTTCATTTTCGCCGTGCGCGGCGCGCGCTTTGCGTTGTCCGAGGTGCGCCTGGGCATCATGCCCGGCGGCGGCGGCACGCAGAATCTGCCGCGTGCGGTGGGCGAGCGGCGGGCGAAGGAACTAATCCTCTCGGCGCGGCCGTTCACCGCGGAAGAGGGCTACGAATGGGGCCTGGTCAACCGGCTGTGTGATCCCGGCAAAGTGCTCACCGATGCGCTGCAGACCGCGGGCGCGATCGCGGAGAATGCGCCGCTGTCGGTGCGCCAGGCGAAAAAATCGATTCACTACGGGCTGCAGACCGACATCGCGACCGGCTACCGCTTCGAGATCGAGGCCTACAACCGGCTGGTCACGACGGAGGACCGGCTGGAGGGCGTGCGCGCGTTCAACGAGAAGCGCAAACCGGCGTTCCGCGGCCGTTAGACGGAGCAAAGCAAACCATGAATGCAGCGACTACAGCAGCCGACGTGAGCGTGCCGCTGGGCGAGGATTTTCCCGAAATCCGCGACAGCGTGCGCCGCATCTGCGCCGATTTTCCCGGCGCCTACTGGCGCGACCTGGATCAGCGCGAGGCCTATCCGACCGAGTTCGTGAAGGCTCTGACCGATGCGGGTTATCTCGCTGCGCTGATTCCGGAGCAATACGGCGGGGCGGAACTGCCGCTGCGCGCCGCGGGCGTGGTGCTGGAGGAATGCCATGCGGCGGGCTGCTATGCCGCCGCGGCGCACGCGCAGATGTACACCATGGGCTCGGTGCTGCGCCACGGCAGCCCGGAGCAGAAGGCGAAATACCTGCCGCGTATCGCCAGCGGCGAGCTGCGCCTGCAGGCCTTCGGCGTGACGGAACCCACGACGGGCACCGACACCACCAAGCTGAAGACGCGCGCGGTGCGCGACGGCGATCATTACATCGTCAACGGGCAGAAGGTGTGGACCTCGCGCGCGTTCCAGTCGGATCTCATGCTGCTGCTGGTGCGCACCACGCCGCTGGACCAGATCAAGAAGAAGACCGAAGGCCTGTCGGTGTTCCTGGTCGACATACGCGAATGCCTGGGCAAGGGCCTGGAGATCCGGCCGCTCAAGGCGATGATCAACCATAACACCACCGAAGTGTTCTTCGACAACATGCGCGTTCCGGCCGAAAACCTGATCGGCGGGGAGGGCAAGGGTTTTCGCTGCATCCTCGACGGCATGAATGCCGAGCGCATTCTGGTGTCGCACGAATCGATCGGGGATGCGCGCTGGTTCATCCGCACCGCGTCCAAATACGCGAACGAGCGCATCGTCTTCGACCGGCCGATCGGGCAGAACCAGGGCATCCAGTTTCCGCTTGCACGCGCCTATGCCGAAATGCAGGCGGCCGACCTGATGCTGAGGAAGGCGGCGGCGCTGTTCCAGGCCGGGCTACCCTGCGGCGAGGATGCGAACCTGGCAAAACTATTGAGCTCCGATGCCGCATGGCACGCCGCCGAGGCCTGCATGCAGACCCACGGCGGCTTCGGCTATGCGCGCGAGTACGACGTCGAGCGCAGGTGGCGCGAAGCGCGCATCCAGCAGATCGCGCCGGTGTCGACCAACCTCATCCTCGCCTACGTCGGCGAGCATGTGCTGGGCATGCCGCGCTCTTACTGATCCGGACCGCCAGCCGGTGGCTGGCGATGAAGGATTAGAGCTAATCGACATGAGGGGACAGCTCCCCTCATACTCCCCTAAATCGGAGGCCATTTCGGCAATTCGGAAATGGCCCCTTGGTCTTGTCCGGCGTCAGTCGGCCTTGGCGCCGGACATTTCCACCATTTTCTTCCACAGCACGCGTTCCTTGCGCGCGGTGACGGTCATGTCCTCGGGGGATCCGGGCAGCGCCTCGAAGCTGACGTCGCGCAGTTTGGCGATGAACTCCGGCTTTTGCAGCACCGCCACCAGTTCGCGATTCATGCGCGTAATCACTTCGGACGAGGTTTTCGACTGCGCCACCAGGCCGAACCAGGCGCTGGTCGTCATGCCCGGAAATCCGGCTTCGGCGACGGTAGGGACATCGGGCAGCTGAAACCAGCGCTTGGGCGAGGTCACTGCGAGCGGCACCAGTTTGCCCGCGCGGATCTGCGGCAGCAGCTGCGGCAGGTTGTCGGTGGTGAACTGCACTTCGCCCGCGACCAGTGCCATCATCGCCGGCGCATTGCCTTTGTACGGGACATGCAGCAGTTCGATGCCGACGGTGGAGCGGAATAATTCGTTAAGCAGGTGGCCCGCGCTGCCTACGCTGGAACTCGAATACGCCAGTCCCTTGGGGTGGGCCTTGCCGTACTCGGCCAGTTCTTTCAGCGTGTGCACATTGAGCGCCGGCGAGGTGACGACCACGTTAGGCGTCTGCGCGATCAGCCCTATGGGTCTCAAGTCGGCTTCCGGATCGTAACCGAGCTCGCGGTAAAGATATTGGTTGACCGCCATCATCGGCAGCGAAGCGACCATGAAAAAATGGTCGTCGGGCGCGGATTTCACGAAGTAGCTGGCGGCGACGCCGCCGCTCGCACCGCCGCGGTTCTCGACGACCACCGGCTGCCCCAGGGATTCGGTCAGCTTCTGCGCCAGCAGGCGCGCCAGGATGTCGGTCGATCCGCCGGGAGGATAGGGCACGAGCAGGCGGATCGGGTGACTCGGCCAGCTCGGCTGTGCCTGCGCGGCAAAGCCGGCGCCCAAAGCCAAAACCAGGAATATCGACTTCAGCGCCGAACTCAGGCGCGCAAATACGGTTTGCATCACGGAACTCTCCTCAGCGTTTGACGACCAGTATAGGAATTCTTTGTTCTCGGCACGTAGCAGCTGCGGTGCGCCTGCCGGATCAGGAAAACAGCTCGACGCGGCGGCGATATTCGGAGGGCGGAATGCCGAGGTTCTGGCGGAAGAAGCGGGTGAAGTGATTGGCTTCGACGAAACCGAGCGACCCGGCGAGCGCGTTGATCGCGGTCTCGTCCGCGCTCAGGCGGCCGAAGGCGGACTCCATGCGCAGCGTGTTGAGGTAGAGCGCCGGCGACAGTGCGGTGCATTCCTTGAACAGGTAGAAAAAATGCGGCCGCGACAGGTTGCACAGCCGCGCCAGTTCGTCGAACGGCAGCTGCGTGTCCAGGTTCTCGTTCATGAAGCGGATCGCGCGCTTGATGCGCGGATCGGACGGCCGCCGCAGGCTGGCGCGGTAGATTTCCATGTGCTCGCGCCACGCGGAAAATTCGTAGATCACCGACATCATCAGCTCGAACAGCGCGATTTCCCAGCGCGCCTTGTCCTTGTCGTCGCGCTGCGGCTCGAACATGCCCGCGACCAGGCGATCGGCGAGCGCGCGCACCTGCGGCGGGATGCGCACGCAGGGCTGCGGAAAAAAGCCCTGCAGGCCGCTGACCGACAGCTTGCGGTCCATGCCGGCGAGCCATGCGGGCTCGATATAGAGCGCGAGCACGGTGGAGCGCTGGTTGCGGCGCCGATGCACCTTGCAATGGGGTTCCCAGGCGTTGACCAGCACCAGTGTGTCCTGGCTCAGGGGGTAGAACTGCTCGCGCACCTGGAACGAGGTATCGGCGCCCTCGGCCTTGATCAGAACGTGGCACTGCGGGTGGCTGTGCATCACCAGGTCCTTGTCCGAGTCGAGCAAGGCGACGCGGCCGAAGCGGCCCTGGAACAGCTTGAGAGCGCTGGTCATGCGCTGGATTATAGGGGCGCGGAGAGCGCTGCGGCAACGGCATTTGCCGCAATGACAAATAGTTAGCGCAAAAATCAGACTCCGCGGTAGGCAGCTTGCCCGGTTTCGGGGCATGATGCCGCTCATGAAAGCCGCCCCGTTCGCATACGCCCGCCCGGAAACGCTGGCCGAGGCCTGCAGCCTGCTCGCCGAGCACGGGCCGGATGCGAAGCTGATTGCGGGCGGGCAAAGCCTGGTGCCGATGATGGCGATGCGGCTGGCGCGGCCCGCCTGGCTGATCGACATCGCGCGGCTGGCGGAATTGCAGCATCTGGCTGCGCCCGCCGAGGGGAAGGCGGACGGAGTCTTCGTCGTCGGCGCCGGCGTGCGCCAGTGCGTGATGGAGCGCGACCCGCGCGCCCGCGCGAGCCTGCCCTTGCTGGCCAAGGCCTTGCCTTGGGTGGGCCATGTGCAGACGCGCAATCGCGGCACCATCGGCGGTTCCATTGCGCACGGCGATACTTCCGCCGAGATCGCGCTCACCGCCTGCGTGCTCGATGCGATGCTGGAGTTGTGCGATACCTCGGGCGTGACCGAGATTCCGGCACGCGAATTCTTTCTCGCGCCCATGGTGACGGCTATCCTGCCCGAGCAGTGTCTGGCCGAGATTCGCTTTCCTGTATGGCGATCCGCGGACAAGACTATCCGGCGCGGCTGCGCGTTCGAGGAAGTAAGCGTCAGACACGGCGACTTCGCGCTGGTTTCGGCCTGCGCGCAGCTGGAACTGGATCCAGACGGGCGCTGTCTGCGCGCCGAACTGGGCCTGGGCGGAGCGGCGCCGACGCCGCTCGCTTTGCCCGAGGTCGGTGCGCAGCTGGTCGGAGCCAAGCTCGACGAGCAGGCGATCAGCGCGGCGGCTGCTGCGGCTGTGGCGCTCGCCGATCCCGAGGGTGACCTGCACGCGAGCGCCGATTACCGTCGGCATCTGGCGCGCGTGCTGGTCGAGCGCGTATTGCGCGCGGCGCAACAGGATGCAAGGAGCACAGTGGGCACATGAGCGACGATCGCGTGTATCCGGTTTCGATTGAAGTCAACGGCACGCTGCGCGAGGCGCAGGTTCCGGCGCGGCTCACGCTGGTGGATTTTCTGCGCGACACGCTACGCCTCACCGGCACGCACGCCGGCTGCGAACACGGCATCTGCGGCGCCTGCTCGGTGCTGCTCGACGGCGAACCGGTGCGCTCCTGCATCATGTATGCGGTGCAGGCCGACGGGCGCAAAGTCACCACGATCGAGGGGCTGGCCCAGCCCGACGGCAGGCCAGGCGCGCTGCAGGATGCGTTTTGCGAGGCGCACGCGACCCAATGCGGTTACTGCACCCCGGGCATGGTGATCGCGGCGCACGCGCTGCTCGAGACCAACCCGGCACCGGCGGAGCAGGAAATCCGCGAAGCGATCGGCGGCAATCTTTGCCGCTGCACCGGCTATCAGCAGATCGTCGATGCGATCAAGCTCGCAGCCGGGAAAAACACAGGGAATGCCGCGTGAGCATCGCGCCACCACAAGGCTTTCGCTACATCGGCAAGAAGCGCCGCACCAAGGAGGATCCGCGCTTCGTCACCGGGCGCGGACGCTACGTCGCCGACATCGCGCTGCCGGGCATGAAGCATGTGGCGCTCGTCACCAGTCCCCACGCTGCGGCACGCATCAAGGCCATCCGCACCGACAAGGCCTTGGCGCTTTCCGGGGTGCAGTACGTGCTCACCGGCGCGGAACTGTGCGCCGGGACCGAGGCGCTGCTGCCGGGGGTGGATGCGCCCAAGGTAACGCGCTATCCGCTTGCGCACGGCGTGGTGCGCTACGCCGGTGAATGGGTGGCGGCCGTGGTCGCGGACACGCGTGCCCTGGCCGAGGACGCAGCCGAGAAAATCGAGATCGACTACGAAGCCACCGAGTACGTGCTCGACCCGGAGAAGGCCGTCGAACCTGGTTCTCCGCTGGTGCATCCGGCGCACGGCAGCAATGTGCTGTACCGGCGCAAGTTCGTCTGGGGCCCGGTGGAGGAGGATTTCGCGCGCGCCGAACACAAGCTCGGCTTGCGTGTGCGCTGGGGACGCAGCGCGACCGTGCCGATCGAAACCTTCGGCATTGCGGCGCAGTGGGATCCGGGCCAGCAGCTGCTCGATGTGTGGGCTTCGATCCAGATGCCGAAGTACCCGGATCAGATCGCGCGCGCGCTGCGCCTGCCCGGCAATGCGGTGCGCGTGCATTTCGACGTCGACGTGGGCGGCAGCTATGGCGTGAAGCGCGGCATCAAGCATACGGTGCTGGTCGGCTACCTTGCGAAAAAGCTCGGCATGCCGGTGCGCCTGATCGAGGACAGGCTGGAGAACATGCGCGGCGGCGACATGCACGGGCCGGACCGCATATTCGACCTGCAGCTCGCGTTCGATTCCGACGGCACCATCCGCTCGCTCAAGATCCGCGCGCTGGACGACGTCGGCGCCTACGCCGGCCGCTCGCCGCTGCAACTGGGGAAACCGGTGGGCGCGATCGTCGGGCCCTACCAGATCCACAGCGTGGAATACGAGCCGATTTCCGTGATGACCAATAAAACCGCGCAGGAAGCGGTGCGCGGCTTCGGCCAGTCGCCGACGAACTACGCGCTGGAATCGGGCATCGACGCGGTTGCGCGCCATCTGGGCATGGACCGCATCGCGCTGCGCCAGAAGAATTTCATTCGCAAGGATCAGTTCCCGTATCTGATTCCGAGCGGCACGAGCTACGACAGCGGTGACTATCACGCGGTGCTCGATAAAGCGCTCGCGGCAGCCGATTATCCGGCGCTCGTCGCCGCGCGCGACGCGGCGCGCAAAGCCGGGCGCCTCGCCGGCATCGGCATCTCCAGTTGTCTCGAGCCTTCCGGCGGCAATTCCTCGTTCGAGCCGCTGTTCAATCCGAAGAACGAAACCACGACCTGGATGGATTCCTGCCTGGTGCGCGTCGATCTGTCCGGTGCCATCACCGGCGTCATGAACACCTCCAGCTCCGGGCAAGGGCACGAGACCCTGGTCGCGACCGTGCTGGGCGAGGTGCTGGAGCGCGACCCGGACACGATACGCGTGGTGCATGCCGATTCGCTCAACGCGCTGCCCTCGAACAGTCCGGTCGGCAGCCGCATGGCGATCATGCTCGGCGGCGCGGCGGCCGGCGCGGCGCGCAAGATCAAGGCGGCGCTGCTTGCGATCGCCGCGCACAATCTGCGCAAGGACGTGGCCGAGCTGGAATACCACGAAGGCAGCGTCAGCGTGAAAGGCGAACCCAGGCAGACACTCGGCTGGGCGCAGCTCGTCGAAATCGCGCACCGCAAGTTCCACCAGATGCCGCCCGGACTGGAACCGGGCTTGCAGGCGAAGTTCGTATGGGAGGTGCCCACCGGCGGGGGGCTGCCTACGGCCGATGGGCGCATCCAGATGTATCCCTGTTTTTCCTTCGAGGCGCACGTGGTGCTGGTCGAGATCGACCCGGAGACGGGGCAGCCGAAACTCGCGCGCTACGCCTGCGGCCACGATTGCGGCGTGATGATCAGCCCGGACATCGTGCACGGCATGACCTTCGGCGGCATCGCGCACGGCATAGGCGCAGCGCTGTACGAGAAGTTCGCCTACAGCGACAACGGCCAGCTCGAAAGCCAGTCGTTCATGGACTATCTGATTCCGAGCGCGCTCGAAGTGCCTGCCTTGACCATCGCCGATCACTGCACGCCCTCGCCGCATACCACGTTCGGCCAGAAGGGTTCGGGCGAGGCCGGTTACCTCGGTGCGCCGGCCGCCATCGCCTGCGCCATCAACGATGCGCTCGCGCCGCTCGGTGCTTCGATCGCGGAGCTGCCGATGACCCCATTGCAGATCTGGACGCGGATGCAGCTTGCCCGCGCCGGTAATTAGCCGCGACCAGCGGCAAAACAAAAGGAGGAGGAACTATGAATGCACGACTATTCAGGCGCTTCGCGCGCTGTCTGGCGCTGTTCGCGGCTCTAGGCTTTGCTGCCGGTACGGTGCAGGCACAGGCGCTGCACAAGATCGAAATCGTGGTGTTCGGCGCGCCTTCGCTCGGCGCTTTCCTGCCGCCTGTGATCAAGGCGCGCAAGCTCGACGAAGCGAACGGCCTGGACATCACGTTTCAGGCGCGTACCCCCGACGCTTATGCGACGCAGTTCAACGGCGGCGAATTCCAGGTCGGCGGCAGCGCGGCGCTGCTGACCGTCGGCCTCGCGGATCTGCGCGGACTCAAAGTGAGCTATCTGTTCAACCTGTTCGATTTCTGGGGCGCAGTCGTGACCGGCAAGCCCGGGATCAAGACGCTCGCCGACCTGCAGGGCAAGCAGCTTGCCGCGGCGCGCGGCACCACGAATTTCGTCATGGTCGACTGGTTCGCGCGGCAGCAGAAGGTCGACATGTCCAAGGTCGAGGTCATCAACACGGCGACGCCGGGCCTGGTCGGCTACGCGCTCGCCGACCGCGCCGATGCGGTGCAGTTGTGGGAGCCCGCCTACTCGACGCTGATGGCGCAAAAGCCCACGCTGCGCACGCTCGATCTCGACATACCGAAACAATGGCGCGCGTTCGCCGGCGGCGACAAGATTCCGTATCTGGGCGTGGCCGCGCACACGGAATGGGTGGAAAAAAACAAGGCGCTGGTCGCTCCTCTGTACCGCACCTACAAGCAGGCGGCGCTATGGGTCGCGGCCAATCCGGCCGCGGCGGCGAAGCTGATTTCGCCCAAGGCCGACGCGGCGGGCCTGACCGTGCTGGAGCAACTCATCCGCGACAATGTGCGCCTGGGCATGAACGTGCAGCCCGCGGGCGAACTGCGCAAGGAAATCGAGGCGGTGTATCGTGCCGGCCAGTCGATAGGCTATCTGCCCAAGGCGCCGTCGGCGGCAACGATCTATGACGGGCGCCTGGAGTAATCGCGCCGGAGCAGGGGACCGAGCGTGACGACGCCCTGGTACAAGCTGCGCAAGGAAACGGTGCTCGCGCTGGGCGGGCTGACGCTCGCTTGGCAGTTCGCGTCGTATTTCTTTCCGCCTTATCTGTTTCCGCCGGTGCCGGCGATCGCGCAGAAGTTTCTCGCGATCTTCCTCGATCCGGAGAGCCTGGCCAACGCGGGCGCAACCGCGGCACGCATTTTCGCCGGGCTCGCGGTGGCCTTCCTGCTCGGGGTGCTGCTCGCGTTCTTGATGGGGCGCTCGGAGCGCAATTACCGCTATGCCTATCCGCTGCTCAATTTCATCCAGGGCATTCCGGCCTTGTCCTGGGTGGTGATCGCGATCATCTGGTTCAAGGGCACGGAGCCGCGCATCCTGTTCATCATGGTGGCGACGACGGTGGCGGCGTTCAGCTTCCAGATTCTCGACGCCTACCGCTCGATGTCGAAGGATTTGTTCGAGATGACGCTGTCCTTCCGCCCGAGCAAGCGCGATTTGTTCCGCACGCTGATCCTGCCGACCATCGTGCCCGGCATGCTGACCGCATGGAAGGTGAACCTCGGCAACGCCGCGCGTGTCGTGGTGGTGGCGGAACTGGTCGGCGCCACCGGCGGCATAGGCTACCAGTTGCTGCAGCAGCAGCAGCTGTTCGACATGGCAGGGGCGCTGGCCTGGACGCTGGTGCTGGTCGTATTCGTGCTGATCGTGCAGCAGGTGATCACCAAGCTCGAGGACTGGTTGCTCGCCTACCGACCGCGCGCGGAGCGTTCTACATGAGCGAGCTGAATGCAGTCGTTGCCGACGCCGCGATCGAGTTTCACAGCGTGGTGAAGCGCTTCCTGCGCCATGACCGGCGCGACGAATCGTTCCTGGCCGTCGACCGGCTGAGCTTCGCCGTGGCGCCGGGCGAAATGATCGCCGTGCTCGGCCGGACCGGCTGCGGCAAGTCGACCATGTTCAACCTGCTCGCGGGCCTGATCGAACCGACCGAGGGTACGGTGCGCGTGCTCGGGCACGATCCGTTTCGCGAATTCAACTGGTATCGCGGCAAGCTGGCCGTGGTGTTCCAGAACGACCGCTTGCTGCCCTGGCGCACGGCGCTCGGCAATGTCGAGCTCGGGATCGAACTGCTGGGAAAGGAAGAGGAAGAGCGGCGCGCGATCGCGCTCGGTTGGCTCGAGCGGCTGGGATTGAAGGGGCACGAGCACGATTATCCGCATGCGCTCTCGGGCGGCATGCGCCAGCGCGTGTCGATTGCGCGCGCATTCGCAGTGAATCCGGAAATCCTGTTGTGCGACGAGCCGTTCTCGGCGCTGGACGAACTTACGGGCCAGCGGCTGCGCGAGGAATACACGCAGCTGGTGCGCGAGAACGGCAAGACCAGCATTTTCGTCACGCATTCCATCAACGAGGCCTTGCAGCTGGGCGAGCGCATCCTGGTGTTCCACCGTCCCGCGCGCATCGCGCTGGAAGCGAGAGTTGCGGGCGGTGACCGCGAGGCGATACGCCAGCGCGTGCTCGAGGCAATGAACCCGAATGAACCTAGATTAGCTGAGGAAGCAGCATGATCATCGATATCCACGCCCATTTCTTGCCGCAATTGCTGTACCAGCGCTTCGATGCGCAGGCGGCGAAATTCCCGGGCGTGCGGCTGTTGCGCGGTGAAAAGGGCATGCGCCTGCAGTTTCCGGGCGGGGAGCCGACGCGCCCGATCTCGCCCAAGCTGTCGGATCTCGCCGAGCGCCGTGGCTGGATGGAAAAGAACGGCATCGACCACCAGTTGGTCGGCGGCTGGCTCGACAGCTTTGGCTACGAGCTTGCAGCAAGCGAAGGCCTGGCCTGGAGCCGCTTCATCAACGACTGCATGCGCGAGGCGCTGGCCGGCGAGACGCGCTTTACCCCGCTCGCAACGGTGCCGCTGCAGGACGGAAAATTGGCAGCCGAGGTGCTGGGCGAGGCGATGGAAGCCGGATTCGGCGGTGTGATGATAGGTACGCTGCCCAAGGGCCTGGGGGGCGTGCTCGACGATCCCCAGCTCGATCCGTTCTGGGACCTGGCTTCGAAGCTGCAGGCGGGCGTATTCCTGCACCCGATGTTCCTTTGCGGCGAGCCGCGCCTCGCCGATTATGATCTGGTGAATGCGATCGGCCGCGTCGCCGACACCTCGATCGCGGTCGCGCGCCTGCTGTTCTCGGGCCATCTGCTCAAATTTCCGGGCATGAAACTGGTGATTTCGCATGGTGGCGCCGCGCTGCCCATGGTGCTCGGGCGGCTCGCGCGCAACTTCACCATCGCCCAGGGCAAGTATGCCGATCCGCGCAAAGGCTTCGAAGCCTTGTATTTCGACAGCGTGGTGTTCGACGCGGATGCGCTGCGCTTCCTTGCGGGCAAGGCCGGTGCGGCCCGGATCATGCTCGGCTCCGATATGCCGTTCCAGATCGGCGACGTCGAGCCGTGCAAAGTCGTGCACGCGGCGGGATTTGCCGAAACGGAGCGCGCGGCGATCCTCGGCGGCAATGCGCAGGGCGTATTCCGCATCCGGCGCGATTGCTGGTGCCGGACTTAAGGAGTCGTCGATGGCCTTGGAAATGAAGGGCGAGTATGCGCTTCCGGCAGCTCAGACCGAGTTATGGCGCTTGCTGAACGATCCCGAGGTGCTTGCGAAAATCATCCCGGGCTGCAACACCGTGCGTGCGCTCGGTGTCGATCGCTACGAGATGGGCCTCAAACTGCAAGTCGGCAGCGTCAGCGGCGAATACATGGGTAATGTGGCGATCTCCGACAAACAGGAGCCGGCGCATTATGTGCTGCAGATCGAAGGTCAGGGCTCGATCGGGTTCATGAAAGGCACAGCGGCCTTCGACCTGGAAGCGCAGGGCGAGGACCAATCCGTGCTGCGCTACGTCGGCAGCGCCGAAGTGGGAGGCGTGGTTGCGGGCGTGGGCCAGCGCGTGCTCTCCGGCGTGGCCAAATTCCTGGCCGGGCGTTTCTTCAAGGCGCTGGAAAAGCACATCGAGCAAGGCAAGGAAGCGGGCAGCGCCTGACCGGTCTTTCAGGGGGTGCCGCCTGGCGGCCAAAGAAAAGACCCGGGGACGCGCTTGTCGCCACCGGGCCGAATAGTCTGCCGCCGGATGTTTCTTGCGGGCAGGAGAGCCCCCAACATCCGCCACGATGATCGCATGTTCCCTTGAGTTTTTGCTTGCGCTAGATCAAACCAGGCGGCGACGCGCCTGACAGGATGGCAACTCACATATTCCGTTTGAGCGAAATATAAAAAGCACGTAATAACAATGCAGTATACGTTTTATTTAAAGTAATATCTTCCAATTTGCGACCGGCTATGATCGCAATCAAGGGCCGTGGTGGATAGGGAATTAGCATAGTCGCGCAGCGCCGGAATCCGATGCGGCGCCGGTGGGCGATACCCGGCAGGCGCGCATCGGGTTTCGGGCTGCCGGCATGCATCCATGGCAGAGTACCCAACACATCTGGTGCGACAGCGCGTGTTGCGCGACGGTACGCCTGTGACCATCCGGCCGATTCGTCCGGAGGACTCGGGCATGGAGCAGGAGTTCGTGCGCCATCTGTCGGCCGATTCGCGCTACTTCCGCTTCATGGGTTCCTTGCGCGAACTGCCGAAGAAGAAACTCAAGCTGTTCACCGAAATCGATTACCAGCGGCACATGGCGTTTGTCGCGACCATCCAGAGCGAAGGCAAGGAGCTGGAGATCGGCACCGCCCGTTATGCCGCCACCGATAAGCCCGGGACCTGCGAATTCGCAATCGTGATCGACGATGCCTGGCAAGGCAGCGGCGTGGGCGGGCAGCTGATGTATTCGCTGGAAACAGCGGCGCGCGAGCAAGGATTCAAGACCATGGAGGGCATCGTGCTCGCGGGCAATTACAAAATGCTCAGGTTCTCCAGACAGCTGGGTTTTCGCTGTTACCACCAGCCCGGCGAAGCCGACACCGTGCGCCTGGAATTGACGCTGTAAGCCAAGAGACCCAGTTTGCGCAACTCGGCAGCCGGTTCAATGCTCGATGCGCCATTGTTTCGACGTGGTGTCTACCTTCGTCGCGATATGAATCTGGAATTGGTCTTATTCCTGAGCTGTCCAGCTTCGCAGCCAATTTGACAATGTTTTACGCTGGCTTCGCTGGGTTTAGGTATCCTACGGGCCCGACGTTGCGACGAAGTGCCGCCCCAATCATGGACGAGGAAGCAGCAGCCAGCGAAACGACCGGTAGGCGCGGATCGAGCGCGCTCGCGCAGGCATTCGCATCGACGGCGGCGGCGCGCGGCGCAGGGGGCGGATCGACTCGCAAGCGAAATGAATCCCGGCTTGTACTCCGGCTGCGCTTCTGCCCGACTGCGGAGACCGCCGTCGCCGAATATCTGCCCGTAATGCGAAGCCGAAGTGGTCGGACCGGGGCCGCGTGAAAGACCTGCGCCCAGATTCCGCCGAAACGCCTGACCACCCGATGGTCGGCGGGGCGCCGCGGGTATTCTTGAAACTCGTCGCCGGCTTCATTCTCGCCGGTTCGGCCATTTATCTGCTTGCGCTTCATGTCTTTGCGCCGGAGCAGACGGCGCGGGCTGCTGCCATCGCGACATTGCTGCCGGTGGGGGCCGCGGGCTGGCTTCTGATTTCCCGCGGCAGGATTCGGCTGGCGACCTGGATGCTGGCCATTGGAATATGGACGCAGATCAGCGTCGCCGCGTACTACCTTGGCGGGCTCGGCAGCACCGCTACCATTCTCTACCCACTGATGATTTTGTCGGCGGGCTGGTTGTTTGGCACGCGTGCCGCTGCGGCGCTTGCGCTGCTGACGGCTGCGGTCGCCCTGGCATTGGCCCTTGCCCAATCCTGGGGCGTCCTTCCTCCCGCGCTGCCGACGCACCCGGTAGTACGTTGGGTGCTGGATTGCGTGGCTTTCGGGTTTTCGGCGGTTCTGATTGGCTTCGTAGTGCGTTCCTATCGCGAACGCGTGGAAGAAGTTCGCCGGCTTGGCAGCGACTTGGCCGCCAGCAGCGCCGACCTCAGCCGCGCCCAGGCGGTCGCGCATGTCGGCAGCTGGGTGTACGAACTCGCCGCCGACATGATGCACCTTTCCGCCGAAACCTGCCGCATTTTCGGCCTGCCCGAAGGCACCAAAGGGAGCCATGAATCCTACCTCGCGCGGGTCCATCCGGACGATCGCGTTGCGACGGAGCGCGCCTGGCAGGCGGCGCTCGCGGGCGGCGCAGCTTTCGACCACGAGCACCGCATTCGCGCAGGGAAAGACATTCGCTGGGTGCGGCAAATCGCGGTATTCGATCGTGATGCCCAGGGCAGGCCATTGCGCAGCGTCGGCACCACGCAGGACATTACCGAGCGCAAGCAGGCGGAGGAAGTGATGCTTTTGCATGTTTCCCGCTACCGCACCGTGGTCGAGACCAGCGGCGACGGATTCTGGGTGGTGGATGAGACCGGCCATTTGCGCGACGTCAACGAGGCCTACGTGCGCCGTTCCGGTTATACGCGCGATAAGCTGCTGGGGATGCATGTGTACGATCTCGACGCGGCAGAAACGCCCGCGGACGCGGCGGCGCATATCCGTGCCATTGCCGGCAAGGGCGGCGACGTATTCGAGACGCTGCACCGGACCAAGGACGGCAGGCTATGGCCGGTCGAGGTATCGGTCAGCTACCGCGCCGATCAAGCCGAACCAATGCTGTGTTTTGTGCGCGACATCAGCGAACGCATTCGCGTGCAGGGAGAGTTGCGCACGCTGTCGCGCGCGCTCGAGCAGAGCCCTGTGTCGGTCCTGATTACCGACCGGGCGGGCAATATCGAGTACGTCAATCCGCGCTTCGAGCATGTGACCGGGTACACGCGGGCCGAGGCGGTCGGCAAGAACCCGCGCATCCTCCAGTCGGGCAGCACGCCGGCGCAGGTCTACAAGCAACTATGGGCGACGATTGCCGCCGGGGGCGACTGGCGCGGCGAGTTGTGCAACCGGCGCAAGGGCGGCGAACTGTACTGGGAGCTTGCGTCGATTTCCGGCGTCATGAACGACAAAGGCGAAATCGAGCACTACATCGCGGTGAAGGAGGACATCACTGAGCGCAAACGCGCCAGCGAAGCGCTGCAGGAAAGCGAAAGCCGCTTTTCCGCGATATTTCACACCAGCCCGATCGCGATCAGCGTGAGCAGGCTTGTCGACGGTTTGATGCTGGACGTCAATGAGGCGGCGTTGCGCATTTTCGGCCTGACGCGCAATGAGGTGATCGGGTGCACCGCAGCCGAGCTTGGTATCTGCGCCGATTTATCTCAGCGTGACGAGTTGCTCCAGCGGCTGCGCGAACAGGGGCAGCTGGAACGGTTCGAGCTCGACATTCGCGCGAGCGGCGGGATGCGCAAGCTTGAAGTCACCGGGAGAGCGATAGAGCTTCGGGGCGAGCGATGGCTGGTGGCGATGATGGTAGACGTGACCGAGCGCAAGCAACTGGAGCAGATGCACCTGCAGGCGCAGAAACTCGAATCGCTGGGTACGCTGACTGCGGGCATCGCGCACGACTTCAATAATATCCTGGCGGCAATCTGCGGCAACGCAGACTTGGCTGCGGAAGACGTGGGGCCGGGTCATCCCGCGATGGAGAGCCTGGAGGAGATCCGGAAGGCCGGCGCGCGAGCAAGCGAGCTGGTGCGCAGGATTATGGCTTTTGGCCGGCCCAAGGAGACGCGGCAGCAACTGGTCGACTTGAACGACTTGGTGGAAGAGGTGCTGAAACTGCTCAGGTCAACCATGCCGGCGGGTATTTCGCTGACCAGGAAATTCTCCAGGAGCACGCCCCGGGTGCGGGCAGATGCAGGCCAGGTTCATGAAGCGGTGGTCAATCTGACCACCAATGCGGCCTATGCGATCGGCCGGCGTGCGGGATCCATTGAGTACCGACTTGAACCCGTTCAGATCAGTGAAGAGCGCGCCAATAGCGTTCCAGGTTTAGTGCGGGGACTGTACGCTTGCCTGACGGTGACCGACACTGGCAGCGGAATGGATGCTACTACAATGCAGCGCATTTTCGACGCGTTCTACACTACCAAGCCGGTCGGCGAGGGCACGGGACTGGGGTTGTCGATGGTGCACGGAACCATGAAGAGCCACGGCGGTGCGGTTACCGTGACAAGCGTCCCCGGTAAAGGCTCCAGCTTTTCGCTGTATTTCCCTGCGGCCAGCGAAGGCGGGGCCAGGGAAGACAATGATGCCGATGCGGGAATCCACCTTACCTCGGGAAAGCGGGTGTTGTATATAGACGATGAAGAGGCGTTAGTGCTCCTCGCCAGTCGAGTGCTGTCTCGCCTCGGGCACAAGATCTATGGTTTCACCGATCCGGCGGAGGCGCTCAAGGCATTTCGGGCGCGAGCGCAGGATTTCGATATCGTGGTGACAGACCTGTCGATGCCGAAAATGTCTGGCTTCGATCTGGCGCGTGAAGTGCTGAGCACGCGTCCGAACATCCCGATACTGATCACCACCGGCTACGTAGCAGCAGAAGATGAAGCCCATGCGCGTACGCTGGGTATCCGTGAACTCATACTCAAACCGGCAACCATGGAGGAATTCGGCCGCGCTTTAGACCGGCAATTCGGTGCCCCAGAGGACGGCGGCTAACGCACGCTCGGCCGGAACCGGCCTCCTGCGGAAGGCAGAGTCGTGCACTTGGCTCCGAGTGCGCGATCTACAGGTCCCGTATCCGCTGCTGCCGCGTGTCCTTGCGGGACGCTATGACCGTGGCGATGTCGCGCAGCCGATCGAAAGGGATGGGCTTGGGCAACACGGGAATACCGGGTGGGACGCCGCCGCGCGCCTCGACTTCCTCCGGGTCCAGGCCGGTGACGACGACGATGGTAACGTCCGCCAGTTCCGCCATGTTGCGCAACTGTTGCAGCATTTGAAAGCCGTCCATCTGCGGCATGTGCAAGTCCGTAATCAGCAGATCGGGCTTGGACAATCCGATTCGCACCAGCGCCTCGTATCCGTTTCGCGCCGTAACAATCCGCGGCTTCATCGGCCAGCGCGTCATCTGGCGCTCGCACAGCCGCACCACTACGGGATCGTCCTCAACCACAAGAATGGATAGCGCTGCGTCCGTAGCAAGCGCGAACTCGGCAGCCGGCGGTCGGTAGGCGAGCAGGCGCTCCATGGAGGCTCGCAGGATTCGTCGATGGCCGCCCTTTGTCTTCCACGCTTCCAGCAGTCCTGCTTCCGCCCAGAGTTGGACCGTGCGCAGCGAAACACCAAGTACCTTGGCGGCTTCGCGCGTCGTGCAAAACGATTTCTTTGGGGTGTCGGGCTGACTCAAATAGCTAGTCCGCTAAAGTTTCGGCAAGCGGGACCGTTATCATATGCAATCATAAAGTATCACTTATTATCATAAATGATGTGTTTTTCCGGTTTTAATCGGCGTCTAGCTGGCTGCTAGCCAGAGGTAGCATCCTCACCAGCCTGCATAGGCGCCGGCCAAGGTCGTATTCGGAGCGAACCCGCGTCACTCGGCTTCACCTAGCGGTACGGGCGATTGTTGCATGGCGCCGATGCAAAGGCAAAGCGCGCAAGCCGGGTCAGACCGGAAGCGGCGAACGAGCGGTCGAAGCGATCCGGACTGGTGGATTAGATGACCGATAGCTGAAGCGCCGTGGGCAACGCGGATTGGAGCGCTGTGCGGTACCGGGCCGGCAATTGCAGGTTTGTTCAAATTCGTTGGATTAGAACAAGGAGAGGATCATGCTTTCGATAGGCAATATGAAAATCGGCGCGCGTCTGGGCGTCGGCTTCGGGTTAGTGCTGCTCCTGCTCGCGGCTATTGCCGCAGTGGGCTATACCCGCCTGGGTAAACTGAGTGCAGGCACCGAGCACATCGTCAACGATCGAATGCCTAAGATTCAGATGGCGGCCGATCTCGACCAGAACGTCATGATTATCGCCCGTGCGGCGCGCAACATCCTCATCACAGAGGACAAAGGCGTGGAGAAGGCGCAACTGGAGACCATCAAGAATGCCAGCGCCCTGAATGGCGACATCCTCGCCAAGCTGACGCCGATGATCGTTTCAGTCAGAGGCAAGGAGGATCTTGCCAGGCTGGTCGCGGCGCGCGACAAGTACAGCAGGGCGCTCGACGCATTCCTCGCGCTGGCGGATACGTCTTCGGCCGCGCACGATGCCAAGAAAGGTGCTGACTATCTGTTTGGCGAATACGGCAGTGCCGCCAACGCATATGTGGACGCCTCCAAGGCATTCGCCAAGGGCCAGCGCGACGATGCCGGCAAAGCCGGATCAGACGCCCTCCAGACGGCAAATTCCGCCGAGACGCTATTGCTGTCGATAGCGGTGCTGGCCACATTGATTGCAATAATGATCGGCTACTGGGTCACGCGCAGCATCACGCGTCCTCTGAACGAAGCTGTGGGTGTGGCGCAGAAAGTGGCGGCGGGGGATCTGACCAGCGTGGTGGAAGTGAAGAGCAAGGATGAGACCGGCATGCTGCTGCAGGCGCTGAAAGACATGAACGAGAGCCTGAAGAAAATCGTCGGCGAGGTGCGCAGCGGCACCGAGGCGATCGGCAGCGGCACCAAGCAGATCGCCATGGGCAACGCCGATTTGTCGCAGCGTACCGAGGAGCAGGCAAGCTCGCTGGAAGAGACCGCATCCTCGATGGAAGAACTGACGAGTACGGTGAAGCAGAACGCGGAGAACGCGAAGCAGGCCAATCAGCTGGCGCTGGGGGCGAGCACGGTGGCGATCAAGGGCGGCGAGGTGGTGGGCCAGGTGGTTGAAACCATGAGTTCCATCAACGACTCGTCGAAGAAGATCGTGGATATCATCGGCGTGATCGACGGGATTGCGTTCCAGACCAACATCCTCGCACTCAACGCGGCGGTGGAAGCGGCGCGGGCCGGGGAGCAGGGCCGGGGCTTCGCGGTAGTGGCATCGGAAGTAAGGAACCTTGCGCAAAGGAGCGCGGCGGCGGCCAAGGAGATCAAGGCGCTGATCGGGGACTCGGTGGACAAGGTGGGCGCGGGCACTAAGCTAGTGGACGAGGCCGGCAAGACGATGGAGGAAATCGTCACTTCGGTTAAGCGCGTGACCGACATCATGAGCGAGATCACGGCGGCGTCTCAGGAGCAAAGCGCGGGTATCGAACAGGTCAATCAGGCGATTACGCAGATGGACGAGGTGACGCAGCAGAACGCGGCGCTGGTGGAAGAGGCGGCCGCGGCGGCGGAATCGCTGCAAGAGCAGGCGCAGAACCTCGAAGCGGCTGTGGCGGTGTTCGACGTGGGCAAGGCGGCGGCAGGTGCCGCGCCGATTCGCCGCGCGGAGGTCGAGGAGAAGAAGGAGCAATCGGCGCCGGGCATGGTGGAGCGGCGCCGACCGGGCCGGACCTCCAATGTTGCACGCTTGCGCGCGAAGCCCGCAGCTGCGCATATCACGGTTCCGGCGGCCAAGTTAGCCGCCGCCGGAGGCAGCGGCGCCGACGCGTGGGAGGAATTCTAGGAGCGCGCTGCGCAACGCGGGATTGGTGCCGGACAAGTGGCATTCGATCGAATTGGCGAATGGCAAGGAGCAAAGAGCATGAACATTACGACTGACGCAGCGGCTGGCGGGACGAAACCTGCATTGTCCGCGGGCCTTGGACAGCAGGAATTTCTCACCTTTACCCTGGGTAGCGAGGAATACGGAATCGAGATTCTGAAGGTGCAGGAAATTCGCAGCTACGAACAAGTGACGAAGATCGCCAACGCGCCCGAATTCATCAAAGGGGTGGTCAATCTGCGCGGCATCATCGTCCCGATCGTGGACATGCGTATCAAGTTCAATCTTGGGAGAGTGAACTACACCGAATTCACTGTCGTGATCATTCTCAACGTGGCCGGGCGCGTGGTGGGTATGGTGGTGGACAGTGTTTCGGACGTCATCGCGCTCACCCAGGAGCAGATCCGGCCCGCACCCGGTTTTGCGTCTACCTTCGACGTGCGCTATATCACCGGCCTGGGCAGCATCGAGCAGCGCATGCTCATCCTGGTGGACATCGAAAGGTTGATGTCGGGTGGCGATATGGGATTGTTCGAGCAGGCGCTTCAGTAAACGCCGGGAACTGTACGATGCCATACCCGCGCGCGGTCCCCGGAAGATAGCCGCACCGGCGGCCTGCTGCAGGGTGAGGAAACTGCAGTTCAGGGGGGTGCCCGTCGGAAATTCGGACCGGCAATCGGCCTTGATATTCGTCAAGCTACGGCAGCTACGCAGGGATAACCTAAACCGTAATACAGCATTACGGATCGCCGGTTGATGCGAGGCGGCGCAAGCCGCTGAGGTTGTACCCTATGACTGCAACTGAAGCCAGTGCGGCGAAAGCGGCCGTCGAAACCATTCCCGGTTATCCGGCCGGTCATGCCGTCAAGCCGAACGTCAGCGACTACGCCGCGTTCCGGTCGGGCTTTTCCTGGGACAGCGCGCGGCGCGAGCTCGACGGGCTGCCCGCGGGCGGACTCAATATCGCGCACGAGACAGTCGATCGCCATGCCGCGGGCGCACGCGAAAATCAAATCGCCCTGCGCTGGCTCGGCAAGAACGGCGCGACGCAGGACATCAGCTATGCCATGCTGCGCGAGCGTTCCAACCGCTTCGCCAACGTGCTGCGCCAATTGGGCGTAGGCGCAGGTGAGCGCGTCTACATC
This sequence comes from Pseudomonadota bacterium, assembly GCA_021811085.1. Taxonomy (GTDB): domain Bacteria; phylum Pseudomonadota; class Gammaproteobacteria; order Burkholderiales; family SG8-39; genus 2-12-FULL-64-23. The sequence goes on along the minus strand of JAJZPQ010000015.1, from coordinate 34,709 downwards.
CTCACCGGACGCATACCCGAGCTCTATATCGCAGCCCTGGGAACATGGAAGAACCGCAGCGTGGTCTGCACCCTGTTTTCCGCGTTCGGTCCGGAGCCGATCCGCGCGCGCATGGCGATCGGCGATGCACGCGTGCTGGTCACCACGCCCATGCTATTTCAAAGAAAGATCGAACCGATCCTGAAGCAACTGCCCGGATTGCGCCATGTGCTGCTGGCGCGCGAGCAAGGCGACGACGAAGCGGTCGCGGGCACGCTCGATTTTGCCCAGTTGCTGCAACAGGCGAGCGATCAATTCAACATCGCGGCTACCGATCCCGAGGAGCCCGCGCTGCTGCATTTCACCAGCGGCACCACCGGCACACCCAAAGGGGCGGTGCATGTGCATCAAGCGGTGCTGACGCATCATGCCACCGGCAAGCAGGTGCTCGACCTGCACCCTGACGACATCTTCTGGTGCACGGCAGACCCCGGCTGGGTCACGGGCACGTCCTACGGCATTATCGCGCCGCTGTCGAATGGGGTCACGAGCATCGTCGACGAAGCCGATTTCGACGCAGAGCGCTGGTATCAGATCCTGGAACAGCACAAGGTGAGCGTCTGGTACACCGCGCCCACCGCGATCCGCATGATGATGAAAACAGGCCTGGCACCGCTCGCGGGGCGCAAATTGCCGGCTTTGCGCTATCTCGCCAGCGTGGGCGAACCGCTCAACCCGGAGGCGGTGCGCTGGGGCGTCACGGCGTTCGGCCTGCCGTTCCACGACAACTGGTGGCAGACCGAAACCGGCGGCATCATGATCGCCAACTTCCCCGCGCTGGATGTGCGGCCCGGGTCCATGGGCAAACCCGTGCCCGGGGTCGAGGCGGCCATCGTGAAGACCAGCAAGGCCAGCGACAGCGCCGACACCAGCGTTGCGATCGTCGAAGAGCCCGGCGTCGAGGGCGAACTCGCCTTGCGTCCGGGATGGCCGTCGATGTTTCGCGAGTACCTGAACGAACCGGAGCGCTACCGCAAGTGCTTCGCCGGCGGCTGGTATCTCACCGGCGATTTGGCGCGGCGCGATGCCGACGGCTATTTCTGGTTCGTCGGGCGCAAGGACGACGTGATCAAGACCTCGGGCCACCTGATCGGCCCGTTCGAGGTGGAGAGCGTGCTGATGGAACACCCGGCGGTGGCCGAGGCCGGAGTCATCGGCAAGCCCGATCCGGTGGCGCTGGAAGTGGTCAAGGCTTTCGTCGCGCTCAAGAGCGGCTACACGCCCAGCGATGCGCTGAAGAAAGACATCATGGCGCACGCGAGAAAGCGCCTGGGCGCAGTGGTCGCCCCCAAGGAAATCGACTTTCAGCAGAGCCTGCCCAAGACGCGCAGCGGCAAGATCATGCGCCGGTTGCTGAAGGCACGCGAACTGGGATTGCCCGAGGGCGATGTCTCGACGCTGGAGAGCATGTGAACTGGGGGCTGCGGCCATGAGCATCCACAAGACTGCTGCGACGCCGGGCACCGAGCGCGAACATGCGCTTGCGCTGCTGCGGCAGATGCTGCTGATCCGGCGCTTCGAAGAAAAATCAGCCGAACTCTACAGCGCCGGAAAGATCCGCGGCTTCCTCCACCTGTATATCGGCGAAGAGGCGGTCGCAGTGGGCACTATGCAGGCGCTGACCAAGGAGGATGCGGTGGTCGCGACTTACCGCGAACACGGCCAGGCGCTCGCGCGCGGCCTGCCCGCCGGAAAGATCATGGCCGAGATGTACGGCAAGGCGAACGGCTGCAGCCGCGGCCGCGGCGGCTCGATGCACTTGTTCGATGCAGGGCGGCGCTTCTACGGCGGTTATGCCATCGTCGCCGGCGGCCTGCCGGTCGCCGTGGGTCTCGCGCTCGCCGACAAGCTGCAGGAGCGGCAGGCGGTGACGGCGTGTTTCTTCGGCGATGGCGCAGTGGCCGAAGGCGAATTCCATGAATCGCTCAACCTGGCGACACTGTGGCGGCTGCCGGTCCTGTTTCTGTGCGAGAACAATCTATATGGGATGGGCACCTCGCTGGAGCAATCGGAATCGCAGACCGACATTCACTTGAAAGCACAGAACTACAACATGCTCGCCGAAGCGGTCGACGGCATGGATGTGCTGGCGGTGGAATCGGCGACGCAGCGCGCCGTGGCCCAGGTGCGCCGCGGCGATGGGCCGTATTTCCTCGAGTTGCGCACCTATCGCTATCGCGCGCACTCGATGTCCGACCCCGAGCTCTATCGCAGCAAGGAGGAGGTCGCGCAATGGCGCGGCCGCGATCCGATCTCCTTGTTCGACGCTTACCTCAGAGGCCAGGGCATGTTGGACGATGTCGAGTTGAAGGCGCTCGAGGCCGATGTCGCCAACGATATCGACTGGGCCGTGGCCGAGGCGGAGAAAGGCGAGTGGGAGCCCGTGGCCGATCTGGAACGAGACGTCTACGCCGGGGTCGCGGCTTAACGTTCAACCATCGCAACAAGGACTGAAGACGCCGTGGCCAAGATGACTTACCGCGAGGCAGTGCGCGAGGCGATGCGCGAAGCGATGCGCGCCGATCCGCGCGTGTTCCTGATGGGCGAGGACGTGGGCAAGTACGGCGGCGCGTTCTCGGTGAGCCACGGCATGCTGGCGGAATTCGGGCCCAAGCGCATCCGCGACACGCCTTTGTCCGAATCGACGTTCGTCGGCGCCGGCATCGGCGCGGCCCTGGGCGGCATGCGCCCGATCGTCGAGATCATGACCATCAATTTCAGCCTGCTCGCGCTGGACCAGATCGTCAACAACGCGGCCACGCTGCGCCATATGTCGGGCGGCCAATTCGGCGTGCCGCTGGTGCTGCGCATGGCAACCGGAGGCGGGCGCCAGCTTGCCGCGCAGCACTCGCACAGTCTCGAAGGCTGGTACGCGCATATCCCGGGGATCAAGGCCGCGGCGCCGGCTACGGTCGCCGATGCAAGAGGCTTGCTGCTGGCGGCGCTGAAGGAGCCCGACCCGGTCGTGCTGTTCGAACACGCGACCTTGTATCCGCTCGAAGGCGAGAGCGAGGACGGCACGCCGATGCAATTCGGGCGCGCGGCGCTGCGGCGCGCCGGCCGCGACGTAAGCCTGATCACTTACGGCGGCGCGCTGGGCAAGACTTTGCGCGCGGCTGCGCTGCTGGCCGAGCAGGGGATAGAAGCCGAAGTCATCGACCTGCGCAGCCTGCGGCCGCTGGATACCGAAACCATATTCACCTCGGTAGCGCACACGCACCGGGCGGTGATCGTGGAGGAAGCCTGGAAGACCGGCGGCTTCGCCGCCGAGGTCAGCGCCTGCATCATGGAAGGCGCGTTCGACGCGCTCGACGCACCGGTCGTGCGCGTATGCGGTGCAGAAGTGCCCATGCCGTATGCGCCGCAGCTTGAGCAGGCCGCCTTGCCGCAGCCGGAGGCCATAGTCAAAGCGGTGCAGGGACTATTCTAGCCATGGCGGAGTTCCTCATGCCTCGGCTCGGCGCCGATATGACCGCCGGCAAAGTGGTTCAATGGCTGAAGCGGCCGGGGGAGCGCATCAAGCGCGGCGAGGTGATCGCCGTGGTCGAAACCGACAAGGCCAACGTCGATGTGGAATCCTTCATCGAAGGCGTGCTGGAAAAAATTCTGGTCGCGCCTGGCGACGAACGCCTGCCGGTCGGAACGCCGCTGGCGCTGATTCGTACCGAAGGAACCGCGGCACCGTCCGCCCCCGCTGCCGCCGTCGCGCCGGTTGCTGCTGCACCTATACCGGCTGTGGCTATCGCGCCCGCGGCAGTCATGGCTGCGGCGGTCCCGCCCGCGGTGCCGGCGGCCGCATTGCCTGGCGCCGCCGGCGAGCGCGCGCGCGTTTCTCCGGCAGCGCGCAAACGGGCGCTGGAACTGCAGCTCGATCCGGCCGCGCTCACAGGCAGCGGCCCGCAGGGACGGGTCACGCTGGCCGATGTCGAGCGCGCGGCGCAAGCCGCGCCGGCCGCGCGAGCGCAACCCAGCCCGGCCGAGGCTGCCGCGGCGCGCCAGCTGCGCATGCGCGAAGCGATCGCCACCTCGATGGCGCGCTCCAAGCGCGAGATCCCGCATTATTACCTCGCCTGCACCATCGACCTGGGGCGTGCGCTGGCCTGGCTCGCCGAGCGCAATGCGGGCCGTGCAGTGACCGAGCGGCTGATCTACGCGGTGCTGCTGATCAAAGCGACGGCGCTCGCGCTGCGCGAGGTGCCTGAACTCAACGGTTTCTGGATCGACAATCGCGCGCAGCACAGCGAGGCCATTCATGCCGGAGTCGCGATTTCGCTGCGCGGCGGTGGCCTGGTTGCGCCGGCATTGCACCACGCGGATCAACGCCCCCTCGATGAGCTGATGGCCGGCTTCCAGGATTTGGTCAAGCGCGCCCGCGCCTGGTCCTTGAAAGGCTCGGAAATGACCGACCCGACCGTGACCATCACCAGCCTGGGCGAGCGCGGCGTCGAATCGGTATTCGGCATCATCACGCCGCCGCAGCTGGCGCTGGTCGGCTTCGGCACGCCGTTGGAGCGCCCATGGGTGGTGAACGGCCAGGTGGTGCCGCGGCCGCTGTTGACGGTGACGCTTTCTGGAGATCATCGCGCGACCGACGGCCATCGCGGCGCGCTGTTTCTGGCGGCGCTCGATAGTCTGCTGCAACAACCGGAGGCTTTATGAACGAACAGGAAATCCGCGACCGTGTGATCAAAACTCTGGGCGGAATCGTTCCCGAACTCGATCCCGGCAGTCTCAAGCAGGCGAAGAGCCTGCGCGATCAGCTCGACATCGATTCCATGGATTTCCTCAATTTCCTGATCGCCTTGCACCAGGAATTCGGCGTCGACGTGCCCGAGGCCGATGCCGGAAAACTCGCCACGATCGATGCCTGCGTGAGCTATCTGGCGCAGGCCCTGCAGCAGCGGGCGCAGGCGTGACCGGCCATGTGCGCGCAACGAGGCAGGATTGAACTCGCCATCGTTCATGCAGACCCAGGTGCTGATCATTGGAGGCGGCGTCACCGGCACGGCGCTGGCGCGTGACCTCGCGCTGCGCGGCGTCGACTGCATCCTGGTCGAGAAGGGCGACCTGAACGCCGGCGCCTCCGGGCGCAATCATGGCCTGCTGCACAGCGGCGCGCGCTACGTCGCCGGGGACCGCGACGCGGCGATGGAGTGCCGCGCCGAGGGCGAGATCCTCAAGCGCGTCGCGGCGCAGGCGATCGAGGATACCGGCGGTTACTTCGTCGCTGTGCAGGGGGACGACGAGCGCTACATCGCGGATTTCCCCGGGTACTGCGAACGGTCCGGTATCGATGCGCGTCGGGTGGACGTCGCCACCGCGCGCGCGCTGGAGCCGGCTCTCTCCGAACAGGCGATTGCGGTGTTCGAGGTGCCCGATGCGGCGATCGACCCGTTCCGGCTGTCGCTCGAGAGCATGGCTCATGCGCGCAGCCTGGGGGCGCGTCTGCTGCGGCGCAGCCGCGTCGTCGGTTTCGAACGCGAGGGCAGCCGCATCCGCGCAGTGCGGGTGCAGTCTCTAGGCGGCGCGCCGGAACTGCGCATCGAGGCCGAGCAGGTCGTCAATGCAGCCGGGGCCTGGGCGCGGGACGTGGCGCTGCTCGCCGGAGCGCCGCTCGCGATGACCTATTCGAAGGGAACGCTGCTGGTCACGCACGAGCGCCTGGCCCGCCGCGTGGTGAACCGCCTGCGCCGACCCAGCAATGCCGACATCATGATGCCGGGCGGCACGGTGTCGATCGTCGGTACGACATCGACGCCTGTGGCTGCCTTGGACGATATTCATCCGACGACGGCCGAGGCCGATCTGATCGTGGAGGAGGCGGCGTGCATGCTGCCCGCGCTTGCGGCGACGCGCTACATTCGCGCCTACGCGGGCGTGCGCCCCCTGGTCGGTGCTGCCGGCGGCGCCGACGCGCGCGCCGTTTCGCGCGGCTTCGCGCTGTTCGATCACGAGGATCATGGCCTGGCCAACTTCGCCACGATCACCGGCGGCAAGCTCACCAGCTGCCGGCTGATGGCCGAACGCGCTGCAGATCTGGTCTGCCGGCGCCTGGGCGTGACACAAGCCTGTGTCACGGCCACGACGCCTTTGCCCGTCGCTGCGGAATGCGCGTGGACCGAGCCGGGCCGCTCGCCGCGGGTATGGATGCGTGCGCACGGACTGGAAGACACACTGCTGTGCGAATGTGAAATGGTGCCCGCCAGCGCGGTCGATGCGATCTATGCCGCTTTGCGCGCGGCCGGCGACACGCCGACGCTGACTGACATCGGCCTGCGCAGCCGCGTCGGCAAGGGCGCCTGCCAGGGGGCATTCTGCGCTCCGCGGGCGGTGGCCCATCTCTACAACCGGGGCGACTTCCAGGCGCGGCGCGGGCTGGACGAGATTGTCGCTTTCTTCGGCGAGCGCTGGCGCGGCCAGCACGCCGTGCTGTGGGGCGAGCAACTGGCACAGGCGGAGTTGATGGAGGCGCTGCACTGCGGCTTGTTTGGTGAAGAGCTGCGCGAGGAGGAGTCGCCGTGACCGGTGCACGGGGCGATATCTGCGACGTCGCCGTGATCGGCGCCGGGATGGCAGGCATGTCTGCGGCGCTGTTCGCCGCGGAACGAGGACTGTCGTGCATCCAGGTCGGCAACGCCGGCAGCCTGCTGTTTGCGAGCGGGCTGCTCGACTTCCTCGGCGTTCACCCCGTGCCCGAGCGGCAACTGTGGCAATCGCCGCTCGAAGCGCTCGCGGCACTGGGCCGGGACGAGCCGGATCATCCTCTGGCGCGGCTCGATGCCGATTTGATCCGCAGCGCGTTCGAGTCTTTCGTTACGGCTTTGGGCGCCGCCGGGCTTGCATATGCGCCACTGGGCGAGCGCAACCGCAAACTGTTCACATCGATCGGCACGATCAAGACCACGTACGGTGTGCCGCGATCGATGGTCGCGGGCGTTCGAGTGCTGGAGCAGCGGTCACCCTGCCTTTTGGTGGACTTCCGTGGACTGCGCGAATTCAGCGCAGCCCAGATCGCCGCAACGCTCGGCCGGAATTGGCCGGGCTTGCGCCAGCAGCGGATCGAGTTCCCGGGCTACGAGGCCGTGCCCGAGCTGTATGCGGCACACCTGGCCCGCGCGCTCGAATCCGGCGAACTGCGCGCACGCACGATCGCCCGCATAAAACCGCTGCTCGGCGATGCGCGCTCGCTCGGAGTCCCGGCGGTGCTGGGCCTTGCGCGCGCGAGCGAAGTGCACGCGGCGTTCGAGGCCGGGCTGGGCCTGCCGGTGTTCGAGATCCCGACCATGCCGACTTCGGTGCCCGGACTGCGGCTGCGGACCGCGCTGGAGACGGTGGTCTCGGCGCGCGGCGTGCTTCGGCGCCGTCAGGCCAGCGTGCGTGGACTCTCGTTCGGTGCCGACGCAGCGACGATTACGCTGGAGCTCGACGGCGCTGCCGCCGGCGAACGCGTGCATGCGCGCGCCGTGGTGCTGGCCACAGGACGGTTCACCGGCCGCGGACTCACCGCCGAGCGCAAACAGGTGCGCGAGAGTATCCTCGGCCTGCCCGTGCACCAGCCGGCCTCGCGCGCGGCCTGGCACCAGCGCGATTTCCTGGATCCCTCGGGGCACGCGATCAACCGCGCCGGGCTGCTGACCGACGCAGCGTGGCGGCCGCTGGACGCACAGGGGAGACCGGCCTGGAAGCGGCTCTACGCAGTTGGCTCCATACTCGCGCACCAGGACTGGATGCGCTCGAAATGCGGCTCGGGACTGGCCATTGCGACGGCCTGGGGAGCGATAGAGCAGGTGGCGCGCGATCTGCGCGCGACCGCGACGGGCTAGGCCATGTCGACCGCGCTCTTTCACCCCGCCCTCTACGCCTCGCTCGCGCTGTGCGCCCTGGGTCTTGCGTGGCGCATGTCGGCCTGGTTCCGCGTCCGGGTCGGTCCCGACGCGTGCACGGTCACGCCTTGGCAACGGATGGTCGCGGCCTTGCGCGGTGTGGCTGTGGCGCTGTTCGGCCGGCGGCTGTTCCGCGTCCTCGGCGCCTTGGTCCTTGACGCGCTGCTGCTGCGCCGCTTGTATGCGAACGCGAAGCTGCGCTGGCTCGGACACCAGCTCATCCTGGTCGGCTTCACGCTGCTGCTGCTGATGCACGCGCTCGCGGCGCTCGTGAGCGAAAAACTGTTCCAGGGCTATCAGCCGACTCTGGAGCCCTACCTGTTCCTGCGCAACCTGTTCGGAGTGATGGTCCTGGTCGGCGTGGGCCTGCTCTGGTTCGGACGCCGGCGCGAGCGCAGCGGATTCGCTCAGGCGCGCGCTTTCCTCGGCGCGGCCTTCGTCGCACTCCTGGGCTTCGTCCTGGTGAGCGGATTCCTGCTTGAAGCGCACAAGATTGCGTCGCCGCGGGCTTTCTACCGTATGACGGAACAATACGCCGGCACGACCGATGCAGAGCAGCTCAAGCCGCTGCGCGCGCTATGGGCGAGCGAGTTCGGCGTGGCGTTCGCGGATCTGCAGCAGCCGATTGCCGCGGATCTCGTCGAGCGCGGGCGCGAACTGCAGCGCGATGCCTGCGCGTCCTGCCACGCGAAGCCTGCGTCCGCGTTCGTTTCCTATCCGCTCGCGCGGCTGCTGGCGCCTGTCACCGGCCTGATGGACGCGGCAGGCGCGGACACCTGGCTCTGGTATCTGCACGTGTTCGCCTGCCTCCTCGGCCTGGCGAGCCTGCCGTTCACGCGCTTTTTCCACGTGCTGGCGGCGCCGATCAGTTTGCTGGTCGACGCTGCCGCGCCACAGCGCGCGTTATCGGCCCAGCCATACGCGATCGAGGCCCGCGCCTCGCAACGGGCGCTGGCGCTCGACGCCTGCGTGCGCTGCGGGATTTGCGATGAGCGCTGTTCGGTGGCGCTGCTGGCGCGTTATCTGGGCAATCCGGATCTGCTGCCCTCGCATAAACTCATCGCGACCGGCGCCCTGGCCAAGGGTCGCTTGCTGCGTTCCGGCGAGGAGGAGCATGCACTCCGTGCAGCAGAAGGTGCATTTCTTTGCACGGACTGCGGACGCTGCACCAGCCGCTGTCCGGTGGGATTGGACCTGGAGGATCTGTGGCAAGCCGGGCGCGGCGACCTAGCCGTCGCAGGCCTTGCGCCGCCGGCACAGTGGGTGCAGGCACGGCCGGCCCTGGCGTGGGCGGAGTCGCTGGAAGCGGTCCCCCGGCAGCACGGCCTTGCCGCTCCGGACGCCGCCTTCGCACCGCTCTCTGCCGACCGTCGCAGTTTTTCACGCTGCGTCCAGTGCCAGACCTGCACCAACGTCTGCCCGGTGGTGGCGCACAGCACAGACGCCGAACATGGCATCGACCTGACGCCGCAGAAAGTGATGAATCTGCTGCGGCTGGGCCTGAGCGATCTCGCGCTGGGCTCGCGCATGGTCTGGGATTGCGCCAGTTGCTACCAGTGCCAGGAGAGCTGTCCCGAAGGTGTGCGCGTGGCCGACATCATTTACGAGTTGCGCGCGCTGGCAGTGCGGCGGCTTGGCTCAGTGCGCAGCCGGAGGCAGGCGGCATGAAGTACGCGCTGTTCCTGGGCTGCAAGATTCCGTCACAGTTGCCGGCCTACGAGGCGTCGACGCGCGCCGTGCTCGGACACCTCGGCGTTACGCTGGTCGATCTGCGGTTCGACTGCTGCGGTTACCCCGCCCGCAGCTACAGCCGCGACGCTTTCGTCGTGGCCGCTGCCCGCAATCTGGCTTTGGCCGAGCGCGCCGGGCTCGACCTGCTGACGCCCTGCAGCTGCTGCTTCGGCAGCCTGCGGCACGCGATCCGCTTCCTCAGCGAGGACGCGGAACTGCGCGCGCGCGTGGCGCAGACACTCGCGGCCGAGGGCCTGACCTGGTCGGGTTCGATCGGGGTCGAGCACTTGTTGCCGCTGCTGGCACGCGAGGTCGGTGTAGCCGCGCTTGCCGCCGCAGTGCGCGTTCCGCGCTCGGGTCTGCGTGTCGCGGCCCAGTACGGCTGCCACGCGCTGCGCCCGAGCGACGTGAGCGGGATCGACAATCCGATCGCGCCGACGATGTTCGAAACCCTGATCCGCGTCACGGGTGCGACTCCGGTGGATTGGCCGCGGCGGCTGGACTGCTGCGGCGATCCGCTGCATGAGGCGAACGCTCCGCTGGCCGGGCACATGACGCGGGCCAAGATTACCGATGCGCTCGAATCGGGCGCCCAAGCCCTGTGCTCGGCTTGTCCCCATTGCCAGCTGCGCTTTGACGCGGTTCAGGCGGGCAGCACCGATCCGGCGATCCAAACTCTGCTCTACACCCAGCTGCTCGGCCTGGCTTTGGGCCTGCCGGCGAAATCGCTCGGGCTGTAAGGGTGCGAGTGGCAACGCGAGTGCAGGCAGCCGCTGCCGGCATGGCTCAGTTCCGGATTGATAAAAATCAATAGCCAGGCCGTTTGCGTCGGTAAGCTCGTATTGCATGGTTCACATGTTCCGAACATAGGAGGTTGACATGGTTCGCCGTCTGAAAACGCTTGCGCTCGCGCTTGCCTCGATGTCGCTGGCAACGGGTTTCGCCGCGGCGCAGCCCATCGAAGATGAATTGGTCTTGATCACCCCGGTAGCGAAAACGCTGACCGACCCGACGCTGGCGGATTTCGCCAAATATGCGAAGGAGACCTGGAATATCACGCTGAAGACGAGCGCGCTCGCGGCGGGGACGCCGGTGGCCTACGGACGCATACTCGAATGGAAAGGCCGGCCCGAAGTCGATATTTTCTGGGGCGGCGAGAGCGCGCTGTTCGACAAGCTCGCGGCGCAGAATCTGCTGGCGCGCCTCGAGGTGCCCAAGGCGGTCCTGGACGCGATTCCCGCGACCATCGGCAAGCCGAGGCCGATCTATCTGAAAGATCCGAAAGGCTACTGGACCGGCACGGTGCTCGAGCCCTACGGCTTGGTGTATCAGCCCAAAGTGCTGCAACGCCTGGGCGTACCGGAGCCGAAGGACTGGGACGACCTGCTGCATCCGAAGCTGAAAGGCCATGTGGCGCAGTGCGCGCCCAGCCGCTCCAGCAGCAGCCATGCCACGTACGAGGTGATTCTGCAGCGCGACGGCGACGACAAGGGATGGGAGTGGCTGAAGCGTCTGGGCGCGAATACGGGCATTTTCACCGCACGCAGCCGTGACGTGCCCTCGGTGGTCGCGCGGGGCGAGTTCGCCGCGGGCTTCGCCGTGCCGAGCTACATGGCGTTCGAGGACCGGCTGGCCGGTTTCGAGCTCAAGTTCGTCGCGCCGAAAACTGCATGGATCACCCCCGAACCGATCGCCGTGCTGGCCGGTGCCAAGCATCCGAAGGCGGCACTGGCATTCATCAGCTACCTGCTGTCCGAGCGCGGGCAGAGGGTGGCGATGGAGCGGGGCGTGTTTCCGATCACGCCGAAATTCCGCGTGCAGGGCGAGCCTGGTTCGCGCGCCGAAATGGCGGTCGAATTTACCGGCGGTATCCGCTCCTACTTCGACATCGACGTCACCAATATCTACGACGACGACAAGGCGCAGGCTCGCTATGAGCAGGTGAACGAGCGCTTCCGCAAGGATATCGAGTCGAATTGGGAAACGCTCAAGAAATAGTGGCGCATCGGGAATAGGGGCAGAAGGCAAGGACAGGCTTGTGCGTTCTGCCCCGGCAAAATAATCAAAGAATAGCGGGGGAGCCGTGCGCATTACCGTAAAAGGCCTGACCAAGCGCTTCGGTCCGCTGGAGGTGGTCAGCAACGTCGGTTTCTCCATCGAGGAAGGGGAAATGTTCACCCTCCTCGGACCATCCGGCTGCGGCAAGACGACGCTGCTGCGCCTGATCGCCGGTTTCTATACGCCGGACGAAGGCGAGGTGCAGTTCGACGGCCGCAAGGTCAACGACCTGCCGCCGCACGAACGCGGCATCGGCATGGTATTCCAGAACTATGCGCTCTGGCCGCACATGACGGTGTACGAAAACGCCGCCTACGGACTGAAACTGCGCAAGGTGGCAGCGGGCGAGATCGGGGCGCGCATCCGCGCCGTGCTGGAAAACGTGAAGCTGAGCGGGATGGAGGATCGTTATCCGGGCCAGCTTTCCGGCGGACAGCAGCAACGCGTAGCGCTGGCGCGCGCGCTGGTGCTGAACCCGAAAATGCTGCTCCTCGACGAGCCGCTGTCGAACCTCGATGCCAAGATCCGCATCCAGGTGCGCGCCGAAATCCGCAAATTGCAGAAAGCGCTCGGCATCACCACGGTCTATGTCACGCACGATCAGGAAGAGGCGCTGACGCTGTCTGACCGCATTGCGGTCTTCAACAAAGGCAAGTTGCTGCAGATCGGCCCGCCGAAGTCCCTTTACGAGCGGCCGCAGAATCGGTTCGTTGCCGATTTCATCGGCATCAATAACCTCGCCGAGGGGACCGTCGAAGCAGCGGATGCGTCGCAACCGTGGCTACGTCTGAAAACCGGGTTCGGCGAGCTCTTGGCGGTGCCGGATGAGCGCTTCCGTCCGGGTGACCGCTGCGTGGTGTCGGTCCGGCCGGAAAATGCGGCGCTCGATGGCGTGGCCGCACCCGGCAACAACCTGGTGCGGGGGCAAATCGTATTTGCGGCATACCTGGGCAATGCGCTGCGCTATGACGTCGATCTCGGCCAGGGCGTGCTGTTCAAGGTCGACATCCGCGACCCATGGCACCATGAGCAGCGGCCCATGGGCACGCCGGTCACGCTCAGTTTCCCGGCGAGCAGCACCGTGGCGATGCCGGCGGAAGCATGAAGCTGCCGCGCGTATCCCTGGCCGTCCTCGGATTCGTCCTGATCTGGGCGTTCCTGATCGTGTTCATCCTGTTCCCGCTGACGCGGATTTTCTACGATGCCGTCACCAATGAAGCCGGCCAGTTCACGCTCGGTTACTTCCACGATTTCTTCACCGACTCGTTCTATCTGCGCTCGTTCTGGCGCTCGATGGTGCTGGGCCTGGCCGCGGTCTTCACCACCTCGGTAATCGGGATCGCGGTCGCGCTTTTGATCGTGCGCTACGAATTTCCGTTCCGCATGACGTTCTCCTATCTGACCATGCTGCCGATGATCCTGCCGCCGCTGGTAGGCGTGCTCGGCTTCGTCTTCATCCTCGGCCGTGCAGGCACAGTCAACATCCTGCTGATGGACTGGTTCGGCCTGGAGGCGCCGGTCAATTTCATGTACGGCATGCACGGCGTGCTGCTGGTGGAGACGGTGCATCTGTTTCCGCTGATGACGCTCTCCATTCTGGACGCCCTGGCCAAGGTCGATCCCTCGCTCGAGGAAGCCGCCGAGGGTGTCGGCGCGTCGGGCTGGCACCGGCTGTGGACCATTACCCTGCCGCTCACCACGCCGGGCTATATCTCGGGCGCGCTGCTGGTGTTCATCTGGACGTTCGCCGATTTCATCACGCCTCTGGTTGTCGGCGTGCAGGATCTGCTCGCGCCGCAGGCCTACCTCAACATCATGCAGTTCGTCGACCGGCGCATCTTCCGCATGGGAATCGTGATCTCCGCGCTGCTGGTCGTGCTCGCGATCCTGTTCGTGATCGCGGCGCGCGAGTACGTGGCGATCAAGGACTACAGCTCGCTCGCCTATTCGCGCGTCGAGCGCCGCCGCCTGGGGCCGGTCAAGCGCTGGCTCGCCGTGGGCCTGCTGCTGCTGCTGCTGTTCGTGTGCGTGATCCCGCAGGTGGGCGTATTGTTCGCCGCGGTAGGGCGTGGCTGGGCGCTCACGCCGGTCCCGGTCCACTACTCGCTGGAATTTTTCCGCGCGGTGAGCATCGAGACGCCGAAATTCATCATCAACTCGTTCCTGTATTCGGGGCTCGCGCTGGTCCTGTGCCTGATCGTCGGCGTGCCGATGGCATGGATCATGACGCGGACCCACGCACCCGGGCGCAACACCATGGATGCGCTCACCACGCTGATTCTCGCGATTCCGGGCACGGCGATCGGCATCGCCTATATCCGCGCCTTCAACGTGCCGCTGCCATTCATCGACGTCCCGCTGACCGGAATGTGGATCATCCTGCCGCTGGTGCTCGCGGTACGGCGCCTGCCTTATACGGTGCGCGGCAGCTACTCCTCGCTGCTGCTGGTGCATCCGTCGATGGAAGAAGCGGCGGCCAACGTCGGCGCGAGCAAACTGCGGACTTTCCGCGATATCACCGTGCCGCTGGTGTGGAAGGGCATCCTGGTCGGCGCGCTGTTTTCCTTCATCATGTCGATCCAGGAAGCCTCGGCAACGATCTTTCTGACCCTCGGCGGGTGGGAGATGATCCCATTCGGCATATTCACGTTCTACATCGCCGGCTCGCACAGCCAGGCAGCCGCGCTCGGCGTAATCCTGATCGCCGTCTGCGCCGCGAGCCTGTTCGTGGTCAATCGCATTGCCGGGACGCGCGTCGGTGGCCTGTTCGGCTGAGGCCGGGCCTACCGCCGCGGAATTCCGCGACCATGTCAGCCCTGACTCTGCTCCTCGTGCTGATTGCGCTTGCGCTGCTGTTCGATTTTCTCAACGGCTTCCACGACAGTGCCAACGTCGTCGCCACGATCATCGCCTCGCGCGCGATGAGCGCGCGCGGAGCGCTTGCGCTCGCCGCGCTGGCGAACCTGGCCGGCCCGTTCCTGCTCGGTGTGGCCGTCGCCGAGACCGTGGGCGCCGAAGTGGTGCAGGCGCAGGCGCTCAGCATTGCGGTAGTGCTGGCGGCCCTGTTGGCCGCCAGCCTATGGAATGTGGCCACCTGGTATTTCGGCATCCCGGTCAGTTCCTCGCATGCCCTGGTCGGCGGGATCGTCGGTGCCGCCGCGAGCGCCTCGGGGTTTGCGGCGATCCAGACGAGCGGGCTGTGGAAGATCGCGCTCGCCTTGATCGTTTCGCCGCTCGCAGGCTTCGTCATGTCCGTTGTCATCATGCAGGCAACGCTATGGCTGCTGCGCGATGCGACGCCGAAAGCCAACGTGGCACTGTCGCGCGCGCAAGTCCTGACGGCGACGGCACTGGCGCTGGCGCACGGCGCCAACGATGCGCAAAAGACCATGGGCGTAATCGCCATGGGTTTGCTTACGCTCGGATTCATACCCGCGTTTTATGTGCCGTGGTGGGTCGTCGTGCTCAGCGCCTCGGCGATCGCCTTGGGCACCGCAGTCGGCGGCTGGCGCATTATCCGCACCTTGGGCACGCGTTTTTACAGGATCCACCCGATCCACGGCTTCACCTCGCAGTTCGCCTCGGCGGCGGTGATCCTGGGAGCCTCGCTTGCGGGCGGTCCGGTGAGCACGACGCAGGTCGTGAGCATGAGCATACTCGGCGCCGGGGCAGCCGAGCGCAAATCCAAAGTGCGCTGGTCGGTGCTCAACGACATTGCCGTAGCCTGGGCGCTGACGCTGCCGGCGACGGCGCTGCTGGCGCTGCCGCTTTATCACCTGATCGAGTTGATGCTCGGACACGGAGGCCGCTAATGGGCTGGTTCGACGGAAACCTGAAACAAGACAGCAAATTCATCGCCATGCTGATCGGCCAGGCGGCCAAGTCGGTCGAGGCGATCCATTACCTGGTGCACACACTGGAACAGGTGAGTTCGGACACGACCAAGGCCGTGCATACCCTGGCCGAGGAGGCGAGCGAACTGCGGCGCGTGCTGATCGACGAGCTGCACAAGACCTTCATCACGCCTCTGGACCGCGAGGATATATTCAACCTGTCGCATTGCTTCGAGGACATGGTGACCTATGCGCTGACCACAGTAGAGGAGATGAACATCCTCAAGGTCGACGCGGACGATTACATCCGCGAAATGATGAAGCTGGTCGGGGAGGAGGCGGAGCAGCTTGAGCTCGCGACGCTGCGTCTGGCGAAAAACCCGCGCGTCGCACTCGACCACGCGCACGAGGTGCGCAAACTGGAACGCAAAGTGGAGCGCCTGTACCGCACTGCGATCAAGGATCTTTTCGCGCAGGCGACCGAACCGGACCGGCTTCCCGGTCTGTTCTATCGGCGCGAGGTCTACCGCCATATCTCGAACATGTCCGATCGCGCCGACTCGGCGGCGAACGTGTTCGGCATGGTCATCATGAAGCTCACCTGAATCCGGCCGGCGGAAACGCCGGCGCGCAGTTCAAACGCCGGTCGCCTCAGCCATCAATGCCCGCCAGCGGCGGTAGCGCGCGCTTATTCCCGCATCGTCGCCGGGCGCGAAAATTTGCTCCTCGCCGCCCTGGTTCCATTGCTCCGGCCGTCCGGCGGCGAGGTAGCCGATGCCGCGCGCCGTCGCCTCGGCATCCTCGCGCCTGTGCACCGGGAGTCCGCTCACCGCAGCCAAGCGGCGGCACAGGCCGTCGATCTGCGACACGCCGCCGCTGACGCGGATGCGCGCGGCCGGCGCCACGTATTTCGTCATTTCATCGATGTTCGCCTGCAGCAGGAACGCCATGCTTTCGATGACCGCCACGGCGTTTTGCCAGGGTTCGCCCGCGCCGACGAAACGTGAGGCGAAATCGGGTTGCCAAAACGGGCCACCGAGCCCGGCGATGCCATTGAGGAACAGCGGCGGCGCGCCCGGCGCCGCGAGCCATTGCGGCAGCACGCTGTCCAGAGCTTCCATTCCGGGTTCCTTGCGCAGCCACTCGAGCGCGGTGCCGGCGCCGTTGACATTGCCCTCCACGGTGTACACCGTGGTCGCGCCGTCGTCGAGGATGATGCCGGTGAGCTGGCGCGGTACGTAGCCGGGGTCGCGCGCGAGCGCGCGCTGCACGAAGGCGCTGGTGCCGATGTTGATGTAGGCCGAGTCCTCCTCCGGCCAACCGAATGCGAACACTGCCGCAGACTGATCGCCGTTGATCGCCGTCATAGGCATGGCGCAGTCTCCCACTTTTAGCGTACCGAAGACTTGGCAGGTGGGTACGCTCTTGGGCAGGAAACCCTGCGGCAGGCCGAACAAAGCCAGCAGTTCCGGATCCCAGTCGCGCGTGCGCAGGTTCCACAGTTGGGTGCGCGCCGCGCATTGCGGATCGGCGACCAGGGGACGCTCTTCGAGCAGGCGGAAGGCCAGAAAACTCGCCTGCGGCCCCCAGCAGAGCGTGCCCTGCGCGCGCGCCGCGCGCACCGGGTCAAGATGATCGAGCGCCCAGCGCAGCTTGCTCGCGCCGTAATGCGCCGACAGAAACAGCCCCGTCTTGCGATGCACTTCTTCGCCCTGCGGCTCGAACTGGCGCAGCCACTGGTGCGCGCGCCGGTCCTGCCAGCTGAACAGCGGCGACAGCGGCCGGCCGCTGCTTCGGTCCCAGCAGATGCAGCTGGCGCGCTGGCTGGCGAGGCCCGCCGCGACCACGTCGCGCCGGCGCGTACCCAGGGCAGACAGCGCTGCGTTCGCGGCCGTGAAAACCGATGCCACCATCTCCTCGCCGTCCTGCTCGGCCCAATCGGGCTGCGGCCGTGCGAGGCCGATATCGCACACGCCGCTTGCGAGCACCTCGCCGCGGCGATTCAGGACTACCGCGCGGCTCGCATGGGTGCCCTGGTCCAGGGCAAGATAAAGGGGATCGGGATTCACGCTGAGATGCAATCGTGGCCGTGCCTGGAACTGCGCGTTGCAAAAGGCATCCAAAGAATGCGCTTACTTGGTTATCATACGCGCTGAAGCAGACTGCGTCCGCGTACAGTTCAATCGAGGTGACGATTCAGTGTGTCGGAAACGGGCTCTTAGGGTCGACAACATTGCGAGGGGATATCCCCCTGGGGGGACTTCCTTCGGGCGTATCCCCTCGCGCTCCCCTAAGTCGGACCGTAACAAATAAGCGCTTTTGTTACGGATTCTAAGGAGGACTTGCCATGTCGCGTGTCTCTAGAGACGGAATCATCGGGTTGGCGGGAATGGCGGTGGCGGCAGTGCTGTTTCTCTTCCTGGTGCCCTCGCGCGCTGCAGTACCGCTGCCGGATCCCAAGCTCGATACCCCGCCGGCGCAACGCACGGGCACCCAAACCGCCGTTTTTGCGGGCGGTTGTTTCTGGGGAGTAGAAGCCGTATTCGAGCACGTCAAAGGCGTCACCCAGGTCGTTTCCGGGTATGCGGGCGGCAGCGCGAAGACTGCGCACTACGAGATCGTCAGCTCCGGCACCACCGGCCACGCCGAGTCGGTGCGCGTTACCTATGACCCGGCGCGCATCTCCTACGGCCAGCTGCTGAAGATATTCTTTTCCGTCGCGCACAATCCGACCGAGCTGGACCGGCAGGGCCCGGATACCGGCACCCAGTACCGCTCGGCTATTTTCTTTTCCAGTGACGAGCAGAAGCAAGTAGCCAAAGCCTACATCGCGCAGTTGCAGGCAGCGCATACCTTCGCGCGGCCGATCGTCACCGACGTAACACCGCTGAAAGCATTTTACGAGGCTGAGGCCTACCACCAGCATTATCTTGCGCGCCATCCGGACCAGCCTTACATCGTCATCAACGATTTGCCGAAGCTCGCCAACCTGGAACGGCAGTTTCCGACGCTCTACGTCCGCAACTAGCTAGCTCCCCGTGCGAGTGCGTCGAGGCTAATCCGGTGCAGGCCGTGCGCGCACTATGAAGCAACAAACATCTGGGGGGGCGCAGGGGCGTAAGGCACTGCGCATCGCCGCGTTGGCGGGCGCGCTGCTCGTGCTCTACGCGCTGGCGGGATTTCTGCTCGCGCCGTGGCTGGCGCAACGCGAACTGCCGCGTCTGGTGGAGCAAGGCCTGCATCAGCGCGCGCGCATCGGTGAACTCAGCTTCAATCCGTTCACGCTCAGGCTGCATGCGCGCGAATTCGCGCTCGAAACCATGGACGGGCAGCCGCTGCTCAAGTTCGCCGATGCGGTGGTCGATCTCGCATGGGCATCGCTGCCGCGCCGCGCCTGGGTGCTGGATGAAGTGCAGCTGACCGATCCGGCGCTGCACCTGGCAATCGCGCAGGACGGCCGGCTGAACCTGGCTGCGTTCGTGCCGGATGCGGGAACCGGGGGGGCGGCGGAGCCGCCGCGTTTCGCCCTCGGACATCTTCTGGTGACCAATGGCAGCATCGACTTCGAGGATCAGCGCCAGGCTTACCGCAATCGGCTGGAGCGCCTGTCGATAGACCTCCGCTCGCTGTCGTCGCTCGATTCCGCACAAGGCTCGTACCTGCTCGCGGGGCAGACGGCCCAGGGCGCGAAGCTGCAGTGGAAGGGCGGCGTCGCGCTTGCGCCGCTTGCGGCGACGGGCACGCTTACGGTCGAAAACCTGGCGCTGGCGGAGCTGACGCCTTATCTCAAGGAATACAGCACGGCACGCATCGCCGCGGGCCACGCCGATCTCGAATTGCCCTATGCATTGGCGCTGGCCGACGGCAAGCCGCGCTTCATCCTGAACGGCGCCAAGCTCGAGCTGCGCGGCCTCGCGCTGGACAGCATTGGCAAAAAAGCATTGCTGGCGCAATTCGGCACGATTTCGCTCGCAGGCATTGAATTCGATTCGGTCACGCAAGTTGCAGCGGTCAAGGCGGCACGCATCGGCGCATCGACCTTTAATTCGGGGAAGGACAAACGACGGCTCGCAATTACGGGACAGATCGCGATCGACGCAGCAACGTTGGAACTCGCGACTCGGCGCGGTTCGGTGCGTGCGCTTGCGCTGGCGAGCGCGGCGCTCGCCGCGGGCGAGCCAACGAAACCCCTGGCAACGCTGCGTGCGCTCGCCGTGGACGGTATCGCGTTTGATCTCGACTCGAAACGCGGTTCGGCCAAGCGAGTGCGCATCGCCGACGTCGCGCTGGCGCTGGAGCGCGATGCCAATGGAAACCTGGACTTGTTGCGGTCGTTCTCCGACCCGGGCGGCGACGCGGCAGGCGGCGCCAGGCCCGGCATGTGGCAGGCGCGCATAGCCGCCGTGGAAATAGGCAACGCCTCGGTGCGTTACACCGATCGCACGGCGAAGAAGCCGCTCGCGCTCGCTGCGGATGGCCTCAGCGGCAGTTTCGGCTTCAATGCGGCGCCGGGGAGCGAAGGCGTGCGCGTGCGCCTGGACGCGGGAAATTTCACACTGGCAAAATTGGATGCGCTTGCGGCGTCTGCTACTCCCGCGAGCGCGCCGCAGCCTGCATTGAAATTCGCGCAGCTGTCGCTCAACGGCGCGCGCTACGACAGCGACGCGAATACGCTCGAGGCCGCGGCGCTGCGCGCAGGCAGTTTCGGCATGGACACGCTGCTGGAGAACGGGCGCCTGTCTGTACTCGATCTCCTGCCGGCCGGCGGAAAATCCAAGACGGCGAAACCCTTGTCGGCGCGAGTGCAGGCGCTTGAGCTCGGCGAAGGGGTGGTCAATTTCGCCGATCCGAGCCGCGGTATCGCCCTGGCGCTGGAGCGTGTTGCGCTGAAACTGCGGGACGTGTCGAACGATGGCACCAAGCCGCTGGCATTCCGCTTGAGCGCCGACGTGAAAAGCGGCGGACGCATCGCCCTGCGCGGGAGCGGCGTCCCCGCGCAGGGCACGCTCGAAGCGAAAATCGACGCAAGCAATGTCGCGCTCGCACCGGCGCAGTCGCTGCTGGCGCAATTCGCGAATGTGAAATTCGCTTCCGGCGACATTTCGCTCTCCGGCACGCTGCGCGCCGGCGACAAGGAAGCGAAGCTGGGATATTCCGGGCAAGCCAGCATCGCCAATCTTGCGCTGGAGGATACGACCGGGGTGCGGCTGTTCGGCTGGAAGACGCTCGCGACCGACTCGCTCAAAGCGACGCTGTCACCCGATCGCATCGACATCGACGAACTGCGGCTGACGGCGCCGGCGGGCCGGTTCGCTATCGCGAAAGACGGAACGAGCAACATCTCGCGTGCGTTCGCGCGCAAGCTGCCTGCAGCCGAGGCCGGCGCGGCGCATGCGGCTGCGCCCGACGCGGCGGCCGATGTCAGGGCGCAGCCCGGCGCCGCCGGCACGTTTGCGATCGCGGTGCGGCGCGTGCGCGTGGACCAGGGCGCACTCGATTTTTCCGACGACAGCCTGAGCCCGGGTTATGTGGCGAAGATCTACGATCTCGCCGGCAGCGCGAACGGCTTGTCGAGCAACCCCGAGGCGCGCAGCCAGTTCACGCTCGAAGGCCGCGTCGACGAGTTCGGCTATGCGCATCTGTCCGGAGCGGTCAATCCGTTTGCGCCGCGCAACCGCAGCACATTCCGGGTGCAGCTGCGCAATATCGACCTGATCAAGGCAACGCCCTATGCGGTGCGCTTTGCCGGATACCGCATCGCTTCCGGGCGCCTGGCGCTGGACCTCAACTACCGCGTGCGCGACAGTGTCATCGAAGGCGACAACAAGATCACGCTGGAGCAGTTCACGCTCGGCGAGCGCGTCGAAAGCCCGGATGCGCTCAAGCTGCCATTCGAACTCGCCGTCAATCTGCTCAAGGATCAGGACGGCAGGATTTCGCTCGAAGTGCCGGTCAAGGGCAACCTCGACGATCCGCAGTTCAGTCTGGCACCGCTGATCTGGAAGGCGGTAGGCCATTTGATCGGCAACATCGTCGCTGCTCCGTTCCGGGCGCTGGCACACCTGTTTGGCGGCGGCAGCGGAGAGGATTTCGGGGCGATAGCATTCGACCCCGGCAAAGCCAGATTGTTGCCGCCGGAGCGGGAAAAGCTGGCGCGCGTGGTCGAAGCGCTGGCCAAACACCCGGAGCTGAAGCTCGTCATCCCCACGCACTACGATACCGAAGCGGACGCGCGCGCGATGAAGCGCGCCGCGCTCGGCCGGGACATCGGCCGCAGGGCTGGGTTCGCCGTGGCCGAAGACGAGGAGCCGGGACAGGTCAATATCGAAGATCGGCGAACGCGCAAGGCGCTGCGAACAATTTTTGCCGAGCGCTTTTCCAAAGCCGAGCTCGACCGGCTCAGGACGGAGGCGGAGGCCAAGGCGCGCAGCGCCGGCGTGCCGGCGCCTTCGCTGACCACGCGGCTGATCAACTTAGTCGGTGGAGAACCGCAACTGGTGGATACGCGCGCGTTCCACCAGACTTTGCTGCGCCGCTTGCGCGAGTCGCAGACGCTTCCCGGCAGCGCGCTGGCCGAGCTCGCGCAAAAGCGCGCGCTCGCGATCGAGGCCGCGCTGCAAGCAGCGGGCGCCGAAAGTTCGCGTATGGAACGCACGCTCGCCGCGCCGACCTCCGATGCGGAGGCCAGGCAGGTCACCGTGCATCTATTGCTGGCCACACGCTGAAAGCGCAGCGCCAGCGCTTTCAGCAGCGGCGGTTAGGCAAGCGAACGGTCCACCATTTGCGCGGCGCTGCCGAGATAATTGCGCGGATCGAGCAGGCGTTCCAGCTCGCTGCGGCTCATGTGCGCAATGACCTCCGCATGCGCCGCAAGCAGTTCGAGCAGCGGACGCCCGCTTTCGGCTGCGGCACGGCAAGCGTCGTAGACGACGTCGTGCGCCACCTGCCGCCCGAGCTTGGGCGCGAGCCCCATCATGACGGCCTCGGCGACGATCAGACCCGAGGTAAGCTCCAGGTTGTGCTGCATGCGCTTGGCGTCGACGCTGAGGCCGGCGAGCATGAGCTTCGCCTGGCGCAATGCGCCGGCTGTCGCGATGAAACTCTCCGGCAAGGCGATCCATTCGGCGTGCCAGGGACCGGTGGCGCGCTCGAAATCCTGCACCATCGCGTCGAGCATCAGCGCGCAGTGCTGGCGCACCAGCTTGGCGCAGGCGAGTATGAGTTCGGATGAAATCGGATTGCGCTTTTGCGGCATGGTGCTGCTCGCGCCGCGACCGTGCTCGAACGGCTCGAACGCCTCGCCGAACTCGGTGGACATCATCATCATCACGTCGCTGGCAATCTTGGCAAGCGCACCGGTGAGCAGGCCGGTGAACAGCACGGCTTCAGCCAGCGTATCGCGCGCGACATGCCAGGTGATCGCGGGTTCGCCCAGGCCGAGTTCGCGCATCAGCGCGGCACGCACCGCCAGGCCGTCTTTGCCGAGCGAGGCGAGCGTGCCGGCGGCGCCGCCGAACTGGCCCATCAGGACGCGCGGCCGCAGCTGCGTCAGGCGCTCCTGCTGGCGCGCGAGCGGGGCGCGCCACACCGCAGCCTTGTAGCCGAACGTGACGGGCAGCGCCTGCTGCAGGTGGGTGCGTCCGGCCATGGGCGTATCACGGTAGCGCCGCGCCAGCGTTGCGAGCGAGGCGAGGATGTCGGCGAGATCGGCTTCGATCAGATCGAACGCCGCGCGCAGCTGCAGCACCACTGCGGTATCCATGACGTCCTGGGTGGTGGCGCCCCAGTGCACATAGCCGCCCGCGTCGCCCGCGCAGGCCGCTGCGAGCTGTTTCACCAGCGGCAGAATCGGATAGCCCACGATCTCCGTCTCGCGCTTGAGTTCGGCCAGATCCAGGCAGGCGGGTGTCGCTTTGGCATCGATTTCGCGCGCGGCTGCGGCCGGAATCACGCCTGTGCCGGCTTGGGCGCGCGCGAGCGCCGCCTCGACTTCGAGGCAGCGCGCCAGATAGCCCGCGTCGGAGAACACAGCGCGCATGTCCTCGGTCCCGAACATGTCGCGGAACAAGCCGGAATCGAACACGGTCGAACTCATCGCAGAATCTCCTTTTCACATTGATTCACGGCTTTCATCGCCTGCTTGCTCCCCGATTAAGTGCCGCCATTATGCGCAATGTGCGCACCTGCTGCAGCAGCGGCACGCCCAGGCTGCGCGCCGGCTGGGTTAAGATAGCGCGGGCCGCGGCTTTTGGGCGGCAGCGCAGGAATTGCATAAAGGAGATTCAGCATGAGCCGCAGCATACTCGACGAAGCGCATATCCATCCGGCCATACGCGAGACCATATCCGGCCATCACGCCGATATCGTGCGCGAGGTGCAGGCTGCGATCGCCGCCAACGCCATCGTCGTGGTGGGCATGGCGCAGAATCCGTTTCCGAAAAAAGTGCGCAGGATGCTCGAGCAACAGGGCCAGTCGTTCAAGTACCTCGAATACGGGAATTACCTCTCCGGCTGGCGCCGCCGCAACGCGCTGAAAATGTGGACCGGCTGGCCGACTTTTCCCATGGTGTTCGTCAAGGGCATGCTGGTAGGCGGCGCCGGCGACGTGCACAAACTGATCGAAAGCGGAGAGCTCGCGCGGCTGCTGGGACAGAAGGACTAACCCGCCGTCTATAATCCGGTGCAGCGTGCGCCTTGAGCACGCGCGCCATCGAAAGGAGGAATCATGCCGCACATCACCGCCAGCGACGGTGTCAGGCTGTACTACGAGGAAGCCGGCCAGGGAACGCCGATCCTGTTCGTGCACGAATTCATGGGGGAATACCGCAGCTGGGAAGCGCAGCTGCGCTATTTCTCGCGCCGTTACCGCTGCATCGCCTACAACGCGCGCGGCTATCCGCCCTCGGACGTGCCGGAGCATGTGAAAGACTACGATTTCGAACATCAGCGCGCCGGCGTGCTGGCCATGCTCGACGGCCTTAAGATCGACATGGCGCATATCGTCGGACTGTCGATGGGCGCGTTCGCTACGTTCTATTTCGGCATGAAATGGCCCGAGCGCGCGCTGTCGCTGACGCTGGCCGGTGTCGGCTCCGGCTCGATGCCCGAGTCGCGCGCCAAGTTCAAGCACGAATCGGAAGCGGCGGCGGACAAGCTGCTCGCCGAAGGCTGGGAAAAGAGCGCCGACCTGCGCGGCCAGTCGCCGACGCGGGTGCAGCTGCAGAACAAGAATCCGCGCGGTTTTGCCGAGTTCATCGAGCTCGTGAGACAGCACTCGGCCAAGGGTTCGGCGCTCACGCTCAAGGGCTATCAGGCGCTGCGGCCTTCGCTCGGCGACTTCAAGGAGCAGATGGCCAAGTGCACGGTGCCTACGCTGATCATCAGCGGGGACGAGGACGAGCCTTGCCTGGACGCTTCCCTCATGCTCAAGCGCCATATGCCCTCGGCCGGGCTCGCGTTCATGCCGCAGACCGGGCACGCCTGCAACCTGGAGGAGCCGGAACTGTTCAATATGCTGTGCGAAAAATTCTTCCATCAGGTCGAGTCGGGCCAGTACCGCATGCGCGATCCGCGCGCGGCACCCGGGCGCATATTCTGAGTCCGCCGCCGCGCCGTGAGTGAACCCGAACGCCAAGCCGACGCAGCGCCGATGCCGACGCTGCGCGATGTCATCGCGGCGCGGCCGCGCGTTTATCGGTATCTCCGTCCCACGCCGTTGTACCAGTATGCGGGCCTGAGCGAACTCATCGGCGCACGCGTGTGGGTGAAGCACGAGAACCACCTGCCCGTTGGCGCGTTCAAGGTGCGGGGAGGGCTGAACCTGGTGGCACAGCTCTCCGAGCAGGAGCGCCGCGCCGGTTTGTTCACCGCATCGACCGGGAATCACGGGCAGAGCATTGCCTATGCCGCGCGCGCGCACGGCGTGCGCGCGACCATCGCCGTGCCCGAGGGAGCCAATCCGGGCAAGGTCGCAGCGATGCGCGGGCTCGGCGCGGAGGTCATGTTCCACGGCGCCGACTTCGACCATGCGCGCGAGTGGGTGGTGGGCCTTGCCTCGGCCAAGGGCGGACGCTTCGTCGGCCCGACCGAAGAGCAGCTGATTCACGGCGTCGGGACCTACGCGCTGGAAATCATCGAGGATCTGCCCGAGGTCGATGCGATCATCGTTCCCGTCGGCGCGGGCAGCGGCGCCTGCGCGACCGCGATCGTCGCCAAGGCGATCAATCCCGGCATACAGGTGATCGGCGTGCAATCGGCGCAGGCGCCGGCGATCCAGATGAGCTGGGCCGCCGGCAAAGCGGTCACTGCCGACATGCGGACCGTCGCCGAGGGGCTGGCCACGCGCGTGCCGTTCGAAAACACGCAAAGGATCATGCGCAAGTACCTGGACGATTTCCTGCTCGTCGAGGACGCCGCGATCGAAGACGCGATCCTGCTGCTGCTCGAGCACACGCACAATCTTGCCGAAGGCGCGGGCGCAGCGGCGCTGGCCGCGGCAATCCGGCTCAGGCAGCGCCTGGCCGGAAAAAACGTGGTTTTGGTTCTGAGCGGAGGCAACCTGTCCGCGGATCAGCTGCGCCGGCTGCTCGCGCGCACAGGCGCCGTGGCCGCAGCAAGCTGAGACCCGGGCGCCGGAAAACGGCCGCGCGACAAAAAAGTTCGCGGCCGGTGCCGACCTCGTTCATAATGGCGGCGGCGGGCCGCCCCGCATCGCAGCGTAGTGAACCTGGTCAGGTCCGGAAGGAAGCAGCCACAGCTATTTACTGCGAGTGCCGGGGGTCCGGCTCGCCAAAATCAGAATCCTTTCCCCGCAACACTGGTAAAATTTCGGCATGAGTTACCAGGTCCTTGCGCGCAAGTGGCGCCCGCGAAATTTCGCCAGTTTGGTGGGGCAGGAACACGTGGTGCGCGCGCTCACGCATGCGCTGGAGCAGCAACGCCTGCATCACGCCTATTTGTTCACGGGCACGCGCGGCGTGGGCAAGACGACGCTGGCGCGCATACTCGCGAAGGCGCTCAACTGCGAGACCGGCATCACCGCGACGCCCTGCGGCGTGTGTTCCGCCTGTACCGAGATCGACAGCGGGCGCTTCGTCGACCTGATCGAGATCGACGCCGCCACCAACACCGGCATCGACAACATGCGCGAACTGCAGGACAACGCCGTGTATGCGCCGACGCGCGGGCGCTTCAAAGTGTTCGTGATCGACGAAGTGCACATGCTGTCCAAGGCGGCGTTCAATTCGATGCTGAAGACTTTCGAAGAGCCGCCCGAGCACATCAAATTCATCCTCGCCACGACCGACCCGCAGAAGATTCCGGTTACGGTGTTGTCGCGCTGCCTGCAGTTCAACCTCAAGCAGATGCCGCGCGAGGCGATCTACGACCATCTCGGCCATATTCTCGAGCAGGAGAAGACGGCGGCCGAGCCGGCGGCATTGCGGCTGATCGCACAAGCCGCCCAGGGCAGCATGCGCGATGCGCTGTCGCTGCTCGATCAGGCGATCGCCTATGCCGGCGGCAAAGTGAGCGAGGAGGCGGTGCGCGCCATGCTGGGCGCGATCGACCAGGATTATCTGTTCACGCTGCTCGACGGTCTGGCGCAGCAGAATATCAAGGCGATGCTCGCGCTCGCGAGCGAGATGGAATCGCGCAGCCTTTCTTTCGACAGCGCGCTGCAGGATCTGGCGGCGCTGCTGCATCAGATTGCGCTGGCGCAAAGCGCGCCCGAAGCCCTGGGCCAGGACCTGCCCGAGCGCGAACGCATTCTGGCGCTGGCGCAGCAGTTCGATGCGGAAGAGCTGCAGCTGTATTACCAGATTGCCTTGCACGGTAGACGCGACTTGCCGCTGGCGCCGGATGAATACGCCGGTTTCAGCATGACCCTGATGCGCATGCTGGCGTTTCGGCCGATGGATGCCGGTGCCGCCGGCGCGCTGCCGCCGGCGAAAAGCAAGCCTGAAGCCACCGCTGTGCGCTCCGCGGGCGCGGCCGCGCCTGCTGCGGCACCGCCCAAGAGCGGCGCAGCGGGTGCTGCTGCGGTCGCGGCGGCATTCGACGGGGACTGGCCGCAACTGGCCAATCAGCTCAAGGTCAGCGGTGTCGCCAAGCAGCTCGCGCAGCAAAGCGAACTGCGCAGTTTCGACGGCGAGAGCATGGAACTCGGTCTGGCGTTCTCGGCCAAGCATCTTGCCGATCGTGCCTACCAGGACAAGCTGCGCACGGCGCTGCAGGAGCATTTCGGCAAGCCGCTGGCGCTCAAGATCGTCATCGGCGAGATCAGCGGCAATACGGCCGCGGTCAAGGCGCAAAGCGAGCGCCAGGCGCGCCAGGGCAAGGCGCTGGAAGCGATTCAGGGCGACGCGTTCGTGCGCGACCTGATGGATACTTTTGACGCCACCATCGTCAGCGATTCGGTCAAGCCCGCGTAGCCTTGGCGGCGGGCCCCACGAATAACCAGCAGGAGACAGCTTCATGATGAAAGGTCAGTTGGCCGGCCTGATGAAACAGGCGCAGCAGATGCAGGACAATATGCGCAAGATGCAGGAGCAGCTTGCCAGCGTGGAAGTCGAAGGGCAGGCAGGCGCGGGCATGGTCAAGGTGGTGATGACCTGCAAGCACGACGTCAAGCGCATCAGCATCGATCCGTCCTTGGTCGGCGACGACAAGGAGATGCTGGAGGACCTGGTGGCAGCCGCCGTCAACGATGCCGTGCGCCGGGTCGAGGCGACGGTGCAGGAAAGAATGAGCGGACTCACCGCGGGCATGGGTCTGCCCCCGGGGATGAAACTGCCGTTCTAATAGACAGGGTCCATCCGGGATGAACGCCATGGCAGCGGCCAAAGGCCTTGCACCTGGGCGTACGCAACGCGCGCGCCGATGAAGCCGCCGTCCTCGCTCGAAGCGCTGATCGAAGCCTTGCGCTGTCTGCCCGGGGTGGGGCCGAAGTCGGCGCAGCGCATGGCCTATCACCTGTTGCAGTACGACCGCGACGGGGCGCAGAAGCTGTGCGCAAGCATAGGCCAGGCGCTGCAAAGCATACGCCGCTGCGCCAAGTGCAACAGTTTCACCGAAGATGAAATCTGCGCGCTGTGCAGCTCGCCGCGGCGCGATGCCGCGCTGCTGGCGGTGGTGGAGACGCCGGCCGACTTGCTGATGATGGAGCAGACGCTGGCGTTTCCGGGCATGTATTTCGTGCTCATGGGGCGGCTGTCGCCGCTCGATGGCATCGGTCCCAAGGACATCGGCCTCGATCGCCTGCTCGCGCGCGCCACCGACGGCGTTGTGCGCGAGGTGATTCTGGCAACGAACTTCACCAATGAAGGCGAGGCGACTGCGCACTATATCGGCGAAATGCTGCGTGGACGCGGCATCAAAGTCAGCCGCATTGCGCGCGGCGTGCCGGTCGGCGGCGAACTCGAGTACGTGGACAGCGGCACGCTGGCCCAGGCCGTGGTGGAACGCCGGCCGCTATGAGCGGAAAAAAGCCCCTGGAAGGCGTCAAAGTCATCGAAATGGGCCAGCTCATCGCCGGCCCGTTCGCGGGGAAGCTGTTTGCGGAGTTCGGCGCCGAGGTGATCAAGATCGAGCCGCCCGCGGCCGACGGCCAGGCCGGCGGCGACCCGCTACGCCAGTGGCGCAAACTCCATGACGGCACTTCGCTCTGGTGGTACGCGCAGGCGCGCAACAAGAAATCGGTCACGGTCAATCTGCGTCTGGCGGAAGGCCAAGAGCTCGTGCGCACGCTGGCGCGGGACGCGGACATCGTGATCGAGAACTTCCGTCCCGGCACCATGGAAAAATGGGGACTGGGCTACGAGCGCCTGGCCGCCGAAAACCCCGGACTGATCATGCTGCGCCTGTCCGGGTTCGGGCAGACCGGACCGTATCGGGATCAGGCGGGTTTCGGCGCGATCGGCGAGTCCATGGGCGGACTGCGCTATATCACCGGCTATCCGGACCGGGCGCCGGTGCGGCCCAACCTGTCCATCGGCGATTCCCTCGCTTCGCTGCACGGCGTGATCGGGGCGATGATGGCGCTGCACCACCGGAATATGAACGGCGGACGCGCGGCAGGCAAAGGGCAGGTAGTGGATGTGGCGCTGTACGAGGCCGTGTTCTCGATGATGGAGAGCACGCTGCCGGAATTCGACATGTACGGCATCGTGCGCGAGCGCAGCGGCAGCAATCTGTCGGGCATCGTGCCGTCCAACACCTACCTGACCCAGGACGGCCAGCATGTGCTGATCGCAGCCAACGGCGACAGCATTTTCAAGCGGCTGTGCACGGCCATGGGGCGCGATGACCTTGGAAGCGACCCCACGCTCGCCGACAACGCCGGGCGAGCAAAGCGCGCAGAGGAACTCGACGCGATCATCGGCGCCTGGGCTGCGCTGCACCACGCGCAAGACTTGCTTGCGCTGTTGGACCGGGCGCAGGTGCCCAACGGAAAGATCTACAGCATTGCCGATATCGCGCGCGATCCCCAGTTTCTCGCGCGCGATATGATCAGGCAATTCACGCTCGAGGACGGCACGCCGCTGAAGCTGCCAGGAATCGTGCCCAAGCTGTCCGCTACTCCGGGCGACGTCGACTGGGTCGGGCCAAAACTGGGCGCGCATACCGAGGAAGTGCTGCGCGCGCATGGCTACGACGCCGCCGCGATTGCCGAACTGCGGCGGAAGAAGGCGATATGAAGGCCGAATCGGAGGGCGCGCGCGCCGTACCGATCAGCTTCAAAGGACGCGGCGCGGCACACAATCCGCAAGGCCGCTTCGAGCGCCAGGCGCGGGAGTCTTTCGATGACGGTTGGACGAACGCCGGCGACGAGGCCGCGGCACCGCGCACCGAGGTGACGCTGATCCGGGCGCGCAGCATCATCAGCCGCAACGATTCGCCCGACATTCCGTTCACGCAGTCGATCAATCCTTACCAGGGTTGCGAGCATGGCTGCATCTATTGCTATGCGCGTCCTAGCCACGCGTACCTGGGCTTGTCACCCGGCCTGGATTTCGAAACCAAGCTGTTCGCCAAGGCCAATGCGGCCGCGCTGCTGCGCGCCGAATTGTCGCGGCCGGGTTATCGCTGCGAAGTCATCTCCATCGGCGCCAATACCGATCCCTACCAGCCGATAGAGCGCAAACACGGAATTACGCGCGCGGTCCTGGAAGTGCTGGCCGAGTGCAATCATCCGCTGGGCATAATCACCAAATCGGCCCTGATCGAGCGCGACCTCGACCTGCTCGCGCCGATGGCGAAGAAAGGTTTGGTGCACGTGTTCGTTTCCATCGGCACATTGGAGCGCGAGCTCATGCGCAAGCTCGAGCCGCGCACCACGGCGCCCGAGCGTCGCCTCGAAGTGCTGCGCGCATTGAGCGGTGCCGGCGTGCCCTGCGGTGTTCTGGTCGCGCCTATCATTCCTTTCCTGAACGATCGCGACCTGGAAACGGTGCTGGAGCATGCGGCTGCGCAGGGCGCGCAGATGGCCGGATATCAGATATTGCGCCTGCCCTATGAACTGAAGGATTTGTTCAAGGACTGGCTGCAACGGCATTATCCGCTCAAAGCAGGGCACATCATGAGCCAGATCAGGCAAATGCGCGGCGGGCGCGAAAACGATCCGCGATTCGGGGCGCGCATGCGCGGCGAGGGCATCTTCGCCGAACTGCAGGAGCAGCGTTTTTGCCTGGCTTGCGCGCGCTTCGGGCTGAATCGGGACGGGCGCAATCACCGATTGGACACGACGCATTTCCTGCCGCCCGCCGGCACCGGCCAACTCAATCTGTTCTAATGGGATCCGGCGTTGACAGCGGGGCGTGGCTGTGTGAGCATGAAACGCGATGGTCAGAGGGCGACGCAGGCGATGCGTCAACAGAAGTTATAACAATCCAAAAGGAGGATAAGCATGTCGAAATTCTTGAAAATTGCGCTGAGTGCGGCCGTGTTCGCGCTGGCGACGCTGGGGCAGGCGCAGGCCGCGCTGGAAAAGTCCAAGGTGCATATTGCGGTGGGCGGCAAGGCGGCGTTTTATTACCTGCCGCTGACCATCGCCGAACAACTCGGCTATTTCAAAGACGAGGGATTGGATGTGACCATCAGCGATTTTGCTGGCGGCTCGACCGCTCTGCGCGCCGTGGTCGGCGGCAGCGCCGATGTCGTTTCCGGCGCCTACGAGCACACCATCAGCCTGCAGGGCAAGAAGCAGTTCTTCCAGGCATTCGTGCTGCAGGGCAGGCTGCCGCAAATTTCCCTGGGCGTGGCGACGGCAAAGGCGGCGAGCTACAAATCGCCGAAAGACCTGAAGGGCATGAAGATCGGCGTCTCGGCGCCGGGCTCGAGCACGAATAATCTGGTCAACCAGATGCTGGCCAAGGCGGGACTCAAGTCCAGCGACGTAGCCATCGTTGGCGTAGGCACCGGGGCAGGCGCGATCGCCGCGCTCAAGAGCGGGCAAATCGACGCGATCTCCAACGTCGATCCGGTGATGACCAAACTGGAGCAGGATGGCTCGATCAAGATCGTCGCCGATACCCGCACCCTGAAGGGCACCGAGGCGGTATGGGGCGCGCCGCTGCCCGCAGGCTGCCTGTATGCGCCGGTCGAGTTCGTGCGCAAGAATCCGAACACGATCCAGGCATTGACCAATGCCATCGTGCGTGCCGACAAGTGGCTCGCCAAGGCGACGCCGCAGGACATCCTCAAGACCGTGCCCGAGGCGTATTTGCTTGGCGACAAGGCGCTGTATCTGTTTTCCTATGGCAAAATCAAGGAAGCGCTCTCGCTCGACGGATCGATTTCGGATGTGGGCGCCAAGGCCACGCTGAAGGCGCTGGCGACATTCGATCCGAATATCAAGCCGGCCGAAATCAAGCTGGACCAGACCTATACCAACGAGTTCGTGAAGAAGGCGAACGCGAAATACAAATGACGTCGATTCCGGCAGCCGCGCGCGGCCGGACCGGTTGCGCGCGGCGGCTGGCCGAGGGCATGCATACATGCACTATCGGCTCAGGCGCCGTCCGCTCTGCAGTCGGTTGAACCGGCATGATTCCCGCTCTTGCCCTAGAACACATCACCTGCACCTTCGTTTCACGCGAGGATCGCGGCCAGCGCTACACCGCGCTGAAGGACACGACCTTGGTTGCGGCGCAAGGCGAATTTGTTTGCGTGGTCGGGCCCACCGGTTGCGGCAAATCGACTTTGCTCAATGTCGCCGCGGGCCTGCTGCAGCCCTCCAGTGGTTCGGTCAAGGTCGCGGGCGAGCATTTGACTGGAGTCAACCGCCGGGCAGGCTATCTGTTCCAGGCTGACGCGCTGATGCCCTGGCGCAGCGCACTCGACAACGTCATTGCCGGCCTCGAATTCCGCGGCGTGGCCAGGGCGGAGGCAGTCGAGCGCGGCAATGACTGGCTCAAGCGCGTGGGCCTGAGCGGGTTCGGCGGGCGCTATCCGCACCAGTTGTCGGGCGGCATGCGCAAACGCGTGTCGCTGGCGCAGACCTTCATCCTGAACCCCGAGATCCTGCTCATGGACGAGCCTTTTTCCGCGCTCGACGTGCAGACGCGGCAGTTGATGGAGAATGAGCTGCTCGAACTCTGGTCGGCCGAGCGCAAGTCGGTGGTATTCATCACCCACGACCTGGAGGAGGCGATTGCACTTTCCGATCGCGTGGTGGTGCTGTCAGCGGGACCAGAAACGCATCCCATCGGCGAGTACCGGATCGACCTGGAGCGCCCGCGTGACGTGTCGGAGATACGCCTGACACCCCGCTTCCTTGAGCTGCACGCGCAAATCTGGCACACCATGAAGGAGGAGGTACTTAAAGGATATGTCCAGCAACAACGCTAAAGCCAAACTGCGGCTGTACCAGCTGGTCGTGCTGGCAGTGTGTTTTTTCGCCTGGTACGCGCTCACGAGTCCAACGCTGCTGCCGCCGATATATTTCGACAATGCGGACAAGGCCGCGTTCTTCTTCGGCGAGCCGCAGAAGGTGCTGTTGCGCGTCTGGGAGTGGTTCAGTTCCGGCAGCATCTATGAGCATCTGGCCGTGACGCTGGTTGAAACGATGCTGGCTTTCGCCATCGGCACCGTGTTTGGGCTGGCGATCGGACTTTGGTTGGCGCTGAGCCCTACTGCCTCGGCCATTTTCGATCCCTACATCACAGCCGCCAATTCCATGCCGCGCGTAATCCTTGCGCCCATTTTCTCGATCTGGTTCGGTCTGGGTATCTGGTCCAAGGTGGCGTTGGGCGTGACGCTGGTGTTCTTTATCGTGTTCTTTAACGTCTACCAGGGCGTGCGCGAAGTGAGTCCGGTAGTGCTGGCCAACGTGCGCATGCTCGGCGCAAGCCAACGGCAGTTGCTGCGTCACGTGTATCTGCCGAGCGCGACCAGCTGGGTCTTCGCCAGCTTGCACAACTCCGTGGGCCTGGCTTTTGTCGGCGCTGTTGTGGGGGAATACCTAGGATCAGCGCGCGGTGTAGGCTATTTGATCCTGCAGGCCGAGGGCGTGTTCGACATCAATACCGTGTTCGCCGGCATCCTAGTGCTGACCGGATTCGCTCTGGCGCTGGATGCACTGGTCAGCGTGGTCGAAAAACGCCTGCTGGTGTGGCGCCCGAGCGCCGGCGAAACCGAGCGCAGCATCTAGCCGACGTGCAAACCCCGTCAGGTCATTTCACTGTCACTTATCGCCTGATCAGGTCTTGCGGTTTTGCAGAATAAGGGGCTAGGCTGCAATCAGGCTTTGGCGCCGCGCTCGAGATTGCCGCAATCGGCACTTTTCCTGCATCGAATCGGTATTTTGGTTTGACACTGGCTCCACATGTTGGCTATAATCTCACCTCTGTACTGGGCTTAATTTAAGTTCACACGGACGGACGCGGGGTGGAGCAGTCTGGCAGCTCGTCGGGCTCATAACCCGAAGGTCGTAGGTTCAAATCCTGCCCCCGCAACCAAAACGCTCTTTAAAAATTTACAGCCGATAGGTGTGGGTGCTGGGTGTGGTGTGAAGGTACCTGGGCGGATGTTCTGTACGCGAGTGCGGGATAGCTGACTGGGTGCTGACTCGCATAGATACACTTTGGTACTCACACATATGATTTAGTCAGTGACGTAGGAAATCCCTTTTGGGGGAGAACCTTAGTTGATGACTTTGAGAGTATTG
>JAJZPQ010000144.1 GCA_021811085.1 Pseudomonadota bacterium | reverse complement strand
CTGCCTACTGGAAGCTGCTGGCCGATCTTGCCTGGCAATTGCAGCGCGACGATGACGCCACGGATGCTTACCGCCGCCTGGCGGGCGCCGGAAATCTGGCAAAGGAAGACTTCAGCCGTCTGATTTACCTGCTTGGCGATACTCACCAGGAAGAGGCCGCTGCCCTGGCCGAACTGGCCTACCGCAAGTTCGGCGACAGCGAGATGCTGTTGCGGGCGCTGGAAATCCACGCGGCACGGAACGACCTTGAGGCGCAAAAGCGCCTGTTTGAGAGTGTTGCTGCCGACCGCAAGGCGGATTTCGCCGATAATGCGCGTTTTTTCCTGATGCGCGCCCAATACCATCGGGCGATGGGCGCTTCCCAGCCGGCGCGCGCGGATTTTCACCGCGCCGCAACGATCGCGCCGGATGACGCCAATACCGTCAACGCCATGCTGTGGTTCCTGATCGACGCCCACGATCAATCGGCCCTGCGTGACATGGTGGCGGAAACAATCGCCCGCGGCGATCACCAGAGCCCCGCCTATTGGGGCGCTCTTGCCGCTGCTTACCAGGTGCTCGACCAGCCGGCGCGCGCGGTTGCCTATTACACCCGCCAGCTCAAGCAGGGCGGCCAGGATTTCCTCTGGCTGGTGAACTATGCCGATGCGCTCGAGCAGGATCAGCAGGCCGGCATGGCCTGGCGCGTGCGCCAGCACGCCTGGCTGCAATTGCGCCGCAATCCGCCCGGCACGGCGGTTACCCTGCCGTTTTCCCCGGACATGCTGGCGGCGGCGCGCCTGGCGATGCTGGCTTATCCCCGCGACACCGGTCTGCATCTGGTGCGCTCGGTATTGCGCCAGGACCGGCTGATCAAGCGCGATGTCGCAGCCGACCGCCTGACCAACGAGCTGGTGCTGGGCTGGGCGATTTCCAACGAACAGCACGCCAACGCCAGAGCCTGGCTATGGCGGCGCTATGGCCAGTCCCTGAGCCGCCCGTTGTGGGGCGACGCGATGGCCGCCGTGGCGGAAAACGACACCGAACGCCTAGACCGCCTGATCGCCGAGCAGTCAGACGGCATGCCGATCTACAACCGCAACGATGCGGCGCGCGCGGTCGGCCAACTCCGCTATGCCCAGTCCATCGTGTTCGACGGTCTGACCGTCAACCCTAACAACGACGAAATCCACCTGCGCCTGAGCGATGACACGCTCGCTACCGCCGGCCATGTCGATTTCGAGATGCGCCGCGAGCAGTTCGGTTCCTTGCACGATAACGTCCGATCAGCGGTGGTCGAGGCGCCGGTCGCTCCCAATCTGCGGCTGGCTGTCGAGCTCGGCCAGACACGCCAGGCCAGCGACGATGCTTCGATTCTGGCCAATGTTCCGGCAACCGAAAGAGTTGCCGGCATCGCCCTGAAGATGCACGGCAGCCTGGGCGATACCGAAATCGCCTTGCGCCGCCGGCGCGAATTTGGCAAGACTACGGAATTGCGCCTGACCCATGCCTTGGACCTGTTTCCGGGGGTCAATCTCCGGTTCGGTGCCGGGTACCATGCGGAAGCCAGCGAATCGAACCCGCTGCGGGTGTTCGGCATGCGCGATCAGGTCGACGCCACGCTGCTCTACGCCTTCAGCAAACGCGAATATCTGCGCCTGCAGCCGAGCCTTGCCCGCTATTACACACAGAACGGCGATTTCCTGGGCAGCGGCAACCACCTCTCCTGGGAACTCGGCTACCGCATCCGCACCGAATATCCCGACTGGACGGTGCGGCTCACCGGCATCCACACCCGCTTCAAGCGCGACAGCTCGCTCGACCTGCAGAAGAACGCGCCGCTGATCCCGCCCCAACTGCTCGATGAAATGCGCGCCCAGTGTTTGCAGGAAGGCGTGCTGCCGGCTTCGACGTGCAACCAGATTACCTCCGACGCGCTCGGCCAGATGCCGGCCAGCGAGGTCAGCGATTTGCGCAATACTTACCCGGAACTTTACAATCAGGCGTATGACGGAACGTTAGGGTCGCTGCTGCCCGACGATGCGAACGTCTACGGGCTGTGCTTCGGCTTCGGCGAGGGCTACCGGCGCACCTACACGCAGGCCTGGCGCCCCTATTTCGACTACTGCGCCACCCACAGCAATCTGGGCGGGCAGGGCTATAGCGCGCTGCTCGGCATCGCCGGCTCGATTGCCGGCCACGACCATTTCGCCGTGTATCTCAATCAGGGAATCGGCGGCGCGAATTTCGTCAACGGCCTGACGCGCGAACTGACGATGCGCTACCGCTATTATTTCGACAGGTTTTGATTTTTGATTTCGCTTATTAAATTTACCCAGGGAGATAAAATGAAAACAACCAAGCTCGGCATCATGTTCATCGCGTTGCTGCTCAGTGCCTGCGCGGTACTCGATCATGCCCCTTCTTCGACTCCGCTGGAGCGCAACGCGAAATGGGCGATGTTGCCCATCGTCAACCACACCGATGTGCCTCAGGCCGGGCTGCGCGCCGAGGCGATCACCGAAGCGCTGCTGCGCAGCCGCGGCGTGAGCAATCTGCGGCGCTACCCGCCGGCACTCAATCCGGACAGCCTGTTCGAGCCTGCCGAACGCAAGGTGGCGGCAGATGCCCTGAACTGGGCGCGAGAGCAGGGCGTGCGCTACGCGGTGACCGGCGCGGTGGACGAGTGGCGCTACAAGGTCGGCATCGACGGCGAGCCGGCGGTCGGCATGACCCTGCAAATCCTCGATCTGAACGATGACAACCGCGTGGTATGGAGCGCGGTGGGCGGGAAAAGCGGCTGGAGCCGCGAGGCATTGAGTGCGGTCGCCCAGAAACTGATCAGGGACCTGCTTGCCGGCGCGGCGGTGCAATGATCCGGGAAGCTGCCTCCGGGCGTTCATTCGACTCCCTGCTGGCGTGTCTGCGCGCCGCCTTCGCACCACAGCACCCCAACCGGTGGATGTGGGTGGAAACTGTGGTGATCAGCCTGTGCGCCCTGGCGATCGGGCTCATTTTCCAGCGCGACAACCCGTTCCAGATCGGTGCCGGGTTTCCGTGGCCATGGCTGGCCCCGGTACTGGTGGCGCTGCGTTACGGGGTGATGCCGGGGGTCGCTTCATCGCTCGTCCTGATTACAGTCTGGCTGTTGCTTGACCATCTTGCACCAGGCAAGAGTCCTTTTCCCGAACAGTATTTTCTCGGCGGCCTGATTCTGGTGATGCTGTGCGGCGAATTCAGTGCAGCCTGGGGTACGCGCCTGCGCCGGGCGGAAGAAACCAATCATTACCTGGACGAGCGCCTGAGCCGGATTACCCGCCGCCACTTGCTGCTCCGCCTGTCGCACGAGCGCATGGAG
>JAJZPQ010000014.1 GCA_021811085.1 Pseudomonadota bacterium | reverse complement strand
GCCTTCGCAGCGAAGAACGTGAAGGACGCGCTCGATGCGCTCGGCGCCGGAGGCGCCGTCAATTCGGGCGACATCGTGATCACCGCGCCCGAGATCGCCGAGAACGGCGCCGTGGTGCCGATCGCCGCGGTCAGCAAGATTCCGGGTACGGAATCGATTTCGATCCTGATCGCCAAGAACCCGACTGCGCTCGCCGCAAGCTTCGACATTCCTGCGGGTACCGAGCCCGCGGTGAGCACCCGCGTGAAACTGGCACAGTCGACCGATGTGCACATCCTGGTGAAGGCGCAGGGCAAATACTACATCACCAAAAAAGAAGTCAAAGTCACCATCGGCGGATGCGGCGGCTGAGCGCCGCTGACCGGCTACTGAAACGAGGAGGAGCAACATGCCAGATCCGATGCGCATCCGCGCTATCGCCAAGAACGGCGAAGTAAACGTCAAGGTATTGATGGCACACGAAATGGAAACCGGCCAGCGCAAAGACGCCGCCGGCAAACCCATACCTGCGCACTTCATCCAGCAAGTCACCGCCACCTGGCAAGGCAAGGTGGTGTTGTCGGCGAACTGGGGCACCGCCATAGCGAAGAACCCGTTTCTGGAGTTCACGTTCAAGGGCGGGAAAAAGGGCGACAAGATACAGGTGACCTGGACCGACAACAAGGGCGAGAAGCGCAGCGACGAGGCCACCATCAATTAAGGGCAGGATAACCGCCGTTAGAGCGGGAGCGACAACAGCGCGCGGCTACCGCGCGGCAGTCCAAAACTGAAGGAGGGATCCATGTCTAGCATCAAGCTGAGAGCGGTCGTCGCGCTATCCGGCCTCGCGCTGGTTTGCGCCGCGCAGGCCGCGCAGAAGGAAGCAGCCCCACCCAAGAAAGCAGCCGCGCACGCGAAGAAACCGGCGGCGGCGAAAGACCCGGTCGCCGCGGATTTCGAGAAGTTCCACGAAATCATGGAAGAGGACAGCCCGGCGGAGCTGTTCGAAGCCAAGGGCGCGGAAATGTGGAAAGCGAAGCGCGGGCCGAACCACGTCTCGCTCGAGAAATGCAATCTGGGCCTCGGACCGGGCGTGGTCAAAGGTGCCTACGTGCAGATGCCGCGCTATTTCGCCGACGCCGGCCAGATGATGGATGCAGAGCGGCGCATCGTCTACTGCATGGTGACGCTGCAAGGGTTCAAGGAGGCGGATCTCGCCAAGAAGCCGTTCAGCAAAGGCTCTTACCTGCCCGATCCGGTGGCGCTGGTCACCTATGTCGCCGGACAGTCGCGCAACATGAAAATCGCCGTGCCGCAGAAGCTGCCGCAGGAGCGCGCCGCCTACAAGCTGGGCGAGGAGGTATTCAATTACCGCGCGGGGCCCTGGGATTTTTCCTGCGCCAGCTGTCACGGCGAGGACGGCAAACGCATACGCACGCAGAATCTGCCGAACATCACGACCAAGGAAGGCGCGAACCGCGCATTCCAGGGCTGGCCGGGCTATCGCATGACCGGCGGCCTGATGCACACGCTGCAATGGCGCATGAACGACTGTTTCCGCCAGCAGCGCTTTCCCGAGCCGGGCTACGCAACCGAGACCATTGCGGACCTTCTGACTTACATGGGCGTGAACGCCAACGGGTACCTGTACAAGGGCCCGGGAATCAAGCGCTAGCCGGGGGAGAAAACATGAAAACATTCCAAGCATCGATACTCGGCGCAGCGGCGCTGGCCATCGCGTTCACGGCGCAGGCCCAGGACTACCGCGCCCAGGCTATCAGCATGATGAAGCGGGATTTCCATGCCAAAGGCATCGCGCACATGGACCGGCTGAACGAAGACGCAGTGCAGCTCGTGTGCAACCGCAGCCACGACAATCCGCCCAAGGATGTCGCCGAGCGCCTGCAGCAGGACCAGCTCGCGACAGTCCAATATCCGGCGGACGGCAAGTACCTCGGCGACTGGCAAGCGGGTGAGAAGATCGCCCAGAACGGGGCCGGCATGACCTGGAAAGACGGCGGCGGCAAACCCAACGGCGGCAGCTGCTACAACTGCCACCAGATCGGGCCGGCCACCACCTCCTTCGGCGATATCGGCAACAGCCTGCTGCATTTCGGCAAGACCCGCGGCTACGGCGCGGATATGCAGAAGTACGTTTACGGAAAAATCTACAACGCCAAGGCCTACAACCTGTGCTCGAAAATGCCGCGCTTCGGCCATTCCGGCACGCTGACCGAACAGCAGATCAAGGATCTGGTGGCGCTGCTGCTCGACCCGAACTCGCCGGTGAACAAGTAGGCTTGGCTGGCGCGTGAACCGGCGCGAGTTCCTGCATGTCATGGGCATGGCCGCGGCCTGCGGCCTGCCTCTGGCGCAGTTCTCCGGTCGTGCGCAGGCGCAGGACGCGGCGCGCTTCTACGATCTGCCGCGCTTCGGCAACGTGCATGTTCTGCACTTTACCGACTGCCACGCGCAGCTGCTGCCGGTTTTTTTCCGCGAGCCGAATGTTAACCTCGGCGTCGCGGACATGGCCGGCAAGCCGCCCCACCTCGTGGGCGAGGCGCTGCTGCGGCATTTCGGCATCAAGCCCGGCACCGCCGAGGCTTACGCGTTTACCTACCTCGATTTCGAGCACGCGGCCCGGACCTACGGCAAGGTCGGCGGCTTCGCTCACCTCGCGACGCTGGTGAAGCAATTGAAAGCGGGCCGTCCCGGCGCACTGCTGCTCGACGGCGGCGACACCTGGCAAGGCTCGGCCACTGCGCTGTGGACCCAGGGCCAGGACATGGTCGATGCCTGCAAGCTGCTCGGCGTGGACGTGATGACCGGGCACTGGGAGTTCACACTCGGCGCCGAGCGCGTGCAGCAAGTCATCGAGCACGATTTCAAGGGCAAGATCGATTTCGTCGCGCAGAACGTGAAGACCACCGACTTCGGCGACCCGGTGTTCCCGCCCTACGCGATCAAGACAATCAACGGCGTGCCGGTCGCGATCATCGGCCAGGCGTTCCCATACACGCCGATCGCCCATCCGCGCTATCTGGTGCCGGATTGGACTTTCGGCATCCAGGAAGAGACGCTGCAGCGCGCGGTCGACGAAGCGCGCGCCAAGGGCGCGCAGGCGGTGGTGCTGCTGTCGCACAACGGCATGGACGTGGATCTCAAGCTCGCCGCGCGCGTGCGCGGCATCGACGCGATCCTGGGCGGGCACACCCACGACGGCGTGCCGGCGCCGGTGATCGTTGCCAATGCAGGCGGCAAGACGCTCGTGACCAATGCCGGCTCCAACGGCAAGTTCCTCGGCGTGCTCGATTTCGAGGTAACGGGCGGCAAGGTCGCCGACTTCCGCTACCGCCTGCTGCCGGTGTTCGCCAACCTGCTTGCGCCCGACCGCGACATGGAGGCGCTGATCGCCAAGGTGCGCGCGCCCTACACGGCGAAGCTGGGCGAGAAACTCGCGCTGACCGAGGGCCTGCTCTACCGCCGCGGCAATTTCAACGGCAGCTTCGATCAGCTGATACTCGAAGGCCTGATGGCCGAAAAAGATGCGCCGATCGCGTTTTCACCCGGCTTCCGCTGGGGCACCAGCCTGCTCCCGGGCGAACCCGTCCTGATGGAGCACCTGATGGACCAGACTGCCATCACTTATTCCTACACCACCGTGACCGAAATGACGGGCGAGACCATCAAGATCGTTCTCGAGGACGTGTGCGACAACCTGTTCAACGCCGATCCGTATTACCAGCAAGGCGGCGACATGGTGCGCGTCGGCGGTTTGAGCTACAGCTGCGATCCGAACGCGAAAGCGGGCGCGCGCATAAGCGACATGGCGCTCAAAGGCAAAGCGATCGAGGCGGCAAAGAAATACAAGGTCGCCGGCTGGGCGCCGGTGTCGGAGGCGGCGAAGACGGCAGGCGGCGAGCCGATCTGGGACCTGATGGCACGCCACCTGCGCAGCCGCAAAGTGATCAAGCCGCTGCAACTCGAGCTGCCGCGGCTGAAGGGCGTTCGCGGCAACGCCGGCATCGCCTGAGCGAAATATATGCGGCATAGTCATCGGCACCGCATGCGACCACAAAACCTGCGCGCTGCGCGCGCCAACCGTCGTTCCTATACGGATAAAAAACATCCGTATAGGAACGACGGTTATGGTTAAAGAAACCAAGACGGCTTGAGGCTTTCATACAAGATCGTCGATT
Organism: Pseudomonadota bacterium; assembly: GCA_021811085.1. Lineage (GTDB taxonomy): Bacteria > Pseudomonadota > Gammaproteobacteria > Burkholderiales > SG8-39 > 2-12-FULL-64-23. The sequence goes on along the minus strand of JAJZPQ010000014.1, from coordinate 70,982 downwards.
GCGCACGGATACGCCTTTCATCCGTGCGCAATCGACGATCCGCGCGGACAGTTTTTCGTCCGCGCCAAATCGCAACGCCGCAACGGGACGGGATCCCGCCCACAACGAATAACGCCCCGCGACGCTAGACAGCGACGCCGCGCAGCACCCAGTCGCCGATCGCCTGCAGGATCTCGGGCGAATCGCCGATCGCGGGCATGAGCTGGAGTTCAAGCTGCGGGTGCTGCTCGCGTATTTTCGCCACCATGCGCGGCAGGTCCTGCTTCAAATGGCCGCCCTGGGCCATGAACAGCGGCACCAGCACTGCGCGCTGCGCGCCCTGCGCCACGACCCGCGCCGCGGCCTCCTCCAGCGTCGGCGACATGAAATCCTGAAACGCCAGCTCGACCTGCGCCTGCGGCCGCGCGGCCTGCAGCTGCCGCTTGACGATATTGAAGGGCGCGGCCCAATCCGGATCGCGCGCACCGTGGGCAAATAGAATAACAGCCTGGTCGTTCATATAGGTTCCCGATAGATATTGCGGCAGCGCGTTTCGGTGACAAAAAAAGTGCTCAGCCAACCCAGCAGCGCGAAGGCGAAGAGTACCGCAAGGCCCAGGCGCCAGTCACCCGGCGTATGCGCGCTGCCGCGGCTGGCGAAGTCCAGCGCCAGGCCGACCAGCGGCTGCAGCAGGGCCGGACCGAGAAAACCGCCGGTATTGACGACGCTGGTCGACATGCCCGAGTACGCCGGCGGATTCACTTCCTTGGCACAAGGCCAGACCAGGGTGATGCCGGATATCGATACGCCGGTGAGCGCGAACAGACCCAGCGAAACCGCCAAGGGCAGCGGTCCGCCCCAGAGCCAGGGCAGCCAGGAAAGCACGAACAGCAGGCCGAGCGCGCGCATCAGCGGCGTGCGCCGGCCGATGCGGTCGGATAGTGCACCGACGGCGAGCGAGCACAGCGCAAAGCACAGGATCATGAGGCTGATGTGCCAGGCGGCGAGTTCGCGCGGCATGCCCTGTACTTCGCGCAAATACGGAATCGCCCACAGGCCGCCCCAGGAAAGGTAGGCGCCGATCTGGCCGAACTGCACCATGAAGCCGGGCCAGGTGCGCGGATTCGCGAGCACCGTCGCCAGCGCCGCGCGCCAGTTTTCGCTGGCCGGGGGATACTCGGGCTTGCCCTCGAGCTGCTGCATCGACGGCAGCCCGAGCTCGCGCGGATTGTCACGCAGGAACAGCCAGGTGAACACGGCCAGCAGCACCGACAGCGCGCCGGCCGCGACGAACACGCTGCGCCACACGCCGTGCGCCGCGGCCCAGGCCAGCGGCACCGTAGACAGCAGTCCGCCCATGTTGCCGAAAAACACCAGCAGCCCGGTCATGGTGCCGAAGCGGTGCTCCGGGAACCAGGCCGCATTGAGCTTCAGCACCGAGATGAACGCGACCGATACGCCCAGCCCGACCAGGAAACGCCCGAGCAAGGCAAGGTCGAAGTCCGGCGCGAGGCCGAACAGCGCCGACCCGATGCCTGCCACCAGGGCTCCGGCAGTGAACAGCTTGCGCGGCCCCAGCGTATCGGCGAGTATGCCCGAGGGCACCTGCATGGCGAAATAGATGTAGAAGTAGGTTGCGGCCAACAGGCCGAGCGAGGCGCTGGAGGTGGCGAAAGCGCGCTGCAGTTCGCCCGCGATCGCACCCGGAGCCAGGCGGTGAAAGAACGCCAGCACGAACGCCATCGCCCCCAGCGCGAACGCGGTCCAGCGCAGGCGCTGGACACGCTTGATCGGATCGGTGATGATTTGCCCCTGTCTGTATGCGGCGCCGCTGCGGTGCACGCGCGAATTCATTCTAGCATTGAGCGTATGGACTCATTCGGGAGAGGCACAGTATGAGCAACATCGGACCGCTGCGCAGCTTTGTCCAGGACATGACGCGCGCGATCGACAAATTCGGCCAGGACGAAGCGGCCATGCTGCGCGAAGGCAGGAAGCTGCTTGCCCGCCTGATCGTACGCGACGACTGGCTGCCGCAGGAGTTCGCGCAGGCGCACGCCGATACCTATCGCCAATACCTGCTCCACTGCGACCCGCTCGAGCGCTTCTCGGTGGTGAGTTTCGTCTGGGGACCGGGGCATACCACGCCGGTGCACGATCACACGGTGTGGGGCCTGGTCGGGGTGCTGCGCGGCGCGGAGAAGTGCGAGGAATACGAGCACGCGGGCGAAGGCCAGCCGATGCGCAAGACCGGCGAGCACATCGTCCAGCCGGGCGGCATCGATGCGGTCTCCCCCACCGTGGGCGACATCCACACGGTATCGAACGCACTCGCCGACCGCCCGGCGATCAGCATCCACGTCTATGGCGCCAACATCGGCGCGGTGAAACGCCATGTGTATGCGCGCGAGACCGGCGCGATCAAATCCTTCGTTTCCGGCTACTCCAACACCCTGGTGCCGAACCTGTGGGGCAGCAGCGCCGACCCGGCCTGAGGCGCCTACCCCCGCGTGTGCGGCTGTGATTTAATTGGCACTCGTGTACATCTGAAGGAGGCTCCATGGCTCACACCTACGAGGAACTGAAGCACAAACCCCTGGCCGAGCTGCGCGAGATCGCCGCCGGCATCACCCACGAAGCGGTGCAGGGTTACACCCAGCTGAACAAGGATCATCTGCTGGTCGCCTTGTGCAAGGCGCTCAACCTCGACATGAAGGCGCACCACGAAGTGAAGGGCATAGACAAGGCCGCGGTTAAACTGCGGATCAAGGAATGGAAAGCGAAGCGCGATGCGGCGCTTGCGGCGCATGACCGCAAGGCGCTGAAAGCGGCGCTGGACCAGATTCACCAGCTGAAGCGGGTTATGCGCAAGGCTACCGTCTAAGCGCGGACCCGGGCACGCGCAACTTCCTTGAAGAACATCCGCCGCCTGCGCGAATTCGTCATCGGCATGACGCGCCTGGTGCAGCACCCGGGCAACATCGAGCTGACGCTGCTGCGCGATGCCGGCCAGTTGTTGGGCGAACTGATCGCGAACGACGACTGGCTGCCCGATGCATTCGCCACTGCGCACCACGCCCATCACCAGGAATATCTGCTGCATTGCGACCCGCTCGGGCGTTTCTCGGTGGTAAGTTTCGTGCTCGCACCAGGGCAGAAGACCCCGGTGCACGATCACACGGTGTGGTGCCTGATGGGGGTCCTGCGCGGCAGCGAGCGCTTCGACGAATACCGCCACGAAGGCGAGGGAGCGCCGATGCAAAAGACCGGCGAGCATCTGTGCCGCGCGGGCGACATCGAAGTCGCGTCACCCGCGATCGGCGACATCCACGTGATCGCGAACGGGCGCAACGACCAAGCCGCAGTCAGCATCCACGTATTCGGCGCCAATATCGGCGGGCTCATGCGGCGCACGTTCTCGCTTGCCAACGGCGAGCCGCATGCGCTGGTGTCGGGCTACGCCAACAGCCTGTTGCCCAATCTGTGGGACCGCTCGCTCGAAGCGCACGCCTGACGCAGCAGCGCTGGAATTTGCAGCACTACAGCACCTTGCCCGGATTCATGATGCCCTGCGGATCGAGCGCGGCCTTGATCCGGCGCATGAGCTCCATTTCCAGCGCCGACTTGTAGCGCAGGATCTCGCCGCGCTTGTATTGACCCAGTCCGTGCTCGGCCGAAATCGAGCCGGAAAAGCGCACGGCGCTGTCGTGCACCACGCGGCTGACATCGCCCGCGCGCGCCATGAACGCTTCCTCGTCGCCGCCGGCCGGAGGCGCAATGTTGTAATGCAGGTTGCCGTCGCCGAGATGGCCGAAGGTCACCAGGCGCACGCCGGGAAAAGCGCGCTGCAGTTCGGCGTCGGTCAGGGCTATATACTCGGCGATGCGCGAGATCGGCACCGAGATGTCGTGCTTGACCTGCTTGCCTTCGTGCACCTGCGCCTCGGGAATGTTCTCGCGCAGCGCCCACAGCGCCGCGGCCTGGGTCTCGCTCGCGGCGACGACCGCATCGAGCACGAGGCCCGACTCGCTCGCCTCGGCCAGCGCTTCCTGCAAGGCGGCATCGAGATTGGCCGCGCTTGCGGTATCCGACAGCTCCAGCAGCACATACTGCGGATGCGCCGCGGCGAACGGCAGCCGCGTCGCCGGATAGTGCTTCGCCACCAAGGCGAGGCAGAACGCGGACATCAGCTCGAAGCCGGTGAGGCGGTCGCCGCAGGCGCCCTGGATGTGGGAGAGCAATTGCAGCGCCCGCGCCGGGCTCTCCAAGGCCACCAGTGCGGTGGCCCGCGCGCGCGGCCGCGGATAGAGTTTCAGCACCGCCGCGGTAATGACGCCGAGCGTGCCCTCGGCGCCGACGAACAGCTGCTTCAGGTCGTAGCCGGTATTGTCCTTGCGCAGGCCCCTTAAACCGTCCCAGACCTGGCCGTCGGGCAGCACCACTTCCAGGCCGAGCACGAGATCGCGCGCATTGCCGTAGCGCAGCACCGCGGTACCGCCGGCGTTGGTGGAGAGATTGCCGCCGATCTCGCAGCTGCCCTCGGCCGCGAGCGACAGCGGAAACAGGCGGTCGGCTTCGGCCGCAGCCTGCTGCAGATTCGCGAGCACGCAGCCGGCTTCGGCGGTGATGGTGTTGTTGACCGCATCGACCGCGCGCACGCGATTCATGCGCGACAGATTGAGCACGATCTGCGCGCCGGTCGCATCCGGTGTGGCGCCGCCGCACAGGCCGGTGTTGCCGCCCTGGGGCACGACCGCGGTGCGCGTCTGCGCGCACAGCCGCATCACGGCCGCGACTTCCCCGGTGGAGGCCGGCTTCACCACCGCCAAGGGCTTGCCGAAATAGCGCTTGCGCCAATCGGTGGCGTATGGGGCCGCGTCCTGCGCGTCGGTGATGACCGCGGCTTGGCCGACGATCGCGGCGAGTTGATCCAGTATCTGCGTCATGGGTGGTGTCTGTGTTCTTGTCGGTGAGGCTACGATTCTAGCGCGAAAAACAAAGGCAACCGCGCGGGTTGCCTCTAAAGTCTGCGGCCGCCAACCGCGCCGCGTTTGCTGCGGGATAGAATTATCCCGCCTGCACCTGCTCGATCAACCATCTGGCAGTGCGCAGCAGGCGCGCATCGCCGCCGCGCGGACCGACCAGCTGCACCCCTAATGGCAGGCCGTTGGCGCCGCGCATCAGCGGCAGCGTGATCGCGGGCATGCCGCACAGCGTCCAGAAGGTGCAGAACACCGGCGATCCGGTCGATTCCAATCCGCGCGGCGCGGTGCCGGTGGTCGCTGGAGTCAGGAAGGCTTCGAAGCGCTGCTCGAACAGTTCCTGCAGCACCGCATTGAGCGCCGGAATCTCGTCCAAAGCCTTGTTGTAGTCCACTGCCCGCAGCTTGCGCCCGCGCTCGATCTGGCCGCGCAGGGACTCGCTCAGCTTGTCCTTGCCCTGCGCGTACTCCTGCTCGTAGTTGAGCGCGATATCGGCTTCCATGATGGTCTGGTGCCATTTCCACGCTTCCTTGAACGCAGGCGGAAAGCGGAATTCTTCCACCTGCTCGCCCAGATGCGCCACCAGCTCGGCAAAGGCTTCATGGCTCTCGGGATCGGCTTTATTCCACAGCGGCGTTTTCACGAAAGCAAAATGCGGCGCGACCGGCGGCTCCTGCGCCGCGATGTCGCGCAGCGGTGGTTTGGCCCGCGGCCGGGTGTCTGGATCGCGCTCGTCGTAGCCGATGATTTGCGCGGCCAGCAGGGCCGCGTCCTCCACGCTGCGCGCGAACACGCCGAGCTGGTCGAGCGACCTGGATTGCTTCAGCACGCCATGCCGCGGTATCAGGCCGAAGCTCGGCTTGAAGCCGATTACGCCGCAATAGGCCGCCGGCCGGATGATCGAGCCATTGGTCTGCGTGCCCAGCGCCAGCGGCACCATATGCGCCGCCACCGCTGCGGCCGAGCCGCTGGAAGAGCCGCCGGGCGTATGTTCCGCATTATGCGGATTGCGCGTCTTGCCCGGCGCATAGGTGGCAAGTTCGGTTGTGACGGTCTTGCCCATGATGACCGCGCCCGCCGCGCGCAGCATGCGCACCACGCTCGCATCCTCCGACGGCGTGCGCCCCGCGTGCAGCACCGTGCCGTTCTCGGTCGGCATGTCTTGCGTGTCGATGATGTCCTTGATGCCCACCGGTACGCCGTGCAACGCGCCCAGCGTCTTGCCTTCGCGCTTCCACTCATCGGCCGCACGCGCCTGCTGCAAGGCGTAGTCCGGATCGAGAAAGGTCCAGGCTTGCACCCGGGGTTCCTCAATCCGGATGCGCGCGAGGCAGGACGCGACCAGCTCCTCCGAGCTGATTCTGCCCTCGGCGATCGCGTTTGCCGCTGCCGCGGCACCGAGTTCGTACAAATCCATCGTCGTGATCGCTTTCGGCAGAAACGCTCAGCGACCGTAGAGTACGCTGGGCAGCCACAGCCCGATCCCGGGGAACATATAAAGCAGGAACAATGCAAACACCTGGATCGCCATGAACGGCATCATACCGGCAAAAATCTGGTTCAGCGTCACATGCGGCGGCGACACGCCCTTCAAATAGAACGCGGCCATCGCCACCGGCGGCGACAGGAACGCCGTCTGCAGGTTGAGCGCGACGAGCAGGCCGAAGAACAGCGGATCGACGCCGAATTTCGGCAGCAGCGGAATGAAGATCGGCATGAAAATAATGATGATCTCGGTCCACTCCAGCGGCCAGCCGAGGATGAAAATGATGAACTGCGCGAGCAGCATGAACTGGACCGGCGTCAGGCCCAGCGACAGCACCCAGGTCTCGACGATCTCCTGCCCGCCGAGCAGCGCGAACGCGGCAGAGAAAATGCTCGAGCCGACGAACAGCCAGCACACCATCGCGGTGGTCTTGCCGGTGAGGAAGGACGAATCCTTGATGATCGAGCCGAGATCTTTCACCGTGGCCCAAACCACGCCCACGGGACCACCCCCGGATCGCTCGCGCCAATGGTTGATGAAGCGATACACCGCCGCGAGCAGCGCCCCGCCCAAAGCGCCGACCGCCGCCGCTTCGGTCGGCGTGGCGAGGCCGAACACGATCGAACCCAGCACCGCGAGAATCAGCAACGCCAGCGGAAAGAACGAGGAGAGCAGCATCTTGAATACTTCGAGCCGCTCCCAGTTCCAGAACATATACAAAATCGCGAGCCCGGCGGCGCACAGGCCCAGCATGACCCAGAACCATAGGGGCGCCGGCAAACGATCCGGCGCGGTGGCCGGCGCTTGCGCGGCGACGGGTGCAGCGGCCGGCGCCTCGGCTGCCGCGGGTGCAGCGGCAACGGCCGGCTTTTGCTCCTGCGGCGCGACCTCGGCCTTGGGCTCCTCCGACGGCGGTTCCTGCAAGCCGGCCCCACCCTCGTCAGAACCCGGAGGGGTGCTGAGTCCGCTCGATTCCTCCTCGACCGCGTTGGTCGTGTCGACGCTGCCGGCCTCGACCAGGCCGGTGGTATCGACGACCTCGGGCGTAGTCGATACCCTGTAGGTGACCGTGAGCACCGCGGCCAGGAACAGCAGCGGCAGCAGCGTAACGATCAGCTGCCCCAGCGCGGTGCGCTTCGCCGCCCCCGTCTCAGAGCCGAGCGCACGCGACAGCCCGACCAGTGCGTTTCTGCCCTGCTTGGCCAGCGACTGCGCCAAAGCCGGCAGGTTCACCCGTCGTTCGCTCTCGGGCAGCGGCGGCATCAGCGATGGCTTCCACAGCGCCAGCACGATAATATAGCCGACATACAGTCCGGCGAGCATGATGCCGGGAAAGAACGCTCCGGCGTAGAGCTGCACCACCGACACGCCGGCGGTCGCGCCATAGAGGATCAGCAGCACCGACGGCGGAATCAGGATGCCGAGCGTGCCGCCGGCGGTGATTGCGCCGGCTCCGACCTTGACGTTGTAGCCGGCTTTGATCATCGCCGGGAACGCGAGCAGGCCCATCAGCGTCACTACCGCGCCGATGATGCCGGTCGCCGTGGCGAAAATCGCGCAAGTGACGATAGTCGCCACCGCGAGCGAGCCCGGCACGCGCGCCATCGCCAGATGCAGGGCCTTGAACAGGCGGTCGATCAGCGCCGCGCGCTCGACCAGGTAGCCCATGAACACGAACAGCGGCACCGCGATCAGCACGTCGTTCGACATCACGTAATGCGCACGCTGCACCATCAGGTCGAGGATCTGCGTCTGCGCCAGCGCCGGATTCACGCTGCGGTAGGCCAGCCAGCCGAAGAACACGCCCATGCCCATGAGCGTGAAAGCGGTAGGGAAGCCCATCATGATGCCAACCACGATCAGCGCCAGCATCAGCAGTCCCAAGTGGCCGTTGGTCATATGCCCCCAGGGCATCAGCACCAGGATCGGGAGCAGGATCAGCGCGACCAGGGTGAAGCCGAACCATAATTCCTTGCGAATTTTCATTGTCCCTGCTCCTGCTTCACCACCAGGGCATCGAGTTTCTCGATGTCCTCATCCTTGACGTGCACCATGTCTTTCAGCTTGTCCACGTCGACTTCCTGCACGTCCTGTACGCGCGAGGGCCACTCGCCCTCTTTGATGCAGATGACGCAGCGGATCATTTCGACTATGCCCTGCAGCAGCAGGAGCGCCCCGGCCACCGGAATGACGGTCTTGAACGGATACACCGGCGGGCCTTCGGAAGTGATGTTCGAATGCTCGTTGATCGCCCAGGAATCGGCGGCGAAGTAATAGCCGGCCCAGGCGAGCGCAACTACGCCAGGGATGAAGAACAGAATGTAGAGCACCAGGTCAATGCTCGCCTGGGTGCGTGGCCGAAAAAAGCCGTAGAGCACGTCGCCGCGCACATGTCCGCTTTTCGCGAGCGTGTAGGCCCCGGCCATCATGAACAGGGTGCCGTACATCATGATCATGACGTCGAAAGCCCAGGGGTGGGGATGATCGAGCGCGTAGCGCGAAAATACTTCCCAGGATATGAGCAGGGTCAGGCTGACGATGAGCCAGGAAAACGCCTGGCCGACGAAGGTGCTCAGCTTGTCGACGAACAACAATAGTTTTTGCATTTGTGAAATCCTCCGTGGATGCGGGGACGGGGCTAAAACCTAAATTGCCGTTTGCGCCCGGCTTCCGCCGCGATCCAAAAAAAACACCACCCAGTATCTCCGGGTGGTGTTCGATGCGAACCTAATATGCCTCAGGTCTTTTTCGCGGCCGGCTTCTTCGCGCCGTAGTAATGATTATAGGCCATACGCCGGTTGACGTTGTTGTCCATGTCCCATTTCACCGCGCGCTCGGCGAATGCCTTTTGCGATGCGACGATTTCCTTGAACATGGGGTTTTCCGCGGATTTCTTGTCGACCACCCGGTCGTAAACCACCAGCTGCTCCTGCAGGATCGGGTCCGGCGTCTTGTAAAACTTGACTTTCTCCTTGGTCTGCAGCTCGACATAATCCTTGGAGTAGCGGTCGATCGCCTTCCACGACATTTCCGCCGACGCGGCGGACACGGCATTGGCGATGGTCGCCTTCAGCTTGGCCGGCAGGGCGTCGTACTTGGTCTTGTTGAACGTGATTTCGAACTGCTCCGCGTTCTGGTGGAAGCTTTGCAGCATGCATACCTTGGAGACGTCCGGAAAACCGAGCAGGCGGTCGGAGGTCATGTTGTTGAACTCGGCCGCATCGAGCAGGCCGCGGTCCATCGCCGGCACGATCTCGCCGCCCGGCAGTGCGTTCACCGCCGCGCCCATCGCCGTAAACACGTCGATCGAAATTCCGACCGTGCGGTACTTGAGGCCCTTCAGGTCGGCGGCCTTGGTGATCGGCTTCTTGAACCAGCCCAGCGGCTGCGTCGACATCGGGCCGTAGGGGAAGGACACCACATTGGCGCCGATCGACTGGTAGAGCTTCGCCAGCAGTTCCTTGCCGCCGCCCCAGTGGTGCCACGCGAGCAGCATATTCGCGTCCATGCCGTAGCCGGGCCCGGATCCCCACAAGGCAAGCGCATTCTGTTTGCCGTAGTGATACACCATCACGCCGTGGCCGCCGTCGAGCGTGCCTTTCGAAACCGCATCCAGCAGGTTGAACGCAGGCACCACCGCGCCCGCCGGCAGCACTTCGATTTTGAGGTCGCCGCCGGTCATGTCGTTCACGATCTTGGCGTAATCGAGGGCGTACTCGTGGAAAATATCCTTGGACGGCCAGGTGCTCTGCCAACGCATGTTGATCGGCCCCGTCTGGCCTTTTGCGATCATCGGGAAGCCCAGCGTCGCGGCGCCGGCCGTCGCCGCCGCGGCGCCGGTGAGAAACTTGCGGCGCGACAGCGGTTTGGTTTGCTCTTTGCTCATTGTCTGCTCCTTGGGAATAGTTTTATGCTTGACCTACGCTTTTGGAACGGGTTGGCCCTGAACTGCGCCTGACCGACGGAATATTCCATAATCCGGAATAGCTCCCCCGGCTACTCTATGAGACGGGCAAATGCTATACCTGCCGCCGCGAAATATCAATTGTTTGCGCTAGCGTCAATTAGGGAAACTACTAATATGTGGTACTCCGCTTAAGGTTCGTCGAGCATCCGAAGCGTCCACCACATTGCCACTTCCTTTGCATCATGCTACTTTAATTTATTCATATCACCGCGCACGTCGTGACCGATGCAGACACGCGCCTTTGCGTACGCGGCGGCGGTTGGAGCGGTGTATTTTTCATCTCTAAATTGGAGCAAGTTTCGAGGTGCGCAACCCAGCCAAAACACCAAATTCGCGGCGCAAGTTCCTAATCGGTGCGGAGACCACGGACGGCGTGGCCAAGATGTCGGCGCGCCGATCATACGTACCGGTACGGAAGCGCCAACACCCACATACAAGCTGCAAACCTCCTAGCACTGGAAAGGCGAGGCGCATATCCCCGGTTATGCCCGCGCTGGTCTGTTACTAACACCAACAAATAGCCGAGACACGAAGCTTTATCGGTTAGAAGAGCAGCGTATCGATACTTACCCTAATCGAATGAGCGTATGCGTCCCGTCAATATGCAGCGGGCGTGGGCACAGATTTCTTACAGCGTTCGGAACCAGAGCATCTACCGGGGATAACCACACCGACTGAACTTCCAGGGACTAACAGCAACGTCATTCAGCCAAAAGGGGGACTTATGTACTATCAAAGTTACAATCCGATGGGGAACGCGTTCCTTTCCACTCTCGTGGCGGCGGTTCCCATTTGTGTCCTTTTGTACTTCATTGCGCTGCATCCGCACCGTGACGCCCAGGGCGTGAGGCACCTGGGCATTTCCGCCCCGTACGCGGCCTTGTACGGCGTGTTCGCCGCCTTCCTTGTTTCCTGTGTCGCCTTTGGGATGCCCCTCGCTGCCGCCGCGTCGGCTTTCGTACTGGGCACCCTATCCGGATTCCTGGGGATCATTTGGATCATTCTAGGCGCGATGTTCCTGTACACGATGACAGTGGTGACCGGCAAGTTCGAGATCGTGAAGGAATCAATTATTCACATCTCCTTCGACCGGCGGCTGCAATGTGTGCTCATCGCCTTTTCTTTCGGGGCGATCATCGAGGGAACTTCGGGCTTCGGCACGCCGGTGGCCATCGCCGGCGCCGTGATGGTGGGACTGGGATTCAAACCCTTCCAGTCTGCCGTGCTGAATCTGCTCGCCAACACAGCACCAGTCGCCTGGGGCGCGATCGGCACCCCCATCGTGACGCTGGCCGCGGTTAGCGGCCTGGACCAGCTTACGCTCTCTACCATGGCCGGACATCAGCTGCCCTGGATCTCGATCCTGGTTCCGTTCTGGCTGGTGGCTATCTTCGTGAAAATGGAGGGTGGTAGTTGGAAAGAGGTGTTCGAGGTATGGCCCGCTACGCTGTGCGCGGGCGGGTCGTTCGCGCTGATGCAGTACTACGCCTCGGCGACTAATGAATTCCACCTGATGACCGACGTAGTATCGGGCGTCTTTTCCGTCATTTGTACCGCATTGTTCCTGCGTTTCGTCTGGCATCCCAAGACTCGTTTTCTGCTCAAATCGGAGCGCGAGGCGCTGGAGAAGGCGGGAAAATCCACGGCGACTGCCACTACTGACAGCAGCACCTGGAAGTACCAATACAGCGTCGCGGAAACAATCCACGCCTGGCTGCCGTGGGTCATCCTGATCATCTGCTGCGCGGCATGGGGCACGCCGCAATGGAAGACGTATCTGAACGGGCTGTTCTCTGGCATCAGCTTCAAGACGACGCTCCTGGGCTCACCATTTACCGGCACGCTGTCGCTGCCGGCATGGGACATGCCGGCGCTGCACAACCTGGTACAGCGCACCCCGCCGGTCGTCCTTGCCGGCGCCAAGCCCGAGGCGGCGCGCTTCATCATCAACTGGCTATCGGCCGCAGGGACCGGCGTATTCGTCGCCGCGCTACTGTCCGGCCTGGTTCTCAAGCTGAGCGCAGCGCAGTGGAAGGACGCGACTATTCGCACCGCACACCGCATGACGACGCCCGTGGTGGTCATCGGCTTGGTGCTGGGCCTGGGCTTCCTTACCCGCTACTCTGGCACGGACGCAGTCCTGGGGCTGGCCTTCACCGGCGCGGGCCCGCTGTATCCGTTCTTTGCGGCGTATCTGGGCTGGTTGGGCGTCTTCCTTACGGGGTCGGACACGGCATCCAACGCCTTGTTCGGCAGCCTGCAGCGCATCACCGCGCAGCAACTGCATCTGAATGAGATACTGGTCGTGGCAACCAATTCGACAGGCGGGGTCATGGGCAAAATGATCGATGCGCAGTCCATCATGGTCGCCTGCGCCGCCTGCTACGACGATCCGCACGAGCGCTCGCACGCGCTTGGACCGATATTCCGCAAGGTATTCTGGTACTCGATCGCCGGAGCCGCGGTAATCGGCGTGATTGCGATGCTGCAAGCCTATGTGTTCCCTGGCTCGATCCCGATACCACCACTACCCAAGTGAGGCTATGCACCGCTCCCTGAGCGCGATCGGCTCTCAGGGAGCATCGGAGGGGTAACGGGTGGACCGGGAAGGCGCCAGTAGCCTTGCTTGAGCCTATCGTCGGTGTCGTCGACGCACGCGATCACCGCAACGGCGCAGCGGCCGCGGCTGGCTGGCTCGATGCCTGCACATCGCCGCGCTCGGGTGTCGGCTGCCAGCCCAGCGTCAGCATCAGCACGGCGAAGCCGACCACATAGGCGAGCGTCACATGCCAGCCGCCCTTCACCCAGTTAGCGACCGATTTCGCTTCCGGGTACATGTTGGACAGCGCCACGCCGGCGCTGGAGCCGAACCAGATCATCGAGCCGCCGAATCCGACGGTATAGGCGAGCATGCCCCAGTCGAAGCCGCCCTGCTTCAGCGCGAGCGCGGTCAGCGGGATGTTGTCGAATACCGCGGAGATGAACCCCAGGCCGAAAGCCGAATGCCAGGACGCAGGCGGCAAGGCTTCCACCGGCATCATCGAAGCGCAGGTTACCAGCGACAGCAGGAAGATCGAACCCTTGGTCGCTTCCGGCAGCAGTTCCCAATCGGGCCTCCGCACCGGCACGCTCACCAGGATCGCGATCCACACCGCCACGCCGATAAACGGAAAGCGGTCCGAGATTTCGCTGTATTCGACGTTGACGATTACATTTGCGACGATGGCGCAGATGAGGATCAAGGCGACGATGCCGGCGCGCAGCCAGTCGATGCGGATATGGCTGTGCTCGTGCTTGATAATCGGAGAATACTTGTGCTGCTGCAGCGCCGCCGGGATGCCGCACACCACCAGCGCCACCGCCGCGGCGGCGTAAGCGTGGAACACCGCACTCGGGGCCACGCCGTGTATCCACATCATGGTAGTGGTGGTATCGCCAACCACGCTGCCCGAGCCGCCCGCGTTCGAAGCGGCGACGATGGCGGCGAGATAGCCCACATGCACCTTGGCGCGGAACAGCGTATGCGCCATCGCGCCGCCGATCAGCGCCGCAGCGATATTGTCGAGGAAGGACGACAGCACGAACACCATCACCAGCAGGATGAAACCGCCTTTCCAGTCGTGCGGCAGGAAGCGCGGCAGCACCGCCGGGATGTGCGTCTTCTCGAAATGGCGCGACAGCAGCGCGAAGCCGAGCAGCAGGCACAGCAGGTTGGTCAGGATCACCCATTCGTGACCGAAATGCGAGATCAGCCCCTGAATGCCGGGGCCGTCCTTGAACCCAGTGAACAGCACTTTGTAGATCGTGATCACTGCCAAGCCGGTCAGTCCCACGCGCAAAGTGTGGTTGTGAAACAGCGCCACCCCGAGCAGGGTCAGCGCAAACAGGATGAAATCGAGCGGAATGCCGAACACGGCCGGGCTGGTCGCGCCATCGGCGGCAAACACGGGTCCGCTTGCGCCGAGACACATGGCGGCAACGAGCGCCAGGCGCGGCAATGACGCCGCAGTACGCGCATGATTCATATCCTCTCCCCTTAAGACGCGGCGATTATACCGCGGCCGCGGTACGCGCCCGCTCGGGCCGCACGCGCAACGACATTCCTCAAGCAAAAACGGCCGCGTCCTCGCGGGCGCGGCCGTCCGTGTGCATCGCCGGTCGGCGCTCAGGCTTTGAGCGCGGCCAGCACCTCGTCCAGCATCTTCTTCGCATCGCCGAACAGCATGCGATTGTTCTCTCTGTAGAACAGCGGATTGTCGACGCCCGCATAGCCGGTGGCCATGCTGCGCTTCATCACGATCGAGGTCTTCGCCTTCCACACTTGCAGCACCGGCATGCCGGCGATCGGGCTGGTCGGATCTTCCTCGGCAGCAGGGTTCACGATGTCGTTGGCGCCGATGATCATGGCGACATCGGTGTCGGGGAAGTCCTCGTTCAACTCATCCATTTCCAGGACGATGTCGTAAGGCACCTTCGCTTCGGCCAGCAGCACGTTCATGTGGCCGGGCATGCGTCCCGCCACCGGGTGGATGCCGAAGCGCACGTTGACGCCCTTGTCGCGCAGGACCTTGGTGATCTCATACACGGTGTGCTGCGCCTGCGCCACCGCCATGCCGTAGCCCGGCACGATGATCACGTTCTTCGACTCGCGCAGCAGTTCGGCCGTTTCCGCGGCAAGGATAGGATTGACCTCGCCCGCCGGTTGTGCGCCCTCGCCCTTCGGTGCCGGCGCCCCGCCCTCGGAGCCGAATCCGCCCGCGATCACGCTGATGAAGTTGCGGTTCATCGCGCGGCACATGATGTAGGACAGAATCGCGCCGCTGGAGCCGACCAGCGCGCCGACGACGATCAATAGGTCGTTCGACAGCATGAAGCCGGTCGCCGCCGCCGCCCAGCCGGAGTAGCTGTTGAGCATCGAAATCACCACCGGCATGTCGGCGCCGCCGATCGCCATCACCATGTGGATGCCGAACAGCAATGCGATCACGGTCATCACGACGAGCGGCATCATGCCCGCGTCGATCGATTCGGCGTGCAGGAATTCGCGCCCGAACCAGATCACCACCAGCAGGCCGGCGAGGTTGAGCCAGTGGCGCCCGGGCAGCAGCAAGGTCTTGCCGCCGATCTTGCCGGAGAGTTTGCCGAACGCGATCACCGAGCCGGTGAACGTCACCGCGCCGATCAGGATGCCGATGTAGATTTCCATTTCGTGAATCGACTTCGCCGCACCGGTGAATTCCGCCGAGGCCGCCGGATCGATGTAATTGGCAAAACCGACCAGCATCGCGGCCAGGCCGACCAGGCTGTGCATCAGCGCCACCAGTTCCGGCATCTGCGTCATTTTCACGACGCGCGAAGCGAACAGGCCGATGCTGCCGCCGACGACCATTGCGCCGACGATCCAGGCATAGCCGGCCGAGGTGACGTGCGGCCCGGAGACCGTCGCCAGCACGGCGATGGTCATGCCGATCATGCCGTACAGGTTGCCGCGCCTGGAGCTCTCCGGATTGGAGAGGCCGCCGAGGCTGAGGATGAAGAGTATGGTTGCTCCGATATAGGAGGCAGTTGCAAGAGTTGCGGACATGATTCGCTTTCCCTATTTGCGGAACATCTGCAGCATGCGCTGCGTGACGGCGAAACCGCCGAACATGTTGATCGCGGTGAGCGTGATACCGACCACGGCGAGCCCGAGAATCCAAGCCTCCGGCCGGCTGCCCGCGGCTTGGGCCATCAGCGGCGGCGCGATCTGCACCAACGCGCCGATCGCGATGATGCTGCTGATCGCATTGGTGACGCTCATCAGCGGCGTGTGCAGGGCGGGCGTGACGTTCCACACCACCATGTAACCGACAAAGACCGCGAGCACGAATACCGTAAAGTGGCCGAGAAACGCCGGCGGCGCGTAGGCGCCGACGAACCAGAACAAGACCGCTGCGATCAGGAACGTGATCGCCGTGCTCTTGCCCGAGGCCGGCGCGCTCGCCTCGCCATGCTTGGGCGCCTTGGCCGGCATCGCGGCAGGCTTGGCCGCAGGCGGGGCCGGCAGCTTGAGCGGTGGCGGCGGCCAGGTGATATTGCCCTCCTTGATGACCGTGAGACCGCGGATCGCGTCGTCGTCCATATTGACGTTGATAACCCCGTCCTTGGTCTTGCACAATTCCTCGGTGAGGCGGAACAGGTTGGTCGCGTACAGCGTCGAGGACTGCTTCGCCAGCCGGCTCGCCAGATCGGTGTAGCCGACGATGGTCACGCCGTGCTTGACCACCACCTTGCCCGGCTCGGTGAGCTCGCAGTTGCCGCCTCGTTCCGCGGCCATGTCGACGATCACGCTGCCCGGCTTCATCGACTGCACCATCTCCGCCGTGATCAGCCGGGGAGCGGGCTTGCCGGGGATCAGCGCGGTGGTGATGATGATGTCCACCTCCCTGGCCTGCTTGGCGTACATTTCGCGCTGGGCCTTCTGAAAGCCTTCGCTCATGACCTTGGCGTAGCCGCCGCCGCCCGACCCCTCTTCCTCGTAATCGACCTTCACGAATTCGCCGCCGAGCGACACCACCTGGTCGGCCACTTCGGCGCGCGTGTCGTTGGCGCGCACGATGGCGCCCAGGCCGGCTGCCGTGCCGATCGCAGCCAGGCCGGCGACGCCGGCACCGGCGATGAACACCTTGGCCGGCGGCACCTTGCCCGCAGCCGTGATCTGGCCGTTGAAGAAGCGACCGAACGCGTTGGCGGCCTCGATCACCGCACGGTAGCCGGCGACGCCGGCCTGAGAGGTCAGCGCGTCCATCTTCTGCGCGCGGGAGAGCATGCGCGGCAGCGCGTCGATGGCGAGCACCGTGACCTTCTTCGCCGCGAGCTGCTGCATGAGCTCGGGGTTCTGCGCCGGCCAGATGAACGTGATCAGGGTCTGGCCCGCGTGCATCAGGCCGACTTCTTCCGCGGTCGGTACGCATACCTTGAACACGATGTCGGATTCCGCCCACAGCTTGGCTGCGCTGTCGACGATCTGCGCTCCTGCGGCGCGATAGGTTTCGTCATTGCAATTCGCCGCGTCCCCGGCGCCGGACTCGACCTTGACCGCGAATCCGAGCTTGATGAGCTTTTCAACGACTTCCGGTACGGTGGCAACGCGCTTTTCGCCGGCTGCCGTTTCTTTTGGTACGCCTATGACCTGAGGCATGAAACCCCCTTATCTATTGCTGGATGTTGTCACCAATTGAAGCAACCGCTGCTTCTGCCTAAACTGCTTTCCACGGCGCCCGCCAAGTAGGGATATTCCACGAGCTTAGTGTTCTATCGGCAAGCGCCGTTTTAAATGCTGGGTGCGGCCGCGGGTCGGGACATGCGTACTATACTTTTGCGCAAAATCCCTAGTTTGATGTAGATCAACCAACGCTCAACCCTCATCTATACCGGCTCTAAGGGCAGGCAGCGCATAGCGCTCCAGCAGTTCGAACGCGCCCTGGATTATAAGGGCCAATACTGCCGCCGGTATGGCGCCCGCGAGCAAAGTGATGTTGTCGTTCAGCGCCAGGCCTTGCGCGATGCGCTCGCCGTAGCCGCCTGCGCCTATGAATGCGGCGATGGTGGCGGTGCCCACGCCGATCACCGCCGAAGTCTTGATGCCGGCGAGGATCGCAGGCGCCGCCAGCGGCAGTTCGATCAGCAGCAAACGGTCCCTGGGCGCGAGGCCGAGCGCCATTGCCGCCTGGCGCATGCCCTGCCCCACGCCGGCCATGCCCGCATGCGTGTTGCGCACGATAGGCAGCAGCGAATACAGGAACAGCGCGAGCAGCGCCGGCGCCCTGCCTATGCTGCCCAGCAGCGGAATCAGGAACGCGAGCAGCGCCAGTGCCGGTATGGTCTGGATCACGCCGACCGTGGCGAGAATGGGCTGCGCCGCAGCTGCGTTCCGCGCCGCGACCACGCCCAGCGGCACTGCGACTGCGATACCCGCCGCGAGCGATACGAAGACCAGCAGCAAGTGCTCGCGCGTAAGCCGCCAGAAGTCCGGTCCGAACAAAGCGCCGAGCAGACTGCGCGCGGGAGCGGCGCCCGCGCTGCCGCCGGCGAGAAACGTCTTCGCCACATTGGCGAAACTCTGGTGTTCGAGTTCGGCCGCAGCGTTGAGGTGGATCATTTCACGCGCATCGATTCTGCCTTCCAAGCCCTGCAGCGCCTGCCATGCTTGCGGCAGGCGCCGCGGCAGATCGAGGCGGTACAGCAGCACCGCGTCGTAGCGCGGAAACACGCCGCGGTCGTCTTCGAGCACGCGCAAGCCGTAGCGCTCGATCTTGGCGTCGGTGGTATAGACGTCCATGACATCGATTTTCCCGGCGGCGATGGCCTCATAGGCGAGGCCGTGGTCCAGCCCCGCCGGCATCTGGCTCAAGCCGTACGCAGTCTTCAGAGCGGGCCAACCGTCGGCGCGCGCGATGAATTCCTGCGACAGGCCCAGCTTCAACTCCGGATGGCGCGCGAGATCGGACAGTGTGCGCAGACCCAAGCGCTCGGCCTCGGCCTCGGGCAGCGCGAGCGCGTAAGTATTGGCAAAGCCCAGCGGCACGCCCACGCCCAGCCCGTCGCGTGCGAGCCGCCGCTGCAGATCCGCCAGCGTGAACGCGCCTTCGATGCCGAGGATTTCACGCGCGATGGTGCCGGTGTATTCCGGATAGACATCGATGGAACCGGCCTTGAGCGCGGCATAGAGGATGCCGGTATTGCCGAGGCCAGGCCGGTGCTCGGCGCCGCCGGGCACGCTCTGCGCGATGATTTCGCCGAGGATGTAGGACTCGGTGAAACGCTTGGAGCCTACACGCAATACGTCTTCGCCCGCAGCCGACCCCGCCGCGAGCAACAGCAGGCCGAGCAGAAGCGCTTTCACGGGCTCGCCGCCGACTTTTGTGCCACCTGCGCGCCGAGAAATTGCAGCGCCGCGAGCCGCGCGTACAGGCCTTTTTCGCGCACCAGTTCGTCGTGCGTGCCGGTGGCGAGTATGCGGCCCTCGTCCATGACCACGATGCGGTCGGCGTTCTGCACCGTCGCCAGGCGGTGCGCGACCACCAGCGTGGTGCGGTTCTGCATCAGGCGCGCGAGCGCCATCTGCACGTAATGCTCGCTCTCGGCATCGAGCGAACTGGTCGCTTCGTCCAAGAGCAGCACCGCGCGATCGGCAAGCAGCGCGCGCGCGATCGACAGCCGCTGGCGCTGCCCGCCGGAGAGGCGCACGCCGCGCTCGCCCAGAAACGTGTCCATGCCTTCGGGCAGGCGCTCGATGAACTCGCTCGCATAAGCCGCGGCGCAGGCTTCGTGCACCTCGGCATCGCTGGCCGCGGGACGGCCGTAGCGCACGTTTTCGCGCACCGAGGCGGCGAAAATCACCGGATCCTGCGGCACCAGCGCCAGACGGCTGCGCAGGCTGCGCGGATCGGCACAGCGCAGTTCGACACCGTCCAGGCTGATCGCGCCCGACTCGCAATCGTAATAGCGCAGCAGCAATTGCAGCACGGTCGACTTGCCCGCGCCCGAAGGGCCGACCAGCGCCACGGTCTCGCCCGGCTTCACTTCGAGCGAAAAATCCGCGAGCGCGAGCGCGTCCGGACGCGAGGGATAGCGAAAACTGACCTGTTCGAACTTCACTTCGCCGCGCGGGGGTTCGGGCAGCACCTGCGGGTTTGCCGGCGCGCGGATCTGCGGTTCGGTGCCGAGCAGCTCCATCAGGCGTTCGGTGGCCCCGGCGGCGCGCTGCAGATCGCCGATCACTTCGGACACCGCGCCGAACGCGCCCGCGACCAGCACCGCGTAGAACACGAACGCCGACAGCTGGCCCGCGCTGATGCGCCCGGCGAGCACGTCGTGGCCGCCGATCCAGAGAATGACGCCGACCGCGCCGAACGCGAGCAGCATCACCAGCGCGATCAGGAGAGCGCGCTGGCGGATGCGCTCGGCCGCCGTCGCGAACGCCTCCTCGACGCGCGCGCTGAAATGCCGCCGGTCCTCGTCCTCATGGCCGTAGGACTGCACCGTGCGGATTTCGTGCAGCGCCTCGTCGATGTAGACGCTGACATCGGCCACGCGCGCCTGGCTCGCGCGCGACAGCGTGCGCACGCGCCGGCCGTAGAGCAGGATAGGCGCGATCACCAGCGGCACGCCCAGCACCACCAGCGCGGTGAGCTTGGGGCTGGTCACAAACAGCATCACCATGCTGCCGAGCATGATCAGCGTATTGCGCAGCGCGAACGAAGCGCTCGATCCGATCACCACTTCGAGCAGCGACGTGTCGTTGGTCAGGCGCGAAATCACCTCGCCCGTGCGTGTGACCTCGAAGAATCCAGGCGACAGGTCGAGCAGATGACCGAACACCGCGCGGCGGATGTCCGCGGTGACGCGCTCGCCGATCCAGGAGACGAAATAAAAGCGCGTGTAGGTGGCGATCGCCATGACCACGATCACGGCGAGCAGCGCGACCAGCGCCGAGTCGAGCAGCGCGGCATCGGCGCCGGAGAAGCCGCGGTCGATGACCCGGCGCAGGCCCTGGCCCAGCACCAGCACGCAGCCCGCAGCGACCACCAGCGCCACCAGCGCGATCGCGACCTGCCTGCGGTAAGGCGAGAGAAAGCCGAGGATGCGCGTGAGCTGGCGGATGTCGCGGCTGGCCGGCCGGTCGGGGATGTTGTCTTTTAGTCTTGCCACTATCGTCCTGTTTTATCTGCTTTCATCGCGGCATACACTCTAGCGCACTACCGGCACGCACGTTGACCGCATCATTTCCGAAGATGCCCTATTGACACGGCTTTGCAGCCGGTTACCACCCGCGCCATTGCTCCCGTTTTGGGAACATGGTAGAGTATTTGTATGCGGATTATCGCGTTGGCCACGTTGCGGGATTTCTGGAAACGGCACCGCGACGCCGAAATCCCGCTGCGTTCCTGGTACACGCTGGCAAGCCGTTCGGATTGGCGGCACCCAGCGGACATCAAGGCTGCGTACCGTAACGCCAGCGTGATCGCAAACAACCGCATCGTGTTCAACATCAAGGGCAACGACTACCGTCTGATCGCGGCGGTGCACTACAACCGGGGCATGATGTTTATCCGGTTCGTGGGCACGCACCGCGAGTACGACAAGATCGATGCCGCAACCATTTGAGGTGACAACGATGACACTGCGTCCGATCCGAACCAAACGCGAGCATCAGGCCGCGCTCAGGGAAATCGAAACGCTGTGGGAGGCGCCCAGCGGTTCGCCCGAGGCGGATAGGCTTGAAGTGCTCACGCTTTTGGTGGAAGCGTACGAACGCAAGCAGTACCCGATCGAAGCGCCCGATCCGATCGACTTCCTGCTGTTTGTCATGGAAGCGCGCGCCATGACGAGAAAAGACCTGGAACCGTACATCGGCTCGCGCGCCAGGGTCGCGGAAGTGCTGAACCGCGTTCGTCCGCTCACGCTGGAGATGATACGCAGGCTCGCGTCGGGGTTGAAACTGCCGGCTGACGTTCTGATTCGCGGGTATGAATTGAAGCGCGCGGCGTGAATCGATGGATTAGGCCGAAAGACACAAAAGGAAATGGACCTCGGTGCCGGGATTGCAAGGAGCGATATCCGAACGGCAGCTGCGGCGATGCAGGTTCAGGAGGCGAAACGATCCGAGAGCCAATAAAGACGCGGGTTTCCAGCCAGTTAGGCACTCACCCCGAGGTAACCGCTTTCTGTAATAGCGCGCTGCGGGCAAGCAATTCAAGCAGCCAAACGCCGCTCCAGCGCCACGATCCAATGCTCCAGCGGCAGCGCAGTGCCGCTCTGCAGGTGGCTCATGCAGCCGAGATTGGCGCTGACGATGGCCTGCGGTGAGCCCGCGTGCAAAGCGGCCAGCTTGTTCACTTTCAGTTTTTCCGCCAGCTGCGGCTGCAAAATGGAGTAGGTCCCGGCCGAGCCGCAGCACAGGTGACTGTCGGCCACCGGAGTCAGCTCGAATCCGGCAGCGAGCAGTATGCGTTCGATCACACCCTTGATCTGCTGCCCGTGCTGCAGCGAACAGGGCAGTTGCAGCGCAAGCTTGGGCGCAGCGGATGCTTTCCGCGCGGCAAGCAAAGTCTCGAGCCGCGCCGCTTCGGCGGCGATCACTTCGCTGAGGTCTCGGGTCAGCGCGCTGATGCGCTGCGCCTTCTCCGCATAGGCGAGGTCATGCGCAAGCAGGTGGCCGTATTCCTTCACCGTGGTGCCGCAGCCGCTAGCGGTCATGACGATCGCCTCCACGCCTGCATCCACCAAAGGCCACCAGGCGTCGATCAGCGCCCGCATGTCGTTGAGGCCGTCTTCCTGCGCGTTCAGGTGAAAGCGCACCGCGCCGCAGCAGCCCGCTTGCGGCGCCTCGATGAGCGATATGCCGAGCCGGTCGAGCACGCGCGCGGCCGCGGTGTTGATGTCGGGCGACAGCGCAGGCTGCACGCAGCCGGCGAGCGCCAGCATCCGGCGCGCATGGCGCGGCGCGGGCCAGGCGCCGGCCGCAGGCACTTTGGCCGGCACCTTGGCCTGCAGCGCAAACGGCAGCAGCGGGCGCATCCAGCGGCCCACTTGGAGCAGCGCGCCGAACAGCCAGCTGCGCGGCAGCACCGCGCTCAACAGTCGCCGCAGCAGGCGCGCGGTCAAAGGACGCGGCACGCGCTCTTCCGCGAGCCTGCGCCCGATGTCGACCAGGTGTCCGTACTGCACGCCGGAGGGACAGGTCGTCTCGCACGAGCGGCAGGTGAGGCAGCGATCCAGGTGCAGCTGCGTCTTGGCCGTGACCGCGGCACCTTCGAGCATGCCCTTGATCAGGTAGATGCGTCCGCGCGGCCCGTCGAGCTCATCGCCCAGCAGCTGGTAGGTCGGGCAGGTCGCGGTGCAAAATCCGCAGTGCACGCATTTCCTCAGGATCGCGTCGGCCTCGCGTCCCTCGGGCGTGTGCTTGATGAAGTCGGCCAGTTCAGTCTGCATGGAGCGGTTGCGGTGAAAATCGGTTCATAGATCCGGGTACATGCGGCCGCGATTGAAAATGCCGGCGGGATCGAAGGCCTGCTTCAGATTGCGATGGATGCGCGCCAGCGCCGGCGCAAGCGGCGTGAACACGCCCGCGCTCTTGTCGGCGGCGCGAAACAAGGTGGCATGCCCGCCCGCCTGCGCCGCCGCCTCGCGTATGCTGCGCGCATCGGCCTTGCATGCGAGCCACCTGAGCGAGCCGCCCCACTCGATCAGCTGCGCCCCCGGGAACGCCAGCGGCGGGGCGACCGAAGGCAGGGACATGCGCCACAGCGGTTTGTCGGTGCTGAAAAAAGGGTCGGTTTGTTCGCGGATGCCGCGCCAATAAGCCTGCGCTTGATCGGCGTCGACCAGTTCGCCGCCGATCAGCGCGCGCGCTGCTTCGATCGCGCTCGGCGCGCCCGACAGGCGCAGCACGAGTTCGCCGCCGGCCCAGGCGCAGGCGCTGATAGGCAGCGGTTTTCCGCCCCAGTGATTGAGCGTCGCAAGCGCCTTGTCCTGCGGCAATTCCAGCTTGAGCGTGGCCTCGGCAAAGGGCAGCGGTGGCACCTTGAGCGAAACCTCCAGCAGCAGGCCCAGCGTGCCCATGGACCCCGCCATCGGGCGCGACACGTCGAAGCCGGCGACGTTTTTCATGACTTGGCCACCGAAGCTGAGATCTTCGCCGCGCCCGTCGAGCATGCGCACGCCGAGCACGAAATCGCGCACGGCCCCCGCAGCCTGGCGTCGCGGCCCGGACAGGCCTGCCGCGACCATGCCGCCGACGGTCGCGCCGGAGCCGAAATGCGGCGGCTCGAACGCAAGCTGCTGTCCCTGCTCGCGCAGCGCGGCCTCGAGTTCGGCGAGCGGCGTGCCGCCGCGCACGGTAATCACCAGTTCGCTCGGCTCGTAGGCGACGATGCCGCTGTAGTCGCGCGTATCGAGCAGCTCGCCTTCGAGGCTCTGGCCGTAGAAGTCCTTGCTGCCGCCGCCGCGCAGCCGCAGCGGCCTTTTGTCTGCCGCAGCAGCACGGATCTGCTCGGCGTAGCGTTTGACGATTTGTTCCATGTCAGAAACGCGGCAGTTCGGGATAAGGCAGGCGTCCGCCTTCGACATGCATGCGGCCGAACTCGGCGCAGCGGTGCAGGCTCGGGATGTTCTTCTCCGGGTTGAGCAGTCCGTCCGGGTCGAACGCGCGCTTCACTGCGCGGAACATTTCCAGCTCGGCCGGCGTGAACTGCAGGCACATCTGGTTTATTTTCTCTATGCCGACGCCGTGCTCGCCGGTGACGGTGCCGCCCACCGCGATGCTTTTTTCCAGCACTTCGCCGGCGAAGGCCTCGGTGCGGCGCAGCTGCTCCGGATCGTTGGCATCGAACAGGATCAGCGGATGCAGGTTGCCGTCGCCGGCATGGAACACATTGGGGCAGCGCAGGCCGTATTTCTTTTCCATCGCGGCGATGAAGCGCAGCACCTCGCCCAGGCGCTTGCGCGGTATGGTGCCGTCCATGCAGTAATAATCCGGCGAAATGCGGCCCACGGCCGGAAACGCGGCCTTGCGACCGGACCAGAATTTCAGGCGCTCGGCCTCGCTCTGCGAAATGCGGAAGTCGTAGGCGCCGGAGTCCTTCAGCACCGCGGTCATGCGCGCGATCTCGTCGGCCACCTCTTCCGCGGTGCCGTCGGATTCGCACAGCAGCAGCGCGGCCGCATTGAGGTCGTAGCCGGCGTGCACATACTCCTCCACTGCGCGCGTGGCCGGCTGGTCCATCATCTCCAGGCCGGCCGGGATGATGCCCGCGGCGATCACGGCGGCAGCCGCATTGCCCGCCTTTTCCACGTCGTCGAACGCGGCGAGGATCACGCGCGCGGTCTGCGGCTTGGGCACCAGCTTGACCGTGATTTCCGTGGCGACCGCGAGCATGCCTTCGGAGCCCATGATCAGCGCGAGCAGGTCGTAGCCCGGCGCATCGAGCGCCTCATTGCCGAATTCGACCAGCTCGCCCTCGACGGTGCAGCCGCGCACGCGCAGCACATTGTGCACGGTGAGGCCGTACTTGAGGCAGTGCACGCCGCCCGAGTTCTCGGCTACGTTGCCGCCTATGCTGCAGGCGATCTGCGAAGAGGGATCGGGCGCATAGTAGAGGCCGTAGGGCGCGGCCGCCTCGGAAATGGCGAGGTTGCGCACGCCCGGCTGCACCCGCGCGACGCGCGCCACCGGATCGAGCGCAAGGATGCATTTCATCTTCGCCAGCGACAGCAGCACGCCTTTGCCGTGCGGCAGCGCGCCGCCCGAAAGGCCAGTGCCGGCGCCGCGCGCGACCACCGGCAGCTTGAGTTCGCTGCAGGCGCGCAGCACGCGGCTGACCTCGTCCTCGTTCTGCGGCAGCGCCACGACCATCGGCAGCGTGCGATACGCCGACAGCCCGTCGCATTCGTAGGGCTTGGTATCTTCGTCTTGATACAGCACGGCTTCAGGCGGCAGGATTGCGCGCAGCGCCTTCACCGCTTCGGCCTGGCGCACGGGATCGAGCAAGCGAAAACCTGCATTCATATCGGCTGCAGCCCGGTAACAACGCAAAAATATGGCATAGGGATAGGACGGCGGGCGAACGCGCCATGTTAGGCACGGTCCACGGATGTGTCAATCGAATGCAGCGATAAGAATTCATATTGCCAAAAGCAGCGAGCACGGCGCGTTCATTTGCTAAGATGATTGCTGTCCGAACATCGCCGCAGCGCCTGAATGTCCGCCACCCGCCACAGCACGCTTAGACGCATTTTTCCGTTCCTCGCCTGGCCCAGGCCGCGCAAAGGGAGCCTGCGCGATGACGTGTTCGCGGGCATCACTGTGGCGCTGGTGGTGATACCGCAATCGCTGGCCTATGCGCAACTCGCCGGCGTGCCGGCTTATTACGGCTTGTATGCTTCGCTGCTGCCCTCGATTGTAGGGGTGCTGTTCGGATCGTCGGCCCAGCTCTCGACCGGGCCGGTGGCCATGACTTCGCTTTTGACTGCGGCCAGCATCGCGCCGCTCGCGCCCCTGGGCAGCGATGCGTTCATCGCGCATGCCGTGCTGCTGGCGCTGCTGTCGGGCCTGTTCCAGCTCGGCTTCGGCCTGCTGCGCATGGGCATGGCGATCAATCTGCTGTCGCAACCGGTGCTGATGGGCTTCATCAATGCCGCCGCGATCATTATCGCGCTGTCGCAGCTGCCGCCTCTGGTCGGCATGTCCGCCAGACAAACCGAGCATTTCCTGCTCGACACCTGGCATGTGATCATCAACCTCGACCTCATGCACGAGATCTCGCTCATGTTCGGCGCGGGCGCGATCGCGCTGCTGCTCGGCTTCAAGCGCTTTGCGCCGCGCCTGCCCGGCGTGCTGATCACGGCGGTGCTGCTGACCGCAGTCAGCTACGCGATCGGCTTTGCCGAACTCGGCGGCCGCGTGGTCGGCGCGGTCCCCAGCGGCATGCCGCAGTTCGTGACGCCCAGCATCGACTGGGAAACAACCAAGGAGCTGCTGCCGGCCGCATTCGTGATTGCGTTGATCAGCTTCATGGAAGCCATGTCCAGCTGCAAGGTCATCGCGCTCAAGACCCGGCGCCCGTGGAACGAAAACCAGGAACTGATCGGCCAGGGCCTGGCCAAGATCGTCGCGGCGTTCAATCACACCATGCCGGTAAGCGGCTCGTTCTCGCGCTCCGCGCTCAACCTGCAGTCCAATGCGCACAGCGGCATTTCCGGGCTGGTGACCGCGCTGTTCGTATTGCTTACGCTGCTGTTTTTCACGCCGCTGCTGTATCACCTGCCGAAGCCGGTGCTCGCCGCGGTGATCATGCTCGCGGTGTTCAATCTGCTGCATTTCCAGGGTTTTCGCCGCGCCTGGCGCGCGCGCCGCGACGACGGCGTGGCGGCCGTGATCACGTTCGCGACGACGCTGCTATTCGCCCCCAATATCCAGGACGGCATCCTGTCCGGCATCATTGCCTCGCTCGGCCTGCACCTCTACCGCGGCATGCGGCCGCGCATCGCCATCGCGAGCCTGCACCAGGACGGCACGCTGCGCGATGCGGAGCGTTTCGGCCTGCCGCCGGTGCACGAGGCGATCGGCATCGTGCGCCTGGACGCGTCGCTGAATTTCGTCACCGCCGCTGCGCTGGAGGAGGCCGTGGTGAAGCTCGAGCGCGACAAGCCGCAGCTGAAGTACATCCTGCTGACCGCGGTCGGCATCAACGACCTGGATGCGACCGGAGCGGAACTGCTGTTCAAGCTCGCCGAACGCCTGCGCCAGAACGGCATCACGCTCGTCGTGAGCGCCGCGAAAAAACAGGTCCTGGACGTAATCGCGCAGACCGGACTGGACGCTGCGATCGGCAGCGCGAACATTTACGCCACCGACCGGCTTGCAGTCGAAGGCCTGCTCGCGCGCGTAAGCGCATAGCGGAGCTTAACGAGCGGGGCGGTAGGGAATTGCGTTCAGCACGAAACCGAGCAGCATGGCGAGCAGAGTGAACAGGCCGCCGAACAGCCAGGGCGTGTCGTGCGCCGCATTCCACACCCAGCGCTCGATGCCGGCCAGGCGCACCCGGAATTGCCCGACGTGGCGCCCTACGACCTTGCCCGATTTCACCAACAAGGTCTCGATAGTGTAGTTCCCGGTGCGCAGATCCCCGGGCAGGCGCATGTCCGCGATGAACAGCCGGTTGCCGAACACCCTGATCGAGTTGTCGTCTTCGCGGTAGTAGCCCTGCTTCTCTTTCAAGCGGAAAAACGCCTTGCGCCAGTCATCCGATGCGTGCGCCTGCAGCCCCGGCTCGATGTGCACCGGCACGCCTTCGAGCAGCAAACCGTATTTCTCCTGCTCTGACCGCTCCAGAATGGAAGCGATCGGCGCGGTGGCGTAGAGAAACAGCAGGCTGGGCGCGCCTTCCATGCGCGCGGTTTCGCCTTCGACCCAAAACGGCCCGACCTTGATCTCGTGCGACAGCGTCGCCTCGTGCGGCGGACCGACCAACTTGATGACGAGATCGCCCGGACCGCTCATCGCGCCGATGGCCTTGAGCTTGGTCCCGGAGAATTCGGTAGTGATATTCACCTGCGTCTCTTCCGGGGCCACCACCAGCGGCTCCTCGGCCGCTGCGGGAAGCGGCAAGGCCCCGGCCGAAGCCAGCAGCAGACAGCGCAGCCAGCGTCGCATCAATGCACCTCTATCGCCATGTCGTACACATCGCTGGGCGTGATCAGCAGCGTCGCCACCATCTTCACCGCCACGGCAACCACCACCAGCGCGAGGATCAGGCGCAGCTTTTCCGCCGGCAGGCGCGCGCCAAGGCGCGCGCCGAACTTGGTGCCGAGCACCGAACCGAGGATCAGAATCAGCGCGAGGAACGGGTCCACCGCATGGTTGACGCCGGCCTGCATCATACTCACGGCGGCGGTGGTGAACAGCAGCTGGAACAGCGAGGTGCCGACCACGATCTTGGTCGGCATCTTGAGCACATAGATCATTGCCGGCACCATGATGAAACCGCCGCCTACCCCCATGAGCGAGGTCATGACGCCGACGGCCACCCCCAACAGCAGCGGCCCGAGCGCCGACATGCGCACGCCGGAAACCGGGTAGCTGGTTTGCCAGGGGAGGCGTTCGACCCAAGTTTGCAGCAGCGATTTTGCCCCATCCGGGGCGCGCGTTGCGCCCGCCGCGGCGGTGGCGGGGCGAAATACGGCGCGCAGCGATTCGATCAACATGCTCAGACCGATGAAGCCCAGCAAAATCACATAGAGAAAGACCACGACATTGCCGAACTGGCCTGCGCGCAGCAGCACTTTGGCAAGATAGACGCCGCAGCCTCCGCCCAGCCAGCCGCCGAGCAGCAGGATCAATCCCATTTTGAAATCGATGTTGCCGTGGCGCCAATGCAGGTAGCTGGCACCGGAGGCGGTGCCTGCCATCTGCGCTGCGCCGCTGGACACCGCTACAATGGGCGGAATGCCGGTAAAGATGAGCAGCGGCGTGATCAGAAAGCCGCCGCCTACCCCCACCAGTCCGGAGAGAAAGCCGACCAGGGCGCCATAGAGCAGGATCAGGACGATGTTGACGTCCATATGCGCGATCGGCAGGAAGAATTGCATGAGAATGCCAGCGTACGAAAAAAGGTGGATGAAACGAGCCGCCATTCTACCCGTTAGCGCACGCGCGTCCGCGCACGCCGCGCAGGTTTTCCTTATGCCGTTCGAAATATTCCTGATGACCCGCTCGCGCCGCAGGGCCTTAAGCGTCGCAGCGCTGCTGCTTGCCGCCTGCGCGCTCGCCGCGTGCGGCGACAAGGTGCCCAGGCTCGCGCCGCTGCCGCAGGACGCCGTGGTGCTTGCGTTCGGCGACAGCCTGACCTTCGGCGCCGGCGCGCAGCCCGAAGCGAGCTACCCGGCAGTACTGGAGCAGCTCATCGGGCGCAAGGTCTGGGGTGCGGGCGTACCGGGCGAGGTAAGCGCGGCCGGACTCGCGCGGCTGCCGTCTGCGCTCGATTACTACCAGCCGCAACTGCTGATCCTGTGTCATGGCGGCAACGATTTCCTGCGCAAGCTCGGCGATGCGCAGGCGGCGGAGACTCTGCGCGGCATGATCCGCATCGCCAGGCAAAAGGGGGTGGACGTGCTGCCGGTCGGTGTGCCCAAGCCCGGGCTGTTCCCCACACCTCCGGATTTTTACGCCGAGATCGCCAAGGAATTCGGCCTGCCTTACGAAGGCAAGGCATTGAAGGAAATCCTGCGCGACAACGAATTCAAATCGGACCTTGCGCATCCCAACGCGAGGGGTTATGCGAAACTCGCCGCTGCGGTGGCCGCGCTGCTGAAAAAAAGCGGCGCGCTATAGGGACTTGCCCTAGGTGAACCCGCGTACATGCGCCCCTTCATTTGTAGCGAATTCCTGGGCAAGAACGGTCCAGGGATGCGAAAATCGCGGCTCGAATCAAGCAGGAGGAGAGCATGTTCGATCTGACCGGAAAAGTCGCGCTGATCACGGGGTCGACCAAAGGCATAGGCAAATCCATCGCCGGGGAAATGGCGAAAGCGGGCGCCAAGGTGGTGATTTCCAGCCGCAAGGCCGAGGCCTGCGAGGAAGTGACGCGCGAGTTTACCGGCAAGGGCTATGCGGCGATTTCTCTACCGTGCAACATCGCGCACAAGGAGCAGCTGCAGCAGCTCGTGGACGCTACGCTCGCGCACTGGGGAAGAATCGATATCCTGGTGTGCAACGCCGCAGCCAATCCGGTGTATGGGCCCACGGCGCAGGCGGGCGACGAAGCCTTCGACAAGATCATGGGCAACAACATCAAGAGCAACTGGTGGCTGTGCAATATGGTGATTCCGCAAATGGCCGAACGCAAAGACGGCGCGGTGATCATCGTGTCCAGCATCGCCGCGATCAAGGGCAATACCGTGATCGGGCTGTATGGCGTATCCAAGGCCGCGGACACCGCCTTGGTCAGAAACTACGCCTGCGAGTGGGGGCCGTCCAATATACGCGTCAACGCGATCCTGCCCGGCCTGATCAAGACCGATTTCGCGCGCGCCTTGTGGGAGAACGAGAAAGCGCGCAAGGCGCGCGAGGCGATTACGCCGTTACGGCGCCTGGGCGAAGCCGAGGAAATCGGCGGCATC
The DNA here is from genome assembly GCA_021811085.1 of Pseudomonadota bacterium. GTDB lineage: Bacteria > Pseudomonadota > Gammaproteobacteria > Burkholderiales > SG8-39 > 2-12-FULL-64-23. The sequence goes on along the minus strand of JAJZPQ010000014.1, from coordinate 39,907 downwards.
GCGGTATTTCTCGCCTCCAAAGCGGCCACGTTCATCACCGGACAGACGATCATCGCCGACGGCGGCGTGACTATTGCCTGAAGCGAGGACCGAAGAACCATGGAATCACCCGAGCGGCAGTTGGAGCCGAGCGAATGGCATCCTTTCATCGGCGGTGCCGCCCGCACCGTAAAGTTATGGCTCGCAGCCGTGCTGACCGGCCTGCTCGCGGCAGCCGCGACGCAGGGCTTCCGCGCCTTGATCGAAGGCGTGGAATGGCTTGCGACCGGCCGCACCGGCGGCCTGGTGGCGGTGTCCGAGAGCCTGGCGCCCTGGCATCGCGCACTGGTGGTGGCTCTTGGCGGTCTCGGTGCGGGACTGATCCTGCGCTGGGGACTGCGCTGGGCGGCACGCGGCCCCAAAGGCGCCGTGCACCTGGACTACATGGAAGCCGCGCGCGAGGACCAGTACCTGCTGAACGATCGCACCACGATTGTACGCAGCCTGTCTGCGCTGCTGTCGGTGGGCACCGGCGCTTCGATCGGCAAGGAAGGACCGATGGTGCAGCTGTCCGCCTGGTTCGCCTCCTGGCTGGCGCGGCTCTATCCCTTGTCCGCCGATGAGCGCAATGCGATTCTGGTGTGCGGCATCGCCGCCGGCATCGGCTCCGCCTACCACGCGCCGGTGGCCGGCGTGGTGTTCGTGCTGGAGCTGGCGCTGGGCCATTTCGCTCGGCATACCATCGCGCCGGTGCTCATTGCCGCAGCCACCTCGAGCGCGTTGATCTACTGGCTGGTCGAACCCGAGCCCTTATACGTCATGCCCTCGGTCGTGCTGGTGCCCACCAGCCTGGGCGTCGCGATCGCGGCCGGCATCGTTTGCGGCGGCATAGGCTGGGCCCTGCTCGAACTGCTGGAGCGCTGCCGCAAGCTGTTCGGATTGATCGATTCCTTGCCGCGCCGCCTCGCCTTGGGCGGGGTGATGGTCGGGCTGATATCGGCTGCCGTGCCCGACGTCTGGGGCAACGGCTACAGCGTCGTGTCGGAAGTGCTGCAAGGCAATATGGCTTGGGACTGGGTCGCGGTGATCATGGCGGCCAAGGTGCTCGCGACCGTACTCAGTTCGGGTTCGGGCGCGATCGGCGGCGTGTTTACGCCGACCTTGTTCGTCGGCGCCACCAGCGGCTACCTGCTCGCGCAGCTGGCGTCGTTCGGCCTCGATCCGGCGCTGGTGGGCGACCCGCGCGTGCTCGCGGTGATCGGCATGGCGGCAGTGCTCGCGGCGGTGACGCACGCACCCCTGATGGCGATCGTGATGGTGCTGGAGATGACCAACCAATTCCAACTCACGGTACCGGTGATGCTCGCCTGCGGCGTGGCCTACGCGATCAGCACCCAGTTCGGCGCGCGGCCGCTGTACGGCAATCCGATCGAGGCGCACCGCTAGGCGTCAATTGCGGGCAGCAAGCGGCGGGCGCCGCCGCCATAGCTGGGTCGCCTGCTCGAGCGCGTAGGCGAGCTGCAGCACGCCCAAATCGTCCTGGTGGCGGCCTACGATCTGCACTCCCACCGGCAGCCCGTCGGCGGTGAAGCCGCAGGGAACAGAGATCGCGGGATGGCCGGTGACGGTGATGAAATAGCAGGACTTCATCCAGTCTATGTAGTTGTCCATCTTGACGCCGTTGATCTCGGTGACAAAAGGCTGATTGACGTCGAACGGGGGCACCTGGTTCACCGGCAGCAGCAGAAACTCGTGGCGCTGCATGAATGCGTGCATGCGCTTGAACAAGGCCGTGCGCTTCAGTTCCGCCGCGCCTATCTGCGGACCACGCAGCTTCCTGCCGGCCTCGATATTCCAGATCACCGTATCCTTGAGCAGGTCACGGTGACGATCGAGCAACTCGCCGTAGGACAGCTCGAACTGCCAGGCGCGCAGCGTCATGAAGATCTCATTCGCATCGGATAAGTCGGGGGTGGCTTCCTCGATTTCGCAGCCGAGTGCCGCGAACGTCGCGCGCTGCGAGGCGAGCACTGCGGCCACGCGCGCATCCACCGGCAGTCCGCCCAGGTCCGGGCTCCAGGCGATGCGCACGCCCTTGAAATCGCGCGCGAGCGGCTGCGCGTACACGCTGCCGGATTCGGCAATTGCGATCGGGCTGCGCGCGTCCCGGCCCGCGATCGCGGCGAGCATCAATGCGCAATCGGCGACAGTACGCGCCATCGGCCCTTCCACCCCGAGCGTGCTCCAGCCGGTTTTCGCCGGCCACACCGGCACGCGCCCGGGCGAGGTGCGCAAGCCGACAACATTGCAGAAATTCGCCGGGCAGCGCAGCGATCCGCCCATGTCGCTGCCGTCGGCCAGCGGCACCATGCCGGCGGCCAGCGCCACCGCCGATCCTCCGGAAGAGCCGCCGCAAGTCTTGCTCGTGTCGTAGGGATTGAGCGTCTTGCCGAACACCGCGTTGAACGTCTGCGAGCCGGCGCCGAACTCCGGCGTGTTGGTCTTGCCTATGGAAATCGCCCCCGCCGCCTGCAGGCGGTCCACGATCAGCAGGTTCTCGTCGGGAACAAAGTCCCTGAAAATCGGCGAGCCGAACGTGGTGCGCATGCCGCGGGTCAGGAACAGATCCTTGTGCGCGACCGGCAGGCCGTGCAGGGGCCCCAGCGCTTCCCCGCGCGCCTGCTTTTCGTCCGCGGCCCGTGCCTGCGCCAGCGCCTGTTCGGCATACAGGCTGACGATCGCATTGAGCTTGGGATTGAATCGCTCGATCTGCGCCAGCGATGCCTGCATCAGCTCGCGCGCCGACAGCTCCTTGCGCCGGATGCGCTGCGCCAGTTCCGTTGCCGGAAGAAAACAGAGTTCATCGCTCATGCCGTATTTCCTCGCTGGATCCAGGCCGATTGTAGCAGCGGCGCGCGACGGACCGTTTGCGCGCGCAGGCAGCCCGGCCAAATTATTTCGGCGGCTGTTGCGCCAGCTCTGCGAGCACGTCGCGCAGCCATTGCTGCGCCGGATCGCGCTGATTGCGCTCGTGCCAGACCTCGCCCACGGTGAACCCCAGTATGTCGAGCGGCGGCTCGAATATGCGCAGCTTCTTCACATAGCCGCGCGCGAGGCGTTCGGGCAGGGAACTGATCATATCCGAACGCGCGACTATTTCCGGCACCAGCAGGAAATGCGGCACGTGCAGGCGCGCGCGCCGCGTGCGCCCCAGCGCGGCGAGCGCCGCGTCGATGCGTGCGGTAAAACCGCCGCCAAGCACGGACACCTGGATATGCTCCAGGCTGCAGAATTTGTCCAGCGTCAGGCGCGCGCCTATACCCGGATGATTGCGCCGCACCACCGAGACTATGCGTTCCGCATACAGCGGCCGCACATGCAATCCGGGGGCGGCGTTCTGCAGCCCGGTAATACACAGATCGACTTCACCGCGTTCCATCTGCCTGGCTACCGATTGCACGTCCAGCGGCCTGACTTCCAGACGCACCCCAGGAGCCCTTTGCTCGAGGTAATCGACCAGCTTGGGCAGCAGCGTGTATTCGACATAGTCCGAGGCCGACAGTGTAAACGTGTGCACCGCGCGGGCGGCATCGAATGGCGTGCGCGGCTGGACGATGGCATCGATCTCGTCCAGCACCTGTTTTACCGGACCGAGCAGCTCCAGTGCGCGCGGGGTAGGCAGCATGCCGCGCGCGCTGCGCAACAGCAGCGGATCGCCGAACAGTTCGCGCAGGCGCGCCAGCAGCGCACTTGCGGCCGGCTGCGACAAATGCAAGCGCACCGCGGCACGCGATACGCTGCGCTCAGCGAGCAGCGCATCCAGCGCGACCAACAAATTCAGGTCTACGTTTCTTATATCCACAGAACTGATATGTTAAATCTAAACAATCGATTGTACAAATATTCAAACGCGGTTTAGACTCATTCCATTGATTGAATGAAAGTCATGTCGTGGACTTCGGGCTTGCAAAAGTAATCGTAGGCTACCTGAGCGCCAGCGCCGCGGCACTGGTCGCATCGGTAAAGCTGGCCTGCATCTTGGGCGGCCCGATGATGGTTACCTTCAGCGGCAGTTTTTTCCGCTAGGCAGCAGCAACACAGATTTCGCGGGTCCCCTCCTCCTCTCCCCGCGGGGGCAGGATAGCCGGTAAATACCGGCTATCCTGCCGGTTTCTTTTCTCTAAACGCGTCAACCGGAACCTTGTCCGGAGCTTGCGCGCAGCGCGACCTGCGTCCATACGCGATCGATGACCGCGAGCACTTCGTCCGCATTCTGCAGGCGCTCGGCGGGATTCTTGGCGAGCATGCCGTCCACCAGCACCTGATAGTCGGTCAAGGCCTCCGGCAGCCGCGGTATCGGTGCGTTCACGTGCTGCGAAATCAGTTCGACGATGGAATTGCCCTCATAGGGCCGCCGATTCATGAGCATTTCGTAAAAAATGATGCCCAGGCTGTAGATGTCGGAGCGCTCGCTCGCGGGCTTGCCGTTGGCCTGCTCCGGCGAGATGTAGTAGGGCGTGCCGAAAAATTCGCCGTGCACGGTCCGATCCATGTCGCCCGTGGCCCGCTTGGCAATGCCGAAATCGGCCAGCACCATGGTGCCGTCGGCACGCAGCATCATATTCGCCGGCTTGACGTCGCGGTGTACGATGCCGAGGCGGTGGATTTCCGCCAGCGCAGCCGCCGCCTGCGCCAGCAGAGACAGCGCCTGCCGCGGCGTCAGGCCCTGTGCAATCACATCCTTCAGGCTGCCGCCGGTGAAGTACTCCATCGCGATATAGGCATAATCTTCGGTGAACCCCTTGTCGTAGATCTTGACCACGTTGGTGTGGTCGATATCGGATATGAGCGCGGATTCCTGGATGAAACGCTGCAGCAGCTGCTTGTCGTCGCTCGGCTTCGCGTTGAGAATCTTCAGCGCCACCGTCGCGCCGTCGGATTCGCGCTCGGCCATAAATACGTTGGACATGCCGCCTTCGCCGATCTTGGACAGTACCTTATAGCCCTTGATTTGCAGCGGCTTGCCCGCAGCCAGCGCACGCGACAGGTCGCTGGTGATGATGCGCAGCGTCTCCGATAGCGCTGCTTTGGCGGCGCGTGCGGTCATTTGCGCATTCTCGGCCAGCGCCGCGCGCAGCGCCGCCGGCACTTCGATCGTCCCCTCCGCGTCGCCGGCGGCGGCACCGATGGCGGTGACTTCCATGGCCTCGATCGGCGCGTTGCGCCCGCGCAATTCCAGCAGGCGCGACTCACCCGTGCTGACCGCGGCGCCCGCCATGCTCACGGTCGCCGCGCTCGCCACCAGGGGCCAGCCCAGTTCCTTCGTCTGCCCCTCCAGGCGCGAAGCCACGTTGACGCTGTCGCCGACTACGGTGAGGTCTTCGGCCCCGGGCGGCCCGATGCGCACTTCCATCATGTCGCCGGTATGGATGCCGACGCCGGTGGCGAATTCAGGCAAACCGCTCAGATCGAAGTGCTGCTTGAACCATTCGCCGAACTTGTTCGCGGCGATCACAATCCCCAGCCCGGCGCGGATAGCGCGGCGCGCATGGTTGTCCTCGCCGTCCTCGGCGCGCGCCTCGAACACCACCATGATGCCGTCGCCGATCAGCTTGGCGATGCGCCCGCCGTTGCGCACGATCGGCTGGCACACCGACTCGAAATACGCATTGAGCAGTTCGGCGATCTGGCCCGCGGTGAGACGCTCGGAATAGGTGGTGAAGTTGCGCACGTCGGCGAACAACACCGTGGCCACAGTCATTTTGCCGGTCATGCCGGCGGTTTCCGCGAACGCCAGCGGCCGCTCCGGTTCGCCTCCGCTCAGGTTCTGCCGATACCAGCGCCGGAGTTCGTCGTTTCCGGCCACCAGACGCTCGGCCAGCGAGCGCGCGGCGTTCTCGTATTTTTTCAGGCGCGAATTCACCGCTTCGATGAGCTCGTCGCGCGTGAACGGTTTGTTGAGGAAATCGTCCGCGCCGAGGTTCATGCCACGGCGCATGCTGGTCCGGTCGTTGAGCGCAGTCAGAAAAATGAACGGCGTATCGACGAAGCGCGGATCGGCGCGCAAGGCCTCGAGCATGCCGAATCCGTCCAGCTCGGGCATCATGACGTCGCTGACGATCAGGTCCGGCGCGAAACTCTTGGCATGCTCGATGCCGGCGCGGCCGTCCTCGGCCGCGTCCACCGCATAGCCTTCGCCCTTCAGCATCAGCGTCAGATTCAGGCGGATCGACGCTTCGTCCTCGACCACCAGGATTTTCTTCATGGCCGCTCCTGCGCCAGGCAGCGCCTGATCGCGCCGCGCAGTTGCTCGAGGTCGAACGGCTTGGCCAGCACTTCGGTGGCGCCGCGGCGCAAACCGATTGCGCGCGCATCCTCGCTCATCGCCGCGGAAAACAGCAGCACCGGAACGCCTGCGAACTCAGGGTCGGCGCGCACCGTCTCCAGCACGGCATAGCCGCCAAGATGCGGCATGACGACATCGCAGATGATGAGCTGCGGATGCAGCTGCCTTACCAGGTCGAGCCCCTGCTCGCCGTCGGCCGCCCAGGCAAGCTCATGGCCCTCGATGCGCATCACCTGGCGCATGAAGTCGAGATTCGACTGGTCGTCGTCGATGAGCAGGACCCGCGCCATGCTCAGGCCGCCCGCGCCGATTGCGTCAACGGCAGGCGCACGCTGATGCGGGTTCCCGCGTCGACCTTGCTTTCGATCGAAATGGTGCCGCCGTGCAATTCCACCGCTTTCTTCACGATCACCAGCCCGAGGCCGGTGCCCTGGCGATTGCCGACGTTGGACGCGCGGTGAAAGCTCTCGAACAGGCGCGCCTGATCCTCGGGCGGGATGCCTATGCCCTGGTCGGCAACCTCGATCAACGCCTGGCCATCGCGTTCCGTCAGCAGCAGCGACACCGTGCTTCCCACAGGAGAGTATTTCACTGCGTTGGAGAGCAGGTTGGTGAGGATGTGGCGCAGCAGCTTTTCGTCGAGGTTCAGGTTGTCGCGCTCGAACGGATGGTCGAACTGGATGACATGCTGCTTGGCCACGCCGCCGCGCAGCTCCTCCACCACCTTGTGGCACAGATCGCGCAGGTCCACCGGCTTCGGTTCGAACTGCAGCGCGCCCGCCTCGGCCTTACCTATGATCAGCACGTCTTCGATCATCGCATTCATGCGCTTCACCGCGCCCTGTATGCCGTGCAGCATTTTCAACCGGTCTTCAGCTGACAGGCTCTCTGAATAATGCTCCAGCAATTCTGCCGAGGACAAAATCGTCGCCAGCGGCGTGCGCAGTTCGTGCGAGGCAATGGAAACGAATTTGGACTTCATCTCGGACAGCTCTTTTTCGCGCTGCAGCGCGGACAGCAGCTCCACCTCCGCGCGCTTGCGCTGGGTGATGTCGACGTTGGTCCCGGTCATGCGCAGCGCGCTGCCGTCGGCCGCGTGCTCGACCACGCGGCCGCGGCTGAGGACCCAAACCCAGTCGCCGCTGGCCATCTTCAGCCGGTGCTCGATGCGGTACAGCGGGCGCACGCCCTTGATGCAGTCGATCTGCGCCTGGCGCACCGCTTCGACATCGTCCGGGTGCACCAGGGGTACCATCTCTTCCAGCGTAAGGTAGCGCTCGCGCGGCTCGTCGCCGGTCATCTGCGCCAGCGCCGCATCCAGATAGATGGTGCCGCGCCGCGCGTCCCACTCCCAGATCGAAATGGCCGAGGACTGCATCGCCAGATCGAGCCGTTCCTTGGTCTGTTTCAGTGCCGCTTCGGCGGCCTTGCGTTCGGTGATGTCGCCGATGCCGATGATGATTCCGTCCTGCGGCTTGGCCGCGTCGATCGCGCGGCTGTCGGTGGACACCCAAATCGGAGCACCATCCTTTTTGCGCAATTCCAGTTCGGAAGAATAATTCTCGCCGCGCACGAACTGTTCATGCGCGCGCCCGCCCGGCTGCATGAAATCGGCTTCCGGCTGCAGCCAGACGCCGGTGGTTTGGCCCGCAATCTCATCAACCGTATAGCCGAGGATCTCGGCAAAGCGCCGGTTGCACCTGACCACGCTACCCTGGCTGACGAAAGCGATGCCTACGGCCGCCGTGTCGAATATCAGCTTCTGCTCGGTCAGCGCCGCGGTCAGGGACTTCTCTGCGATGCGCAGCTTTTGCAGCAGCAGCGTGTTTTCGTGGCCGTAGGCCAGCGTCTCGATCAGGGCGTAATGGTTGGACATGTACAGCCCCAGCAGCACCGTCGCGAACACCAGCATCAGCAGCGCAGTAGAGGTGTTGAGTCCGCCGCCGAAAGTGAGCAGCATCGCCACCATCGGCGCCAAAATCGGCAGGATGAAGCTGGTGAAAGCCTTGGGACTGGGCGCAAGCGAAGGCGGCAGGCCCATCGCCACGCTGCTGATCAGGAACGTGATGGTGAGTTCCTGCAGGGAAGTCGGCGTATGCCCGATGAGCATCAGCGCCAGACCCCAGCCGGCGCCGACCAGGGCGCTCGCCAGGCAGAAATAGTTTTCCCATTGCGCCGCGTCCTCCGCGGCGGGCTGGCGGCGGCGGTACAGCCGCGCCATGGCGTAGCGCACGATGCTGGCCACGCCGAGCCAGATAAACCACATCGCGATCAGATTGATGCCGATGTAGCCCCACATGGAGAACGCGGTGATGCTCGCGGCCACGAGGATGATGGGCACATCGCTGCCGGACAGCCGGTACAGCATAGAAACGCGCTCGGGCAGGTACTCGACCGAAGACATCGAGGCCAGCCGACTGCGCAATCTCTCCAGTAAAATCACCTTGGATCCTCTGTCAGCGCAGCTGGAAAGCCATCCGCGCGGTTAGTCCAGCGCATTTATTCTACTATGATTCAACCGCTGTAGAGCTTTGGCAGCGCATCGCGCAGGCGCGATCAAGGCGCCTGGGCAGGCACGGAATGCCGGGGCTTTAGGCTACAATTCCCGCGCTGACACTCGATAGGACGCACATGGGCCACCGCCTTAGCAAAATCTATACGCGCACCGGCGATGCTGGCGAAACCGGTCTCGGCGACGGCACGCGCGTGCCCAAGGATAGCCTGCGCGTACATGCGCTGGGCGAAATCGACGAGCTGAACTCAGCCATCGGCCTGCTGCTCGCGGAGGAACTGCCTGCCGGCGTGCGCGCCGCACTCGCCGGCATTCAGCATGACTTGTTCGATCTGGGCGGTGAAGTCTGCATCCCCGGGCACGCCAGCATGGGAGAGCAGCTGATCGCGCAGCTCGAGACGCTGTTGGACCACTACAACCGGGACCTGCCGCCGCTGAAGGAATTCATCCTCCCCGGCGGTACGCGCGCCGCCAGCCTGGCGCACCTCGCACGCACGGTGTGCCGCCGTGCCGAGCGCGCGCTGGTGGCGCTCGCGCGCGCCGAACCGGTGGGCGAGGCAGCCCGAAAATATCTGAACCGTCTGTCCGACCTGCTGTTCGTACTGGGCCGGTCCCTGAATCGTTCCGGCGGCGGCAGCGACGTCCTGTGGCAGCCGCGCAAATCCGGCGCAAAGCCGCGACCCCTAAAATAGGGGCTACAGCGGCGCGGCAACGGATTCCTAATCCACGCGCGCGCCGGAAGCTTTCACCACCTTGGCGTATTTTTCCGCCTCGCTGCGGATGAACGCGGCAAAATGCTCCGGCGTATTATCCGGTGGCGGCTCGGCGCCCATTTTTTCCAGGCGCTCGCGCATGTCGTTCGAGTTCAGCGCGCGCACGATTTCCGCGTTGAGCTTGACCACGATGTCGTGCGGCGTCCCGGCCGGGACCAGCAGGCCGAACCAGGTCGTCAGATCGAAGCCCGGCAGCCCGGACTCGGCGATGGTGGGCAGGTCCGGCACCGCCGGGGAGCGCGCGAGCGTGGTCACCGCGAGCGCGCGCAGCTTGCCCGCCTTGACGTTCGGCAAGGAACTGGCCAGGTTGTCGAACATCAGCTGCACCTGGCCGGAGAGCAGGTCGGCCATCGCCGGCGCCGCGCCTTTATACGGGATATGCACCATCTTCACGCCCGCCATGGTGTTGAACAGCTCGCCCGCGAGATGGCCGGTGGAGCCGGTCGAGCCCGAGGCGAAATTCAGCGCCCCCGGCTTGGCGCGCGCGAGTTCGATCAATTCCTTCACCGATTTTGCCGGCACCGAGGGATTGACCACCAGAATGTTGGGCACCTGCGCCACCAGCGCCACCGGTGCGAAATCCTTGATCGGGTCGTAGGGAATCTTGCTGTACAGAGCCGGATTGATCGCTTGCGTCGCGACCGCGCCCATCAGCAGCGTATAGCCGTCGGGCGCCGATTTTGCGACCAGGTCCGCGCCTATGTTGCCGCCGGCACCCGCCCGGTTGTCGACCACCACCGGCTGGTGCCAGGCCTCGGTCAGCTTTTGCCCGATCGCGCGCGCCATGATGTCCAGCGGTCCGCCCGCCGGATAAGGCACGACCAGGCGTATGGGCTTGGCCGGATAGCTTTGCGCGAATGCGCCTGCGCACACGAGCGCCAGCGCCAGGCCCGCAACCGACTTCAGAGCAATACGGCTCCAAGGTTTCACTGTGTTCTCCCAGTCATGATGGTCAAAATCGAATCCTTAAAACGACGACGGAGGACAGGATCTGTCCTCCGCATCCGCAACGCAATTGCCGTGCCGGAATGCTATTCCTGGAACGCAACGTCGCGCGTCTTGCGCACCGTCGGCGCGAGCGTGATCAGCAGCAGCGCCACCGCGATGCCGAGCAGCACGGCGCTGATCGGTTTGGTGACGAACACGCTCGGATCGCCGCGCGAGAGCAGCATCGCCCGGCGCAGATTCTCCTCCATCAGCGGCCCGAGGATAAAACCCAGGATCAGCGGTGCGGGCTCGCACTCGAGCTTGACGAACACATAGCCGACCAAGCCGAACAGCGCCGTCATCATCACATCGAACGGGGCATTGGACAGGCTGTAGACGCCGACGCAGCAGAACAGCAGGATCGACGGGTAGAGCAGCCGGTAGGGCACGGTCAGCAGCTTCACCCACATGCCGATCAAGGGCAGGTTCAGGATCACCAGCATCAGGTTGCCGATCCACATGCTTGCGATCATGCCCCAGAACAGTTCCGGCCTCTCGGTCATCACCTGCGGGCCCGGCGCGATGCCCTGGATCATCATCGCGCCTATCATCAGCGCCATCACCGGATTGGACGGTATGCCCAGCGTGAGCAGGGGTATGAAGGAAGTCTGCGCACCGGCGTTGTTGGCCGACTCCGGCGCCGCGACGCCGCGGATTTCGCCCTTGCCGAATTTCGAGGTGTCGCCGATTTTCTTTTCCAGCGTATAGGCCGCAAACGAGGACAGCAGCGCCCCGCCACCGGGCAGGATGCCGAGCGCGGAGCCCAGCGCGGTGCCGCGCAGAATCGCGCCCGAGCTGTCCTTGAGGTCTTTCCAGGTCGGCATCAGGCCCGTGACCTTGTTCACGAAAACCTCGCGCGCCTCGCCCTGCTCGAGGTTGTTGATGATCTCGGCGAAACCGAACACGCCCATGGCGACGACGACGAAATTGATGCCGTCGGAAAGCTCCGCTATGCCGAACGAGTAGCGCGCAATGCCGGAGTTGACGTCGGTACCGACCAGACCCAGCAGCAGCCCGAGGATGGTCATCGCGATCGCCTTGATCAGCGAGCCGTGCGCGAGCACGGTCGCACCGACCAGACCCAGCACCATGAGCGAGAAATATTCGGCCGGGCCGAATTTGAGCGCAACCTCCGCCAGCGGCGGCGCGAACAGCGCGATGATCACGGTGGCGACGCAGCCGGCGAAGAACGAGCCCATCGCGGCGATCGCCAGCGCCGGGCCGGCGCGGCCCTGGCGCGCCATCTGGTAGCCGTCCAGGCAGGTAATCACGGACGATGACTCGCCCGGAATGTTCACCAAAATAGCCGTGGTCGAACCGCCGTATTGCGCACCGTAATAGATGCCGGCGAGCATAATCAGCGCCGATATCGGCGACAGGCTGAATGTCACCGGCAGCAGCATCGCGATGGTGGCGATGGGTCCGATCCCGGGCAGCACGCCGATCAGCGTCCCGAGCAGCACGCCGAAGAAACAATACATCAGGTTTTGCAGGCTCAGCGCGACGCCGAAGCCGATACTGAGATTATGGAATAGTGCGAAGTCCATGCCTATTCTCCCGGCCACAGGTTGAACGGCAGTCCTAGGCCTTTGACGAATACGAACACGCTGAACAGCGCCATCACGATAGTCAGGATCACGATTTCCTTCTTGCGGAAATCGTGGCCTCCCAGCGCGCTCATGACGATCAGTATCACCGTCGAGATCACCAGCCCCAGCGGCTTGAGCGCATAGCCGTAGATCACCACCGCGATCAGGATCACGAACATCGCCCGCGGTCCGAACGCGCCGATGAACAGCCCCAGCGCGAGCGCGGTGAGCGCGAACTCGGCCATCGGCGCATTCTTGAACAGGCTATCTGCGAGGAACGTCGCCCCGCCAATCACGAGCGCCGCGATCAGCACCGGCAGCCGGAACGGGAATACCCTGGTCGAATGCTCGATCTTGGAGAAGAAGGCGCGCAGGAAAATGACCGCGCCCAGAATCGCCAGCAGGCCGCCCAGCAGGGTCGGAAAATACGCCGGCCCCATGCGCACGGCCGAACCCATGGGATAGTTCTGCGAACCCACTACGAAAGCCAGGCCGGTGCCGGCAAACATCAGCCCGGCCCAGAAATCCTTGCCGTTCTTAACTTTCATCAATTGTCCCCCAATATTTTTTGCCAACCATCCTTTTTTTGTGGCCATTCTGCCACATTTGCGGCCAGGCATCGTCAGCGATTGCTGGAAAGTGGGGGCGCGGGCGACGTCAGGTGCTCTCCTTGTCCATCAAGCTCACCAGCTTGACGCTGGTCTGGCGCAGACGCTGCGACAGCATCAGTACCAGCTCCATCAGGATTTTCGCCCCCAGTATCGGCTGTTCCAGAATGATGCGCGCGAGATTCTCGCGCGACAGCACGGCGATCACGCTGGGCTCGGCGGCGACGCAAGTGGCAAAGCGCGGCTCGCCGTCTATCATCGACATTTCACCCAGCGTTTTGCCGGCATCGACCGAGGCAATCAGCTTGGGCGTGTTCCAGCGGTCCTGCTTGAACACCTCCACGCTGCCTTCGATCATCAGCAGCATGAAATCGCCCTGTTCGCCTTCATGGATGATCTCCTGGCCCGGCCCGGCGCGGTAGACCTGCATGAAATGGCTCATGAGCCGGATTTCCGCCATGTTGAAGTTCTCGAACAGTGGCGAGTAGGTAATCATGCGATGCATCTTGCCCGCGAATTGGGTCGCATCGCCGAGGTGTTCCAGGTGCGCCAGGTGATCAGGTCTGCCGTCTTCAGCCATAGTGTGCCAGTGCGAGACAGGCCGATCGGGCGGGGCCGGACCGGCCCCGCCGGCGAGCCCGGCGTGCGCAGATTATGCCGAAAGCGGGATTTAAGCTCAAATTCGACAAGACCTCACCAAATCAGCCATAGGGTGACGCCGAGCCAGGCGGCGCCGGTTGCGACCATGTGCGCATCGCTGATCAGCGTCGAGGCCGGATCTTCGCCGCCACGGCGGTGCACCAGAAAAATGTAGCGGAAAATGCCGTACAGCACGAAAGGCAGGGTGTAGATCAGCTTGTCCGTATGGTGCAACTGGATCGTGTCGGGGCTGACCGTGTACAGGCTGTAGCTCACGATGACGCCGGCTGCGCTGATTGCCATCATGGTGTCGAGCAGCGCCGGACTGTAGTCGTCCAGCACCGGGCGCTGGGTGGCGCTGCCGGAACCTTCGCCTTCGCTCACCATCAGCTCGGCGCGGCGCTTGGCGAAGCCGAGGAATATCGTCAGCAGCAAGCCGCACAGCAGCAACCACTGCGAGGGTGCGATGCCCACGCCCCAGGTGCCAGCAAAGATGCGCAGCATGAAACCGGCCGCGATGAGGAACACATCGAGCACGGCGACGTGCTTGAGCCCCGCGCTGTAAGCGAGATTGAGCAGCAGATAGGCGATCAGCATCAGCGCCACGCTGGCAGATGCGGCAGCGCCCAGCGCAAGCCCCGCGAGCGCGCACACCGCGGCCAGCGCAAGCGCCGCGGCGAGACCGACCGCACCGCTCGCGAGCGGCCGGTTGCGCTTGAGCGGATGCGCACGGTCGGCAGTGCGGTCGAAAATGTCGTTGAGTATGTAGACGCAGCTCGACAGCAGGCAGAATGCGGTGGCGGCAAGCAGCACCTTGCCTCCGAGCCCGCCGTTGTCGCCGACGTTGCCGAACAGCAGGCCGATGAAGACAAAGCCGTTCTTGACCCACTGATGCGGCCGCAGCAGCCTGAACAGCTGCAGCGCGAGTACCGCGCTTTTAGCGGGCGGGGCAGGGTTCATCGGGAAAATAGCGCTCGCAGAAGTAGCAATGGCCCAGCGGCAGGTAGGACGGAATTCTATAGTAGCGGTCGCGCAGCGGCCGCAGCACGCCTGCGCGGTATTTCACGTAGTCGAAGCCCTGCCCCAGCACCAGATAGAAAGTCGCACCGTGCAGTTCGAACTGGCGGAACTCCGCCTTCGCAAAATAAGGCAGGTAATCGGCCGGGTTGGGCGGGTTCTTGCGCAACACCAGGATGTTCTTGCCGGCGAGCTTGCGAAAATCGGTGAGGATGTCGTCGTGGCGTCCGTGCGAGGACGCAGTGCCGAACACGAAAAAGTATTTGCCGGAAGCGTAGGACGCCGTCACCGCAGGCGAAAATCCGTCGGCGGAGAATTCATACTTGCCCGCATACGGTTCTAGCCGCTGCAGCAATTCGGCGGTCTTGACGTGGAATACGATGCCGTCGTAGAGCCTGCTGTTCTTCCATAATTCCATCGGCGCCAGGCTCACGCCCACGATCGCCGCCACATGGATGGCCGAGAACACGGCGAGATAGACGACGGACTTCTTCAGCTGCGCGGCGCTGAGCGCGAGCGCCGCGGCGACGAAGAATAAAGGCACGAAAGACAGCAGCCAGTGCAGGCCTATTTGCTTCGCCAGCGACAGCAGCGCGAAGAACAGCAGTGGCACCGCCCAGACGTACATGAAAAACCGCAGCCGCGGCTGGGCGAGTTGCTGCTTCAGCGCGGCGCGGCCGCGCCACATCTGGTACAGCGCGACCGGACACAGCATATACAGCACGCTCACGACGTACAGCAGAGGATGCTGCGGCAGCCAGGCGGCATCGTCGTTGCGGTTGTACAGATTGAACAGCAAGTTGACCCAGCAATGGTTGTAGTTCCACCAGGCGTTGAGCAGCGCAGACGGCAGCACACCTGCCACGACCAGCGCGAGCCCGCGCCAGCCGCGCCGCCCCGCCGGCTGCATCAGCACGAACGCCAGATAAGCCAGTCCGAGCAGGACCGCAAAATATTTGGACAGGAACGCGAGACCGAGGAAGACGCCGGAAGCCGCGTACAGCGGCTGCGATTCGCGCTTCAGCGCCGCGGCAAAGCACAGGGCGGAAAGGAAGGAGAACAGCACCAGCGGCGTATCGGTGGTGATGAGCACGTTCCAGACATTCACCGGCAGCAGCAGGAACGCGAGCGCCGCGGCATAGGCCTTGCCCTCGTCCACTGCCTTCAGGTAGCGCAGCATGGCCAGAGCCACCAGCGCCGGCAGCAGGATCGCGGGCAGGCGCACCACCCACTCGGCCCAGGACAGCTTCAGCAGCAGCGCCAGGATCCAGCCGACCATGGGCGGATGATCGTAGAAGCCCCAGTCCGGATAGGCGCCCCAATAGATGAAGTAGGCCTCATCCCCGGTCATGGGCAGGATGCGCGCGAACCAGAACTTGAACGCGAGCGTCAGCGCCAGCGCCACATAAAACGCGCGGCGCATCGGCGGTGCGGTTCGGTCGGAAGGACTTTGCATGGCCGCGATTATAAGCGCGGTAGCCCTACCAGGCGCGCAGAACCAGCGCGGCGCCGTTGACGATGATCAGGGCATAGACGAAGCGCAGGATACGCTGCGCCGACAGCCGGTGGTGCAGGCGGTTACCGAGAAACAGGCCGAACGCCGCAAACGGCGCCAGCAGCGCGGCCGCCAGCAGCAAGTGGTCCTGCAGTAACAGTCCTGAGGCCGTCAACAGCACCAGACGCGCCAGCACCACGATCAATATCATCCTTGCCATGGTCGCGCGGAACTCCGACTTGTCAGCGATGCGGCGCGACAAATAGATGGTGTAAATCGGCCCGCCGGTTCCAAACAGCGCGCTGAATATGCCGCCGGCGATACCGGCCGGAATCGCCCAGGCGGGATGCAGCGGCCTGGCTCCAGGCCGGCGCGCAAGACTGCTGATGCCTGCGTAGAGCACGAAACCGCCGAGCAAAAGCAGCAAGCTGCGCTGGGGCAATTCGATCAGGAGTGTCAGACCCAACACGAGGCCCAGCGCGGTACCGGGGAGGATGCGCAGGAGTTCGGCGCGGTTCGCCTGGCCGCGTAGTCGCGTGCCCAGCGTGACGGCGGCGAACAAGTCGAGCAACATCGCCAGCGGCACGACGAAACGCAGCGGCAGCAGATGCGCCAGCAAGGGCACGTTGGTGATCGTGGCGCCGAAACCGACCATGCCGAAAATGACATAGCCGAGCAGAACGATCAGCGGCGCAATTGCGCACACCTCCCAGCCCAGCGCCTGCACCAGATTGTGGAAAAGTTCGATATCGCCCCGCGCCGGCAGTGAACGCTACTCTTCGGCCTCGTGCACCAGGCGGCGCTGGCGCACCGCCTCGGCCAGGCGCTCGAGCATCTTTACGCTGTCGTCCCAGCCGATGCAGGCGTCGGTGATGGACACGCCGTAGGCGAGGGGCTTGCCTGGAATCAGGTCCTGCCGCCCCGGATGCAGATGCGATTCCACCATGACACCGATGATGCGGTCGTCGCCGGCGCCGATCTGGCCGGCGACATCGGCGCAGACATCCATCTGGCGGCGATAGTCCTTGGAGCTGTTGGCGTGGGAAAAATCGATCATCAGGCGCTGTTCCAGCCCGGCCGCCGCCAACTGCTTCGCTGCCGCGTCCACGCTGGCGGCGTCGTAGTTGGGCTTGGGCCCGCCGCGCAGGATCACATGGCAGTCCTCGTTGCCGTTGGTGGAGACGATGGCCGAGTGCCCGGCTTTGGTGACCGAAAGAAAATGGTGCGGCTGGCGCGAAGTCTTGATCGCGTCCACTGCAATGCGGATATTGCCGTCGGTGCCGTTCTTGAATCCGACCGGACAGGACAGCCCCGAGGCAAGCTCGCGGTGCACCTGCGACTCCGTGGTGCGCGCGCCGATCGCGCCCCAGCTCACCAGGTCCGCGATGTACTGCGGCGTGATCATGTCGAGGTACTCGACGCCGGCCGGCACACCCAATTCGTTGATGTCGAGCAGCACGCTGCGCGCCAGGCGCAGCCCTTCGTTGATGCGGAACGTGCCGTCCAGCTGCGGATCGTTGATGAGGCCTTTCCAGCCCACGGTGGTGCGCGGCTTTTCGAAATAGACGCGCATCACGATGAGCAGGTCGGCCGCGTGCCTGGCCTTCTCCTGCGCCAGGCGCCGCGCGTACTCCAGCGCCGATTTGGGATCGTGGATCGAGCATGGCCCGATGATCACCAGCAACCGGTCGTCCGCGGCGTGCAGGATGCCATGTATGCCCTGGCGCGTCGCATAGGTGACGCGCTCGGCCGCGTCGGACACCGGAAACTCGCGAATCGCATGCGAGGGCGGCGCGAGCTCTTTGATTTCGCGGATGCGGACGTCGTCGACCTTGTGCGTCATGATTTCTCCTTGATACCGATAAGTCTGCAGCCGTTCGCTTGCATCTGCCCGCGTCGGGGGAACTGTTATTTCTGCAATGGCGGTCATATTCATGGTTTGTTCTCGGGCAAAAAAAAACCGCCAGGCTGCGGGCGCTGGCGGTTTTTCGGGATACTTGGGTGCGAACCTAGCTCAATCCCTCCGCCAGCGGCTGGGGAAAGCCGTAAAAGTAAAACCAAAAGGCATAGCTACGGTTCATTTCGGATATCTCCGGCCTGGATTCAAGCACGAATCCGGCTCGCTTGGCAAGCGTTGCCTGCTGCCGCTCCCGCCCGCAGCGCGGCGCGGGCAAGAGCGCGCGCTCAAAGGTTTGTGATCCGGCCCTGTTCGTTATCCACCATGACGGGCGTATCGACGTAGACGATTTCGGGCTCGCTGCCGTACTTGCCTTTGACGAAAGCCTTCCACTCCGGCGTGTACATGCGCTCCGCGGCCTGGCGCGACTCCCATATATAGACGCCGCCCGCGCGCATGCCGTCTTCGGTCAGAAAATAATTCTTGCGCAGCAGCCCGGGCAGGTTCAGATACTTGGGTGCCGTGCTCTGGAACGTTGCCGTCGCCTGCTCCAGCGTTTGCTGCTGCGGCAGTTTGAAACTCACGATCGCGATGACTTTGCTCATACTGCCTCATTCCTCCGGCCGATACGGCGGCCTAGCTTGAAAGTTTTTGCTGCACCCACGCCTGCACCGAAGCCAGCGCAGCAAGCAGTTTGGCCGACTCGGTGCCGCCTGCCTGCGCCATATCGGCGCGCCCGCCGCCTTTGCCCCCGACCTGCTGCGCGACGAAATTGACCAGCTCCCCGGCTTTCACTTTCGCGGTGAGATCCGCGGTGACCCCGGCGATCAGAGCCACCTTGCCGCCCTCGGTCGAGGCGAGCACGAGCACGGCCGACTTGAGCTTGTCCTTCAGCTTGTCCATGGTTTCACGCAGCGCTTTTGCATCCGCGCCCTCGAGCGCCACCGCGAGCAGCTTCGCCCCGTTTATGTCCAGCGCCTGCGCCGCGAGATCGTCACCCTGCGCCGAAGCGACTTTCGATTTCAGGCGCGCGAGCTCTTTTTCCGCAGCGCGTGTGGCGTCGATGAGTTGGGCGATCTTCTGGCTCAGTTCCTGCGGCTGCGCCTTGAGCACGCCCGCGGCCTCGACCAGGCGCGCCTCCTGCTCCTGCACCCAGGCAAGAGCCCCCTCGGCGGTGACCGCCTCGACCCGGCGTATGCCTGCGGCCACGCCCGACTCGGACACGATCTTGAAAAAGCCGATATCGCCGGTGCGGCGCACATGGGTGCCGCCGCACAGCTCCGTGGAAAACTCGCCCATGCCGATCACGCGCACTTCGTCGCCGTACTTTTCGCCGAACAGCGCCATCGCGCCGGCCTTGATCGCATCGTCGTATTTCATCACGCGCACCGACACCTCGGTGTTGCGCCGCACCTCGTGGTTTACCAGCGCCTCCACCTGGCGCAGCTGCGCATCGCTCATGGGCTCGTTATGCGAGAAGTCGAAGCGCGTGCGCTGCGCGTCGACGAGCGAACCCTTCTGCTGCACATGCGCGCCCAGGACTTTGCGCAGCGCCGCGTGCATCAGGTGCGTGGCCGAGTGGTTCCACGCGGCACTGGCGCGCGCGGCGCTGTCCACCGCGGCCATGACGCGGTCGCCCACGCGCATGCGCCCGGCCTTGAGCTCGCCTTTGTGGCCGAACACTTCGGCCTGGATTTTCTGCGTGTCTTCGACGTTGAAGCTGCCGTTCACGCCGGCGAGCTCGCCGCGGTCGCCCACCTGGCCGCCGGACTCGGCATAGAACGGCGTGCGGTCGAGCACCACCACCGCGGCATCGCCGGCGGCGATCTCCTCGACCGCTGTCCCTTCGCGGTACAGTGCCGCGACCGTGCCCTCGAGCGTAAGCGTATCGTAGCCGTGAAACTCGGTCGGTCGGCCGGAGTACTCCACCCCCGCAGACACCGTGAACTTGGAAGCGGCGCGCGCGCGCTCGCGCTGGCGCTGCATTGCCGCCTCGAAGCCGGCGTAATCAACGCGCACGTCGCGCTCGCGCGCGATGTCAGCGGTCAGGTCGACCGGAAAGCCGTAAGTGTCGTAGAGCTGGAACACCGTCTCGCCATCGAGCATCTTGTCTTCGCGCGTAAGCGCGCCTTCGAGCACTTTCATGCCGTGCTCCAGGGTCTCGGCAAAGCGCTCCTCTTCGGTCTTCAGCACCCGCGCCACGCGGTCCTTCGCTTTGGCCAGCTCCGGATAGGCCTCTCCCATTGTGCGCGCGAGGTCCTCGACCAGGCGATGGAAGAAGGGTTCGGTCTGTCCGAGCTTGTAGCCGTGGCGTATGGCGCGGCGGATGATGCGCCGCAGGACATAGCCGCGCCCCTCGTTGCCCGGAATCACGCCGTCGACGATGAGAAAGGAGGTCGCGCGGATGTGATCGGCGATGACCTTGAGCGAATTGCTCGCGAGGTCCTTGACGTGGGTCTCGCGCGCCGCCGCCTTGATCAGATCCTGGAACAGATCGATGTCGTAGTTCGAATGCACGCCCTGCAGCACCGCGGCGATGCGCTCCAGTCCCATGCCCGTATCGACCGAGGGCCGCGGCAGCGGATGCAGCTTGCCCGCGTCGTCGCGGTTGTACTGCATGAACACCAGGTTCCAGATCTCGATATAGCGGTCGCCGTCCGCCTCGGGCGTGCCCGGCGGGCCGCCGGCGATTCCGGGGCCATGATCGTAGAAGATTTCGCTGCACGGTCCGCAAGGGCCGGTTTCGCCCATTTGCCAAAAGTTGTCCGAACCGCCGCCGGGCTTGTCGCCGATGCGCGCAATGCGTTCCCGCGGCACCTTGATTTCGTCGGCCCACAGGTCATAGGCCTCGTCGTCGGTCTGGTACACCGTCACCCACAGCTTGTCCTTGGGCAGCCGGTACACCTCGGTGAGCAGGTTCCAGGCGTAGTGAATCGCGTCGCGCTTGAAATAGTCGCCGAAGGAAAAATTGCCCAGCATTTCGAAGAACGTGTGGTGGCGCGCGGTATAGCCTACGTTCTCCAGATCGTTGTGCTTGCCGCCGGCGCGCACGCTGCGCTGCGAGGTGGTGGCGCGCTTGTACGGACGCTGTTCCTTGCCCAGGAACACGTCCTTGAACTGCACCATGCCCGAGTTCGTAAACAACAGGGTCGGGTCGTTGCCCGGCACCAGCGGGCTGGAAGCGACCACGGCATGCCCACGCTGGGCAAAGAATTCCAGGAATTTGCTGCGGATTTCTGCTGATTTCATAGTTTCGCTCAAGCTGCGGCGCAAGACGCCAGCCAATCCCGCCATCCGGGGATAAAAGATTGAATTTTCGCCTGATTCGGGCGCGCATGCAAATGCGCGCCCTGCTGTCAGCTGAGGCTGACTCCGAGCAGATTGCCGATGGCGTAGGTCAAGGCGCCGGCCGCAGCGCCGATGGCGAGCATGCGCAAACCGTCGCGCAGCGCGCTTCGCCCGGTGAACAGGCTGATCGCGGCACCGACGGCGAACAGCGCGACTGCAGTGATTACGATGGAAACCGGCAGCGCGCGCGCGCCAGCGAGGGCGAAGAAGGGCAGCAGCGGCACCAGCGCACCCGCTGCGAACGACAGAAAGGAAAAGATCGCGGCGCCCCAGGGCGAGCCGAGTTCGTCCGGATTCAGACCCAGTTCCTCGCGCGCGAGCGTGTCCAGCGCTTGCGCCGGATCGGCAATGATGGCCTTCGCCAGCTTCAGCGCATCCTCGCGCGCCAGGCCGCGCGCGGCATAGATGAGCGCCAGCTCTTCCGCTTCCTCCTCCGGGTATTGCGCGAGTTCATCGCGCTCCAGGCCGATCTGATGCTCGAACATTTCCCGCTGCGAACGCACCGACACGTACTCGCCTGCCGCCATCGAGAATGCCCCTGCGAGCAGGCCGGCCACGCCGGAGAGCAAGATAATGGAATTGCCGGCCGACGCGCCGGCCACGCCCAGTATCAGGCTCGCGTTCGAAACCAGCCCGTCGTTGACACCGAATACGGCGGCGCGCAGATTGCCGCCGCCGCTGATGCCGCGGTGGCGCTTGCCTACTTCTTCCAGCGAAGTCGGCGGCGGATGGCCCGGCACGGCGTGCGAATACACCGACAGGCCGCGCACTTTCATTGCTACCAGGATCGAACGCAGCGTCCGCGGGCCGTGGCGCCGCACCAGCCCGGCGACCATGCGCGCGCGCAGATCGGGGCCAAATTCGGGCGGCGCCGCTCCGGCTTTATCCGCCCAGATGCGCGCCTGGTTCTCCGCCTCCAGCGCCAGCCCGTTAAACAGCTCCGCGCGCGGCGTGCCGACCTCGGCTGCGGCCATCGCACGATAGAGGTAAGCCGAACGCATTTCCTCGCGCCAGCCGTCCAGGGAATTTTCGCTACCCGACATCAGTCCGTTTCTCCGGCCTTGAGCACCTGGCGCACCGCTTCGGCGGAAAATCCGCGCCCGGCGAGAAAGCGCATCTGCCGGCCGCGCTCGGCGGCATCCTGCGGCAGCGCGCCGAATTTTTTTTTCCAGGCGGCGCGGCAGTTCTCCAGTTCCTGCACCCGCGCCTCGTCCACCGTGCGCTCGACCACTTCGGCCGGAACGCCGCGGCTCCTGAGATCGTACTCTATCTTACGGCTGCCGAATTTGCGCGCGAGCACATTGGCGCGCGCCTCGGCGAAGCGCGCCTCCGACAGCCAGCCGCGCGCGGCGAGCTGGCCCAGCAGCGCCTCGATCTGCTCCGCGGATTCGGCATGGGCTGCGAGCTTGCGCGCGAGTTCGGCGCGGCTGTGCTCGCGTCGCGCGAGCATGGCCAGCGCCCGCTCGCGCAACGAGATTTCCCTTTTCACCACGGGCTTTGCGCCCCGGCGTTACCCCGCCACGACGGTCAGGGCTGCAGCCGGCTTGGCGCCGGGATTGTTCACGCCGACCGCCTCGCGCACGCGCGCTTCGATTTCCTGCGCAAGCTCCGGGTGCTCCTTGAGGTAATCGCGCGCATTGTCTTTGCCCTGGCCGATCTTGTCCTTGTTATAGGCGTACCATGCGCCGGATTTTTCCACGATGCCGTGCTTCACCCCCAGTTCCACGATTTCGCCCTCGCGCGATATGCCCTCGCCATAGAGGATATCGAACAGGGCTTCGCGAAATGGCGGCGCCATCTTGTTCTTCACCACTTTCACGCGCGTCTCGTTGCCGACCACTTCGTCGTTCTTCTTGATCGAGCCGATGCGGCGGATGTCCAGGCGCACCGAGGCGTAGAACTTGAGCGCATTGCCGCCGGTAGTGGTCTCCGGGTTGCCGAACATGACGCCGATTTTCATGCGGATCTGGTTGATGAATATCACCAGCGTGTTGGTGCGCTTGATGTTGGACGTAAGCTTGCGCAGCGCCTGGCTCATCAGGCGCGCCTGCAGGCCCATTTGCGGCTCGCCCATTTCCCCTTCGATTTCCGCTTTGGGAGTAAGCGCTGCCACAGAGTCGATGACCACGACGTCGACCGAACCCGAGCGCACCAGCATGTCGGCGATTTCCAGCGCCTGCTCGCCCGTGTCGGGCTGGGAAATCAGCAAGTCCTCGACCTTCACGCCCAGCCTTTGCGCATACTGCGGGTCGAGCGCGTTCTCGGCGTCGATGAAGGCGGCGGTGCCGCCCAGCTTCTGCATTTCGGCGATGACCTGCAGCGTCAGCGTAGTCTTGCCCGAGGACTCCGGCCCGTAGATTTCGACCACGCGGCCGCGCGGCAGCCCGCCTATGCCCAGCGCGATGTCCAATCCGAGCGAACCGGTGGACACCGCCTGCACGTCGTCCTGGATCGCGTCCGAATCCATACGCATGATGGAACCCTTGCCGAACTGCTTTTCAATCTGCGCGAGCGCGGCCGCTAGCGCCTTGGTCTTGTTGTCGTCCATGAATATCTCCTTCGGTTTCGGTGGCAATAAATGCATCAACGGGGATCCGGCTTCCAGCGTTGACCTGTATTTTTATACAGTTTCGGCTTTTGTGCAACACCCTTCAGAAAAACAGGCATTTGCGCGTACACAGCGGCAGAGCTACAGGCTGCGTCCGGCGCGGATCACGCCCACGCCCAGGCCTTCGATGACGAATTCCTCGCGCTTCGTGTCGACGACGATCGTCTTGAAGTCGGGGTTTTCGGGCAGCAGTTCGACGATGGCGCCGCGGCGGCGCAGCCGCTTCACCGTGACCTCGTCGTGCAGGCGCGCGACCACGACTTGTCCGTTGCGCGCCTCGCCCGACTTGTGCACGGCAAGCAGGTCGCCGTCGAGAATGCCGGCGTCGCGCATGCTCATGCCGCGCACCTTGAGCAGATAGTCGGCGCGCGGCTTGAACAGGGCCGGGTCCATCTGATAGTGGGCTTCTATGTGTTCCTCGGCCAGGATCGGCGAGCCTGCGGCGACGCGCCCGATGAGCGGAATGCCACCGCCGTCCTTGAGTCGAATGCCGCGCGCCGAGCCTTTGACGATTTCAATCGCCCCCTTGCGCTCGAGCATGCGCAGGTGTTCCTCCGCCGCGTTGGGCGAACTGTAGTCCATGGCCTGGGCGATCTCGGCGCGCGTGGGCGGCAGGCCGGTGCTTTCGATGGCGCGGCGTATCAGCGTCAAGATTTCCTGCTGCTTGGAGGTCAGCTCTTCCATGGGCGCGCGCTCGGCTGGTTGCGGAACCTGTATCTTTATACAGTTTTTCGCCGCAGTCAAGCGTCGCGGCGGGGGCGACGCGACTAAGAACCCGTTGCAACTTCGCTTTTGCAACGGCCAAATTAGGGGAGTATGAGGGGAGATATCCCCTCGTTCGAAATCAACTCTAAGCCGCCGCGAGATGCACCGGTATACGCCGCGGACCGAATTGCTGCTTCAGATCGAACGCCTGATAGCGCCCGGCGAGCGCTGCGCCGCATTCAGCGCAATGCCCGTCGGCGCTGACGCGGTATTCGAGCAGCCGGTACCAGTCGCGCACAATCAGCGCCTTGGCGCAGTGCGGGCAGTACGTGGTCCCGCCTTCGGTGTCGTGCACATTGCCGGTGTAGACGTAATGCAGCCCGCGGCTTTGCGCGATCCGGCGCGCGCGCGTGAGCGTGTCCGCGGGGGTGTCCGGGAGGTCGGTCATTTTCCAGTCCGGATGGAAAGCGGAGAAATGCAGCGGCACCTCCGGTCCCAGCTCCTGCGCGATCCATGCGCTGAGCGCCTCTATCTCCGCGTCGCTGTCGTTCTTGCCCGGGATCAGCAGCGTCGTGATCTCGAACCACACCTTCGTCTCGTGCTTCAGATATTTCAGCGTTTCGAGCACCGGCGCGAGGTGGCCGCCGCAGAGCTTGACGTAGAAATCGTCGGTGAATGCCTTGAGGTCGACGTTGGCCGCGTTCATCTTGGCGTAGAACTCGCGCCGCGGCTCGGCGTGCATGTAGCCCGCAGTCACCGCCACCGTCTGCACGCCGACGGCGCGGCAGGCGTCGGCCACGTCCATCGCGTATTCGGCGAAGATCACCGGATCGTTATAGGTGAACGCGACGCTCTTGCAGCCCAGCTTTTGCGCCGCGCGCGCGATCGTCTCCGGGCTGGCCGCGTCGGCGAGGCTGTCCATGTCGCGCGACTTGGAAATGTCCCAGTTCTGGCAGAACTTGCACGCGAGATTGCAGCCGGCGGTGCCGAAGGAGAGCACGCTGGTTCCGGGATAGAACTGGTTGAGCGGCTTTTTCTCGATCGGATCGACGCAGTAGCCGGAGGAGCGGCCGTAGGTGGTGAGCAGCATCTGCTCGCCCTCGCGCATGCGTACGAAACACAGGCCGCGCTGGCCTTCATGCAGGCGGCAATCGCGCGGACACAGGTCGCATTGCATTCTGCCGTCGGGCAGCAGATGCCACCAGCGCGCAGGATATTTGCTTTCGGCGACGCTCACGAAGTGTTCTCCTTGGATGGTTCCTCCTTCCATTTCAGCACGCTGTAGCGCTGGATGCGGCATTTGGCCGTGCTCAACTCCGGCGACAAGCCGGCCTTGCGCTTGAGTTCGGCCAGGAACTGCTCGGGTTCGGGCAGGCCTTCCCATACCTGCGGCAGGAAGGTCGCGCGCGCGCTGCCGCATTCCAGGATCAGGCCGTCCGCGCCGGGCCGCAGCTGCGCGATCAGGTCGGCGTGATCGGCGAATGCGAGCAGCTTGGGCGCCGACAGCAGCGACACCTCAATGCGGGTGCCGGCGAGTTCTTCGCGCGTCAGCGGCGCAAAGCGCGGATCGGACAGCGCCGCGGCGCGCGCATTGTAGCTCACGTCCTCGCCCAGCGGCCGCTCGGCCTCCAGGCTGCCGATGCAACCGCGCAGCCTGCCGTCCTGCGTCAGCGTGACAAAGCTCGCGCGCGGCGGCCTGAGCCAGGCTGCGTCGGGCAGGCGCTCGGCCGCGGATACGCCCAGTGCAGCCTCTATGCTGTTGCGCGCAATCGCGAGCAGCGTGCTGCCATGGGCCGCAGTGAATTGCGCTGCACCGTCCCAGAACGCAAACGCGCCGTAGCCGACCACGCGTCCGCGTCCGCCCGCGGTGTCGCCCGAATTGCGCAGGTCGAGCAGTTCCGCAGTCAAGCCGTGGCGCCGCGCTGCAAGCAGCAGGCCGGCAACCGGAGTCGCACCGCAGGCCTGCTCGTGGCCGATGCCGCTGGAGAAATCCAGGATCGCCCGCGCAGTGCCGCGGTCGATCGCGCATGCCTCGTCATAAACATGGTAGTGTGACAGGTCGGAACTGATCACGATCAGCGTTTCGACTCCACCCCAGAGTTTTTCGATGACTTCGGCCACCTCGGCGGGCTTGGCCGTTCCCACCGCGAGCGGCACCAGGCTGAATTCGCCCAGCACCCGCTGCAAAAACGGCAATTGCACTTCCAGCGCATGCTCTTCGGCATGCACCGCATCGCTCACCACGACTTGCGCCAGTCCGGCAAGCGATTCGACCGCCGCGCGATCGACTGGCACCCGCCCCAGCGGCGTTTGGAACGCGGCCACGCCCGGCACAGCGAGTCCGCGCACCGGCACGCGATGGCAGGGACCGAGCAGCACCACGCGGCGCACGATCCCGCGCGCCGGGCGCAGCCTGTCGTAGGCTTCGGCGGCGACGCCGCCGGAGTAGATATAGCCTGCATGCGGCACGATCAGCGCCTTGGGAAAACCGGGGGAGAGGGCGGCACCGGAGCTGTGGGACAGCAGGTCGTCCACCTCCCAGGCCAATTCGCGCGGAGCGGCGGGATAGAACATGCCGGCGACGGCTGCGAGGCGGAGCGAGTCCATGGCTGCGATATGGGAGGCGACTACAATTCATTCTAGACTCGCAACGCGCCGGGTCAAGCGCCAATCGTGCTGCGCCGGATATCCCGCGCTTGCCTAGGCACGATAGCTGGGGCACAGTGGTGCCACCTCTGTTTACGGAACACGCACCCACCATGTTCGAAGCCAAGAGCAAGCCCCTGTTGCCGCGCCCGTCCTATTACCTCCGGCTCGCGCGCAGCGCCGCGACCGGTCTGCTGGTCATTGCGGTCGCGCTGGCAGCCGGCATGCTCGGCTACCATAGCTTCGAAGGCATGCCCTGGATCGACGCGTTTGCCAATGCGGCCATGATTCTTTCTGGCATGGGGCCGCTGGCGCCGCTGACGACAGCCGACGGCAAGCTGTTTGCGGGATGCTATGCCCTGTTCAGCGGTCTCGTGTTCGTCGTCGTCATCGGCATCGTGTTCGCGCCGGTGGTGCACCGCTTCATGCACCGCTTCCATCTCGAGGCAGATAGCAAAAACCGCTAGCTTCGCGGCACGCCCCCGAGCAGCTCCAGCACGCCCTGCAACGCGAACAGCACCGACTGGCGCCGCACGCTTTCGCGGTCGCCGTCGAAGTGCTGCGTACGCGCGGCGAGTACGCCCTGGCTGCCGGCCCAGGCGAAACACACCATGCCTACCGGTTTTTGCGGCGAGCCGCCGCCGGGACCGGCGATGCCGGTGATGGAGAGCGCCACTTGCGCGCGGCTGCGCGCGAGCGCTCCGGTCGCCATTTCGCTTGCCGTATGTTCGCTCACCGCCCCATGCGCGGCCAGCGTGGCGGCACTCACACCCAGCATCTCCCGCTTGGCGGCGTCCGAATAGGTCACGAAACCGCGCTCGAACCAGTCGGAACTGCCGGCGATGGCCGTAAGCGCCTGCGCCACCCAGCCGCCGGTGCAGGATTCCGCGGCCGCGAGCATCATGCCTTGCGCCTTCAGCTGCGCGCCGACGCGCGCCGCGAGCGCAGTGAGCTCGTCAGTAGACATCGCGCCTCATCCGAGCACGGCCTTACACACGGCCATCGCGAGCAGCGTATAGAACGCGGCGAGGATATCGTCGGCCATCACGCCCAGACCGCCTTTCAACTGGGCGTCGACCTGTCGGATCGGCGGCGGCTTCACCACATCGAAGAAGCGGAAGCCGAAAAACGCGAACGCCTGCCATTGCCAGGCGCCTGGCGTGAGCAGCAGCACCAGCTGGAACGCGACGATCTCGTCCCAGTTCATGCCGCTGTGATCGGCGATGCCGAGGTCGCGCCCGGTGCGCCCGCAGGCCCACACGCCGAGCACAAACGCGGCTGCGATGAACGCGAGCATGCCTAACGGCCCGTAGGGCGCGAGCCAGGTGCTTGCAATCCAGTACACGGGAAAACCGAGCAGCGTGCCCACCGTGCCCGGCGCAAACGGCGACAGCCCGGTGCCGAAACCGAGCGCGATGAAACGCGCCGGATGCGCCAGCATGAAACCGGCCGTGGGCCGCAGGATGGTATCAGCTGCCAAAGTGATCGAAGCCTTTGCGCGCAATCTGCATGGGCGCTCCGCTCGCATCGTATACCGACACCAACCCCGGCTCGCCCGCGCCGACGCTGCCGATGCGCGTCAGCGTAAGGCCCAGCTCAGCCGCCAGCGACTCGACGCGCGGGCGAGCATCCGGACTGGCCGTGAATGCAAGCTCGTAATCGTCGCCGCCTGCGAGCAGGCATTCGGCGGCGAGGCGCGCATCGGCGCAGGCTTGAAGCGCGCGCGAGCGCGGCAACGCGGCGTAGCGCAATTCGATCGCCACGCCCGAGCGCTCGGCGATATGACCGACATCGGCCACCACGCCGTCGGAGATGTCGATCGCGCTCGTGGCGATGCCGCGCAGCGCAAGGCCCAGCGCCACGCAGGGAACCGGCGTGTGCAGGCGGGCGAGGCAGTGCGCCAATGCCGCACCGGCGAGCCGGATGCGCCCGTCCAGGTGCGCCAGCGCCAGCGCCGCATCGCCGCTCGCGCCCGACAGCCAGAGCTCATCGCCAGCCCTGGCACCGTCGCGGCGCAAGGCCAGCTCCGGCGGCACCGTGCCCATTACCGTGATCGAAATATTGCGCGGCCCGCGCGTGGTATCGCCGCCGATCAACTCCACGCCGAAGGCGTCGGCGAGCCGCAGCAGGCCCTGGCTGAACCGCCCAAGCCAGGCCTCATCGGCCTCGGGCAGCGCCAGCGCGAGCGTGGCGTAGCGCGGCGCGGCGCCCATCGCCGCAAGATCGGACAGATTCACTGCGAGCGCCTTATGGCCGAGTTTGTCCGGATCGGCGCCGACATGAAAATGCCGCCCCTCGACCAGCATGTCCGTGGATACCGCGAATACCATCCCCGCTTCGGCGGCAATCAAGGCGCAGTCGTCGCCCACGCCCAGCAGCGCGCGCTTCACCGGGCGGGTGAAATAGCGGCGGATGATATCGAATTCTGAAGGCAAGAAGGCGCAGCCCCTAGGCGGCGGCGCCGGAGCTGCGCGCCTTGACCTCGGCCGCGCGCAGCTTCGCCGCAAGCTTGTCGAGCACGCCGTTGACATACTTGTGGCCGTCGGTGCCGCCGTAGGATTTCGCCAGCTCCACCGCCTCGTTGATCACTACCCTATAGGGCACTTCGGGCACATGGGCCAGTTCGTAGGCGCCGAGCAAGAGCACGCCGCGTTCCACCGGCGATAGCTCATCGACCGGCCGGTCGAGCAGAGGGCCAAACGCGGCCTCGAGCTGTGCGGCATCGGCGATGACGCCGTCGAGCAGCTGCGCCAGATACTTCTTGTCGGCCTTGTCGTGACCCTTGAACTCGGCCAGGTGGGTGCGGATCTCCTCTGCTTTCTCATCGGCCAGCAGCCACTGATATAAGCCCTGCAACGCCAGCTCGCGCGCCTTATGCCGTGCGTTTTTCATTCCTGATTTCCCTGGCCAGATTGGCCATTTCCACCGCAACCTCGGCGCAATCCGCGCCCTTCTGCCGCACCCGTGCCAGCGCCTGCTCCTCGGTATCGGTGGTGAGTATGCCGTTGGCGACCGGCACGCCCGCATCGAGCTGCACCTGCGTAATGCCGGCGGCGGATTCGTTGGACACGACTTCGAAGTGGTAGGTATCGCCGCGCACCACGGCGCCCAACGCGATCAGCGCATCGTAGTGGCCGGTGGCGGCGAGCTTCTGCAGCGCGAGCGAAATCTCCAGCGCGCCGGGGACGCTCGCGAGCGTAATGCGGCCCGGGGCCACGCCGAGCGCGGTCAGCCGCTCCAGGCAGGCCGCGAGCAAGCCGGCGCCGATGTCCTCGTTGAAGCGGCCGCGCACGACGGCGATGCGCAGGTCCGCACCGTTCAGATCGGGTTTGATCTCCCTCATTGTCCCGCCTTCGACTGCACGTATTCGGACACTTCCAGGTCCCAGCCCGCCATGCTGGGCATCTTGCGCGGCGCAGCCATCAGCCGCATCTTGCCTACGTTGAGGTCGCGCAGGATCTGCGCGCCTATGCCATAGGTCAGGAGTTCCATTTTTGCCGCCGGCCAGGGCTTGGCCTGGCTCGCGACGCGCTCGGCGAGCTGTGCCGCGCTTTCGGCGCAATTGAGCAGGACGATGACGCCGCTGCCGGCCGCGCCGATCGCCGCGAGCGCCTCGTGCACGCCCCAGGAATGCGCACCCGGCGCGGTGTCGAGCAGGTCGAGCACGGACATAGGCTCGTGCACGCGCACCAGTGTGGGCGTGTCCGCGTCTATGGTCCCGCGCACCAGCGACAGGTGGGTCGCGCCCGAGATTTTTTCGCGGAAGGCAATCATGCGGAATGTGCCGTGCACCGTGGTGACGTCGCGCTCGGCCACGCGCTCGACCAGCGATTCGTTCTGGCTGCGGAAATGAATCAGGTCGGCGATGGTGCCGATTTTCAGGCCGTGTTCCCTGCCGAACTCGATCAGGTCGGGCAAGCGCGCCATGCTGCCGTCGTCTTTCATGATTTCGCAGATCACCGCGGCAGGCGTAAGCCCGGCGAGCGCCGTCAGGTCGCAGCCGGCTTCCGTGTGCCCGGCGCGCACCAGCACGCCGCCCGGCTGCGCCACGATCGGGAACACATGCCCGGGCTGGACGATGTCCTCGGCCTTGGCGCCGCGCGCCACCGCGACCTGTATCGTGCGCGCCCGGTCCTGCGCCGAAATCCCGGTGGTGACCCCGCTTGCCGCCTCGATCGAGACGGTAAACGCGGTGCCGTGGGAGGAGCGGTTCTCCTGCGCCATCGGCGCGAGTAGCAGCGCCCGGCTGTGTTCCTCGGTCAGCGTGAGGCAGATCAGGCCGCGCGCGAATCTGGCCATGAAATTGATCTTCTCCGGCGTGACGAAATCGGCCGCGAGCAGCAGGTCCCCCTCGTTTTCGCGGTCCTCCTCGTCCACCAGGATGACCATCTTGCCGGCCTTGATGTCGGCGATGATTTCCTCGGTGCGGCTGATGCTTTTGTTCGATTGCTGCTCGAACAGGCGGTGTACCTGGTTCATTTTGCGGTGCTCCGATTGCAAGCCTGCAATTATAAGCGTTTCCCCGTCCACTCGCGGCAACCGGCGCGAACTTGAGTGAGGTCAAACAAAGCGCGCATTTGCCCGGCGCTGTGCCCGGCGCCCGGCACTGGCGTGCTCGCGCGCTGAGCAGCACAGTCGCTAATAGCGCTGTTTGTAATCCAGCCCGGAATCCAGGAACGGCGGCCTCCTGCCGACCAGCGCCTCGAGCATGATCAGTTCGGCGTCGGTGTGGTTCACCACTGGCGCAGGCTCGATCATTTGGATCGGCATGTCGCCATGGGCGTAGATGTAGCGCGGCGCATCGTGATGCGTGGTGCGCACCGTTTCCTTCGCTTCAGGCATGTCGCTCGCCTGCAAGTCGACCACGCCGTAGCAGGTACACACGTAAGTACGTTCGGCCCCGGCCTCGATGTAAATGCCGGTGCCGCGTATGCCGATGGTGGCGGTGGGCGTGGTGATCAGGCGCGGCCCGTGGCCGAACACCGACAGCAGCTTGCCCGTGACCAGGCGCAAGGAAGCAATCGCCGCGTTGCTGCCCGCGGTCAGCAATTCGCTCCCGCCGCGCAGGAGAAATGCATCCCGGCCGATCACGATGACGGCGGTGCTCCGGGGCGCCGTGACAACGCTGTCGCCGGGCCGCACCGCGGCGCCCGCCTTGGCCGCGCTGCCGTTCACGAGCACTTCGCCCGCCGCCTTCAGCAGGCCGCTGCCCTTGCCTGCGGCCAGCGCCGAGCGCAACAGCAGCGGCAGGGATGCGCCGCCGAGCAGCGCGCGCGCGAGCCACTCGCGCCGCCCGCGCGCAAACATGGCGCCGGGTCTCCTGTTCGCCTCGCCGCAGGTCACGCTATTTTTCCCGCAGGTCGCGACGCAGAATCTTGCCGATGGGCGTCTTCGGCAGGCTGTCGCGGAATTCGACGTACTTCGGAATCTTGTAGCCGGTCAGTTCGCGCCTGCAGTGCTCGATCACCGACTCCTTGGTGAGGCTCGGGTCTTTTTTCACGATCACCGCCTTCACCGCCTCGCCGGTCTTGTCATCCTTCACGCCCACCACGGCGCACTCGAGCACGCCGGGATGGGTCGCAATCACGCTCTCGATCTCATTTGGATAGACATTGAAACCCGATACCAGGATCATGTCTTTCTTGCGGTCGGTGATGGTGACGTAGCCTTTCGCGTTCATGTTTCCGACATCGCCGGTCTTGAGCCAGCCGTCCTGCAGCACCTTGGCGGTTTCCGCCGGCAGCTGCCAGTATCCCTTCATCACCTGCGGCCCGCGGATGCAGATTTCGCCGGTGCATTTCTCGATGTCGCCCTCGCCGGTCCACAGCGGCAGCTCCCTGAAGTCGTCGTCGCGGATGGAAAACTCGGTCGAGGAAATCGGCAGGCCGATGCTGCCGTTCCAGGGCGTGCCGAGCGGATTGATGCTGGCTGCGGGTGAGGTTTCGGTGAGGCCGTAGGCCTCGGTCAAATAGTGGCCAGTGACCTGCTGCCACTTTTCCGCGACCGGCTTGAGCACCGCAGCGCCGCCGCCGACCACGACCTTGAGCCCGGAGAAGTCGAGCTCGCTGAACCCGGGCGTATTGAGCAGCCCGTTGAACAGCGTGTTCACGCCGGTGAGCACCGACCACTTCCATTGCTTCAGTTCCTTGACGAATCCGGGCAAATCGCGCGGATTGGTGATCAGCACATTGATCACGCCCAGGGTCATGAAATACAGCGTCGTCGTCAGGCAGAAGATGTGGTACATCGGCAGCGGCGATATCACCACTTCCTCGCCTTCCTTCAGCTGGCCGCCGATCCAGGCGCCGGCCTGCTCGATGTTCGCGAGGATATTGCGATGCGTGAGCATTGCGCCCTTGGACAGGCCGGTGGTGCCGCCCGTGTACTGCAGGAAGGCGATGTCCTCGTGCGCAACGGCGACCGGCTTGAATTCGGCCGCGGCGCCGCGCGCGAGCGCCGTGCGCAGCTGCGTCGCCCCGTCAATGCGCCAGTCCGGCACCATCTTTTTCAGCCGCTTGACCACGAAATTGACGATCCAGCGCTTGGGCGCCGGCAGCAGGTCGCCAAGCTGCGTGGTGACGACGTGTTCGACCTGCGTGTTCTGTATCACCTGCTGCAGCGTCGCGGCGAAGTTCTCGACGATGACGATGGCCTTGGCGCCGGAATCCTGCAACTGGTGTTCGAGTTCGCGCGGAGTGTAAAGCGGATTGACGTTGACCACCGTCATACCCGCGCGCAGCACACCCAGCAGCACCACCGGGTACTGCATCAGATTCGGGCTCATGATGGCAACGCGCTCGTCCTTGCCCATTCCCGGCAGGCTCTGCAAGAACGCGGCGAAATCGCGGCTGCGCCGATCGAGCTCGGCATAGCTCATGCGGCAGCCGAAGTTGCTGTATGCGGGCTTATCACCGAATTTGCGTGCGATATGCGCGAACAGGTCCGGAATCGAAGCGTAGCGCTTGGCGTCGATTTCGGCCGGCACGCCCGCGGGATATTCCTTCAACCAGATTTTCTCGGTCACGGCCCTCTCCCTGCTCGGTTTTCGAATCAGTCCGGCACTGTCACTTGCAGTTGCGCTCGCTACGGGTCTGGTTGCACTGCCGCAGGTGCCGCCAAGCGTTCGCGCCATGGTAACGCTTCGACCAGCGCCGTTCCAGTCTTCCAGGGTCTGTTGACACGCAGCATGCGGTGAACGTCCACAGACCCTAGGAATTCAATGCGCGCTGCAGCAGCGCGCGCATGGCATCGGCGCGTTGCGCGTCGTAAGCGCCGCGCTCCAGTCCCAGCGGGATCGAGCGCAAGCCCAGTTCGCAATACAGATGCAAGGCGTCCGGGCCGAAGCGGGCCAGATCGGCCAGGTGCTTCTCCAGCGTGCCGATGTCGCCGCGCGAATAGGTGCCGGCCAGGCCTTGAGCCAGGCCCGAGCGCTCTACCGAGGCCGCCGTTCCGCGCAGCAGCGGCAGCAACGCGCGTATCGTATCCTCGCGCTCCACGCCGAAGCTGCGCCAGAGCTCGACCGCCTCGTTGAGCAAAGTGATGACAAAGCCCGCCGCGTAATGAGCGGCCGCATGATAGCGCGCGCGGCAGCCGGGCGGCAGGCGTATGGTGCGGCAGCGCAGCGCCTGTGCCAGCTGCTCCAGTCGACCCAGCAGCGGCTCTTCGGCCTCGATCGCGACGGTGCAGCCGGGCAGTCCGGCCAGAGCCACGTCCGGGTCGGCAAACAGCTGCAGCGGATGAAAACCGCCGATGCGCGCGCCCGCGCGCGCTGCACTGGCGAGCGCCGCCACCTCGGTTGCGCCGCTGCAATGGACCACGGCGAGATCCTTGCGCCAGTTGAGACTGTCGGCGACTGCCGCAATCGCATCATCAGGCACGGTGACGAACACCAAGTCGCTGCCGTCGATGACATCCTGCGCCGTGGCAGCGGCCCGACAGCCGGAAATCCTTGCCGCAAGCTGCGCGGCCGAAGCCGGATCGCGGCTGGCGGCGGCGACCACGCTCTCGCCGCCCTGCGCCAGGCCCCAGGCCAGGCCCTTGGCTACCCGGCCCGCGCCTATGAATCCGATGCGCAGCCCGATCCGGTCTTGCTGTGGCATTTGCTCCCTTCCCCGATGCAAGAATGCGGCGCAACGGCGCCTGCTAGCTGCTGAGCTCCGCTTCCTTGCGTGCGCGCACCGCACGCGCAAGATCGAGCACCACCTGCGCCAGCGCCGCGCGGTCGTCGTCCGAGCGCATGATCGTCGGCGCCACTGCGACATCGATGCCGCAGGCGCGTATGCCCTCGGCAGCCGCCTCATCCACGCTGTCGATGACGCAGCCGTCGATCAGCCGGTAGTACTCGAGCGCCGCCCTGCGCGCCGACACCTCATGCCCCAATTCCTGC
This sequence comes from Pseudomonadota bacterium, assembly GCA_021811085.1. Taxonomy (GTDB): domain Bacteria; phylum Pseudomonadota; class Gammaproteobacteria; order Burkholderiales; family SG8-39; genus 2-12-FULL-64-23. Next base: position 4,372 of record JAJZPQ010000014.1, on the reverse strand, counting down.
ATCATCTTGCCCGCCGCGCCCTTGAGGGCGCGATCGCCGACGATCGGGCTCACCGCAATGACCGGCGCGCCGCAGCCGCGCAGCAGCTCGCGCATGCCCTGCACCGCGAGGATGGGCTGTATCGTGTGATACGGGTTCGCCGGACACAGCACGACCGCCTCGAGGTCGGGCGCATACAGCGCTTCCAGCACCTCCTCCGGAATGCGCGCGACGTCCGCGCCAGCATACAGAAAGCCTTTCACCACGGGAGCGCATTCCAGTTCGGTGAGGTACTCGTGGTAGCTCACGTGCCCGTCTTCGGTGACCACCACCGTACGCACCGGATCGTTGCTCATGGGCAGCACGCGCGCATCGATGCCCAAGGTCTTGCAGAATCCGAGCGTGACCTGGCTCAAGGAATTTTCCTGGCGCAGGGCCTCGGTGCGCAGCAGCGGCAGCGCGTAGGAGCGGTCGCCCACGCGCACCCGGTGCTCCGAGCCCAGGCGGTGCAGCATGTCGTGCAGCGTATATGTCTCGCCGGCCGGTTCCCAGCCGGCTGCGGGACTCGCGATGCCGCCCAGGGTATAGAGCATGGTATCGATGTCGGGCGAGAATGCGAGGCCGAAAACCTCGTGGTCGTCGCCGGTATTGACGATCACGGTAAGATCCCTGCCGCGCAGGCGCCGCAACCCGTCGGCGAGCTTGGCCCCGCCTACCTGACCCGACAATGCGACGACAGTTCCCATTGATCTCCCCTGCTGCGTTTCCCGGATTGTAGACGAGCGCGGCGCGCAGCGCGCATTTCGCGAATGCTGCGGCGGGCGCGGCAGCGTTCCCCGGTAATCTTATACCCGATCCGCCAGCGGCAGCGCAGCCCGGGAAGAGCGTGCGCGAGCCCCGCGCCGCCCCCTCTGCTTCCGCTATACTCGAAACCGGCTTTGCGGCGGGCGCCGCACAGTCCTTTCCGTCTTCCATGCCGAGAGGATGCAGCACATGGTCGTTCGCTGGGCGAGATGTCTAATATGTGCCGTGCTGGCGCTCGCCGCGCTGCCCGCGGCGGCCGCGGAATTGCGCATCGGCCTCGCTGCCGACGTGACCTCGCTCGATCCGCATTTCCTCAATGTCGCCCCCAACAACGACGCCGCTTGGCATATATTCGACGCCCTGGTGCACGTGGATGCGAATGCGCGCCTGATCCCCGGATTGGCGGTTTCCTGGCGCGCGATCGATCCGACCACCTGGGAATTCAAACTGCGCCGCGGCGTCAAGTTCCACGACGGCTCGGATTTCACTGCAACGGACGTGGTGTTTTCGCTGCAGCGCCCCGCGACGCTCGCTGCCAGCCCGGGGCCGTTTACCGGTTTCGTCAAAGCCATCGTCTCCACCAAGATCATCGACCCCTGGACGCTGAGATTCAAGACCGCCGCGCCCTATGCGATGCTGCCTTACGATCTCGACTCGATATTCATCGTGTCGAAGAAAGCAGCCAGCGGCGCGAGCACCGAAGATTTCGACAGCGGCAAGGCCGCCATAGGCACCGGTCCGTACAAGCTCGTGCGCTTCGCCCGCGGCGACCGCATCGAACTCGCGCGCAACGACGCCTACTGGGGCTGGCCGAAAGGAAAGCCCGCTCCCTGGGACAAGGTGACCCTGCGCATACTGCCGGCGGACACCGCGCGCATCGCCGCGCTGCTCGCAGGCGACGTGGACGCGATCGAGAACATCCCCACTGCCGATCTGACCCGGCTCAAGTCGAACCCGAATTTTCGCCTGGAACAGAAGGTGTCCTGGCGCACGCTGTTGCTGCATATGGACCAGTACCGCGAGCATCCGCCGCACCTGACCGACAAGTCGGGCAAGCCGCTCGCGCATAACCCGTTCAAGGATGCGCGCGTGCGGCTGGCGATTTCCAAGGCGATCAACCGCCGCGCCATCGTGGAGCGGGTCATGGAAGGCAATGCCATCGCCGCTGGCAATCTGGTCTCGCCGCCCGTATTCGGCCATGTCGCCGCGCTCAAAGCCGAATCCTACGACCCCGAGGCAGCGAAAAAACTGCTGGCCGCGGCCGGTTATCCCGACGGCTTCGCCGTCACGCTGGACGCGCCCAACGACCGCTACGTCAATGACGAGCAGCTGGCGCAGGCGATCGCGCAAATGCTGGCGCGCGTGGGCATACAAGCCAAGGTGGAGACCATGCCCGCGAGCGTGTATTTCGCCAAAGCGCGCGCAGGCGAATTCTCCTTCGCCCTGCTCGGCTGGGGTTCGTTTTCGGGCGACTTGGCGCTGCGCGCGCTCGTCGCGACCCCCGATGCGGCGAAGGGCTATGGCGCCTGGAACTGGGGCCACTACTCGAATCCGCAAGTGGACGCACTGCTGACCCGGGATTTCGCCACGCTGGACGACGGCAAGCGCGAGGCAGTCGCGCGCGAGGCGGCGAGCCTCGCGCTCAAAGACGTGCCGGTGATCCTGCTGCACCACCAGCTCGCGTCCTGGGCGATGAAAAACAGCCTCGCCTACGACGCGCGCACCGACGAATACACGTTCGCACGCGATTTCCGGCCGCGCTAGAGCCGCACCATGGCCGCATTCATCGTCCGCCGCCTGCTGCAAAGCGCACTCGTGCTCGCGTTCATGTCGCTGCTGGTATTCGTCGGCGTGTATGCGATCGGCAATCCGGTGGACATCCTGATCAGCCCGCAGGCCGATCAGGCCGACATCGCGCGCACGATTGCCGCGCTCGGACTGGACCGGCCGCTGTGGCAGCAGTACCTGATCTTCGTCAAGCAGGCCCTCGCCGGCGATCTCGGCAAGTCCTTCGCCTACAACATCCCGGCGCTGCAGCTGGTGCTGGAACGGCTGCCGGCAACGCTCGAGCTCGCCCTGGCCGCCACCGGCATGGCGGTGCTGCTCGGCATTCCGCTCGGCCTGTGGGCGGGCTTGAAGCCCGACTCCTGGCCGGGCAAGCTGATCATGACGGGCTCCATCCTCGGCTTCTCCCTGCCCACGTTCTGGGTCGGACTGATGCTGATCATGCTGTTCGCGGTCGAGCTCGGCTGGCTGCCGTCGAACGGCCGCGGTCCGACCAGCCTGCTGCTCGGCGTTCCGGTGAGCTTCCTCTCCTGGGACGGCATCCGCCACCTGATCCTGCCGGCGACCAACCTCGCGCTGTTCAAACTCTCCCTGATCGTGCGCCTCACCAGCGCCGGCACGCGCGAGGCACTGCTGCAGGACTACGTCAAATTCGCCCGCGCCAAAGGCCTGTCGAACGCGCGCGTGGTCGGCGTGCACGTGCTCAAGAACATCCTGATCCCGATCATCACCGTGATCGGCCTGGAGTTCGGCTCGGTGATCGCGTTCGCGATCGTCACCGAGTCGATATTCTCCTGGCCGGGCATGGGCAAGCTGATCATCGATTCGATCAATGTGCTCGACCGCCCGGTGATCGTGGCCTACCTGCTCGTCATCGTGAGCCTGTTCATCCTGATCAACCTCGCCGTCGACCTCGCCTACTCGCTGCTCGACCCGCGCATGCGCCTCGGCGCGGGGCAGGCTTAGGCAATGCAGCGCGAAGCAACGCCGTTGGCGCGCATCGCCGCCGACTTCGCCCGCAGCCGGCTTGCGCTCGCCGGACTCGCGCTGCTCATGCTGATCCTGCTCGTCGCCCTGTTCGCGCCGCAGCTCTCGCCGCAGAATCCCTACGACCTGGCGCAGCTCGACGTGCTCGACGGCCGCCTGCCGCCCGGCTCCAGGTCGGACAACGGGCTGAGGTTCTGGCTCGGCAGCGACGACCAGGGGCGCGATATTCTGTCCGGCATATTCTATGGCCTGCGCATCAGCCTGTCCGTCGGCGTGGCGAGCACGCTGTGCGCCCTGCTTATCGGCCTCGCGCTCGGGCTCGCCGCGGCCTATTTCGGCGGACGCACCGACAGCCTGATCATGCGCCTCGTCGACCTCCAGCTGTCCTTTCCGTCGATCCTGATCGCGCTGATCCTGCTCGCGCTGCTCGGGCAGGGCATAGGCAAGACGATATTCGCATTGATCATGGCGCAATGGGCCTATTACGCGCGCACCGTGCGCAGCACGGCGCTGATCGAACGCGGCAAGGAATATATCGCAGCCGCCACCTGCCTCGCGCTGCCGCCGGCGCGCATCGTATTGCGCCACTTGCTGCCCAATTGCCTGCCGCCGCTGATCGTGATCGCCACGGTCCAAGTGGCCGCGGCGATCGCGCTGGAAGCGACGCTGTCCTATCTCGGCATCGGCGTGCCGATCACCGAGCCCTCGCTCGGACTGCTGATCAAGAACGGCTTCGATTACCTGCTCTCGGGCAAGTACTGGATCAGCTTTTTCCCCGGCCTCGCGCTCGTGCTGACCATCGTCAGCATCAACCTCG
>JAJZPQ010000073.1 GCA_021811085.1 Pseudomonadota bacterium | reverse complement strand
TAGGCGTACCGCTGCCGCTGGTGTCCTTCGGCGGCACCGCACTAGTGACACTGTTCCTCGGTATCGGCATACTGATGAGCATCCACCGACACCGCAAGCTGGTACAGACTTGACGTGAACCCGGAGCTCGGCAAGGCACAAAACACCACGCCGCCGAACGCGTGGCGGCAAAGCAAGTCGGGTGCGTTGTTGCGCGCGGCCGAATTGGCCGCGCTCGCGGCGGCGGCGCTGATCATCGGCGGCTGCGCCAGCGCGCCCAAGCGCGGCGCGATCGTGCGCGATGCGGGCGTCACGGCGCAAAAGCCGGCGCCCGCCGCGGCGCAGCGCGGCGGCGGCTATTATCAGGATGACGGCCCGGGCGACAACCCGCCGCCCAACCTCGACCAGATCCCGGATGCCGAGCCCAAGCTGGAACCGCTCGCGCGCGCCGCCAACAATCCGTACTCGGTGTTCGGGGTGCAGTACGTACCGTTCAAGACGCTTGCGCCTTACCGGCACCGCGGCATAGGCAGCTGGTACGGGCGCAAGTTCCAGGGTCAGCGCACCTCCAGCGGCGAGCCCTACGACATGTACGCGATGACCGCGGCACATGCGACGCTGCCGATTCCGAGCTACGCGCGCGTGACCAATCTTGCCAACGGCCGCAGCGTAATCGTGCGCATCAATGACCGCGGGCCATTTCATTCGGGGCGGCTCATCGACCTGTCCTACACCGCAGCCTACAAGCTCGGCTACGCCGGCGCCGGCAGCACCCAGGTCGAAGTCGAGTCCATCACGCCGGAAGAGATGCCGCTTCTCGCCGCAAAGCGGCGCGAGGCCGCGGTTGCCGCCGCTGCGCCGCAGGTGCCCCAGCCCGCGGCTGAAACGAAACCCGTGGCACCGATGGTGCTGGCTGCGGCCAGCCCCCTGCCGGCTGCGCCGCCCGAAGCGGCGCAGCCGATGCCGCTCGACGCCGATGCGCGCGGCATCTACCTGCAGCTGGGCGCATTTTCGGCGCGCGACAACGCCGAGAATTTCCGCGTGCGCGTGTATCAGCAGCTCGTCTGGCTCAACGACGCGATTCAGATTTTCGCGCGCGACGGCATGTACCGCCTGGATCTGGGCCCCTACCGCGATCGCGACGAAGCCGCCGGCATGGCCGACAAAATTCGCGAGGCGCTGCAAGTCAAGCCGTTCATCGTGGTGCGTTAGATGCGGCCGGCCCTGTACGCCCTGTGCCTGGTCCTGCCGCTTTGCGCCTGCGCCGAATTGCAAAAACAGGAACCCGCGCCGCAGGCGGCCCCGGCCAAACCCGGAACCCTGCCGGTGGCGCAATTGATGCGCCGCCCGGGCGGTTATTACCGCGACGACGGCCCCGACGGGGTGCCCCCGGTCGATCTGGACGCGATCCCCGACGCCCAGCCCAAGGCCGAGCCACTGAACCCGCACGCCAACGATCCCTATGTCGTGTTCGGCAAGGAATACGTGCCGGAGAAGGAATTTTCCGACCAGCGCAAGCAGGGTACCGCCTCCTGGTACGGGCGCAAATTCCAAGGCCAGCGCACCTGGAGCGGGGAAATCTACGACATGTACGCCATGACCGCCGCCCATCCGACGCTGCCGATCCCGAGCTACGCGCGCGTGACCAATCTGCAAAACGGCAAGTCGGTGGTGGTGCGCATCAACGACCGCGGACCGTTTTCCTCCGGCCGCATGATGGACTTGTCGTTCGCCGCGGCCTATAAGCTCGGCTTTGCCGAGAGCGGCATCGCCGCTGTCGAAGTCGAGAGCGTCGCGCCGCCCGCGCCGGCGACGCCGGCGGCGCCAGCACGCAGCGTGGCGGCCGCGGACAGCATTCCGGTCAGCGCGGAGACCGCAGGCATCTATCTGCAACTGGGCGCGTTTTCCTCGCGCGCTAATGCGGACAGCTTCCGCGACAATATCCGCAAGCAACTCGCCTGGCTGAAGCAGCCGATCCTGATCCAGGAACGCGGCAAACTATTCCGCCTGCATCTGGGCCCCTACGCCAACCGCGGCGAGGCCAACGCGATTGCCGAGAAAATCCGCAGCGAACTCGACTTCAAACCGCTGGTCGTAAACAAATAAAGCCGCGCCGACAACGGACTGCGCCGGTCTGAATCGGCCGGTTAGGCCAGGATGCGGCTGGTATAATTCACGTTTTTGCGCGACCCTCATGACCCTGAAGCGCCTGCTGGCTTTCCTGCTCCTGCTGCCCGCCCTCGCGTTCGCGGATGCCCCTCCCCCGCCCTCCATCGCCGCCAAGGCATGGCTGTTGTACGACTTCACCGGCCGCCAGCCCATCACCAGCGCCAACGAGCACGAGCGGGTCGAGCCCGCCTCGCTGACCAAGCTGATGACCGCCTACCTCGCGTTCTCGGCGCTGAAGCAGAAGACGCTGACGCTGGATCAGGTCATTCCGGTATCGGAGCGCGCCGCAAAAGCGCCCGGCGCGCGCATGTTCATCGAGCCGACAAAGCCGGTAAAAGTGGAGGAGTTGCTGCACGGCATGATCACGCAGTCGGGCAACGACGCCTGCATCGCGCTCGCCGAAGCCATCGGCGGATCTGAGGAAGCGTTCGCGCAGATGATGAACCGCGAAGCCAAGCGCCTGGGCATGAAAGACACGAATTTCGACAATGCGACCGGCCTGCCCGACCCCAAACACTACTCGAGCGCCTACGACCTCGGGCTGCTCGCGGTGGCGCTGATCCGCGACTTCCCCGAATACTATCCGCTGTATTCGCTGCACGAATACCGCTACAACAACATTACCCAGCCCAACCGCAACCGCCTGCTGTGGCTCGATCCGAACGTGGACGGCATGAAGACCGGCTATACTGAAAACGCCGGATTCTGCCTGATCGCTTCGGCCAAGCGCGGCCCGCGGCGCCTGCTGTCGGTGGTGCTCGGCGCGAATTCGGACAGCGGCCGCGCGCAGGAAAGCCTGAAACTGCTGAACTACGGCTTTCAGTTCTACGATTCGGTGAAACTGTACGGCAAGGATCAGGCGGTGAGCACGCTGGAAGTATGGAAAGGCGCCGCGAGCCGGCTCAAAGCCGGCTTCCAGTCCGATTTTTACGTCAGCGTGCCGCGCGGGCAGGGCGACCAGCTGAAAGCGGATTTGGTCAGCATGCAGCCGCTGGTGGCGCCGATCAGCGTCGGACAGAAAGTGGGTACGGTAAAGGTCATGCTGCAGAACAAGCTCCTGGGCGAATACCCGGTAGTGGCGCTGGAGAACGTGGCGGTCGCCGGATTGTTCGGCCGCGCCTGGGACAGCATGCGGCTTTGGTTCAAGTGACGGCCGGCATATCGGCCGTCATCCTGAGGCGCGTCAGCGGCGAAGGATCTGCTGTCGCTGTAACAGCAGATTCCTCGGGCTACGCCCGGGAGGAAGTCCCCTTTGGGGATGCCCTCGGAACATAAGGGGAACATCGAGATGATTTATCTCAACGGCGAGTGGATGCCGCTCGAGCAGGCCAAGATACCGGTGCTCGACCGCGGCTTCATTTTCGGCGACGGCGTGTATGAAGTCATACCTTCCTATTCCGGACACCCGTTCCGGCTGCGCGAACATCTCGCGCGCCTGCAATCCAGCCTCGATGGCGTGCGCATCGAAAATCCCTACAGCGCCGCGCGCTGGGACGAACTGGTGCGCGAGATCGTGGCAAAGAATCCGTGGGAGGACCAGGGGGTGTACCTGCAGGTCACGCGCGGCGTGGCACCGCGCGACCATGCGTTCCCCAAGGGCGTCAAGCCGACCGTATTCATGATGTCCAATCCGCTTATCACGCCGAAGCAGGAACTGCGCGAGCGCGGGGTCGCCGCGATCACCGTCGCCGACAACCGCTGGCTGCGCTGCGACATCAAGGCGGTGTCCCTGCTCGCGAATTGCCTGCTGCGCCAGAGCGCGGTCGATGCCGGCGCGGCCGAATCGGTGCTGCTGCGCGACGGGATGCTGACCGAAGGCTCGGCGAGCAATATATTCATGGTCAAGGACGGCGTCATCGTCACGCCGCCGAAGAGCAATTTCATTCTGCCCGGCATCACTTACGACGTCGTCATCGAACTCGCGCGCGCGAACAAGCTGCCGCTGGAAATCCGCCAGGTAAGCGAAGCCGAATTGCGCGATGCGGACGAACTCTGGCTTACCTCCTCGACCAAGGAGGTGCTGCCGATTTCGACGCTCGACGGCAAACCGGTGGGCCGCGGGCAAAACGCGGGCAAGCCCGGACCGCTGGCCGCGCGCATGCACCAGCTCTATCAGGACTACAAGCGCACGGTCATGCGCGCACCGGCCAAGGTTTGAACACCCGTCGCATATTTTTCAACGGCAAATATCCCCTCATAGCGCAATGAGCTCCACGCCTGAACCCGAATCGCTGCTCGCGTTTCCCTGCGACTTCCCGATCAAGATCATGGGCGAGACCCGGCCCGGGTTTGCGCAGGAGGTGATGGGCGTGGTTCTGCGCCATGCACCGGATTTCGACGCGGCCACCATGGAAATGCGCAAGAGCCGCCTGGGCAAGTACCTGTCGCTGACGGTCACGGTGCGCGCCACATCGCGCGCACAACTGGACGAACTCTATCGCGAACTATGCGATCACCCGATGGTCAAGATGGTGCTATAGACATGCAAGGCGCAAGCCACCAGCATATGGCCGAATCCGTGCGGGAAAAGACGCCCGCAGCGGCGCTGCGCGGACCGATAAACGCGCCGCGCATCCGACAGCTCGGTTTGGCAGAGTATCAGCCGACCTATGCCGCGATGCGCCAGTTCACGAGTGCGCGCACGCAGGACACGCCGGACGAGATCTGGCTGCTGCAGCACCCGCCGGTGTACACCGCCGGCCTCGCCTGCCGTCCGGAGCACCTGCCGCGCGGTTCCGACATTCCGCTGGAGCGCATCGACCGCGGCGGCCAGATCACCTATCACGGGCCGGGTCAGGTGGTGATGTACACGCTGCTCGACCTCGCGCGGCGCGATCTGAACGTGCGCGGCTACGTCGGCCTGCTGGAACAGGCCGTGATCGACACGCTCGCGCGCTATCGCGTTCCGGCGCAGCGCAAGGCTGGCGCGCCGGGCATCTACGTCGACGGGGCGAAAGTCGCGGCGCTCGGGCTGCGCGTGCGCAGCCGCGGCTGCTACCACGGCGTCGCGCTCAACGTGGACATGGACCTGACGCCGTTCCTTGCGATCGACCCCTGCGGCTACCCCGGACTCGCGGTGACGCAGACGCGCAACCTGGGCATACCCGCCGCGCCGGACGAGCTGGCTACCCTGCTCGCCGCCGCACTCACGCACCTGCTGGCGCAGCATGAGCGGCGGCGCTGAAAAGGGCCGCGCCAAGACGGCGCGCATCCCGATCAAGATCCTGCCGCAGGAGCGCCTGCGCAAGCCCGAATGGATCCGGGTCAAGGCCGGCTCGGGCAATACGCGTTTCGACGAGATCAAGCAGCGCCTGCGCGAGAACAAGCTGCACACGGTATGCGAGGAAGCCTCCTGCCCCAATATCGGCGAGTGCTTCGGCAAAGGCACCGCAACGTTCATGATCCTGGGCGAATTGTGCACGCGGCGCTGCCCCTTCTGCGACGTCGCGCACGGGCGCCCGGCGCCGCCGGACGCGGACGAGCCGGCGCATCTGGCGCAGACGATCGCCGCGCTCGCGCTCGACTACGTGGTCATCACCAGCGTCGACCGCGACGACCTGCGCGACGGCGGCGCGCGCCATTTCGTCGATTGCATACGCGCGCTGCGCGCGCACTCGCCGCGCACGCGCATCGAAGTGCTGGTGCCCGATTTCCGCGGCCGGCTGGAAATCGCGCTGGACATCCTCGCGGCCGATCCGCCCGACGTGATGAACCACAACCTCGAGACCGTGCCGCGGCTCTACCGCCAGGCACGCCCGGGCGCGGATTACCTGCATTCGCTCAAGCTGCTGCAGGACTTCAAGACGCTGCGGCCCGGCATTCCGACCAAATCGGGCCTGATGCTGGGCCTGGGGGAGGAGGACGAGGAAATCCTCGCGGTGATGCGCGACTTGCGCGCGCACGGCGTGGATATGCTCACCATCGGCCAGTACCTGCAGCCGACTGCGCATCATCTGCCGGTGCTGCGCTACGTGCATCCGGACGGATTCGCCGTATTCGAGCGCGTGGCGCAGGAAATGGGGTTCCTGCATGCGGCGATCGGGCCCATGGTGCGTTCGAGCTATCACGCCGACCGGCAGGCGCACGCGGCCGGAGTGCCCGCGACAGGCGATATCGGCTAAAAAAACACCTCGGCGCGGCGCGCCGCGGCGTCGATTTCGAACATGGCGTAGCGGATGACATTGGCCGCCTTCTGCAAACCGCTCTTGGACAGCTGCGTCGGCTTGTCGTAATCGTCAGGCTCGTTGCAGATCAGGCGCAGATCGATCAGAGCCACGCGCGCCGCGGCCGCGCGCTTGGTCACCCGGTCGTTGAACACCGCCAGCGCCGCGCAAGCCGCGCGCTGGCGCACCGGGTCCTTGTAGTTCGGTTGAAACATGGAGCACACCATGATCACCAGCCGCGCCGCCTGCGCCAGGCGGATCAGCCGCTCCAGCGTGCGCTCGAACTCGTCGGCGGCGAGCGCGAGCTGCTCCAGCGTCTGCGCGCAGGCCTCGGGCCGGTCGTGAATCATGCCGCTTTGCTCGATCGCGTAGTTGCCCTCGATGAAAATGATCGCGTGCGTGGCGTCCTTGGGCAGAACGAGCGAGGATCCGGCGCGCTCGACCTCGGCCGCGGAGACGACGCTGATGTGCCACTGATCGCGCGTGCCCGGGAGCAGCGCGTCCTCGAATTTTCCCGGCGTCTTGTCGATACTGCGGTAGGCATCGAGCAGGGCATCACCGAGCAGCACCACATGGCGGAACTTCCGCCGCGCGGATGCGGAATGCTCAGACGGCTTCTGGCTCGAGGGTAGGCTCATCGCGCTCCAACTTGGGGTTAGTGCGCCTGCTCCCAGTTTGCGCCCACACCCACATCCACGACAAGGGGCACCGCCAGCTCGGCCACGCCGGTCATCAGCTGCGGCAGCCGCTCGCGCACGCGCGCGAGTTCCGCCTGCGGCACTTCCAGCACCAGTTCGTCGTGCACCTGCATCACCAGCCGCGACGCCAGCTGTTCCGCGTCCAGCCAGTCCTGCACCGCGATCATCGACAGCTTGATCAGGTCCGCCGCGGTGCCCTGCATCGGCGCGTTGATCGCGGCGCGCTCGGCGCCCTGGCGCCGGCCGGCGTTGGCGGCGCGTATTTCGGCGAGCCACAGGCGGCGGCCGAACACCGTTTCGACGTAGCCGCGCTTGCGCGCCTGCTCGCGCGTCTGCTGCATATAGCGCGCCACGCCGGGATAGCGCATGAAGTAGCTGTCGATATATGCCTGGGCAGTGGCGCGCTCCAGTCCCAGCGCCTGTGCCACGCCGAAAGCCGACATGCCGTAAATCAGGCCGAAATTGATCACTTTCGCGTAGCGCCGCTCCTCCGGCGTGACTTCATGCAGCTCGCGGTTGAAGATTTCCGCGGCGGTATGGCGGTGCACGTCCTCGCCCGCGGCGAAAGCGCGCAGTAGATTCTCGTCGCGCGAAATATGCGCCATGATGCGCAGCTCGATTTGCGAATAGTCGGCCGAAACGATGACGCAGCCGGCCGGGGCGATGAAAGCTTCGCGGATGCGCCGCCCTTCCGGCGTGCGCACCGGTATGTTCTGCAGGTTGGGATCGGTGCTCGCGAGGCGCCCGGTCACCGCCGTCGCCTGCGCGTAGTTCGTGTGCACGCGCCCGGTCGCCGAATTCACCATTTTCGGCAGCTTGTCGGTGTAGGTCGATTTGAGCTTGGTCAGTGCGCGGTATTCGAGCAAGGTTTTGGGCAGGGGATAGTCCGCGGCCAGGCGCTCCAGCACTTCCTCGTCGGTGGACGGCGCACCGCTCGGGGTTTTTTTAAGCACCGGCAGCTGCAGGCGGTCGAAGAAGATTTCGCCGATCTGCTTGGGCGAATTCAGGTTGAACGGCTGGCCGGCCTCCTGATAAGCCTTGTGTTCCAGCTCCATCATTTTCTGGCCGAGCTCGCGGCTCTGCGCTTCGAGCAGGGCCGCGTCGATAAGCACGCCGTTGCGCTCCATGCGGAACAGCACTTCGCGCGCCGGCAGCTCGATTCTCCGGTACACGTACTCCAGCCCGGGCTCGGCCTGCACCTTCGGATACAAGCACTGGTGCACGCGCAGCGTCACATCGGCGTCCTCGGCCGAATATTCGGCGGCGCGCTCCACGCTTACCTGTTCGAAACCGATGCGCTGCGCGCCCTTGCCGGTGACGTCGTCGTAGCTGATGGTGGCAAGCTGCAGGTGGCGTTCGGCCAGCGTGCCCAGGTCGTGGCGCAAATGCGATTCGAGCACGTAGGACTCGAGCAGGGTGTCGTGCACCACCCCACGCAGCGCCACGCCGTGATTGGCGAGCACGTGCTCGTCGTACTTGAGGTTCTGCCCGAGTTTGGGTTTGCGCGCGTCCTCGAGCCAGGGCCGCAGCAATTCCAGGGCGCGCGCCACGCCCAGCTGCTGCGGCGCGCCGGCATAATTGTGCGCGAGCGGCAGATACGCGGCGTGCCCCGGCTCGGCGCAGAACGACATGCCCACCAGCTGCGCGCTCATCGGATCGAGGCCGGTGGTCTCGGTATCGAAAGCGATCAGGGCCGCGCTGTCGAGCAGCTGGAGCCATTGGACTAGCTGCTGTTCCTGCAGCAGGGTCTCGTAATGGAGCGCGATCGGCGCGGCCGCACTCGGCGCGGCAGCCGGCGCGCTGGGCGCGCTACCCGCGGGCGCCGCATCCTTGAGCCAGCTCTTGAAACCGAAGCGCTGGAACAGCCCAGTCAGCTCGGCTTCGCCCTGCGGCCGCGGCAACAGTTCCTCCGGCTTGACCGGCAGCTGCAGGTCGCAATAGACGGTGAGCAGTTTTCTGGCCTGCGGCAGCCAGGGCAGCGCGCGGCGCAAATTCTCCCCTACGACGCCGCCGATCTCCTCGGCGTGCGCAACCACGCCGTCGAGCGAGCCGTATTGCGTGAGCCATTTGACCGCGGTCTTGGGGCCGACCTTGTCCACGCCGGGCACGTTGTCCACGCTGTCGCCGACCAGCGTGAGGTAATCGAGCATCAGCCGCGGCGGCACGCCGAACTTGGCCTCGACCCCGGCCTCGTCCAGGCGCTCGTTGTTCATGGTGTTGATCAACGTGACCTGAGCGTTCACCAGCTGCGTCAGGTCCTTGTCGCCGGTGGAGACCACGCAGCGCATGCCGGCCGCGGCGGCCTCGCGTGCGAGCGTGCCGATAACGTCGTCGGCCTCGACGCCGTCTATCATCAGCAGCGGCCAGCCGAGCGCGGCGACGGCCTGATGCAGCGGCTCGATCTGGCGCACCAGGTCCTCGGGCATCGGCGGGCGGTGCGCCTTGTATTCGGCATACCAATCGTCGCGGAAAGTCTTGCCCTTGGCGTCGAACACGCAAGCGAGGTAATCCGGCTTGTAGTCGGCTGCGAGGCGTCGTAGCATGTTGAGCACGCCGTAGATCGCGCCGGTAGGCTCGCCCCGCGCGTTGCGCAAGTCAGGCAGCGCGTGAAACGCGCGGTACAGATACGACGATCCATCCACCAACAGCAGGGTTTTCATAGAGGGTCAGGTATGAACGGGAAACTTCCGCGGCCGGCCGACGCCGGCGCAGCAGACATGGCCCACAACGCGCGCGAGTCCTGGCGGATATTCGGGATTATGTCAGAATTCGTCGAAGCCACCGAGCGCCTGTCCCAGATCCGGCCGGCGGTGAGCATCTTCGGCAGCGCGCGCGCGGCAGTCGACTCGCCCTACTACCTGCTGGCGGAGAAAATCGCGCGGCTGCTTTCCGACGCCGGCTTCTCGGTCGTCTCCGGCGGCGGCCCGGGCATCATGGAAGCGGCCAACAAGGGGGCGTTCTACGGCAAATCGCCCTCGGTGGGCCTCAACATCCAGCTGCCGAACGAGCAGCTCAGCAACCGCTACCAGGACATCAGCCTCACCTTTCACCACTTTTTTGCGCGCAAGGTAGGCTTCGTCAAATTCGCCACCGCCTATGTGGTGCTCCCGGGCGGCTTCGGCACGCTGGACGAACTGTCCGAAGCGCTTACGCTGGTGCAGACCGGCAAGACGCGCAAAATGCCCATCATCCTGGTGCACTCGCCGTTCTGGCAGGGGCTGCTCGACTGGTTTCGCAACAGTCTGCGCACCGAGCACATGATCGATGCGGCGGACCTGGACCTGGTGCAGACCATAGACGATCCGGCGGCGATTGTGGAGGCGATATTCAAGTATTACGAAAAAAGGGGGTTCGCACCCTTGCCGACAGAACGCGAGAGTCAGCTAAACCTCTGAGGCGCAGCCCGAATCTGCTAAAATTCCATCTTAACGATCGACAGGAAGCCCATCATGCGCCGCTTGCTAGGTATCGCACTGCTCGGAATTGCGCTTCCGCTGGCGGCGCAACAGCCGCCCAAGCTCGAGCCTCTGCCCGCCCCTCCCCCGCCCCCGCCCGGCCTCGCGCCCGATCCGTCGCTGGAGCCGCAAGTGACCATCACCAAGCGCGGCGAAGACAAGGTGGAAGAGTATCGCGTCAACGGCAAGCTGTATGCGATGAAGGTGACGCCGCCGCACGGCGCGCCCTATTTCCTGGTGGATGAATCCGGCAACGGCGTCATGAGCCGGCGCGATTCACTCGACTCCGGCCTGCGCGTACCGCAGTGGGTGCTCCATACATTCTGAACCAGTAGCGGCGAGTCCTGGGTAAGGTTGAGCGGTGATTCCGCCCCGCTATCTCCGGCTCACCGCACAACGCGCGCATGTCTGTCTTCACCCCGGTCACGCCCGAGCAGTTATCCATATGGCTGAAACACTACCGCCTGGGCACGCTGCTGCGCCTGCAGGGCATCGCCGCCGGCATCGAGAACACCAACTACTTCGTCGACACCAGCGACGGCAGTTACGTGCTGACGCTGTTCGAAAAACTCACGCCGGTCGAACTGCCGTTTTATCTGGGGCTGATGTCGCATTTGGCGCAGCACGGGATACCGAGCCCGGCACCCGCGACCGACCTGCAGGGCCGGCTGTTTTCGGAACTCAACGGCAAGCCGGCAGCGCTGATGTCGCGCCTGCCGGGGAAAGCGCTCACGGCGCCGGCGCCGGCGCACTGCGCCGAGGTCGGCGCCATGCTCGCTGCGATCCACCTCGCCGGCCGCTCCTATGCCGGCAGCCTCGACAATCCGCGCGGGCCGCGCTGGTGGGCGCTGGCCGCGCGCGAGGTGAGCCCGTTTCTCGATGCCGCTCGCGCGGCGCTGCTGGCCGCGGAACTGGAATTCCAGGCGCAGCACCGGCGCGAGGATCTGCCGCGCGGAGCCGTACACGCCGACCTGTTCCGCGACAACGTGCTGTTCACCGGCGCGCGCATCGGCGGTGTGATCGATTTCTACTTCGCCGGCATCGATTGGCTGCTGTTCGACGTGGCGGTCACGCTCAACGACTGGTGCGTGCATGCGGGCGGCGAGATCGATGCGCCGCGCGCCGAGGCCTTGCTTGCCGCCTACCATGCGCGGCGGCCGTTTACTCAGGCCGAGCACGAAGCCTGGCCGCTGATGCTGCGCGCCGCGGCGCTGCGCTTCTGGCTGTCGCGGCTGTACGATTTTTACCTGCCGCGCCCGGGCGAACTGGTGCACGCGCACGATCCGGAACACTTCCGCCGCATCCTCGAATTGCGCGTCGCCCTTGCGGACGGCGCGCCTTGGGTCTAGGCAGACCATGAACACCGTCCCCGCAGGCTACGGCTGGAACTGGGTACTGACCGGCTTTGCGCTGTTTCGCAAGAGCCCGGTCATGTGGGCGTTCCTCGCGCTGTCCTACATCATGCTGATGCAGCTGCTGGGCATGATCCCGCTGTTGGGATGGTTCGCGGCTACGGTGCTGATCCCTCCGTTCTCGGCGAGCTTCATGATCGCCAGCCGCGAGCTCGACCTCGGTCGCAAGCTGCGCGCGGACTTGCTGTTCGCGGGATTCAGATCGAACCTGCCGGCGCTGCTCAGGCAGGGCGGCCTTTACCTCGCGTGCGGGCTCGCCATCCTCAGCCTGACGGCCCTGGTCGACGGCGGCCTGCTGCTGCAATTGATGGTGCTGGGCACGAAGCCGCCGCCCGAAGCCTACGAGGAGGGCTGGCTGGCCGTGGCGGCGCTGCTCGCCGCAGCGCTTTACGTACCCGTGCTGGCGGCGTTCTGGTTTGCGCCGGCGCTGTCGGCCTGGCGCAAACTGCCGGCCTTGCAGGCCCTGTTCTACAGTTTTTTCGCCGCCTGGCGCAATTGGCGCGCGTTCGTCGCCTACGGCCTCGCCTTGACAATGCTGAGCATGATCTGCAGTTTCCTGCTGTTCGTGCTCGCGCTGCTGGTGCGCGGCATGCTCGGCACCGGTTCGCAGAACGCGTTCGTGCTGGTGATGCTGCCGGTCATGCTCACTTACGTGCCCACGCTGTTTGCAAGCTTCTACGCCAGCTATCGCGACGTGTTCCCGGAACCTGCGCCCGAGCCCCCGGCGCAGGACGCTGCGGCGGCGCCGTGAGTGCGCAGGGACGCACATGAGCGCCCGACTTCGCGAGATCCCGTACAACTACACCTCGTTCTCCGACCGCGAGATCGTGCTGCGCCTGCTCGGCGAAAAAGCCTGGGATACGCTGCGCGAACTGCGCGCCGAGCGCCGCACCGGCCGTTCGGCGCGCATGCTGTACGAGGTGCTGGGCGACATCTGGGTGGTGTCGCGCAATCCTTACCTGCAGGACGACCTGCTGGACAACCCCGCGCGGCGCGCAGCGCTGATCGAAGCCATGCGCCATCGCCTGGACGAGATCGAAAAGCGCCGGGCGCAATATCTCGCCGAAGCCGACGCCGAAGGCGAAACCATGGCGCAGCAAACCGCGCGCGCCGAGCGCGTGACGTTTCTGCTGGAGCGCGGGCGCGACGCGGTGGATAGGTTCGCCGCCGGTTTCGCCGAAGTGGCGGCGCTGCGCCGCCTCGCGCTGAAGAAACTCAGCCGCAGCACGCGCCGCGACAACATCCAGTTCGACGGCCTCGCGCGCGTCTCCCACGTCACCGACGCCACCGACTGGCGCGTCGAATACCCCTTCGTCGTGATCCATCCGGACCGCGAAGACGAGGTCGCCGCGCTGGTGCACGACTGCATCGAACTCGGACTCACCATCATCCCGCGCGGCGGCGGCACCGGCTACACCGGCGGCGCCGTGCCGCTGACACCGCTCGCGGCGGTCATCAATACCGAAAAGCTCGATGCGCTGGGCGCGGTAGAGGAAAGCTGGCTGCCGGGCGTGGTGCAGCCGGTGGCGACCATACGCTGCGGCGCGGGCGTGGTCACCAAGCGCGTGATGGAGGCGGCGGAAGCGGCCGGCCACGTATTCGCGGTCGATCCGACTTCGGCCGACGCCTCCTGCATCGGCGGCAACGTCGCCATGAACGCGGGCGGCAAAAAGGCGGTGCTGTGGGGCACCGCCCTCGACAATCTCGTCTCCTGGCGCATGGTCGACGCCAACGGCTATTTCCTCGAAATCACGCGCCTCGCGCATAACCTGGGCAAGATCCACGACGCCGAACTCGCGCGCTTCCAGATCCAGCGCTTCCGCCGCGACGGCAGCACCCCCCAGGGCGAGCCTGAAATCCTGGAAATCCCGGGCGCGCGCTTCCGCAGGGCGGGCCTGGGCAAGGACGTCACCGACAAATTCCTTTCCGGCCTGCCCGGCATACAGAAAGAGGGCTGCGACGGCATCATCACTTCGGCGCGCTTCATTCTGCACAAGATGCCCGCATCCATTCGCACCGTTTGCCTGGAATTCTTCGGCCAGGTGCGCGACTCGGTGCCGGCGATCGTCGAAATCAAGAACTACCTCGACGCGCGCGCGGGCCAAGGCGCGGCGGGGGGAGCGCAGCCGGTGATGCTCGCCGGGCTGGAGCACATGGACGAGCGCTATCTGAAAGCGGTCGGCTATGCCACCAAGGCGAAACGCCAGCCCGGCGGCGCGGCGCGGCCGAAAATGGTGCTCATCGGCGACATCGTCGGCGCCGACGAAGATGCGGTCGCAGCGGCGGCGTCGCAGGTGGTGCGCATCGCCAACGCGCGCGGCGGCGAGGGCTTCATCGCCGTCTCGGCCGAGACGCGGCGCAAATTCTGGCTCGACCGCGCGCGCACCGCGGCGATCGCCAAGCACACCAACGCGTTCAAGATCAATGAGGACGTGGTCATACCGCTCGCGCGCCTGGGCGACTATTCCGACGGCATCGAGCGCATCAACATCGAACTGTCGATCGCGAACAAGCTCGCGCTGCTCGATGCGCTGGACGACTATTTCCTGGGCGAGCTGCCGCTGACCCAGCACGGCGAGGTGCTGCCCGCGCCCGAGTTTCTCGGCGACCGGCGCGAGGCCGCGCGCGAGCTCATCGCGCAGACGCGCACGCGCTGGCGCTATCTGCTCGACAGCCTCGACCTGCCGGTGGCCGAGGCGCGTGCCGACACGGTGCCCGGCCTTGCGGCCGTGACCCACGCGGGCCGCACCATATTCTCGCTGCTGCAGGACCACAGCGTGCGCGTGTCGTGGAAAGACGAAGTGCGCGCCGCGCTGGAGCAGCTGTTCGACGGCCTCGTATTCCGCCGCATCCTCGAGGGCTGCTATGCGATCCATCAGAGCGTGCTCAAAGGGCGCGTGTTCGTGGCGCTGCACATGCATGCCGGCGACGGCAATGTGCACACCAACATCCCGGTCAACTCCGACAATTACGACATGCTGCGCCAGGCCAACGCGGCGGTGGCGCGCATCATGCGCCTGGCGAAATCCCTGGACGGCGTGATCTCGGGCGAGCACGGCATCGGCATCACCAAGCTCGAGTACCTGGACGCGCACGAAGTCGAGGCCTTCCGCAGCTACAAACAGAAGGCGGATCCGCAGGGCCGCTTCAATGCGGGCAAGCTGCTCGCGGGCGGGGACCTGAGGAACGCCTACACTCCCAGCTTCAGCCTGCTCGGCGCCGAATCGCTGATCATGGAGCAGTCGGAGACGGGCAGCATCGCCGACTCGATCAAGGACTGCCTGCGCTGCGGCAAGTGCAAGCCGGTATGCGCCACCCATGTGCCGCGCGCCAACCTGCTCTACAGCCCGCGCAACAAGATCCTTGCGACCTCGCTCCTGATCGAAGCGTTTCTGTACGAGGAGCAGACGCGGCGCGGCATATCGCTCAAGCATTTCGACGAGTTCGGCGACGTCGCCGACCACTGCACGGTATGCCATAAATGCGCCAATCCCTGTCCGGTGGACATCGACTTCGGCGACGTCTCGATCGCGATGCGCAACGTGCTGCGCAAGCAGGGCAAGAAGAAGTTCAATCCCGGCACCGCGGCCTCGATGCTGTTCCTCAACGCGACCAACCCCAACACGATCAAGCTCGCGCGCACCGCGATGATCGAATGGGGCTACCGTGCGCAACGGCTCGCCTACCGCGGCGCGAAAGCGCTGGGCCTGGTGCAGCGCCAGACGCGGCACCCGCCGGCGACGGTAGGCCGGCCCGCGCTGCGCGCGCAAGTGGTGCATTTCATCAACAAGCCCATGCCGGGCAAGCTGCCCAAGCGCACCGCGCGCGCGCTGCTCGAGCTCGAGGACCGGCATATCGTGCCGATCATCCGCGACCCGGCGCGTGCCGCCGAGGAGTCAGACGCGGTGTTCTATTTCCCCGGCTGCGGCTCGGAGCGCTTGTTCAGCCAGGTAGGCCTCGCGACGCAGGCGATGCTGTATGCGGTCGGCGCACAGTGCGTGCTGCCGCCGGGTTATCTGTGCTGCGGCTACCCGCAGACCGCCGCCGGCGAGGAGGACGAGGGCAAGCGCATCATCACCGACAACCGCGTGCTGTTCCACCGCGTCGCCAACACCCTCAATTACCTCGACATCAAGACCGTGATCGTGTCCTGCGGCACCTGCATGGACCAACTGCAGAAATACGAATTCGACAAGATTTTCCCCGGCTGCCGCCTGCTCGACATCCACGAATACCTGCTGGAGCAGGGCATCAAGCTCGACGGCGTCGCGGGCGTACGCTACATGTACCACGACCCCTGCCACACGCCGATCAAGACCTACCAGCCGCTGCAGGTGGTCAACCAGCTCATGGGCGGCGGAGTGACCCTGAACGAACGCTGCTGCGGCGAATCGGGTACGCTTGCGCTGACCCGGCCCGACATCTCGACCCAGGTGCGGTTTCGCAAGGAAGAGGAAATGAAGAAAGGCGCGGCGGCACTGCGCGCGGGAAGCGCCGGCGAGGGCGAGTTCGGCGGCGCGGTCAAGATCCTCACCTCCTGCCCCTCCTGCCTGCAGGGCCTCGCACGCTACAACGACGATGCCGGCACCGAGGCCGACTACATCGTGGTGGAGTTGGCGAAGCAGCTGCTCGGTCCGAACTGGATGGCCGATTACGTGGCCAAAGCGAATCACGGCGGCATCGAGCGCGTGCTGCTCTGATCGCGGCGTGAACCATTTCACGATCGGAGCCGAAGCGTCGAGGCTTACGTGACAAAATTGACAAGCGCTCCTTGCGAATTGTGCAATTCTGCCGGCGGCAAGACGCTGTGGCAGGACGATCTATGCCGGGTGGTCCTGGTCGAAGACTGCGACTATCCCGCGTTCTGCCGCGTCATCGTCAACCGGCATGTGAGCGAAATGACCGACCTCGATGCAGCGACCGGACAAAGACTGATGCGCGTGGTATTCGCCGTCGAGCAGGCCTTGCGCGAGCTGCTGCAGCCGGCGAAAATCAACCTCGCGAGCCTGGGCAACGTGGTGGCGCACCTGCACTGGCACGTGATTCCGCGCTTCGCCGACGACAAGCACTTTCCCGCCCCGGTCTGGGGCGAGCCGCAGCGCGCGGGCACCGCGCACGGGGTCGACAGCGGCGCGCTGAAGCAGGCTTTGCACAATTCGTTGCCGGCGGTGGCAGAATGAGCACCATGACGGCCCCCTGACGCCCATGTTCGAATTCAAGCTACCCGAATTCTCCGCCGACGCGAAGCCGGAATTCCGCGACAGCGCCACCTGCGCCGCGTGGCTGGCCGAGCTGCCGCTGGTGAACGTCGCCCCTTCGCAAATCCGGCTGCTCGATCAGCTGCGTCAGCTCAACCGCACCCAACTCGCCGCAGCCGAACGGCTCAAGATGCTGGAGGTCCTGCGCGAAGCGATCTATTTCGTGCAGGCGGAGCAAATCAAGAAGCTCGCCAACAAACCGCTGCCGCTGACGAAGGTGGAGCGCAGCATGTTCACGCAGGTAGTGGAGCTGTGGCAGGAACTGCTGCTCGGCTATCAGCACTGCCTGCAGGGTGCGCAGGGCCGCGACAGCCAGATTGCGCTCATGTGCCAGCGCGGCCTGGATTGCCTCGCCTCCGCCATGTTCGATCACGCCCGCGTCTATCACGACTTTCCCGATACCTATTGGCTGGCTTTGCACCAGCTCTATGCCAAGGCCGAGGAGGCGGGCGAGTTCGCCACGCCGGTCGCGGACACGGCGAGAAAGACGGAGGTAAGCTGCTCCGAGGTGTACGTGCGCGCGCTGCTGTTCGCGCTGGCGAACCCGGACGAGCAGCAGCAAAAGCAGCTGGCGCAGATCGAGCGCTGGCTGGAGCGCTGGACCCCGCATGCGCCGGTGCGGCGCAAGCCGCCCGAGGACAAGAGCCTGCCGCCGCTGCTGCTCGATTTTGGCTCAGCCTCGGGCCCGTACCGCGATGCCGACGCCAACGGGCGCACGGCCTCGGCCTGGCTCGACATCACCGATCTCGCGCGCATCCTGAAAAAAAACGTGGTGCTGCTGCGCAAGGGCGAATCGCCCGCGAGCCTGGGGCTGGGCGAGGATTGCGCCATGCCCAGCGTGGAGCAGCTGCTGGTGCTGCTGTTCCGCCTGTGGTGCGAGGGCAAGAACGGCAGAACGCAGGTGCGCCGCCGCGTGGACGCAAAGGCGCAGGCCTGCTGCACGCTCGCCTCCATGCATTTTCATATTTCCGGCGGCAAGACCTTCCGTCAGCCCGGCCTGGCGACCACGCTGACGCGGCAGCAACGCGAGGAAATCGCCACCTTCGGCCACGCCAGCTCACGCCACGAGGAAGCGTTCATCGATTCCGGCGGGTATGCGATCGAGGATTGGCTGCTGCGGGAGGAGAGCCTGTCGGGCCTGCGCATCGTGCGCCCGGCCGCCTCCACCGGCGGGCGCTACGCACACACGCAGCTGATCGCGGTGCGGCCGGCCGACGCCAAGAATTTCCTCGTCGGCATGGTGCGCTGGATCAGGACCGACGCGAATGACGACCTCCACCTCGGGGTGCGCATCATCTCGGGCATGCCGCAGGCGGTGGCCGTGCGGCCCACCGGAATCAACGCGCAGGCGGAAAAATTCGTGCAGGCGCTGTATTGCCCCGCGCTGGCCGCGCTATCCGCGCCCGCCTCGCTGATACTCCCGCTGGGCTGGTATCGGCCCAAGCGCGTGCTCGAAGTCCACAGCGACAGCCGGGAATTGCTGCTGCTCACCGGCGTGATCGAGCGCGGCAGCGATTTCGAACGCGTCGCGATCGAATCCGCGCGCTAGACTGCTTTTTTACAAGATCGACGCTGGCGTAGCGGCCATTGCGCGCTCTGCGCGCCAACCGCGATTTCTGCGCGGATGAAAAGCGCATCCGCGCAGAAATCGCGGTTATGGATAAAAGCGGTGTTGGGGTTCCAAGCAAGATTTGGCACCGCAGTTCGACCTAGCCCGCAGTCGGCGCCGCTTCGGCTGCGGTCCTGATGCGCCGTGCCGGGAACACCGCGGAAAAGCAGCTACCCTTTCCCGGTTCGCTCTCGATTTCCAGCGCCGCCTGGTGGCGCGT
>JAJZPQ010000072.1 GCA_021811085.1 Pseudomonadota bacterium | reverse complement strand
CACATCCCCTGGTCGATCGCCACCGCACGCTTTCGCCTGGGGCGGGCCATCGCACGAAGTCTGCCGCTTTGTCCGTGCTGCGCAAAGGCTTACCTGAGAGTGTATAAACATTAATAACACAGTACAACTATGCAGTCTTACTGGATTCAAGTGGGCGCGAATCAAACCACCCTGGAGCGGCGCGAAGTGCCGCAGCCCGAGCCCGGGCCGGGGCAATTGCTCGTGCGCATGCATGCGGCCGGCCTCAATCGCGGCGAGTTCATCGCCGGCCATGGCCTGACCAAGGCGGGCACAGCGAAGCCCGCAGGCGGCGAAGGTGCGGGCGAACTCGTCAAGCTCGGCGCCGGGGTTACCGGTTTCGCGGCAGGCCAGCGCGTCATGGGGCGCTGCCCCGGCGCGTTCGCCGAATACGCGCTCATGGATGCGCGCGAAGCGGTCGCCGTGCCGGCGCGCCTCTCGTGGGAGGAGGCGGCGAGCATCCCGCTCACGTTCATGGTGGTGCACGACATGCTGATCGCGCAGGGCAGGCTCGCCGCCGGCGAATGGCTGCTGGTGACCGGGATTTCCTCGGGCGTGGGCGTCGCCGCGCTGCAGACGGCGAAAGCGCTGGGCGCGAACGTGATCGGCACCTCGGGCTCGGCGGACAAGCTCGCGCGGCTGAAAGCCGCGGGTCTGGACGTCGGCCTGTGCACGCGCGCCGGCGATTTCTGCGACGCCGTGATGCAGGCCACCGGCGGCAAAGGCGCGAACCTCATCGTCAACAACGTCGGCGGCTCGGTGTTCGCCGAATGCGTGCGCGCGCTCGCGTTCCAGGGCCGGCTCGCGACCGTGGGCTACCTCGACGGGGTGCTCAAGGCGGAAATCGACATCGAGGCGCTGCACGCGAAGCGCCTGGTGCTGTTCGGCGTGTCCAACAAGCTGCGCAGCGCCGAGCAGCGCGCCGAATCCGCGCGCGGCTTCATCGCCGACATACTCCCGGCGATCGCCGACGGCCGCATCCGGCCGATGCTCGATCGGACCTACAGCTTCGACGAACTGCCGGCGGCAAAAGCCTACATGGAATCGAACGCGCAGCTCGGTAAAATCGTGGTGCGCATGCCCAACGCGTGATTTGCCCACCTGGATCATGAAACCATAAAGAGGAAACACCATGAAACGCATGCTCATGCTGCTTTTGTCGCTGATTCTGGCCGGCGCCGGTGCGCAGGCCTCGGCACAGGCGTATCCGACGAAACCGATCCGCTTGGTGGTGGGCTTCACGCCCGGCGGCGCCGCCGATTTTGTGGCGCGCGCGATCAGCGAGCCGCTGTCCAAGGCGCTGGGCCAGGCGGTCATAGTGGAAAACCGCGCGGGCGCAGGCTCCAGCATTGCCGCCGACTACGTCGCCAAGTCCGCACCGGACGGCTACACCGTGCTGATTGCAAGCCCCTCCAGCATCTCGGTCAATCCCGCGCTCAACTCCAAGCTCGGCTACAGCCTGCGCGATCTTGCGCCCATCACCAAGGTCTCGACTTCGCCGCTCCTGATCACGGCTTATCCCGGCCTGGGCGTGAACTCGATCAAGGAGCTCATCGCCGTCGCCAAGAAATCGCCGGGCAAGTTGAATTACTCCAGCTCCGGCAACGGTTCGGCGCCGCACTTGGCCGGCGTGCTGTTCAGCCGACTCGCCGGCGTGGACATGGTGCATGTCCCGTTCAAGGGCGGCGGGCCGTCGGTGCAATCGGTGCTCGCCGGCGACACCCAACTGACTTTCGCCACGCCGCCCTCGGTGCTGCCGCTGGTGCAATCCGGGCGCCTGCGCGCGCTCGCGGTGACCAGCCGCAAGAGTACGCCGCTGGTTCCGGGCGTACCCGGCATGGAGGAAGCCGGCCTTCCCGACTACGAAATTTCGTTCTGGTACGGCTTTTTCGTTCCCGCCGCCACCAAGCCTGAAATAGTAAAAAAACTTTTCGACGCCACGATCGCGGCGCTGCAGCGGCCCGAGGTCAAGCAGGCCTTCGCGCGCGAGGGCACCGAGGTCGCGAGCTCGAGCTCGCCTGCGGACTTCGCCGCCTTCCTCGCCGAAAACGACAAATTGTGGGTGCGCCTAGTGAGGGAATCGGGGGCAAAAATAGATTAGCGACGGTTGCAACAACGCCGCGACAAATCCACGGAATCCGGCAAAATCGCGCACGCATCCGGGGCGCTTCATCGTCCGCGGCGCCTGATGCGCGTTGCATTTGCTCACAATTGCTTACGCACAGTAACCACGCGCCGGCGGACACTGGCTCGCATACGGACCCTGTTCCGCGCGTACATCTCGAAAGGAGAAAGCCATGAACGTCAAGAAGAAGCTGATCTTCGCCCTGGCCGCCGGCGCGACGCTGGTCGCGGCGGCGCCTGTCTTCGCCGACCAAGGACGCGAGCGTGATCATGATTATTACCGCGACCGCGGCGCCTACAGCAACTATGACCGCCACGAGTATCGCGAGCATTTCCGCGACGATGACCGTCGCGAGTACCGCGAGCGTTTCCGTGACTTCGATCGCCGTCGCTTCTTTGTGGCACAGCAACCAGTGATCGTCGCGCCTCCGGTGTATTACGTTCAGCCCGCGCCCATGCGCGACATCATCGGCCCGGCCGCCCTAATCGGCGCCGTGATCGGCGGCTATATCGACAGCCGCCAGTAGCGTCTGCGGCCTTGCAGCCGCTTGGTTCCGGCCGTGAACGATGAACGGCCAATGTATGGCAGAATTTGGCCCTGATCAAAGGGGCCATAGGCATGCGCATCGGCATCATTGGCGGCGGCGTGATCGCGCGCCTGTTTCTGCAACACATCGCGCACGGCGACATGGGCGAGGCGCGCGTGGTCGCAATCCAGGGCCGCAGCGCAGCCTCGCGCGGCAAACCGCTGGCCGAGCAATACGGCCTGCCTTTCGTCACCAGTCTCGAGGCGCTGCTGGCCGAGCGCCCTGAAGTCGTGATCGAGGCGGCCTCGCACGATGCGGTGCGCGAGTTCGCGCGGCCGCTGCTCGAGCGCGGCATTCCGGTCATCATTCTCTCCGGCGGCGCGCTCTGCGACGATGCCTTGCGCGCGCGGCTGGAAACCGCTGCGGCCAGGCACAAAGCCCTGCTCTACATCCCCTCGGGCGGCATCGGCGGTCTCGATGCGCTCAAGGCGGTATGCGTGGCCGGCGCCGATGCGGTCGAGATCGCGGTGACCAAGCCGCCGGCGGCGTGGAAAGGTATTCCCTATGTCGAGAGGCTGCACCTCGATCTTGACCATTTGAGCGGCCCGGTGACGCTGTTCGAGGGCACGGCGCGCGCGGGCGTGCCGCACTTCCCCGCCAACGTGAACATCGCCGCGGCGCTCGCCCTGGCCGGCATCGGCTTCGACCGCACGCAGCTGAAGGTGGTGGCCGACCCGGCGCTCATCCATAACACGCATTACATCAACATCCGCGGCAAGACCGGCAACATCAGCATCAAGTTCGAGAGCGTCCCCTTCCCCGACAACCCCAAGACCGCGATGCTGGCCTGCTATAGCGCGCTCGCCGCGTTCAAACAATTCAATTCCATGGTGCGCTATGGCACCTGAGGCTTCCGTACCGCAACAAGTGCTTCTGGGCACGGCCACCCCCGGCGGCGGCTTTCCGGTCTACGGCGCCGCGGTGGTGGAAGTCGTAAATGCAGCCGACGCCTCGTTCCTGCTGCAGCCGCAGAACACCAAGGGCAGCACCGAGAACGTGCCCCTGCTCGAAGCGGGCAAGCTCGACATCGGCCTGGTGCAAGGCGAAGTGGTGCACGAGGCCTTCGCCGGCATAGGCCGGCCGCCGGCGCGGTTGAAGATCATCGCCGCGATGTACTCCACACCCGGCATGTTCGTGCTGCGCGATCTGCGCGAAATCGGGCTTGCGCAATAGCAGGACCAAGATGAACAACGCAGAACTGATTGTGCGCATTCTGAAAGCCGCCGGCATCCGCCACGGCTTCGGTGTGCCCAGCGGCAATGTGCTGCCGCTGATGGACGCGATGCGCAAGGGCGATATCCGCTTCGTGCTCACCGCGCACGAAGGCTCGGCGGCGTTTGCCGCGGACGTCACCGGCAGGATGACCGGCGCACCCGGCCTGTGCATTGCCACGCTGGGCCCCGGCGCAACCAACCTCACGACCGGGGTCGGCAGCGCGTGGCTCGACCGCTCGCCCTTGATCGCGATCACCTGCACGCTGGACGAGGCACAGCTCGGCCGCCGGCTGCAGATGTGGATCGACCATCACGCGCTGTTCAAGCCGATCACCAAGGCGACGTTCAGACTGCGCCGCGGCCAGATCGCCGCGACGCTGGCCGAAGCGCTGCAACTCGCGCTGTCGGAGCCGCCAGGGCCGGTGCATCTGGACCTGCCCGAGGACGTGGCGCTCGCGCCCGTCACCGAGACGCTGGCACCGGCCACCGCGGCGCGGCATGCCGCGTCCGCAGCCATCCCCCTGGCGCACGCCGCCGAGGCAGACATCGCACGCGCCGGAGAATTGCTGCACGCCGCACGACGGCCGGTGGCGGTGATCGGCGCGAACGCGATGCGCATGCGCGAGCCGCAATTGCTGCGCGCGTTCGTCGAGCGGCATCAAATTCCTTTCGCCACCACCATGATGGCCAAAGGCCTGATCGACGAAGACCATCCGCTGTCGCTGGGCTGCATCGAACGCGCGCTGCGCAAGCGCCAGCGTACGCTGATCCAGAGCACCGACCTCGTGCTCGGCCTGGGTTACGACACCATCGAAGTCGAGTACGAAGCCTGGGTCGGCCAGGTGCCGCTGCTGCACGTGGATATCGAGCACGCCGACGTAGCCGCGGGAGTGCAGTTCGCGCACGAAGTGGTAGGAAACCTCGACCACGCGCTGGCGCGCCTCGCCGCGCTGCCCGCGGCGGCAAACGATTGGCCGGCGCAGGCAGCGCAGCGGCACCGCGACGCGTTCCAGGCCGCGCTGCGGCCGCAAACGGCCGCCTTCGCGCCGCACCAGGCGATAGACGTGGTACGCAAGCTGCTGCCGCGCGAGGGCGTGCTCGCGTTCGACGTCGGCGCGCACACGCACCAGATCGGCAGCCAGTGGACTGCGCATGCCGCGCACACTTTTCTGATCACCAACGGCTGGTCGTCCATGGGCTTCGGCATCCCGGCGGCGCTCGCCGCAAAACTCGCGCGGCCGGAGCTGCCGGTGATATGCATGCTCGGCGACGGCTGCTTCCAGATGACTTGCGGCGAAGTCGCGGTCGCGCAGCGCGAGTGCCTCGCCATTCCCTTCGTCGTACTCGACGACCGCTGGCTGTCGCTGATCAAGGTGAAGCAGGAGCGGCGCGAGCTGCCCTATTACGGCACCGAGCTGTCTTCGGATGATTATCTGCCGCCGCCCGCGCATTACTTCGGCGTGCCCGCCGTCGGCGTGGACAGCACCCAGGCTCTGGAACGCGAACTGCGCCAGGCGCTCGCCGCCGACGGCCCGACGATCATCGAGGCCCGCGTCGACGCCGCGCATTACTCGCAGACCGTGTTCGACTAGTCGCGGCAGCGGCAACCCTGCCAAAGGCGGCAATTGAACATGCGCGCGTCCGATCTCAGCCGCCTCGTCCTGCTTGCCGCCATCTGGGGCGGATCGTTTTTGTTCGTGCGCATGGCGGTGGGTGCGATCGGACCGCTGTGGCTGACCGAGTTGCGCGTGGGCATCGCCGCCATCGCAATGCTGATTTACGCGCGCGCCACCGGCTTTGCCTTGAGCCCGCGGCAGAACTGGCAACCCTATCTGGTGCTCGGCGTGCTCAACACCGCGCTGCCCTGGGGGCTGTATGCCTGGTCGGGCAAACACATCGGTGCTTCCTACATGGCCATACTCAACGCTGCCGCGCCCTGGTTCGCCGCGATCTGCGGCGCGATCTGGCTCGGCGAAAAACTGTCCTGGCGCAAGCTTCTCGGGCTCGCCCTGGGCATGCTTGGGGTGGCGCTGCTGGTCGGCTTCGGCCCGATCGCGGTCAGCACCGAGGTATTGCTCGCGGTGCTCGCCTGCATCAGCGCCACGGCCTGCTACGCGCTCGCCGGGGTATACGTGAAAAAGCGCGCGGGCAAAATCGCCCCGCGCGCGCTCACCGTAGGCAGCCTGATCGCCGCGAGCCTGGTGGTGATGCCCTTTCTGCCGGCGCCGCCCGCGGCCGCCGCCTTCACCTGGCAGGTGACGCTCGCGGTGCTGGGGATTTCCCTGGTGTGCAGCGCGGCTGCTTACCTGATTTACTTTCGCCTGATCGCGAATATCGGGCCGACGCGCACGTTTACCGTGACGTTCCTGATTCCGGTGTTCGGTACGCTTTGGGGCGCGCTGTTCCTCGGCGAGCCGGTGGGTCTGAGCACGCTCGCAGGGGGCGCGGTCATCGTGATCGCCACCGCGCTGGTGCTGGAAGTCGGCAAACGACGTGGCTCGGTTTAGAGCGCGGCTACCGCTTGCACTTCGAGCAGGAACGCTTCCTTCACCAGGCGATCGATCATGAGCAGCGTATTGGGCGGATAGGCCCCGTTCGCGAACATGCGCGGAAATTCGCGCAGGCGATATTGCATGAATTTCGGGATGTCCTGCGAATGCACCAGATAGGTGGTGAACTGCACTACATTGCCCCAGCCGGCGCCGCAGGATGCAAGCGCGGTGCCGATATTCGCGAACACCTGGACGCACTGGGCATCGAAATCGTCGGCGCCGATGACGTTGCCGGCCGCGTCGGCGGCGACCTGCCCGGCTATGAACAGGTATTCCGACGCCTTGACGCGCGTGATTTGCGAATACTGCCCCAGGGGCTTGCCCAGGGATTCCGGATTGACGATCTTGATTTCCGCCATGTTGTCCTCCGCTTGTGGCCGCGTATGTGCCGCTGACGCTTTAGAATACACCAATGCAAAATCCTAGGCGCCGCTGGTTCGACTCCCTGCTCGCCTGGTATTTTGTCATCGTCTGGGGCTCGGGCTTCATCGCCACCAAGGTCGGGCTGCAGTACGCCGCCCCCTTCACTTTCCTCACGCTGCGCTACGCGTTCGGCCTCGCCTGCCTGATTCCCGTTGTGTTCGTGCTGCGCCCGCGCTGGCCGGCCTCGCCGCGCGAACTCGCGCACATCCTGGTCGCGGGACTGTTGATGCATGCCGCCAACCTCGGCGGCAGCCACTATGCGCAATACCTCGGCATGAGCGCCGGTGTCACCGCGCTGATACTCGCAGTGCAGCCGCTCTTGACCGCGCTCATCGCCTCGCGCTGGATGAACCAGCGCCTGGTGCCGCGCCAATGGCTGGGCGTGGCGCTGGGACTCGCCGGCGTGGCGCTGGTGGTATGGCACAAGATAGACATCCGCGCGATCCGCTGGGCCAGTCTCGCGGCGGTAGGCTGTTCCCTGGTCGCGATCACCGCAGGCACGCTGT
Source organism: Pseudomonadota bacterium (assembly GCA_021811085.1). Taxonomy (GTDB): domain Bacteria; phylum Pseudomonadota; class Gammaproteobacteria; order Burkholderiales; family SG8-39; genus 2-12-FULL-64-23. The sequence continues at coordinate 11,924 of JAJZPQ010000072.1, read as the reverse complement.
ACCAGCGCGTGTTCTGTCCGCGCGTCGACCTCAACAGCGCGGCCCTGCTGCAGTTCGCGATATCGCTCGCCGTGCTCGCGCCGCTCGCCTGGGCGGTGGAGGGCATGCAGGTGCGCTGGGCCTGGCAGCTGTTCGCCGCGATCGCGTTCCTGGTCATCCTCGCCTCCATCCTGGGAGTGAACGTGCTGCACACGCTGATGCGCCACGGCGAGGCGGCGCGCGTCACCAGCCTGATGTATCTGACGCCGGTGTTCGCCGTGGCGCTGGAACTGCTCCTGTTCGGCGTGATCCCCACGCCGCTGAGCCTTGCCGGAATGGGCATCACCTGCCTCGGCGTGGCGATGGTCGCCTGGCAAAAACCCCGGCCGGCGGCCGGAGCCTGACATGCGCCTGTGGCAACTGGTCGCGCTTACCATCCTCGCGCACACCGCGTTCAACGGCAGCCGCATGCTGGTGTCGCTGTATGCGATCCAGCTGCACGCTTCTGCGTTCACCGTGGGCACGCTGATGTCCTCGTTTGCACTGCTGCCGATGCTGCTCGCGGTGGGTGCGGGCCGGCTCATCGACCGCAGCGGCGCGCGCTGGCCGCTGTTCGCCGCAAGCCTGACGGTGGCGCTGGGCGCGCTCTTGCCCTTCCTCTACCCGCGTCTGTGGACGCTCTACGCCGCGAGCACCATGATCGGCACCGGCTTCATGATGTTCCATGTCGCGGTCAACCAAGTGGTGGGCGCACTCGGCCGCGCCGAGGAGCGCGCCGCCAATTTCAGCTGGCTCGCGCTCGGTTTTTCGGTGTCCAGTTCGCTCGGACCGCTGGTGACCGGGTTTGCGATCGACGCCATCGGGCACGTGCATACCTTCCTGCTGCTCGCCCTGTTTCCGCTGCTGCCGCTGATCGTGACCTGGCTCAACCGGCCGGCGCTGCCGCGCGCGAAAGAGCGCCGCGCCGATGCCGGCGCAAGCCGCGTGATGGACTTGCTGCGCAACCGCCCGCTGCGCCGCGTATTCATCGCCAGCGGCCTGCTCAACATGGCCTGGGACCTGTACACCTTCGTCATGCCGATCTACGGTTCGCGCATCGGCCTCAGCGCCTCGACCATAGGCGAAATCATGGGCAGCTTCGCCATTTCCATTTTCGCAGTGCGCCTGCTGCTGCCGGTGCTGATCCGGCGCGTGCGGCCGTGGCAGATCATCGGCGCCGCGCTGCTGACCTCGGCCGCGGTCTATTGCGTGTTTCCGCTGTTCTCCGGCGTGCCGCTGCTGGTGGCGCTGTCCTGCGTGCTCGGCCTGGGCCTGGGCTGCTCGCAGCCGATGGTGATGTCGCTGCTGTACAACACCTCGCCGCCCGGGCGCCAGGGCGAGGCGGTCGGCGTGCGCACCACGATTATGAATGCGAGCAGCACGGTGTTGCCGCTCGCCTCGGGAGCGCTCGGCGCGGCGGTGGGCATGGGTCCGGTATTCTGGGCCATGGCCGCGCTGCTGGGCGCGGGCGCCTATGCGGTCAACCGGCCGCGCACACGCGCCTAGTTGTTCGTCGTTACTGCAGGCTATCGAGCCAGAAACCGAGGCCCTGGGCGTTGAGTTCGATGTCGTTGGAATAGATGTCGAGGATGCGCGCATCGGGCAGGCGCGAGCCCCAGCGCCGCGCCTCCTCCAGCACCATCCGCTTTACGCCTTCGCGCAGGCGCTCGGGCCGTGCCGCACCCGCTTCCTTTTCGCGCAAGCCGAGTTCGGCATGCGCGTCCACCAGCCGGTGCAATACCGCGCCCTTCGCCTCGATGTCGCGAATCTGGCTGTAGTGCGTCACATACACGGCCGCAGGTTTCAATCCCAGGATGAGGTCGATGGAGCGATGATAGGGCCCGGGGTCGAACTGCACCGGGCTCGAGGTCGGGATGATGAATTGCCTGCCGTCCTGGTCCATTTCGCGGTAGGACAGGCCGAACACGTCGCCGGCGAACACATGCCCGGACAGCGTGTCGCGGATCGCTACGTGGTGGCGCGCATGGCCCGGCGTGTCCAGAAACTGCAGTTCGCGCCCGTTGAGCCGGATCGAAGCTCCGTGCGGCGTCTGCAAGATACGCTCGACCGGCACCGGCAGGATCTCGCCGTACATGCGCCGCGTCGCCGCTGCGCCATAGACGGCCACGGTGCCCGCCACGAGCTTGCCCGGATCGGCCATATGGCGCGCGCCGCGCGGATGCACGGTCAGGGTGGCATTGAGAAACTCGCGCATGAACAGGCCTGCGCCTCCGGCATGGTCGAGATGGATATGGGTGAGAATCACATAGTCCACCTGCTCCGGCCGCAGGCCCTTCGCGCGCAGCGCCGCGAGCACCAGCGGCACCGAATGGTTGGTGCCGGTGTCGATGATGGCCGCGCGAGCGCCCTCGACCAGCAGGTGGATCGCATCGAGCATCGGCCGGTGGTAGCCGGAATCGATCGCGCTGATGCCGAATTCGTAATCGATGACCTGGCTCATGTTCAGTGCGAAAAGGGCGACCGTCCCATTCTACCTGCGACGCATGCGACCGCGGCGCGTCACGGCAGGGTAAAATGCCGCACACCAGCCCGCTCAGGTTTCTCCACGCCAAATGCGCATCGCCGACATACGCCAGGAATACATGCGCGCCGGATTGCAGGAAAAGGACGCAGCCGCGGATCCGTTCAAGCAATTCGACCGCTGGTTTCATGACGCCGTGCACGCGGACCTGCCTCTGCCCAACGCGATGACGCTCGCCACCGCCACGGCACAGGGCCGGCCCTCGGCGCGCGCGGTGCTGTTGAAGGGCGTGGATGCAGGCGGCTTCGTCTTCTACACCAACTACCAGAGCCGCAAGGGACGGGAGCTCACCGAGAATCCCTACGCCAGCCTGGTGTTCCTTTGGGCGGCGCTCGAGCGCCAGGTGCGCATCGAGGGCAGGATAGAGAAGGTGTCGGCCGAGGAGTCGGACGCGTATTTCGAGAGCCGCCCGCTGGGCAGCCGCCTCGGCGCCTGGGCCTCGCCGCAGAGCATGGTGCTGCCCGACCGCCTGACGCTGGCGAAGAAAGTCGCCACCATCGTGCTACGCTACGGCAAACATCCGCCGCGGCCGCTGCACTGGGGCGGATACCGCCTGCTGCCGGAGGCGATCGAGTTCTGGCAGGGGCGAAGGAACCGCCTGCACGACCGGCTGCTGTACACCAAGCATGCCGGCAGCTGGAAAATCGAGCGCCTCGCGCCCTGACACGTTATCGCTATTCATTCTTAAACCAATTCGAACCGGGAGGAATCATGACCGACACTGTTAAATATCTGCTCGACGAAACACACCTGCCGAAGTACTGGTACAACCTCGCCGCCGACCTGCCGGTGGCGGCGCCGCCGGTGCTGCACCCGGGTACGATGCAGCCGGTGGGGCCGAACGATCTGGCGCCGCTGTTTCCGATGGACCTGATCCTGCAGGAAGTCTCGACCGAGCGCGATATCCCCATCCCCGAGCCGGTGCGCGAAGTCTATCGCCAATGGCGCCCGTCGCCGCTGTTCCGCGCGCGGCGCCTGGAAAAGCTGCTGCAGACGCCGGCCAAGATCTATTACAAGTACGAGGGCGTGAGCCCGGCCGGCAGCCACAAGCCCAATACCGCTGTGCCGCAGGCCTTTTACAACAAGCAGGCCGGGGTGAAGCGCCTGGTCACCGAGACCGGCGCCGGCCAGTGGGGCTCGTCGCTCGCCTTCGCCGGCGCGCTGTACGGCCTGGAGGTGAAGGTATTCATGGTGCGCGTGTCCTATGACCAAAAGCCCTACCGCCGTGCGCTCATGGAAACCTATGGCGCGACCTGCGTTGCTTCGCCGTCGAACGAGACGCAGTCCGGCCGCGCCCTGCTCGCGCAGCGCCCCGACCACCCGGGCAGCCTCGGCATCGCCATATCCGAAGCCGTCGAAGTCGCGGCGCAGAACGACGACACCAAGTACGCGCTCGGCTCGGTGCTGAACCATGTGCTCTTGCACCAGACGGTAGTGGGCCAGGAAGCGATGGCGCAGATGGACATGGCCGGCGATTATCCGGACGTGATCATCGCCTGCACCGGCGGCGGCTCGAATTTCGCCGGCCTCGCGTTTCCGTTTCTCGGCGCGCAACTGCGCGGCGGCAAGAAGGTGCGCATCGTTGCGGTCGAGCCCGCCGCCTGCCCCAGCCTCACACGCGGCACCTATGCCTACGATTTCGGCGACACCGCGGGTCTGACGCCGCTCACCAAGATGCACACCCTGGGATCGACCTTCATCCCGCCTGGATTTCACGCCGGCGGCCTGCGCTACCACGGCATGGCGCCGCTGGTCAGCCACATCAAGGAACTCGGTCTGATCGAGGCCGTCGCCTACGAACAGATTGCGTGCTTCGAAGCCGGCGTAACGTTCGCACGCGCCGAGGGCATCGTGCCTGCGCCCGAATCCAATCACGCGGTGAAAGGTGCGATCGCGGAAGCGCTGAAGTGCAAAGCCGAAGGCAAGTCGCGCACCATCCTGTTCAATCTGAGCGGCCATGGCCACTTCGACATGCAGGCCTACCTCGACTACTTCGGCGGCAAACTGAAGGATATCCAGTACGCCGAGGCGGACCTGGCTACGGCGCTCGCGAAACTGCCGCAGGTCAAGGCCGCCTAGTCCCTACCGAAGCGAAGGGCTGCACATGGAGTTCAAGACACTCAAAGTCGCGCTCGACGGCCAAGTCGCGCGCATCGAGCTCAACCGGCCCGAGCGCGCCAACGCGCTCGAACTCGCGATGTGGACCGAGCTGCGCGATGCGATGCGCTGGCTGGACGAGGCCGCAGCCGCGCGCGTCGGCGTGATTTCCGGTGCCGGCAAGCATTTTACCGCCGGCATCGACCTGGACATGCTCAGCGGGATGAAGGCGCAGATCACGGACGACTGCGACGGGCGCTCGCGCGAAAAGCTGCGCCGCGTGATTCTCGACTTGCAGGATACGCTCTCCTCGATCGAGCGTTGCCGCAAGCCGGTGATCGCGGCGATCCACGGCGCCTGCGTCGGCGGCGGCATCGATCTCATCTGCGCCTGCGATCTGCGCTATTGCTCGGCCGACGCGTTTTTTTCGGTCAAGGAAATCGATGTCGGCCTCACCGCCGACGTGGGCACGCTGCAGCGCCTGCCGCATATCGTCGGCGAGGGCGTGGCGCGCGAACTGGCCTACACCGGGCGCAAAATCGGCGGCGCCGAAGCGAAGGAACTGCGCCTGGTCAACCAGTGCTACCCCGACCGCGACGCCTTGATGACGGCGATGCGCGAGCTCGCCGCGACGCTCGCGGCGAAGCCGCCGCTCGCGCTGCGCGGCTGCAAGGAAATGATCACCTACGCGCGCGATCATACGGTCGCCGACGGCCTGAATTACGTCGCCACCTGGAACGCCGCCATGCTTTTGTCCACCGACCTCGACGAGGCGCTGGCCGCGGGCCGGGAACAACGCGCGGCGAAATTCCGCGACTGACACGCGTCTAACGGAATCGCCCTGTGACTCCGCCCGACCCGGTCGATTTCTTCGAGCGACAATTCCAACGCCAGGTGCGCGAGACGGATTTCGCGCTGAATCCGTTCGAGCAGCTGGCGCTGCCCCATGTCGCCGGAGCCGTGCTCGACCTTGGCTGCGGTCTGGGGAACCTGAGCCTGGAGGCGGCGCGGCGCGGCTGCAGCGTGACCGCGGTCGACGCCAGCCTCACCGCGGTGGAGCGCCTGCGCGCGGCGGCACTGCAAGAGCAGCTGGCAATTACAGCGCTGCAGGCCGACCTGGCCGGCTTTCGCATCGTGCGCGATTACGACACCATCGTCGCCATCGGCCTGCTGATGTTCTTCCGCAAGGAGCGCGCGCTCGCGCTGCTGCGGCAGATCGGCGAGCGCGTGCGCCCTGGCGGCTGCGCCATCGTCAACGTCCTGACCGAAGGCACGAGCTATCTCGACATGTTCCAGCCCGGCGAATACTACTTGTTCGGAACGAAGGAGCTGGAGCGGGCTTTCGCCGGCTGGGCCGTGCTCACTGCGCAGCATGACAGCTTCCCGGCGCCCGGCGGCACACGCAAGGAGTTCGCGACGATCATCGCGCAGAAGCCCTGACTGTGCAGCGAAGTTCGCGGGCTTATTTTTTCAGCTTGCCCATGAACTTCTTGCGGAACTTGGCCACTTTGGGCTGCACCACCATCATGCAGTATGGCTGGTAGGGATTGCGCTGGTAGTATTCCTGGTGCCCGACTTCGGCGATATAGAACCGGCCCGCAGGCGCGATTTCAGTGACTATGGGCTGATCCCACAGGCCTTCGGTCTCGATCCTGGCGATCAGCTGCGCGGCAGCGGCTTTCTGCTGCGGCGAGTGATAGAAGATCGCCGAGCGATACTGCGATCCGATATCGTTGCCCTGGCGGTTGAGCGTGGTCGGGTCGTGGATGACGAAGAACACTTCCAGGATTTCGCGAAAGCTGATCACCGCCGGATCGAAGCGAATCTGCACCACTTCGGCATGGCCGCTGGTGCCGCTGCACACGTCCTCGTAGCTGGGGTTCTTCAACTCCCCGCCGGTATAGCCCGACTCCACCGACTCCACGCCCTTGAGATCGTCGAACACCGCTTCCAGGCACCAGAAGCAGCCTCCGCCCAGCGTGGCAATTTCCATTCCGTCTTGCGGCTGCGTCATCGTATTCACCATGGTCGCGGAAAATGGATCTGGCGGGACGCCAGGAACTTAAATATCATAGCGTATCTTCCTTCGGCGTTGCGCGGGCAGTTCACCCGCCGTGATGCCGGGCCGAAGCCGCTCTGGAGCGGCGTATCGGAACAGACTTGAACAACCCGCGATCGAGGAAAAACAACATGTCATCTCTGCATCTGTTCCGCAACGCGCCGGAAGTTATCGCTGTTGTCGCCGGAAAACACATTTTCCGCAAAGGAGACATCGCCAAGGTGATGTACCTGATCATCGAAGGCGAGGTCGACCTCATGCTCGGCGACACCCTGGTTGAAACCGCAGGGGAAGGCGCGTTCATCGGCGAGATGGCGCTCATCGACGACGAGCCGCGCAGCGCGTCGGCGCTCGCGCGCAGCGATTGCCGCGTGTTTCCGATCGACGAGGCGCGCTTCCAGTTGCTGGTACAGGAAACCCCCTTTTTCGCGCTGCAGATCATGAAGGCGCTGGCACGCCGGCTGCGGAAAATGGATGCGCTCATCGCCGCCGGTGCCAAGCCTGCCAAGGCCACGAAAGCGAAGCAAACTCCCTGAACAGGCGCGGCACTTGACGCGGCTTGCGCGCAAGGTCTAAATTCACCGGTGCGCGGGTACGGATGCACGCATCGGTTCTGGATCCGCCTGGGCGCAAACCTCCACTCCAACATAAAGGGGATTTCGATGAAAAATATTTTCGTCCGCTATATCTGCCGCATGTTGATCGTATGCATGGGCGCGTTCCCATTCAGTACCTATGCCGGAATGGTCGGCACCAATGAGGTGGTTGCCGCAGCGCAAGCCGCGGGGGCGCGCGACAGAGTGCGCGATTTCGTCGGGCGTACCGAGGTGCGCGATCAGCTGCAAAACCTGGGCATCAGCCCGGCCGCGGCGCAGGCGCGCGTCAGCGCCATGACCGACACCGAAGTGGCAAACATCGCCGGCCGGATCGACAGCCTGCCTGCAGGCGGATTCAGCGGCTGGGCCGCGGCCGCGGCTCTGATCGTGATCGGTCTGATCTGGTATTACTGGGTCAAGTGACGGCGTCGCTACGCCGGATATCCAGCAAAGCCCGCGTTATCGCGGGCTTTGCGCTTATGGGCTGGCTGCTTGCGGGCTGCGTCAGCCTGCCGCAGTCCGAGGCACTGCGCCAGAGCACCGCTGACCTTCCGCCGCGCGCGGAACTGGACGCAGTGCCGTTCTTCGCGCAGGAAGAGTACCAGTGCGGACCCGCAGCGCTGGCGATGGCCTTGAATGCGGCCGGTGTCGCCGTGACCCCCGACGCGCTTACCGAAGACGTCTATATCCCGGGGCGCAAGGGCAGCCTGCAGGTGGAAATGCTCGCCGCCGCCAGACGCCGCGGACTCCTCGCCTACGAACTCGCGCCGGAACTGAAGGACGTGCTCGCCGAAGTCGCCGCGGGCAACCCGGTGATCGTGCTGCAGAACCTTGGCTTGTGGGCGTTCCATCCCTATTGGCACTACGCCGTCGTCATGGGCTACGACCTGCAGCAGAACCAGATCCTGCTGCATTCGGGCACACGAGCACGCCGCCCGATGTCGTTGGGACTGTTCGAGTTCCTGTGGAAAGACGGCGGCCGCTGGTCCATGGTCGCGCTCCCGCCGGGGCGCCTGCCGGCGAGCGCGCAGGAGGCCAAATTCGCAACTGCGGCCGCGGCTCTGGAGCAAAGCGGCCGCATTGCCGAAGCGCGCCTGGCTTATTCGGCCTTACTGCAGCGCTGGCCGGCGGACCTCGTCGGATTGATGGGCTTGGGCAACAGCGCTTACGCCCTGGGCGATCTGACTCAGGCCGAAGCGGCATTTCGCCGGGCCGCCGCTGCCCATCCCCTCGCGGCGGCCGCATACAACAACCTCGCGCAGACCCTGGCGGACCAGGGCAAGTTCGATGCGGCACTGGAAGCGGCGCGCAAGGCGGTGAACCTGGGAGGGGCCAGTTTGCCGGCGGCTCAGGCAACGCTGCAACAGATCCTGAACCAGCGCCGGTGAAAAACGCGGAGGCGATTTCAGCGTTGCTGCAATCGCCTCCGATCCGGGTCCGCCAGCGGGGAAGCACCCCCAAGCGGGAATGGGTTATTTTTTCTTCTTCGGCTGAAGAATGGTGCCCTTGCAGCGGCGCGCGCCGCAACGACACTGGTACAGCCGCTTGAGTTCGGGCGTGTGCCTTTCCTCGAGCTCGATGCGATAGTTGTAGCTCAGTTCTTCGCCCGGGCGGATCGCGCGCAGCGTCTCGATGTAGATGCGGTCGCCATCGTCCACCGCTTCGCAATTGGGCGCGCAGCTGTGGTTGATCCAGCGGGCGCTGTTGCCGCCGGTGGTCGCATCGATGACCATGCCGTGATCGAGCGCAAACAGAAACGTATGCGGATTGTCGTCATGCGCATAGCGCTTATCCACCTGCGCTTCGGTCAGGCGCTCGCCCTTGTATTCGATCAGGCGGGTGCGGGCCGGGATGCGGGTTGTGGCGAATACGCCTTTGCCATGGATGCCGGAATTGCGCACGACGAATCGGCGCTTCGGCTTGCTCTTCTTGGTTACCATTGATCTCGCGGGTTGCGTTATTAGCAGGGCGCGATTTTAGACTATTTTGCTCCCGTTCGGCTGCATTTCCCCGCTCTTGGCTGTAGACTTTGAGTACGTTATTACTGGGACGCGGTCATGAACGATCCTGCTGCAGCATCCTTGGAGCGGGCGCACAACCAGCCACCGCTGCTGGCCGGCTACAATGCCTGGGCGCAGGACCCGATACTGCGCGCGGCAGTCGAGCGCGAAGGCGGCGCCTGGATCGGCGAGCGCGCCCACCAGCTGGGCGAATTGGTCGGCAGCGAGCACTTGCAGCTGCTTGCCGACCAGGCGAACCGCAATCTGCCGCAGCTGCGCACGCACGATCGTTTCGGCGAACGCATCGACGCCGTCGACTATCATCCGGCGTATCACGAGCTGATGGCGCACGCTTTCGGCGCCGGTCTGCATTCGCTCGCTTGGAAAGCGCGGCGCGACGGCGCCTTTGTCGCGCGTGCCGCACTCAATTATTTGTGGAATCAGGCCGAGAACGGCACGTCTTGCCCCGTCACCATGAGCTTTGCCGCGGTACAGGTATTGCGCAACGACGCGCAGTTGGCCGCGGAATGGGAGCCCAAGCTGCTCGCCGACGCCTACGATCCCAGCCCTGTGCACCTGTCGCAAAAGCGTGCCGCAACCGTGGGCATGGCCATGACCGAAAAGCAGGGCGGCTCGGATCTGCGCGCGAACCAGACCAGCGCTACCGAACTGGGCGACGGCGCCTACGTGCTGGAGGGCCACAAGTGGTTCTGCTCGGCGCCGATGAGCGACGGCTTTCTCACGCTTGCGCGCACCGGTGCCGGCGTGACTTGCTTCTTCGTGCCGCGCTCGCTCCCCGACGGCACGCGCAACGGCATCCACATCCAGCGGCTCAAGGATAAATGCGGCAACCGCTCCAACGCGTCGAGCGAAATCGAATACCACGACGCCTGGGCGCGCCGGGTCGGCGTGGAAGGACGCGGCATCGCTACGCTGATCGAAATGGCGCACCTGACGCGCTTCGATATCGTCGTCGCCTCTGCCGGCATGATGCGCGGCGCGCTCAACCAGGCGCTGCATCATTGCGAGCACCGCCGCGCGTTCGGCAAACGGCTGGTAGAGCAGCCCCTGATGCAGAACGTACTCGCCGATCTCGCGCTGGAAACCGAAGCTGCGACGCTGCTCGCGCTGCGCCTGGCGCGCGCGCTGGACCGCTCCGCGCACGACCCGCAGGAACGGCTGCTCGCGCGCATCCTCACGCCGATGGCGAAGTACTGGCTCGCCAAACGCAGCCCCGCGTTCATGTTCGAGGCGATGGAATGCCTGGGCGGCAACGGCTATGTCGAGGAAGCGCCGCTGGCACGCTTCTACCGCGAGGCGCCCGTGAACAGCATCTGGGAAGGCAGCGGCAACGTCGCCTGTCTGGATGTGCTGCGCTCGATGCAGAAGCAACCCGACTCGGTCGCAGTGCTGTTGTCCGAAATTCGCACGGGCGCCAGCGGCGACCGGCATCTGGCGCTGTTCGTCGACGCCATCGAGGCGCAGCTGGCCGACACCGATGGCATCGAGCAGCGTGCGCGCCGCATTGCCGAGGCATCGGCGCTGGCGCTGCAGGCAAGCCTGATGGCACAGCATGCCGCGCCCGCCGCAGCCGACGCGTTCTTCAGCTCGCGCGTGCAGGGCGACTGGGGTCACGCCTTCGGCACCTTGCCCGGGAGCGCGCGCTGCGAAGAGATCATCGCGCGCAGCCGTCTCGATTGACGCTGCAGGCGCGGCGGCCCTGTGGCCGCAAGGCGCATATTCCGGCGCCCGGCGCACTGTGCGTCCGGCGCAAATAGGGCGAGTGGTCGCCGGACGAGGCGTATAATCACAGCTTGGAGTCCACTATGCGCATCGAAGCACACGTACACGGCAATATCCCGCTGCGGGCCGGGACGACCCTGACCCAGGTTGAAACCGCACTGCGCCCGTGGCTGCGGTATATAGACGAAGACAGCCTCGCCGACGCGCGCAGTGTCTATGAAGACGAACCCGGCTTCAACTTCGATCCGAGAGGCAATACCCTGGAGATCTGCTGGACCGGCGACGTGGGCCGCGGTTTTCGCGAATTGATCGAGGAAGCGCTGCAGGCGCTTAGCCCGTATACGGAGTCCGCCGCCGAAATCGAGGTCAGCTATTATCACGACGACGGCCAGGACGAATTCGGCATGGTGTTCGTCGGGCCGACGCCTGAAGCCATCCATGAGCGCCAGAGAAGCCGCATGATCGACGATTTGTCCGGCCTGCTGGCGCGCCATTTCTCCGAAGCGGAGATCGGCGAAGTGGCCGCACTGGTGAACCAACTGTTCGAGCGCAGCTGGGCCGAGCAGGCCGGCGACGCCCAGTCCGGCTCGACCACTGCCCCGCGCGGACTCACACCGGCTCAGCGCCGGCGCTTGCACTAATTCCCGCCGACCGCAGCCGAGCATGCGCTAGCCGCTGCGTTTCAGCCTAGCCAGAAAAGCAAAACCCCCAGGCACTTGCGTACCTGGGGGTTTTTCTTTTAGGGACCTGACGATGACCTACTTTCGCATGGGTAATCCATACTATCATTGGCGCAACACCGTTTCACGGCCCTGTTCGGGATGGGAAGGGGTGGGACCAGCGTGCTATGCTCGTCAGGAATTCTTTGG
>JAJZPQ010000143.1 GCA_021811085.1 Pseudomonadota bacterium | reverse complement strand
GTCGATGTCGGCAACGTGATCGAGCTGTACGCCGAATTCACGCGCTCCGGTGCCACCTACACGCCCTTTCCCGACCCGCGTTCGCATCGCATCCAGCTTGCCGATCTGCGCGACGAAGCCACCCGAGCTCGGCTGCGCGCGGTATGGCTTGATCCGCTGTCGCTGGATCCGACGCGACTATCGGCCAAGGTTACGCGCGACGTGGCCGAACGGCTGGCCGAAGTGGCCCGCGTGCTCGAAGCGGCCGGGCACGCGCCCGAGGTGGTCGCGGGCTTTCTGAGCCGCTGCCTGTTTTCGATGTTCGCCGAAGATGTTGGCCTGCTGCCCAAACGCGCGTTCGTCGATCTGCTCGAAAGCCTGAAAGACAAGCCCGAGCAGTTCATCCCGCTGGTGGGCGAAGTCTGGCGCGCGATGGATCGAGGTGAATTCTCCGCTGCCGTTCGCGCCGATCTCCTGAAGTTCAACGGCAAGTTGTTCAAGAACCCGCAGGTGCTGCCGCTTAACCGCGATCAGATCGACCTGCTGCTGGCGGCCGCGCGCGCCAACTGGCGCGAGGTCGAGCCCGCCATTTTCGGCACGCTGCTCGAACGCGCGCTCGATCCCGCCGAGCGCCATGCGCTCGGCGCGCACTACACGCCGCGCGCTTATGTAGAACGGCTGGTGCTGCCGACCATCGTCGAACCGCTGCGCGAGGACTGGAAGAACGCCCAGGCGGCGGCGCTCGTGCTGGCCGGCGAGGGCAAGCTCAAGGAAGCGCAGCAGCAGGTGCGCGAGTTTCTCAGGCATTTGTGCGAGGTGCGCGTGCTCGACCCGGCGTGCGGCTCGGGCAACTTTCTATACGTGACGCTCGAACACCTGAAGCGGCTCGAAGGAGAGATTCTCAACCAACTGGATGAACTCGGAGACACGCAAGGCCGTCTGGATCTCCAGGGCGTTTCCGTCGACCCGCATCAACTGCTCGGCATCGAACTCAACCCGCGCGCGGCCGAGATCGCCGAGATGGTGCTGTGGATCGGCTACCTGCAATGGCACTTCCGCACGCGCGGTCAGGTCATGCCGCCGCAGCCGGTGCTGAAGGATTTTCACAACATCGAATGCCGCGACGCCGTGCTCGCGTATGACCGCATGGAATACGTGACCGACGAGCGCGGCGTGCCGGTCACGCGCTGGGACGGAAAAACGACGAAGCAGCACCCCGTTACGGGAGAGGACGTGCCGGACGAAACGGCGCGCATGCCGGTCGAGAAGTACGTCAATCCGCGCAAGGCGGAGTGGCCGCAAGCAGATTTCGTGATCGGGAATCCGCCGTTTATTGGCGCGGCATCGATGCGTGCTGCGCTGGGCGACGGTTACACCGAATCGTTGCGCAAGAAATGGCCAGAGGTTCCGGAGTCCGTGGACTTCGTCATGTATTGGTGGAATCATGCCGCCGAGCTTACGTGTGCGGGAGCATTGCGTCGTTTCGGTCTGATCACGACCAACAGTTTGCGGCAGACGTTCAATCGGCGCGTACTGGAGCGACACCTGGTCGGGAATCCGCCGCTGTCACTCGCTTTTGCGATTCCAGATCATCCGTGGGTCGATAGCGCGGACGGCGCAGCGGTGCGGATCGCGATGACGGTCGGCGCCGCCGGCACGCAGGCGGGTAGGTTACTTACCGTGACCGACGAGCGGGAGGGCCATGGCGAAGGGCTGGAAGTCAGCTTGAACGAGCGTATAGGCACGCTTTACGCGGACTTGCGGATCGGAGCCAACGTCGGAGCTGCGGAGACGCTTATGGCAAACAGCGCGCTCAGCGGCATGGGAGTAAAACTCCACGGTCAAGGATTCGTAATAACTGAAGCGCAGGCCGTCAGCCTGGGTATCGAATCCATCCCAGAGAAATACCATCTTATCCGTCCCTATTGCACGTCGCGGGGTTTGGTCCAATCCGGGCTAGGCAACTACGTCATCGATCTCTTTGGTCTGACATCAGAACAACTGCGCAGCGAATTCCCAGCTATCTACCAGTGGGTCTTTGACCGCGTAAAGCCAGAACGGGATTACAACAAACGTGCGAGCTATCGTGATAACTGGTGGATCTTCGGCGAACCGCGGGCAGAACTGCGGCCAGCACTCGCAATCATTCGGCGGTACGTCGCCACTGCCCGAACAGCCAAGCATCGCATATTCGTGTTTCTTGACTCAGCGATGATTTCTGAAAGCGAGGTAGTTTGCATCGCAAGTGATGATGCTCTTACTTTGGGCGTGCTCTCGAGCCATGTTCACATCGTGTGGACTTTGGCCCAAGGTGGAACGCTTGAGGATCGGCCGCGTTACAACAATTCACGCTGTTTCAATACGTTTCCCTTCCCGATCGCCGCTCTCGACCAGCAAGCCCGCATTCGCGGCCTTGCCGAACAACTCGACGCGCACCGCAAGCGCCAGCAGGCGCAGAACGCCGACCTCACGCTGACGGGCATGTACAACGTGCTTGAACGACTGAAAATCGGCGAAGCGCTCAACGCAAAAGAAAAAGTGATCCACGAGCATGGGCTGGTCGCGGTGCTCAAGACGCTGCACGACGAACTCGACCGCGCGGTGCTCGATGCCTATGGCTGGAGCGATCTTGCGCCGCTGCTGGAAGTGGTGAACGGCAATGCGGCTCCCGGCGCGGGCGGCACGCCGGCGACGCGCGACGACTGCAAGCACGCGCTCGACGAAGCGCTGCTGGAACGACTCGTCGCGCTCAATGCAGAGCGCGCCGCCGAAGAACAGCGCGGCCTGATCCGCTGGCTACGGCCCGAGTTCCAGATTCCGGCATCGGGCCAACCGCAAACACGGGCAGCCGAGCAACTTGAGATCGACACCGGTGAAGAAGTAGCGGTTGCCGCGAAGCCCGGCGAGCGCCGCCCGTGGCCGGCCACGTTGCCCGCGCAGGTCAAGGCGGTAGCCGAAGTACTAACAGCAGCACGCGCACCGCTGGCCGAGGACGCCATCGCGGCCTGCTTCACCGGTCGCGGTCAGTGGAAGAAGCGCCTGCCGCAGATCATCGACACGCTGGTCGCCGTGGGCCGAGTGCGCAGACGAAAGGACGGACTCGCTGTAATTGCGTGACCCCGTAGCGACGCCATTGGGTGGTCCGGTTAATGCGGAAGTCAGGCCGAATTTTCGCGGAAAACATACGGGGCCATACCCAGAAGTGGATCGATTATCCTCTCGGGGTGCTCATGAGTCAGAATCGCTGTCCCTGGAACAGAATCGAAAAACTCGAAGCTGAACCATGCTTCTGGTAGCGTCCATTGGGCTCTTATCCTGGTCAGATTTGTGCTCACAAGTCGGGCAAGCGCTTCTAGATCCGACGTAAGCGTCCCCAAATCCCCGTACTACCGTAGCTGAGCCGAATATGTCAGCGTTTGTCCTTTTGGCGAAGGAGGCGAACGATGAGCGAGGCAAAGCAATCTGGGCAAGCCGTGGTTGCGACAAAG
>JAJZPQ010000071.1 GCA_021811085.1 Pseudomonadota bacterium | reverse complement strand
CTGGCATCGGCCGCACCCGTGTGTCCGGCCATCACGTTGGTATCCACATACACTGGATAGACCGGATCCAGCACCGCGATGACGTTATCGTCGCCGAAGACATCGAGGATGTTCCCCGAATCACACTTGGAACCGTCGGAAACGAAGATCTCGTCCGCGTCGACCTGGGCGCCGCGAGCTTGATAATCGTGTTTGGCAATGGCTTCGCGCAGGAAATCATAACCTTGTTCAGGCCCATAGCCGCGGAACGACGATCGCTCGGTCAACTCATCGACGGCCGCGTGCATGGCCTGAATCACGGCGGGGGCGAGAGGTTCAGTGACGTCGCCAATGCCCAGGCGAATGACGTTCGCGGAAGGGTTGGCGTCGCAGAATGCCTTGACCCGCCGGCCAATTTCGGGAAACAGGTAACCGGCGGTCAACTTCAGATAATGTTCATTAATATACGTCATGATCGACTATTGAATCTCCTAAACTGGTGGATTCGCTTGTTGCGCCTCGCCAAACAGCATCACCCGCTCCAGGCTCCCATTGCGTTCATCGAATCGCACCGGTGCAACGCCGCCCGGCATTCTAACATTCACGGTCTTCGCGTCGAGCAGTCCGAGCTTCCGTGCCGCGCTCGCGACCGCCGTTGCGCTCGACCCGGAAGACAAGGTCGGCCCCTCGCCGCGCTCAAAAACCCGCGCCTCGACACTATCCGGGCCAGTGACGCAGGCCCACTGCAGATTAATTCCGTTCCTGCACGGATGTCCCGCGCCGCGCATGCCCTCGCTCCCGGTGCTGTTCGCAATCGCGCTTAACTTGGACAACCAGTTCTCGGATCCGAGTTGCTGCATTGAAGGCAACTGGTCCGGACTTTTAAGGAAGGTCACACAATGCGGATTCCCGACATTGACAAACTGGCTGCACGCCCACGATGCCTCGATCTTCTCGAGGTCGAAAACGCGGGCGACGATGCGACCTTCAAAGTTGGAAACCCCGACTTGTTCGGGTGCTGCCCCGACTGCGGAAAGTCCGTATGAAGGAACACCCATGTCGATCCAAAACCCTTTACCCCCCCCTCGTACAGCTGCTTCAATCCGCGCCTCGACAAAGGGCGGCTCAGACGTGTCGTGATAGACGCGCAAAAAGAATGCATCCGAGCGATTGGCCCGCCCGCTGTCGACGAGGTACTGCGAGAAGATCGTCAGGCCGTTGCCGCTGCGCTCCGCCAGCGTTCCGTCGGTGTTTACGATCAACAACGCGAAAGCGTGTTCGTCCGGGAACGGACCCACTAACAAACCGTCCGAGCGGTACCTCTTGGCGTCGCCTGTTTCGATCCCTGCAGCAACGTCCGGGCGGCCGCAAATGCGTTCGATGGCGCGTCGTGCCCAGCGCCCGCGCGTCCTCGCAGCTTCCGCGGCTGTTCCCGGAACCTCTGCGAAACCGCCGATCTCCTGCGGCGAGGCTACGAAATAGGTATTGCCACGGGCATCGTAGAAAGCCGCCATGTTCACATCCTGGGAGATTTGCGCTACTTCGGCGCGATGATCTCGCGAATGACTTTCGCGTCGGAGAACGGAATCTTCTTGGTCACGGGGCGCCCCCGGGAGTCATGCAAGGGCAGACCCGCGGCGTCTCGTTCGAGCACGACCTGATAGTCTTCATGGCCCTTGCCGGCGACGACGAGGATATCCCCGGAGCGCAATGCGGAAAGCGCGAGCTGCAACGCTTCGCGGCGCGCTCCGGCGTTCGTTGCGCGCGTTGCACCGGCGGCTCCGGAGAGAACCTGTCTGCGGATGGCGTCCGGGTCTTCGGTGCGTGGATTGTCATCCGTTACCCAAACGCAATCGGCGTGTTCTGCCGCGATGCGGCCCATGATGGGGCGCTTGCCACGATCGCGGTCGCCGCCGCATCCGAAGAGAACGTGGAGTTTCGCTTTCGTGCCGACGTGCGGGCGCACGCTGCGAAGGACGTTGTGCAGGGCATCGGGGGTATGCGCGTAGTCCACGTAGACTGCCGCCCCATTGCCAAGAACGGCCGCGAGTTCAAGCCGCCCTGGAACGGGCGACAGGCGGCCGATGCCGGCAATCGCACGCTCGACCGGCACGTCTGTGCCTAGGGCTAAACCGAGCGCGCACAGAATGTTCTCCGCTTGAAACGCACCTGCCACCGGCGCCTCGACTTCATAGTGGGCTCCGAAGACCGATAACTTCAGCGTTTGCCCCTGCGCATGCGGGATGCGCCCGAGCAGCGCAAGGTCAGCGCCGCCGCCTGTTTCGCCATAGGAGATGACGCGAGTGCTTCTTGACCGCATCGCCGACGCGATATGAATACCCGAGGTGTCGCGGGTATTGATGACCGCCACGCCATCCGGCTTGAGCCGCTCATTGAAGAGTCTCATCTTCGCCCGGAAGTAGGCCTCCATCGACAGATGGTAGTCGAGATGGTCCTGGGTGAGATTGGTAAAACCTGCTGCGTCAAACGTCACGTCGGCCAGGCGCTGCTGATCGAGCGCGTGGCTCGAAGCCTCCATCGCAAGATGAGTGATGCCGTGCGCACGCTCCAGTTCGCCAAGCATGATATGCAGTGTTTTCGCGTCGTACGTGGTAAGTCCCGCTTCAAGGTTGGAGTGGCTCTTGTTGCGGGCCCGCAGGCCGAGCGTTCCCAGGCTTACTGCTTTGCGGCCGTCCTCGTCCCACAGGTCGCGCAGGAAGCACACCGTAGAGGTCTTGCCGTTGGTGCCCGTGACGGATGCAATCGTTAGCGGACGGCCGGAATGAAAATCGGCCGCCAGCCGCGCGTAGAATCCGCGTATGTCCCGCACCCGCAGGACGACGATTTTTTCGCGCTCGTACTCATTGAGCCCCAGAGCTTCGTCGCGCGTGCCTTCCGGTACGGCGATGGCCTGTGCGCCTTTCGCGGCGGCCTGCGAGCAGAACTCAAGTCCATCCGCCGTGGTGCCCGGCAGGGCGCAGAACAGGTAGCCGTAGCGAACGTCTCTGGAATCGTCGGTAACGCCGAAGATGAACAGATCTTTCGTTTGGGCAGAGTCTGGCTGCAGCGCGCCGCCGCCGTGCTTCGCCCAAAGATCGCCTAATCTCATGTTGAGCTCATTTTACACGACGACGGTGGATTGCCACCCTCTGGTGTGGCGAGGTACACTCACCGCCCTTTAGCTGATTTTCCAGAGAAAAGCATTCCGGACACACCCACCATCATGACCGACAAACCACTTCCCTTCGATGAGCGAACCATCCGCGAAATCGTTCGAAATTATCCGACGCCATTTTATATTTATGATGAATCCGCGATCCGCGCCAGCGCGCGCAGGCTGAACCAGGCATTCGCGTGGGGCCAATTCAAGGAGTATTTCGCGGTCAAAGCTACCCCGAATCCGCACTTGCTGAAGATCTTGAGGCAAGAAGGTTTGGGCGGTGACTGCTCGAGCCTGGCAGAACTGGAACTGTGCAAGCGGGTCGGGATCGCCGGCGAGGACATTATGTTCACGTCGAACGAGACTCCGGCGAAAGAATACCGCCGGGCCAAAGAGCTGGGCGCGATCATCAACCTCGACGACATCACGCACATCCCTTATCTGGAACGGCACGTCGGGCTGCCGCAGGTGATCTGCCTGCGCTACAACCCAGGCCGGCTGCGCGAGGGAAATGCGATCATCGGCAAACCGGAAGAAGCGAAGTACGGCTTCACGCGCGAACAGCTGGTGGAGGGCTATCGGCAATTGAAAGCGAAGGGGGTTCGCCGCTTCGGGCTGCATACGATGGTCGCGTCAAATGAGCTGAATCCCGAGTTCTTCGTCGAGACAGCGAAGATGCTGTTTCAGCTTGCGCTGGAGCTTGCTCGCGATCCGGGCGTGAGAATCGAATTCGTCAATCTCGGCGGTGGCATCGGCATTCCCTACCGACCTGGCCAGAATGCGGTCGACCTCGGTTTGGTCGGACGCAGGATCGAGCAGGCATATCAAGAGATCATCGTGCCGGCCGCGTTGCATCCGCTGAAGATCTTCATGGAAAACGGCCGCTGTATCACCGGGCCCTACGGCTACCTCGTCACCGAGGCGATTCATCGCAAGAGCACTTACAAACAATACATCGGCGTTGATGCCTGCATGTCCAACCTGATGCGGCCCGGCATGTACGGTGCGTACCACCACATTACCGTTCTCGGGAAGGAGGCCGCACCTCAGGACCACACTTATGACGTGGTTGGCTCGCTGTGCGAGAACAACGACAAGTTCGCGATTGACCGGGATCTCCCCGAAATCGACAGCGGCGACTTGCTCGTCATCCACGACGCCGGTGCCCACGGCTTCGCGATGGGCTTCCAATACAACGGCAAGCTGCGTTCCGCCGAGCTGCTGCTGCGGGAAGACGGCTCCGTCATGCAGATTCGGCGCGCAGAAACAATAGATGATTACTTTGCAACCCTGGATTTTTCCAGACTCTAGGCTTATGGCCTATTGACGCTCACCGGCTTCATCGGCGCCTCGTTCACGCTCAACTGGAAAACGTCCGGGCGGCTGTAGTGTCCGGTTACGTCGAAGTCGAATTTGCCGCGACCGATGTCCTTGAGATCCAGTTCCGCCGTCAAAATCGTTTCGCTGCCGAAGTGCGGGCCGGCCAGTACCTGGCCCAAGGGATTGATGATCGCACTGCCGCCGCGCATGAGCACCGCTTCGGGCGAATCGCCCAGGGACACGCGCACCGTGTCCGGAAAGTCCTTCTTGCGCAGGAACTGACACGCGGTCAGGACGAAGCAGCGCCCTTCGAGCGCGATGTGCTGCATCGACGCGATCCAGGTATCGCGGTCGTCGGCGGTCGGCGCGCAATACAGCGCGACGTTCTTCGAATACATCGCCATGCGCAGCATCGGCATGTAGTTTTCCCAGCAGATGACGGAGCCGATGCGGCCGTAGGGGCTGTCGACCACGGTCAGCGTCGAGCCGTCGCCGAAGCCCCAGATGACGCGCTCCATCACCGTCGGCATCAGCTTGCGATGCTTGCCCAACAGGGCCCCGTCCGGACCGAAGAACAGGACCGTGCAATGACAGGTGCCGCCATCGCGCTCGATCACGCCGATGACGACGTAAGCCCCATGGGCCGCGGCTGCCTCACCCAGGCGTTGGGTCTGCGGGCCGGGAACATCGATTGCCGCGTCCAGGTAGAGGCGGAATTCCTCGCGCCCTGCCGGGTCGCGCGCGCCCACGACAAGGCCGTAATTGACGCCCTTGGGATAACCGGGAATGAACGCTTCGGGAAACACCATGACTTTGGCGCCGAGGCCGGAAGCTTCGCCGATCAACCCTATGGCCTTGTCCACGCAGGCTTCGGTATCGAAGGGCACAGCGCCGGCCTGGACTACGGCCACGCGCACGCTGGTTTCCTGTTTTGACATGATGTGGTCTCCTCAGTTTGGAGGATTGTATCCCTGTCGCAGCAGGCCGCGCGCCGCGAGATTTCGCATCAGCGCACCGATGCCGAAGGTCCAGGGCCGTGCTTGGTCCGAGGTAGTGACGCGGTTGACCAGGCGGCCGAGTTTAGGCGTCGAAATGCTCACCAGATCGCCGGGCTTGTGCGTGAAGCCCATGCCGGGCGCGCCCCGATCCTTGACCGGCGCGAACATCGTGCCTAGGAACAACACGAAGCCGTCCGGATACTGGTGATGCGGCCCCCAGGCGTGGGTGACGATGTCCAGCGGGTCGCGGCTGATCTTGCTCATCGGGCTCGAGCCCTCGAGCGCGAAGCCGTCGGTCCCGGCAATTTCCAGCGCGAGCTCGGCCTGGCGCACATCGTCGATGCCGAAGTGTTCGTCGAACAGGCGGATGAACGGGCCGATCGCGCAGGACGCATTGTTGTCCTTGGACTTGCCCAGCAGCAGCGCACTGCGGCCCTCGAAGTCGCGCAGATTGACGTCGTTGCCCAGCGTCGCGCCTACGGTTTCGCCCGCGGCCGTGACGGCGAGCACGATTTCGGGCTCCGGATTGTTCCAGGAGGATTTCGGATGCAGGCCGACTTCCGCACCCGAGCCTACCGCGGACATGACCGGCGCCTTGGTGAAGATTTCCGCATCCGGTCCTATGCCGACCTCGAGATACTGCGACCACGCGCCCTGTGCGACCAGCACGCGCTTGATTTCCTCTGCCTCGCGCGAGCCCGGTTTCACCGTTGCGAGATTGTCGCCGATGATGCGCGTCACCTGCACGCGTATTGCCTCGGCCTTGGCGGTATCGCCGCGTGCCTGCTCTTCGATCACCCGCTCAAGCAGGCTCTGCACGAAGGTGACTCCGCTCGCCTTGATCGGCTGCAAGTCGATGGGCGCGAGCAGCGAAGGCATGGCAGCGTTCCTTTCGTCGCCGCTGTTCGCGAGCAGCGCTTCGATCCTTCCGATGACCGCGCCCGGCGCGGCGCGTGCGACGGCGACGCGGTCGGAGCGCGCCAGCAGCTGGCTCATGGTCGGCTCGACCGCGGCGAGGTCGACGACCTCGCCGCCCGGGCGCAGCGCGACAGGCGAGGGGCCGGCCGGAGCCCCCGGCAGCCAGGCGCGGCCGACCAGCGTGGCCTCGCGCCAGTCGCGGGGCAGACATTCCAGGGTAAGCAAATCGTTGAGCGTTTTCATAGCAGATCCTCACGGTGCAGCATGAACACATAATCCTCGCCTGCGCTGGTTTCCAGCCAGGTGAAAGGCAGGCGCGGATAGGCTTTTTCCAGCGCCGCGCGATTATGGCCGATTTCGACGATGAGCAAACCCCCGGGATTCAGATGCGCTGCGGCCTGCGCCAGCATGCGCCGCACCAGCGCGAGTCCGTCGCGCCCGCCGGCGAGCGCGAGCCGCGGTTCGCGCCGGTATTCGCGCGGCAATGCGCGCATGGCGGCGGCGTCGACATAGGGCGGATTGGACAGAATCAAGTCGTAACTGCGCGCTGCCAGGCGATCGAACAGGTCGCTCTGCACCAGGCGCACACGCTTGCCCAAGGCATAGTTTTTCACATTCCTGCGCGCCACCTGCAGCGCCTCAGGCGAGAGATCCGCCGCGTCTACCTGCGCCTTGGGGAAAGCGTGCGCAGCCAGCACGGCCAGGCAGCCCGAGCCGGTGCACAGGTCGAGCGCGCTGCGCACGCGCTTGGCGTCGGCGACCCAGGGTGCGAGCCCGTCGCGCAGCAGTTCGGCGATGAAGGAGCGCGGCACGATCACGCGCTCGTCGACGTAGAAGCGGAAATCGCCCAGCCAGGCTTCGTGTGTGAGATAGGCCGCCGGCGTACGTTGGTGCACGCGCCGGCGCAGGAGCGCGTGCACCGCCTCGAGTTCGCCCGGACTCAGCTCCCGGTCGAGCACGGCATCGAGCTCGCCCAGCGGCAGCTTGAGCGTATGCAGGATGAGATAAACGGCCTCATCGCGGGCGTTGTGGGTCCCATGCCCGAAGAAAAGGCCGGCGCGCCTGAACTGCGTGACCGCCTCGCGCAAGACCGCGCGCAGCTTCACCGAACGCTCGCCGATTGCGGACTTCGCGGCTGCGCACGATCAAGGGTGGCGCTCACTAATGCGTCTGCTCGTCGATGACCACTTTGAATTCGGCAAACGAGCCGGTCTTCTCCAAGTCGGGCGCCGCCTCAGATTTCTTCTGCGCGCCAGCGGCCGTCGCTGCGCCGCCGTCGCCCTCGGACTGGTTCATCAGCCACATCAGGTTGGTGGCCGAATCGGCATTGCCCAGCGCTTCTTCCTTGCTGATCAGTCCGTCTTTGTACATCTTGAACAGCGACTGCTCGAACGTCTGCGAGCCAGGCGTCATGCTCTTTTCCATCGCTTCCTTGATCTCGCTGATTTCGCCTTTGTCGATGAGTTCGGCGGTGTAGCGCGTGTTGAGCAGCACCTCTACCGCGGCCGAGCGCCCGCCTTTGAGATTCTTGATCAGCCGCTGCGAGATCACCGCCTTGAGTGTCGCCGCCAGATCCTGCAGCAGCGACGGCCGGTTTTCCAGCGGATAGAAGCTGATGATGCGGTTCATCGCGTGGTAGCTGTTGTTGGCGTGCAGCGTGGCCAGGCACAAGTGGCCGGACTGCGCGTAGGC
Source organism: Pseudomonadota bacterium (assembly GCA_021811085.1). Taxonomy (GTDB): domain Bacteria; phylum Pseudomonadota; class Gammaproteobacteria; order Burkholderiales; family SG8-39; genus 2-12-FULL-64-23. The sequence continues at coordinate 11,420 of JAJZPQ010000071.1, read as the reverse complement.
GATGGCCGCCGCCATGGTCTCCTTGTCGCGGATTTCACCGATCAGGATGCAGTCGGGCGCCTGACGCAACGCGTTCTTCAACGCGATCTTGAAATCCAGGGTGTCGGTGCCGACTTCGCGCTGGTTGACGATGCACTTTTTGTTGGTGAAGATGAATTCCACCGGGTCTTCCAGCGTCAGGATGTGGCCGGATTTGGCGCCGTTGCGCAGATCGAGCATGGCCGCGAGTGTGGTCGACTTGCCCGAACCCGTCGCGCCGACCATCAGGATCAGGCCGCGCTTTTCCATGATCACTTCCTTCAGCACCGGCGGCACGCCCAGGGTGTCGATATTGGGCACTTCGCCGGGGATGTAGCGCACCACCACGGCCGGGGTGGTTTTCTGGCGAAAAGCGCTGATGCGAAAGCTGCCGACCCCGGGCATGGCAAAGGCGGTGTTGAGCTCCAGCGTATCCTCGTATTCCTTCTTCTGTTTGTCGCTAAGCACTTCGTAGAGCAGATTGATGATGCTGGGGGAATCCATCACCTGCTGATTGATCGGCATCGCAGTGCCGTTGATCTTGATATTGATGGGCGAGCCGACGGAAAGGAAGATGTCGGAAGCTTTTTTCTCCGCCATCAGCTGGAACAGACGCTTCATTGCAGACATAGTTTTTCTCCCTTAAACGGCCCGCGCGATAGCCCAGCGGGGCGGAGAGGTCCAATCCTCCTTTGGGCGCTGGCGGTTCCGGCATTCGCTTCGGGGCAGTTCGTTGATGCTGCCGTCGCCCCGGTCCTGGCATCCGGACGTTGACGATGACCTCGCAGTACAGGCTGCATTTTCCATCAGCCGCAGGCAGATTGCCAGACAATACCACCGATCCGGCCGGCCCCTGGCCGTAGACTACTCCGACTGCCTTGTATTCCTTGTTGGTGTTTCGCACTTCTTCAATTCGTGCTGGATGGCGGCTCGAACAGCTGCAGATCCAGCACGGGCTGTGCCTTCCAGCCTTTCTTGCGGTGTTCGGCCACCACTGTAGTGAATATGCCGCCGCGCACATGGAATTTTGCGCTCAGGCGCATGAAGCGCGGCCGCGTGGCGCCGACCAGATCGTCCAGAATGCGGTTGGTGACGGCCTCATGGAACGCGCCTTGGTCACGGAAAGACCAGACGTAGAGTTTGAGGCTTTTCAATTCCAGGCATTTGCGCTCGGGTATGTAGTCGAGCACCAGGCGCGCAAAATCGGGTTGGCCGGTAAGCGGGCAGAGGCAGGTGAACTCCGGAATTTCCATATGAATCAGATAATCGCGCCCTGGGCTGGGATTGTCGAACGTGCTTGGTTTGTGGCTGGGTTTGGCGCGCATGCTAGGCTCGGAAAACAAAGTTAAGATGGTATTATATCGGTTGCCTATAACTCCGAAAAAATCCGGTCGAAAACCGGTTTTCTGAAAAAAATCCAGTGCGCCTTACTCAAATCAAGCTAGTCGGATTCAAATCCTTTGTCGATCCGACCTCTATCACCGTACCCGGCCAACTGGTCGGCATCGTCGGCCCGAACGGCTGCGGCAAATCCAATGTGATCGATGCGGTGCGCTGGGTGCTGGGCGAGTCCAAAGCCTCCGCGCTGCGCGGCGAATCGATGCAAGACGTCATTTTCAACGGCTCGGCGCTGAGAAAACCCGTAGCCCGTGCCAGCGTCGAATTGAGCTTCGACAACAGCCTGGGCAAGGCTGCCGGCCAGTGGTCGCAGTATGCGGAAATCGCGGTGAAGCGCGTACTGACGCGCGAGGGCGAGTCGCTCTACTACATCAACAACAGCCATGTGCGCCGGCGCGATATCCAGGATATTTTCATGGGCACCGGCCTGGGGCCGCGCGCCTACGCCATCATCGAGCAGGGCATGATCGCGCGCATCATCGAGGCCAAGCCGGAAGACTTGCGCGTGTTCCTCGAAGAGGCGGCGGGCATCTCCAAATACAAGGAGCGGCGGCGCGAGACCGAGCACCGGCTGCACGACACGCGCGAGAATCTGGCACGGGTGGCGGACATCCGCGAGGAACTGGCGCTGCAGATCGACAAGCTCGAGCAGCAGGCCCAGGTGGCGATGCAGTTCAAGGATTTGCAGGGCGACATGCAGCGCAAGCAGAACTTGCTGTGGCTGCTGCGCAAGATCGAAGCCGATAACGAGGCGCAGCGCCACGCGCGCGAAATCGACAAGGCAGCGAACGAACTCGAAGCCGAAACGGCGCGCCTGCGCGAGATCGAGAAGCGCCTGGAGGACGTGCGCAGCGAGCATTACACGGCAGGCGATGCGCTCAGCAGCGCGCAAGGCGAGTTGTACGCCGCCAATGCCGAAGTGCAGCGCCTGGAGACCGAGATCCGCTACATCGGCGAGAGCCGCAGCCGCCTGGAGAATCAGATTGCGCAGCTCACCGCGCAATCCGGGCAATGGCAGCAGCAGGCGGGCGAATTGAACGATGCGCTCGGACTGTGGCAGGGTCGGCAGGGCGGCGCAGGGCAAAGACTGCAGCAGGCGCGCGAGCGGGTGGCGACGGAATCGGCGCAGCTGCCCGAGGCGGATCAGGCTTTCCGCGCCGCGCAGGCGCAACTGGCGTCCGAGCGTGCCGCCCTGGCGCAGACCGAGCAGGCGCTGAAAATAGAGCAGACGCATATCAGCCATGCAGACAAGACCCTGCAGGGCCTGGATATGCGGCAACAGCGCCTGCGCGCCGAGCACGAGGGTCTGGCCAAGCCGGATGCGGCGGCGCTCGAGCAGCAGCAGCGGCAGATCGCCGAACTGGCCGAGGAGCTTGCGCGCAAGGATGCGCAGCTGGCGGCGCAACTGGAGCAGCTGCCTGCGCTGGAAAATGCGCGCAGGACGGCGCAGGAGAGGCTCGATGCGCAGCAGCGCGAGCAAGCCGGGCTGGAATCGCGCCTGGCGACCTTGAAGCAGGTGCAGGACCAGGTCGAGAGCAACGCCCAGATTCACGACTGGCTGATCAAGCACCAGCTGGATATGCTGCCGCGGCTATGGCAGCAGGTGCGGGTAAAGGCGGGATGGGAGACTGCGTTTGAGGCAGTGCTGCGGGAAAAACTGCACGCCGTGGAAGTGGCGCAGCCGGAGCTGTTGCAACGCATGCTGGAGGATGCGCCGCCCGCGAAACTGAGCGTATATGCGGCGACGACGGCAACCGAGGACCCGGGGTTGGAAGGCATGCGGCCTCTGGCCTCCTTGCTCGAGATACACGACGAAGCCGTGCGCGGAGTGATGCAGGATTGGCTGCACGGGGTGTACGCGGTCGACAGCGCGCCTGGCGCCGCAGACCGGCTGGGGCTGCGCCCGGGCGTGATCCTGGTGAGCCGTGAAGGACATCAATTCTCGCGCTGCGCGGTGAGTTTCCACGCGCCGGACCCAGGAGATACCGGCATACTCGCGCGGCAGCGGGAAATCGAGGATCTGAGCGCCCAGTCGCGCCAGAGCGAAGAGACGCTGCGTCAGTCGCGCACCGAACAGCATGTGGTGGAAGCGGCGTTGGGCGGCCATAACCAGCGTCTGGCCAGCTTGCGCCAGGAAGCGGTGGCGCTGAAGCAGCAGCTGCACGAGCAGCAGATGGAAAGCCTCAGACTTTCCCAGGGCCTGGAGCGCTTCCAGGAGCGCAGCCGCCAGATCCAGCTGGAACAGGACGAAATCTCGCGCCAGCAGGAAGCCGAACGCGCCAGCCTGGCGGCAGCCGAGGCCAGCCTGGCCAGCCATCAGCAGGCCATGGACGCGGCCGCGGCCCAGGTCCAGGCCGCGGAGCAGGCGCACAAGTCTGCCGAGCAAGCGCTGAATGCGCAGCGGCAGGCGCTGCAGCAAGCGGAACATGAAGAGCAAGAGTCCGTATTTTATGAAAAAGAATGTTCCTCAAAAATCAATGAAATAAAATCTTCTATTGAAGTAATACTAGTGCAATCTGCGAAGGCTGCGCAGCAGCTGGAACAGCTCAAGGCCGACCTCGCGGGACAGCAGGACGACGAACTGAGGCAGCGTTTGCAGGTTCAGCTGGAACAAAGGGTCCAGCGCGAACAAGCGCTGGCTGCAGCCCGCTCGCACCAGGAAGAACTGGCTCAGGCGCTGCGCAGCGCGGAAGAGGAACGTCTGGTATGCGAGCAGAAGCTGGAGCCGCTGCGCAACCGCATCAACGAATTGCGCCTGAAAGAACAGGCGGCGCGGCTGAACAAGGAGCAATACGCGAACCAATTGTTCGAGGCCGGGGCCGACGAAGAGGCGCTGGCGGCGATGCTGGAAAAGGGCATGCGCCCCAATGCGCTGCAGACCGAAATCAACCGGCTCGCCCAGGCCATCAGCGACCTGGGCGCGGTGAACATGGCTGCCCTGGAGGAATTGCAGGCCAGTCGCGAGCGCAAGGGCTTCCTCGATGCGCAGGCGGCCGATCTGGCCATGGCGCTGGAAACCCTGGAAGCAGCGATACGCCGCATCGATCGCGAAACGCGCGAAATGCTGCAGCAGACGTTCGATACCGTCAACGGCCATTTCGGGCAGATGTTCCCCAGCCTGTTTGGGGGGGGCGAGGCGCGGCTGCTCATGACCGGCGAGGAAATTCTGGATGCCGGGGTGCAGGTGATCGCCCAGCCGCCGGGCAAGAAAACCTCCAGCATTCACCTGCTTTCAGGCGGCGAAAAGGCGCTCACCGCCTTGGCCTTGGTGTTTTCCATGTTCCAACTCAATCCGGCGCCGTTCTGCCTGCTCGACGAGGTGGATGCGCCTTTGGACGATCCCAATACCGAGCGCTTCTGCGATCTGGTGAAGCGCATGTCGGCGGATACGCAATTTCTCTACATCAGCCACAATAAGATCACCATGGAAATGGCGCACCAGCTGGTTGGCGTGACCATGCAGGAATCGGGCGTGTCGCGCGTGGTCGCGGTCGACATCGAGGAAGCGCTGCGAATGAAGGAAGAACTGGCGGCATGATCCGGCGCTACACAATTCGGGGGCGCGCATGAGCGAGCTGCAGCTCGGCCTGCTGGGCATAGGCGTCCTGGTGGTGGTCGGGGTGCTCGCCTACAACAAGCTGCAGGAGTCCAGGCTCAAACGCCAATCGGAGGAGGCCTTCGGCTCGCGCCACGACGATGTGCTCCTGGGCGGCAAGGCTGCTGCGCAGGGGGCGGACGCGGTGCGCGAACGCATAGAGCCGACGCTGTCGCAGGCGTCGAACGAGGCGCCCGCGGCCGGCGGCGCGCTCGATGCCAGCATCGATTTCATCGCCACGCTTGAAACACAGCAGGCCGTCGCGGGGGAAGCGGTTTCCGCGGCCATCGTCGACAGCGCCGAGCGTCCGGGCAAGGCGGTGAGCTGGGAAGCCTACAACAGCCAGAGCGCGCACTGGGAGCCCTTGGATGCGGCCGGCGAATATCAGATGCTGCGCGCCGGCCTGCAGCTGGTAGACCGCAAGGGCGCGGCGAGCGCGCAGGATCTGTCCGACTTCAGCGCCATGGTGCAGGCCGTCGCGTCGGTCATAGGCGCGGACTGCAGCCTGGACGAGACTGCGGGCGCGCTGCAGCGCGCGCAGAAGCTGGACGCCTTGTGCGCCGACGTCGACGTGCAAATCGGCCTCAATCTGGTCGCGCGCGGCAGCGCATTTGCCGGCACCAAGATCCGCGCCTTCGCCGAAGCGCACGGCTTTGCGCTGGAGCGTGATGGCAGGTTTTGCCGTCGCGACGAAACCGGGCTGGAACTCTATAGCCTGTGCAATACCGAGTCGCCGCCGTTCTCCGCCGAGGGCATGAAGGCCCTTGCGACCCGTGGCTTGACGCTGCTGTTCGACGTCGCCAGAGCCCCGGGCGGTATCGCCAGCTTCGATCGCTTCGTCGAGTTCGCGCGCGCGCTGGCCGAGTCTTTGTCTGCCGGAATCGCGGATGACAATCGCCGGCCGCTGGACGATGCGGCGCTGGGCAAAATACGCGCGCAGCTGCAGTCCCTTTACGCCAGCATGGAACAACAGGGGATCCCGGCGGGCAGCCCGCTGGCGCTGCGCCTGTTTGCGTAATGGCCGCAGCCAAAGCCGCGTCGGCGCAGGCGCAAAAGCTGCGCGCGGAACTAGAGCGGCATAACCACCAATATTACGTGCTCGATCAGCCGCTGATCAGCGACGCCGAGTACGACCGGCTGTTCCGCGAACTGCAGCAACTCGAAAGCGCACATCCGGAACTCGCCAGCCCCGATTCGCCGACGCGGCGCGTCGGCGGCGCGCCCCTGCCGCAGTTCGAGCCGTTTAGGCACCGCACCCCGATGCTTTCGCTCAGCAACGCGTTTACCGAGGACGAGCTTGCAGCCTTCGACAAGCGCGTAAGCGAAGGCCTGAAGACCAGCCAGGTCGAATACCTGGCCGAGCCGAAGTTCGACGGGCTGGCCATCAGCCTGACCTATGTGCGCGGGTTGTTTACGCAGGGCGCGACCCGCGGCGACGGCTATACCGGGGAGGACGTCACGCCCAATTTGCGCACGATCAAGAGCATCCCTCTGCGCTTGAAAGCTGCGGCCGTTCCGGCGCTGATCGAGGTTCGCGGCGAAGTGCTGATGTACCGGCGCGACTTCGACCGGATGAACCAGCGCCAGCGCGAAAACGGCGAAAAGGAATTCGTCAACCCGCGCAACGCAGCTGCGGGCAGTTTGCGCCAACTCGATTCGCGCATCACCGCAAAAAGACCGCTGCGCTTCTTCGCCTATGCGATCGGCGCCATCGACGGCGCGGCTGCGCCCGCGACCCATGCGGAACTGGAAAACTGGCTGGAAGCACTGGGCCTGCCCGTCTGCGCGGAGCGGCGCGTGGTCCTCGGCGCACAGGGCTTGATGCAGTACTACCGCGCGATGGGCGCGCGGCGCGCTGAATTGCCCTACGAAATCGACGGCGTGGTGTACAAGGTCAACAGCCTGGCCGGGCAGGAGCGGCTGGGCTTCGTCGCGCGCGCGCCGCGCTTCGCGATCGCGCACAAATTTCCCGCGGAAGAGGCGATGACCGAGGTGCTCGCGATCGAGGTGCAAGTGGGGCGTACCGGGGCGCTGACGCCGGTCGCGCGGCTCAAGCCTGTGTTCGTCGGCGGGGTAACGGTCACGAACGCAACCCTGCACAACCTGGACCAAGTGCGCGCCAAGGACGTGCGGGCCGGCGATACGGTGATCGTACGCCGTGCGGGGGACGTGATACCCGAAGTGGTGCGCGTGCTGCCGGAGAAGCGCTCGCCTGCGGCGCTTGCATTTCAGATGCCGGGCAAGTGTCCGGAATGCGGATCCAAGGTCGAGCGTCTCGAGAGCGAAGCGGTGTATCGCTGCACCGGCGGGCTATTTTGCCCGGCACAGCGCAAGCAGGCATTGCTGCATTTCGCCTCGCGGCGCGCCATGGACATCGAAGGCCTGGGAGAAAAACTGGTCGAGCAGCTGGTCGATGCGGGCATGGTCCATACTCCGGCCGATTTATACGACCGTAGCCGGCTGAATGCCGCGCGGCTCGCCGCATTGGAGCGCATGGCGGAAAAATCGGCGGCGAACGTGATCGCCGCGATCGACAGCAGCAAGCAGGCCCCGCTGGCGCGTTTCATTTTTGCACTCGGCATCTACCATGTCGGCGAAGAAGTCGCCAAAATACTGGCGCGGCACTTCGGTTCGCTCGATCGATTGCTCGCTGCCGATTGGGATGGATTGATCGCCGAAAAAGAGCGCGTACAGAAAGAAAATGCGCGCCGCCGCAACAAGGACGAGACCTTGCTGACGCCCGTCCTGCACGGCGTGGGTCCGGAAATCATTCAAAGCATCGCCAATTTCCTGCGCCAGCCGCATAATCGCGACGTGATCCGGCAGCTGCGCGCAAGCGGTGCGGTCGACGAAACCAGGGTGCGGCCGTCGGCCAAATCTGGCGGCACGCTTGAGGGCAAGACCTTCGTGCTCACCGGGACGCTGCCCAATCTGAGCCGCGAACAGGCGAAGGAACTCATCGAAGCGCAAGGCGGCAAGGTGAGCGGGTCGGTGTCCGCGAAGACCGACTACGTCGTTGCAGGTGCCGAAGCGGGCAGCAAGCTCGCGCGTGCGCAAGAGCTGGGCATAGCCGTGCTCGATGAGGCGGGATTGCAGCAATTGTTGAAGGAAAGCTGATGACACAGGTCCGAAAATGCGTATTTCCGGTGGCGGGCATGGGCAGCCGCTTCCTGCCGGCGACCAAAGCCAGTCCCAAGGAAATGATGCCCGTCGTGGACAAGCCGCTGATCCAGTATGCGGTGGAAGAGGCGGTCGCGGCGGGCATCACCGACATGATATTCATCACCGGACGCAACAAGCGCAGCATCGAGGACCATTTCGACAAGGCCTACGAAGTGGAAGCAGAGCTCGCGGCACGCGGCAAACTGGAATTGCTGGAACTGGTGCAGGGCATCATCCCCAAGCACATCAATTGCATCTATATCCGCCAGCCGGAAGCGCTGGGCCTGGGACATGCAGTGCTGTGCGCTGCGCCGGTAGTCAACGAGGAGCCGTTCGCGATCATCCTCGCCGACGATATGATCGATAACGATCCTGCGGTGATGCAGCAGATGGTGGGGGTGTACGAACAGCACCAATGCTCGGTGCTGGGCGTGGAAGAGGTACCGCGCGAGCACACGCGCCAATACGGCATAGTCCAGACCGATGGCGGCGAGCCGGGGGCGGTGCGCGCGATCGTGGAGAAGCCGCGGCCGGAAGAGGCACCGTCCAATCTGGCGGTGGTCGGCCGCTATATATTGAGCCCGCGTATTTTTCATCATCTCGCAAGCGTGCAGGCGGGAGCCGGAGGCGAAATTCAGCTGACCGACGGCATCGCGGCGCTGCTCAAGGAGGAGAAAGTGCTGGCCTACCGCTTCAAGGGCGTACGCTACGACTGCGGTTCCAAGCTGGGTTATCTGCAGGCCATGGTCGCCTATGGCCAAAAGCACCCCGAAGTCGGCGCTGCTTTCAGCGCCTACCTGAAGTCGCTGTAAACCGGGGCGCGGCGTATGGACCGAAGCGCGCGCGCCTGGGAGATACTGCGAACCGCGGAGCTGATCCATAGCGCGGCCGCCGTCGATGCAGCGATCGCGCGCGTTGCCGCGGAAATGACGGCGAAGCTGAAGGATCAATATCCGTTGGTGTTGTCGGTAATGGGCGGAGCGGTCGTGTTTACCGGCCGCGTTCTGCCGCTGCTCAACTTCCCGTTGGATTTCGACTATATCCACGCATCGCGCTACGGCGCTGCAACCAGCGGCGGGCAGGTCGAGTGGAAAGTCGGCCCTAAAGGCAATGTCAGCGGCCGGGTGGTGCTGGTGCTGGACGATATCCTGGATATCGGCGACACCATGCTGGCGATACGCGAGCGCGTGCTCGGCCTGGGGGCGCAGGCATTCTATTGCGCGGTGCTGACGGACAAAAAGAAAGCCATGGCCAAACCGATTTGCGCCGATTTCGTCGGTCTGCAGCTGCCGGACCGCTACGTATTCGGCTGCGGCATGGACGCCTACGGCGCCTGGCGCAACCTGCCTGCGATCTACGCCTTGCGCGAGGACGGCAAAGCGTGAGTCGCGACCAGCGTGCCTTCGGCCCTCAGCCTGGCGTGATAATATCGCCGCCGTCACAATGTCAAAGATGTACCCTCTGATTTTGAAACCCGCCAGCGCATGTTAGCCATCATCGGCGGCAGCGGCCTCACCCAGCTGTCCAACCTCGACGTCACGCGGCGCCTCGCGGTGCGCACGCCCTACGGCGAGCCCTCCGGCGCGCTCACCTTCGGCCGCATCGCCGGCGCAGACGTGGTATTCCTCGCCCGCCACGGCTATGGCCACACGATTCCGCCGCACGAAGTGAACTACCGCGCCAACATCTGGGCGCTGCGGGAGCAGAAAGTGGAGGGTGTGGTTTCGGTCGCGTCCGTGGGCGGAATACGCGCCGACATGCAGCCGGGTGCGATCGCGGTGCCGCACCAGATCATCGACTACACCTGGGGCCGCAAGAACACGTTTTACGACGGCGGCGAGCAGCCGGTCACGCATATCGATTTCACCGAACCGTATTCGGCGCAATTGCGCCGCCGCATCCTCGACGCGGCGCGTGCCAGCGGCGAAGCGGTCGCCGAGGATGCGGTCTATGCCGCGAGCCAGGGTCCGCGGCTGGAAACCGCTGCCGAGATCGACCGCCTGGAGCGCGACGGCGCCGACGTTGTCGGCATGACCGGCATGCCCGAGGCGGCATTGGCGCGCGAGGCCGGAGTGGAATACGCGACCATCGCCGTGGTCGCCAATTACGCGGCCGGCCGGGGCAGCAGCCTGCACGGCATACGCCTGGAAGACATCGAACAAGTGCTGCAGCAGTCGCTCGCGCGCGTGCGCAAGATCATTGAACAATTGGTGGCGGCGTGATCCGCGAAGTGCTCAAAATGGGCGATCCGCGCCTGCTCGAACAGGCGCAGCCGGTGCGCAGATTCGACACGCCCGAACTGCAGGAATTGCTCGCCGACATGCGCGACACCATGGCGCATCTTGCCGGGGCCGGCCTGGCGGCGCCGCAGATCGGTGTCGGTCTGCAAGTGGTGATTTTCGGCGTCGCGCGCAACCCGCGCTATCCGCAGGCCGAGGAAGTCCCGGACACCGTGCTCATCAATCCGGTGCTGACGCCGCTGTCGGATGAGATGGAAGAGGATTGGGAAGGCTGCCTGTCGGTGCCGGGGCTGCGCGGCATGGTGCCGCGGCACGCGCGTATGCGCTACCAGGGATTCGACGAGAAAGGCAATCCCATCGACCGCAGCGTCGACGGTTTCCATGCGCGCGTGGTGCAGCACGAATGCGATCACTTGCTCGGCATCCTGTATCCGATGCGCATCCGCGATTTCAGCAAGTTCGGTTTCAGCGAGGCCCTGTTTCCGGGCGAGGATGTCCTGGACGAATGACGCGCGTCTGCAGCCTACTTGAGCTGCAGTGCTTCCAGGAGATCGCTTTCGAGCTGCAGCACCGTCCTGGAATTGGCCAGCGCCGCTCCCGAGACCAGGAACACGTCTTCGGCGCGCTCGCCCAAGGTCACGATCTTGGCCGTGATCAGGTTGATGTTGTACTTGCCCAGCACCAGCGCGATTGCATAGAGCAGGCCGGGCCGGTCGCCGGCAATGATGGATAGCGCGTAGCTCGCGCCTTTTTCGTCGGGCCGGAGGTTGACCTCAGGCGTGATCGGGAAATGTTTCAGCTGACGCGACACGCGCCCGCGGGTGGGCGGATGCAGCGGCGCCTGGCGCTGCAGGCGGTCGGCGAGATCGGTCTCGATCAAATTGATCATGTCGCGGTAATGCGGATTGTTCCCCGGCCCCAGCAGCAGGAAAGTGTCGAGGGCATAGCCGTGGCGCGTGGTGTGGATGCGCGCATCCGCGATGCTGTAATTGATCTGCTCGAAATAG
>JAJZPQ010000070.1 GCA_021811085.1 Pseudomonadota bacterium | reverse complement strand
ACAAGGGCGCCGCAGCGCCCTTGGCTAGTAAACGAAGGCCGGCTATTTCTTCGCCGCTGCCGGCTTGACTGCTTTGGCCGCAGGCGCGCCGCCCATGCCATGTTCCTTCTTGTAGCGCTCGACCACGCGGTCCTGTGCCTTCGCCAGATCCTCGGCTTCTTTTTTCGCACCCGCAGCGGCCTTGGCTTTCGCTTCTTCGGCCTTGGCCTTGGCCGCATCGTCCATAGGCGCAACGGGAATCTTGGCCTGAGCCAGCCCCGCGCCCAGTGCGAACGCCAATGTTACCGCCGCAAACAGTGTTCCGCGATTCATTTCAGCCTCCCGATTAATGTTGGACCTGCGGCGGTGCGCTCGCGGCGGCTGCCGCGCCGGGCTCGCCCGAAGGCAGTGCCCTCCTGCCGGCCTTGACATCGTCGTACCAGTATTGCGCGTGCTCGCGCGCCCAGGTCTCATCGACATAGCCGTTGCGCATCGCCTCGTAGGCCCCGGTCGTGCCCACGGTACCCAGGTAGATATGGGTAGCCGCCCACATGATGAACCAGATTCCGGCGATAACATGCACGACGTTCGCGAGCATCATCAGCGCGCGCGTCTGATCGAAGTTGGGAAAGTCAAGCACCAGTCCGCTGGCGCAGGACACCGTCCCCAGGCCGATCACGCCGCCCCAGAACCAGATCTTCTCCCCGGCGTTGAAGCGGCCCGAGGGTACAACTTCCCCGGTAAGCACCCCGCCACCCTTGACCAGCCAAGTAAGGTCATACGCGCGCGGAATATTGTCGCGAATGAACTTCAGCACGAACACCACGATGCTGAACAGGAAGATCGGCCCGACGAAATTGTGCAGATTCTTGCCGAGCTCCGCCAGCCAGCTGAACAGCGTGTGTCCGATCAGCGGCATCAGCACGTATTTGCCGAACAGCATGGTCAGGCCGCTCAACGCGAGTATACAAAAGCTGATCGCCATGCTCCAGTGGGCGATGCGCTCGAAGCTGGAGAAGCGCTCGATCGTCTTGCCCGTGGGCGGACTGTGCAGGCCGATCGGTCCGCGCAGCTTGTAGAACACCCCGATAGCAACCAGCATCAGCACCACCAGCCATCCGCCATAGAAGGTGATCGGCCCGTTGCGCAACTTGCGCCAGGTCTGACCTTCGCTTTGGACCAGCACACCCGTCTCGCGCCCTCGAACCGTGGTGACCCCCTCCTTGCCCGAGCGCACCTCGCGCCACACCGGCGCGTTGTTGCCGGGCTGCACTTGCTGGCGCTGCGCCTGAGTCTCCTGCATACGGCTGTCCTGCGTCTGCGCCCAAGCGGCCCCGCCGAACAAGGGCAGGAGCAGCATCAACCCCAGGAGGAAATGCCGCATGCCCAAAAAAGTGGCTCGCATGATTCCTCCTTATTGGTCGCCGATGCGCACGTATTCGTTCTGATTCTGGGTGCGCGACTTAAGGGCCGTCTCCCAGCCGCCCTGGTCGCCCTTCGCCCATTTGGAACTGGTGTACACGCTGGCGCCGGGATCGTTGTCCCAAGGCTTGGTATCGGGTTTGCCCTGGTACTTGCCCTGCTGATACACGACTACCTGCTCTCGTTCGCCGCAGCCGGCGAGACCAGCCGTAACGGCAAGGGCCGCGACCGTAATGACGAGCTTGCGCGCGCTAATCATGATTTGGCTCCCGTCGGTGCCTGCTGCTGCGGATGGTCGGGTTTGCCGTAGGCCGTGCCCCAGCCCCACACTTCCGAGCCCTTGCCGCGCTTGATCGCGCGATTGCGGAAAATGTCGGCAATCACATCGCCATCGCCACCCAGCAGCGCCTTGGTCGAACACATTTCCGCGCAGGCCGGCAACTTGCCCTGCGCCAGACGGTTCGAGCCGTACTTGGCGAACTCCTCCTTGGAATTGTCCTTCTCCGGGCCGCCGGCGCAGAACGTGCACTTGTCCATTTTGCCGCGCATGCCGAAAGCGCCGGCCTGCGGGAACTGCGGCGCGCCGAACGGACAGGCGTAGAAGCAGTAGCCGCAGCCGATGCACATATCCTTGTCGTGCAGTACCACGCCCTCCTCGGTGTGGTAGAAGCAGTCCACCGGGCACACCGCCATGCAGGGCGCATCCGAACAGTGCATGCAGGCGACCGAGATCGATCTTTCCCCGCGAACGCCTTCGTTGAGGGTCACCACGCGGCGCCGGTTCACGCCCCAGGGCACCTCGTTCTCCTGCTTGCAGGCAGTCACACAACCGTTGCACGCGATGCAGCGTTCGTCGTCGCAAAGGAATTTCATTCTGGCCATGACGGTTTCCCCCTATCCTTAGAATTTTTCGATCTGGCACAGCGTGGTCTTGCTCTCCTGCATCATGGTCACCACATCGTAGCCGTAGGTGGTGGCGGTGTTGACCGCCTCGCCGCGCACGATCGGCGCGGCGCCCTCGGGATAATGGTCGAGCATGTCCTTGCCCATCCACCAGCCGGAGAAGTGAAACGGCAGGAATACCGTGTCCGGGCCGACGCGTTCGGTGACCTTCGCCATGACCTTGATCTGCGCTCCGGTCGGGGTCTTTACCCAGACGTAATCGCTGTTGCGCAAGCCGCGGTCGTTGGCGGCCTTCGGATTGATCTCCACGTACATGTTCTGCTGCAGTTCGGCCAGCCAGGCATTGGAGCGCGTCTCCTCGCCCCCGCCTTCGTATTCGACCAGGCGGCCGCTGGTCATGATCAGCGGAAACTGCTTGGAAATGTCCTTGTTCTTCTCCTGCACCGACTTGAACAGCGTCGGCAGGCGCCAGAACGCCTTCTTGTCGTCGTGGGTAGGGTATTTCTCCACCATGTCGGGGCGCGGTGAGTACAGCGGCTCGCGGTGCAGCGGCACACCGTCGGGGAAGTTCCACACCAGGGCGCGCGCCTTGGCATTGCCGAACGGGTGGCAACCGTGGACCTTCAGCACCACGCGCTGGATGCCGCCGGAGAGGTCGGTCTTCCAGTTCTTGCCTTCGGCCGCCGCTTTTTCCGCCTCGGTCAGGTCGTCCCACCATCCCAGTTTCTTCAGCAGCACGTGGTCGAACTCCGGATAGCCGGTGGTCAGATCCGCGCCTTTGGAGTACGAACCATCCTCGGCCAGCAGATTGACGCCGTCCTTCTCCACGCCGAAGTTGGCGCGGAAGTTGCCGCCGCCGTCCATCACGTGGCGCCCGGTCATGTACAGATTGGGCGAGCCCGGATGCTTCAGCTCCGGCGTGCCGTAGCAAGGCCAGGGCAGGCCGAAATAGTCGCCGTCGCAAGGTCCGCCCTTGGCGCGCAGCGTCTTCACGTCGAAGGTGTGCATGTTCTTCATGTGCAGCTTCAGCCGCTCCGGGCTCTGGCCGGTGTAGCCTATGGTCCAACAGCCGCGGTTGAATTCGCGCGTGATGTCCTCGATCACCGGTTCGTCGTTCACCACCGCAATGTTCTGCTTGCCGTCTTTCTTGCCGACCAGCTGGTCGGCAAAGCCGAACTTCTTCGCGAACAGGTACATGATGGTCTGGTCGGGCTTGGATTCGAACAGCGGCTCGATCACTTTCTCGCGCCACTGGAGCGATCGATTGGAGGCCGTGACGCTGCCCGAGGTCTCGAACTGGGTCGCCGCCGGCAGCAGGTACACGCCGTTCTTTCTCACCATGGCCGCCATCGCGGCGGTGGCCGAAGGATAGGGATCGATCACCACCAGCAAATCGAGCTTTTTCATCGCCTCGACCATTTCCTTGCCGCGCGTCTGGCTGTTGGGCGCATGGCCCCAGAACACCATAGAGCGCAGATTGTTGTCCTGGTCGATCAGTTCGTTCTTCTCGGTCACGCCGTCAATCCAGCGCGATACCGTGATGCCGGGCTTGGTCATCATCGCTTCGGACGCGTATTGTTTTTTCAGCCACGCGAGATCGATGTTCCAGACTTTGGCCCAGTGCGCCCAGGCGCCGGGAATGATGCCGTAGTAACCCGGCAGTGAATCGGGATTCGGCCCGATGTCGGTCGCACCCTGCACGTTGTCGTGGCCGCGGAAAATATTGGCGCCGCCACCCATGACGCCGATGTTGCCCAGCGCCAGTTGGAACACGCAGAATGCGCGCACCATGGCGTTGCCGATGGTGTGCTGCGTCTGCCCCATGCACCAGACGATGCTCGAGGGCCGGTTTTTGGCCATGGTCTCGGCAATCTTGTAGCAGTCCTCCTCGGACACGCCGCAGACCTCCTTGACCCGGTCCGGCGTCCATTTCATCACCTCTTCCCTGACCTTCTCCATGCCGTAGACGCGGTCGTGGATGTACTGTTTGTCCTCCCAGCCGTTCTTGAACACATGATAGAGCACGCCGTAGATGACCGGAATGTCGGTGCCGGAACGGATGCGCACGTAATGGTCGGCCTTGGCTGCGGTGCGCGTGAAGCGCGGATCGGCGACGATGATCTTGGCGCCGGCCTCCTTCGCGTGCAGCACGTGCAGCAGCGACACCGGGTGCGCCTCAGCCGCATTCGAACCCATGAACCAGATCGCTTTCGCGTTCTGCATGTCGTTGTAGGAGTTGGTCATCGCGCCGTAGCCCCAAGTGTTGGCGACGCCGGCGACCGTGGTCGAGTGGCAGATGCGCGCCTGGTGGTCGGTGTTGTTGGTGCCGAACAGGCGCACGAACTTGCACAGCAGGTAGGATTGTTCGTTGTTGTGCTTGGACGATCCCACCCAGTAGGTCGCGTCCGGACCGCTCTCCTTCCTGATCGCGAGCAGCTTGTCGCCGACCTCGTTGATCGCCTGCTCCCAGCTGATACGTTTGTACTTGCCGTTCTCCAGCTTCATCGGATACTTCAGGCGGTGCGAATGCTCGGTCATGCCGTGCTCGCGCACCGCGGCGCCCTTGGCGCAATGCGCACCCATGTTGATCGGCGAATCGAACACCGGCTCCTGCCGCACCCAGACGCCGTTCTGCACTACGGCATCGATGGCGCAACCGACTGAACAATGCGTGCACACCGTGCGTTTGACTTCGACCTTGCTGCCTTCCTCCTTGGTCTCGCCGGCGGCCTCGGCCTTGCCGATGAGCTTGAACGGCAGCTGGCTTGCGAACGCGCCTGCGCCTGCGGCAATGCCGGAGCGCCTAAGAAATGTCCGGCGGTCTATGGTGTTGGCCAATACGCCGGCCAGGCCTCGCGCCAGGCGCTTTTGCGCGGCGGGCGCGCTTGCGGATTTGCGGGTAAGCAGCATAGCGCCTCCTCAGACCTTCGCGGTTCTGTAGTAATTGCGGATATGGGCGGAGTCCTGATAGCCCGCCGTCCTCCTCTTCTGTTCGCGCGCGGCGACCGGCTGTGCTTGCGGCACGGCCTTCGCGGCGAGAGTTGCGGCGCCGGCAGCGCCGCTCGCGCCGACGGTAAGCAGGAAATTCCTGCGGCTCAGTTTGGTTTTACTCATGCTTTCCTCCTCGCAAAAAGAAGAACGACCTATTGGGCAATTTCGAAGGATTCGCCTTCCACGTCCAGAAATGCCTGCGTGAACCGCGCCACGTGTTTGTAGAAATTCGTATTGGGCGACGCGACCACCGCCATGCAAAAAACCGCATAACTAGAACTAAGATACCCCATAAAGAAGTTTTTTTGTTTCTGCACTGCAACATCGGGGGCAAAAAAAATGAGGTGACGCATGACCTCGCACAGGCCGGAGAAGTGGTCTTCGAACTCTGCCGTATCCGGGTGGCGCGACAGACCCATGGCAGCCAGGTCGGCGCGCAGGCGGACCAGCAAGTTCTCCTTATTCGATTCCGCAAGATAGTGAGCCGCATACGGCGTGACTTCGGCCTTGCCGGTGCCGACGAATACGCTGTCGTACTCTGCCTGCACCGCCTCCGCATCCATGGCCGCGGCGGCGGCGATCAGGGAATTCCAGGTTTGGGCCAGATCCGGGTTCACCCCTTCACCTGCAAGTTCGTCCGCAGCCCCGAGAGCGGCCAGCAGATCCGCGTCCGGCCCGGCGTAGAACAGGCGCGCGAGCAGGCCGTAGAAATCGGCACGCGCGCGATCTTCCTGCGACACGGCGGCGTCAGATTCGGGCACGGCGGTCTGGGCGTTCACGATTTAATATTGAAAACGGATTGTTCGTTCTTGTTTTCCATCATGTCGACCACGCGGCAATCGGCGCACATCTGCAGCCGCTTCAGGCCGCCGCCCGCAAACATGGAATGCGCCCCGAGCTTGCCCACCATGTTGTCTATCATCTGCTTGTTGCCGAACGGCTTGCCGCAGCGCACGCAGTTGAACGGCACCGCTTCATGCAGCGTCCGTTCCTCCCGCGCGCGGGGACCGAGCAGCAGCCGCGGCGCCAGCGTGATCGCGTTCTCCGGGCAGGTATTCGCGCACAGGCCGCATTGCACGCAATTGCGCTCGATGAATTTGAGCAAGGGCTGATCGCGGCCATCGACCAGTGCCGAGGCCGGACAGGCGCCGACGCAGGCCATGCACAGCGTGCAAGTACCGCGGTTGACCTTGACCTGCCCCCAGGGCGCGCCTGCTTCCAGCGCAATCTCCTGTTGCGGCGTGGGCGCGTGGCGCGCCAGGTGCTCGATCGCGAACTCCAACGTATTGCGTTTATCCTGGCCCAGATTGAAGCTCGCCGGCACGGAAACGCCCGCGGCAGGTGCCAGCGCCCAGATCTCGCGCTCGAGCAAGGCCGTTTCGTCCGTGGCAAGCAGCCTGAAGTGCACGCCGGCATAGCCCAGTGCATTGGCTATGGTCTGCGCATGCCGCATTTGTTTTTCCACCGCGGCGCCGTATTCATCGGCTTCCTGCGCATCGGCCAGCAGCACTACCTGGCTTGCGCCGTAGGCGAGCGCGCCCAGCAGCGTATCCGTGCCCAGTGCGGCGACGCTATGGACCTCCAGCGGAATCACCCGCGCCGGCAGGCCGCCGCCCTTCCCCGGCCGCGCGCGCCGGCCGAGCTTCGCGATCAGCTCGCGGCTGGTGCCGGCGTTGTGAAACAGAATGCAGGCGTCGTTGCCGCCGGCGCCGCGATAGGTGCCGAGCAAAGTCTTGAGGCGCAGTCCCAGGTCGGACACGCGCGGATAGACATGGGTCATTGCGCCTGAGGGGCAGACGGTAGCGCAGCCGCCGCAGCCCATGCACAGCTGCGCTGCGACTTTGATGTAATCACCGTCGGCGGAAATCGCGCCGGTGGAGCAGGTGTCGATGCAATTGCTGCAGCCTGCCTTGGCCGAGCGGCTATGGGCGCAAATCTTCGCGTTATAGGCGAAAAATTTCGGCTTCTCGAATTCCCCGACCATTTGCGCCAGCCGCCCCGCGGCCAGCGCCTGTTGCAGCGGATCGCGTCCCGGTGCGAGATAACCCTGCGGCGGCCGCGCCAGTTTGATCGCGGGGTCAGCCCCGAGATCGAGTACCAGATCGAAGTTCTCGCTGCGCACGCGCGCCGCACGTTCGAAATCGATGGCGCCGATGTCGCCGCAGGCTTTGACGCAGGCGCGGTGCGACTTGCATTTGTCCAGGGCGACCTGGTAGCTGAAGTCGATGGCCTGCTCCGGGCAAGCGTGGATGCAGGCGTTGCAGCGCGTGCACACTTCCAGGTCTATCGGATTGGCCTGCTCCCAGGCCACCTCGAACGCGCCCAGGTAGCCTTTGACCGATTTCAGCGTGCCCGACCAGACGGGATAGGCGCGTGCTGACGGCAGCTCGCCGCCCGGCCCCGTGGCGCGCGGATCCTGGGTCACGAGCACGCTGACTTCGAGCTGTTCCTTGAGCCGCTCGGCCCACTGCACGGCGACGCCTGCCGGGCCGATGATGAGCAGCTGTCCGCCGGAGTTGTAGCTCACGCTGGGCACGGGTTCGGGCTCAGGCAGCAGCGCCATTGCGAGCAAGGCGGCGATCTTGGGCGTCGCCTGCCGCGATTCTTTCGACCAGCCCGCAGTCTCGCGGACATTGACGAACTTGAGCTCCGCGCCCGCCCCGGACCGCTCGGCGAGCTCGGCGAACAGAGGCGCCTCCTGGGTGCATGCCACCAGGCAATCCCCGGCTTGCACCGCATCGTTGAAAGCCGCGACTTCGCGCCGGCACAGTTCGGAATGGATCGCAAGCGGCGCGTTCGATGCCAAAGCCTGCGCCAGGGCCTTGGCGTCGAGCGCCATGGTCCGATTGCAGTCGCACAGCTTAATGATCTTATCTGTAGACATCGTTCTTGTCGTTTGACGAAACGAGAGGATGGATCGCGCCCTGAGGCGCAGATTCCGCAGCCGCAAGCGCCGGCGCGGCGCCCGTGCTCGCCGCCTCGGCAGGCGCGGACGCGGCGGCGTCCGCACCTGCATCGATTGCGCCATCCGCTGTCTTCGGCTCCTCGAACAGCAGCAAATCCTTCGCCTGATTCAGGCTGCGCAACATCGCTTCCGGTATCGGATCGGGCTTGGAGTAATCGTCGATATAGGTGTCCAGCCCGTCCATGACGTTGAATTGCGGCTCGCCGAACAATTTTTTCAATGCTGTGCGGCGCAGCTTTTCGTCCACGCGCGGATCGAAAAATTCCCGGTACTCGGGGCCTTTGCCCGGTTGCGCGCCGGCAGCCGGTGCTTGCGTCGCAGCTGCGCCCGGCGCAGCAGATGCAGCGGCCTCAGACTCTGCCGACGGCTGGGCCGCGGACGCGTCCTGTTTTGCCTCCAGCTTGCGCTTGGACCAGCGCGAGAGAAATGTCTCCTCCTCGTCCACGGCCTAGTCTCGCTTCGCGCCCTTGAACGAAGGCGGACGGCTGCGCCGCTTCGGCTCGGGCTTGTAGTGTTGGTTGACGAACTCGCCCAGCCAGTCGCGCATATCGCGCGGCATCGGCACCGTGTCCACCTGCTCGTTCGCGTCCATGAAGCGTGCCGCTTCGCCGTAGCTGACGGTGACGAACTTCGGCAGCGCTAGATCCTCCTGCATGCGCCAGATAACGAACACGCAGGGCTGCGCCGCCGACAGATTGAGATAGTAGTTCTCGGCCTCGTCGCGATGCAGCTGCAGCTCGAAGCCGCCGTGCAGCCATTGACTGCGAACCTCGTCCTGCAGCAGCAGGCGCGGCGTCGCGGCGTCGCCCGGATCGGGAACCATGCCTATGGCCTCCCAGCTGTGGTTTTGCCAGCGATTGGCGAGCGCGCGCCGCTCCATGATGACCGCGATCTGAAAGGCCGGAGGTTTCATACGCGCCAACTATACTAGCGTAGGAGTCGCTCTGCTATGATGTAGCATCCGTTTTTCCACGAAAAAGCCACATGACAGAAAGGGTTATCGCACTGGTCGACGCGGGCCGGCACAAGCCCCTGCCGCCGCAGGCCGAGCCGGCCGCGGGACCGGCGCGCGACCGGCTCGGCCGCGCGCTGCGCGATTTGCGCATCTCGGTCACCGACCGCTGCAATTTCCGCTGCGTCTATTGCATGCCGAAGGAAATATTCGGCAAGGACTACCCCTATCTCGCGCATAGCGCGCTGTTGAGTTTCGAGGAAATCACGCGCCTTGCGAAAATTTTCGCGGATTACGGCATCGAGAAAATCCGGCTGACCGGCGGCGAACCGCTGCTGCGCCGGAACATCGAGCGCCTGATCGAAATGCTGGCCGCAATCACCCTGCCCGACGGCAGGCGCATCGAACTCACGCTCACCACCAACGGCTCCAGCCTGGCGAAGAAAGCGCGCGCGCTCAAAGACGCGGGCCTGCAGCGCGTCACGGTGAGCCTGGATGCGCTGGATGATGCGACTTTCATGGCCATGAACGACGCCGATTTTCCGGTGGCCAAGGTTCTCGCCGGCATAGACGCCGCCGATGCGGCCGGACTCGCGCCGGTCAAAATCAACATGGTGGTCAAGCGCGGCGTGAACGAGCATTCGATCCTGCCCATGGCGCGCCGCTTCAAAGGCTCGGGCCACGTGCTGCGCTTCATCGAATTCATGGACGTAGGCGCGACCAACGGCTGGCGCATGGACGACGTGATTCCTTCGCGCGACATCATCAGCATGATCGGCGAGCAGATGCCGCTCGAAGCAATCGATCCGAATTACCCGGGCGAGGTCGCGGAGCGCTGGCGCTACCGCGACGGCTCGGGCGAGATCGGCGTCATCTCCTCCGTGACCCAGGCGTTTTGCCGCTCCTGCACCCGCGCGCGCATCTCCACCGAGGGCATGCTCTACACCTGCCTGTTCGCGACCTCGGGCTATGATTTCCGCAGTTTGCTGCGCGGGGGCAAGTCGGACGCGGAAATCCGTGCCGCGATCGCCGCAGTGTGGGGCGCGCGCGATGACCGCTACTCGGAAATCCGCAGCGCCGAAACCGCGAAAGCGCGCAAGATCGAAATGTCCTACATCGGCGGCTGAGGATGTTCCTGCGTCCGATCCCCCGCCGCGCGGCCGGCCTGCGATGAACCCGCGCCAGCGTCCGGCCATCACCCACGCGAGCCGCCCGCTCACCTTCGACGTCGAAGCGATCAACGAACGCGGCGAGATGGTGCCCACCGCGATCGCCGGCGAAAACCCGCTCACGCTCTACGTCGACAAGCGCGAGATCGTCACGCTGATGACCCTGGGCCAGGCGCCGGAAGCGCTTGCGCTCGGTTATCTGCGCAACCAGCGCCTGCTGCAATCGATCGAGGAAATCGCCGCGGTACAGGTGGACTGGGAGACCGACTCGGTCGTCGTGACCACGCGCAAGGCCACGGACGCGCAGGCGCGCGCGCGCGCCGCAGGCATGGCGGACAAGATGAAAAAGCGCACCGTCACCACCGGCTGCGGCCAGGGCACGGTATTCGGCGACCTGATGCAGGAGATCGACAAGGTCAGCCTGCGTGACGACGTACGCCTGTCGGAGGCGACGCTTTATGCGCTGATGGAGCAGGTGCGCAAGCACGAGACCATCTACAAGTCCGCCGGCGCGGTGCACGGCTGCGCCCTCGCGACCAACGAGGACGGCGCCAGCCGTATCTTGAGCTTTGTCGAGGATGTCGGCCGGCATAACGCAGTCGACGCGATCGCCGGGCAGATGTGGCTGGAGGATATCGACGGCTCGGACAAGATTTTCTATACCACCGGTCGGCTTACCTCGGAAATGGTGATCAAGGCGGCGCAGATGGCCATTCCTTTCCTGGTGTCGCGCTCGGGCCTGACGCAGATGGGCCATTCGATCGCCCAGAAAATAGGCATCACCATGCTCGGCCGCGCCACCGGCAAGCATTACCTGCTGTTTACCGGCAGGCAGCGTTTCGTCAGATCGGTCAGCCCGACGCTGATCGCCTGAGAGACGGTTCAAAATAACTAGCAGGACCGTGCACGGACGATAAATCCGTCCGTGCGGATCGTCGGTTGCATGCGAATGATGAACCTATCCGCATGCAACCGACGATCTTGTTTGGAACCAAACGGCGCTCCTGCTTTTTCCCATAATCGTGATTTCTGTACGGATGCTTTCTATCCGTACAGAAATCACGATTGGCGCGCGCAGCGCGCAAGACTCTGGCAAATCCTGCACCAAGGAAAAACCTATATCTCATTTGGAAATGTGCTCTCAGCGCGCGGGCCGCGTCGACAGGTAGATCCCGGGCAGGATCATCGCCGCGCCCGCCCAGTGATAGCTGCGCACCGGCTCGCCCAGCACCAGCCAGGCCGTGGCGGCCGCGTAGATCGGCCCGAGGTACAGCACCACGCCGACGCGCGCCGCGCCCAGCTCGCGCTGCATGAACGAGTACGCGAGATACGCGCCGAAGCCGGGGAACAGCGCGAGCGCCAGCACGTAGCCGAAGCTGGTCCAGGAGATTTGCGTCGGCATGAACCACAGCGCCTCGATCGCGGTCGCCGGCGCCAGCACCACCAGCCCTCCGACCATGATCAGCGCGAGGCGCGCCGCCGGCCCGAACGGGCTCGGCCAGGCCTTGAGCAGCAGCGAATACGCGGTCCAGGACAGCGTCGCACCCAGAATCCACACATCCCCAACGCTGAATTCCACTTGCGCCAAGGCGGCCCAGCGGCCCTTGAGCACGATGTGCAGCACGCCGGCGAAGGCCAATGCGACTCCGGCCCACTGCGGCAAACCCATGCGCTCTTTCAGCGCGAAGCGCGATATCAGCGCGATCATCACCGGCGAAGTCGAGTAGATCAGGGAAATATTGGTGGCTACGGTAGTGCGCGCGCCGATGTAGACGAAGGTGCCGCAGATCCACATGCCAAGCGCGCCCAGAACAAGGTATTGCTTCCATTCGCGCCGGATCGCGATCGGATGCGCGGCGATCTCGCGCCAGGAGAGCGCGAGCAGCAGCAGCAATGCGATCAGCCAGCGGCCGAACGCGAGTGCATGCGGCGCGACACTGCCGGCCGCGCTGCGCGCGACCAGGTAATTCACGCTCCACAGGGCCGGCGCGATGAAAATCAGGGCGTAGGCCCACTGCTTGCGATGTTTTGGAGTCAAGGGCATGCCCAAAAACAGTACGGGGCGCCTCGCGCCCCGCTGGTCCGATTATAGTGCAAGCCGACGCAAAATCCTGCAGCAGCCGTGCGCGCCGCGCGACGGCGGCGCGCACGGCAAGCCTGCCAACCGCTAGAATGGCGACATGTCAGACAGCAAACCAATTACCGGACTCATCCTCGCCGGCGGCCAGGGCCGGCGCATGGGCGGCGTCGACAAGGGGCTGCAGATTTTCCGCGGCAAGCGCCTGGTCGACCATGTGTACGAACGCCTCGCGCCCCAAGTCGGCGGCATCATCATCAACGCCAACCAAAATCACGACGCCTACAAGAGCTTCGGTGTGCGCGTGGTCAGCGATGCCATCGGCGGATTCGCCGGCCCGCTCGCCGGACTGCATGCCGGCCTGTCGGTGTCGCGCCGCCCTTATCTCGCCTCGGTGCCCTGCGATTCGCCGTTTCTGCCCGGCGATCTGGTCGAGCGCCTGCTGCAGCGCCTGAATGCGACCGGTTCCGACCTCGCCGTGGCCAAGACGGGGGACCAGCCGCATCCCGTATTCTGTCTCGCGCGCCGCAGCGTGCTCGAGCATCTCACCAATTTCCTCAAGGGCGGCGGGCGCAAGATCGACGCCTGGTACGCGAGCCTGGCCGTGGTCGAGGTAAACTTCGACGATCAGGCCGAGGCGTTCAGCAACATCAATACGCTCGAGGAACTGGCGAATTTCGAGGAAGGAAAGCCCATGGCGAAAACGACGGTCGCGTCTGCACCAGCCGTCGCGCCGGCGGCGGCCGCCGCAGTCGAGCGTGTTTTGGCAACGACGGCCGAGATGGCTGCGTTGCGCGTCAGCGGCAACACGCTTGCGCCCGGCGGTTCACGCGACGCGCTTGCGCGCACCGATTCACGCGACGCGCTTGCGCGCGTCGTGAGCTGCATCGACGATTACGATCCGAATGCGCTCAAGGTGGAGAAGGCGCGCGAAGCGATCCGTTCTTTTCTCGTGCCGGTATCGACCAACGAGAAAGTCGCGCTGCGCTCGGCGCTGGGGCGCGTGCTCGGCGAGGACATCATCTCCACGCTGGACGTACCCGCGCACGACAACTCGGCCATGGACGGCTATGCCCTGCGCCACGCCGACCTGAAAACTGCGGGCGACACGCAATTGCGCCTGGCCGGCAGCGCCTACGCCGGGCGGCAATTCGCAGGCAAGCTGGCCAAGGGCGAGTGCGTGCGCATTATGACCGGCGCGGTGATGCCGCGTGGCGCCGACACCGTGGTGATCCAGGAAATCGTCCAGACGGAAGGCGACAAGATACGCATTCCGGCGGGCCAGAAGAAAGGCCAGAACCGCCGGCTCGCGGGCGAAGATCTGGCCGCGGGCAAACCCGTGCTCAGGGCCGGGCGGCCGGTCGGACCGGCCGAACTCGGGCTGATCGCCTCGCTCGGGCTGGCGGAAGTCATAGTGCGCAGGCGCCTGCGCGTCGCGTTCTTTTCCACCGGCGACGAACTCGCCTCAGTAGGTTCGGCGCTGCAGCCGGGCGAAGTCTACGACAGCAACCGCTACACGCTCTACGGCATGCTCGCGCGTCTGGGCTGCGACGTGATCGACATGGGCGTGGTGCGCGACGAACCGGCGAGTCTGGAGCGCGCGCTCCGGGCCGCGGCCGCGGACGCCGACGCGATTATCACCTCGGGCGGCGTATCCGTGGGCGAGGCCGATTTCATCCGCGAACTGCTAGGCAAACTCGGCGAAGTCCTGTTCTGGAAAATCGCGATGAAGCCGGGCCGGCCGATGGCCTTCGGCAAGATTGCCCATGGCGGCAAGCAAGCGCACTTCTTCGGCCTGCCCGGGAACCCGGTGGCGGTGATGGTCACGTTCTACCAGTTCGTGCGCGATGCGCTGCTCGCGTTGTCCGGGCGCACGGACGATTTCGCACTGCCCTTGCTGCAAGTGCCCTGCACCGCAGCGATCAAGAAGAACCCGGGGCGCACCGAATTCCAGCGCGGCACGCTCTCGCGCAACGAACAGGGGCAATGGAGCGTATGTCCAACCGGGGCGCAGGGCTCGGGCGTGCTGCGCTCGATGGCGGAAGCCAACTGCTTCATCGTGCTCGAGCACGAGCGCGGCTCGGTCAGTCCGGGCGAGCCGGTGCAGGTGCAATTGTTCGACGGGCTGGTGTAGGCGCGCCTTGAGCAGCTACCGCAGGTCAGCGATGAGTCTCCTGACGCCGATCCCGATTTCACTCCACAAGGACAATCCTTACCCTAGCATTTCTAGATTCGTTAGTCAGTCGCGGGCGTGGTGTCCGGCTCTTCAAGGCTAACGGCGGGTTTACGTAACTATAATTATTCGGCTCAAACGAAGCGCTTCCTCACGTCAATTGCCAAATCGGAGTAATATTTTTGAATAGCGTGCGGGGCGTCGAATGATAACTAAAATGATTCGTGCGGTTGTTGAGGCGGGGCGCGCGGTTCGTGTAGGGCGTGATGATGCGAAGGCAGCGATTGCGGAGCCAGAGTTCTTGAAAACTATGGGGTTGATCGAAGGCCTCGCCCCAAATTCGCAAGAACTAATCGCCTATGCGGTCGAGCGCGAGTTGATGGAGAGGCTTGCGGAGAAATGCCGCAAATATCTCCCCGTGGATTGTCAACAAGAAAAAGACTATCTGCTATTCACGGATTCGAAGGGTTTAAGGCTCCTGGCGGAAGATTATTTTTCGGCAGCTCGTCGCCTTCTCAGCAATGTCGATGGCAGTCCAGTAGGTCCGGCAGCGGTGGGAGCATTTGAGCTCGTCGGATATTATTTGCTCTCACGGTCATGGCAAGATTTCAATCACGATATAAATATCGATGCTCCCGGATTTGGCTCTGGAATGATTGGGTTCCGTGTTGAACGCCGCATTGGTGCGCTTCTTAGAAAATATGGGCGCACCCTGCCCCGGTCTTGCTAAAGCGCTTCAAGTCGGAACCTCTGGCAGTATCCTGTGTCTAACATTTTGTATTACTTTTACAAACGCGTTGCTGGAAAAAAACTGTGGTAGATTTTCTAGGAGTGTCCATGAAAATGGAATCGTGTGAGGAATTGCGGGTGCCGTTCTTCGTGCTCGCGTCGCGCCAACAGGGCCGCGTGGAGAATGAAACGCTGGTGGGATCAGAGGTAAAGTGGTTTCGCAGTAGGTCTGACGCGCATTCTCTGGCCATGAGTTTAAAGGACAGGTGGGCTTGGGTGGATGTGTGCCAAATGCTGGGGGGGCCTGACGAAAAGGGGCTTTATTCATCCGGGAAGCATGAGCAGCTAGAGCGCTATCGAAAGGGAAGAAGTGAGAACCCTCTTTAGTCTCTAGTTTTGTAAAATCAATGGGCTACCTTCGGGTAGCCTTTTTTTTGCCTCCTCGTCTGCAAAAAACGCGTTACACATATGCGTATTTTGCCCCAACAGACATTAGAGGCAGACCACGCCCTCCCTTCATCGCGCGCGGCAACCGCCCGCAGATCAAGGCTGGACGCGTCTTTCCGGCGTTTGACCCCCGTCCCAGGGCGGATATCGGAACTATCCGTGCAACGCCTCAATGGCCTTCGGGTTTGAAGCGACGATTTTGAGCAGCGCCCTGGCGGGTCCGGTGGGTTGCGTGCGCTGTTGCTCCCAGTTTTGCAAGGTGCGCAAGTTCACGCCAATCAATTTCGCGAACTGGCTCTGGCTGATCTTGGCTGCTTCGCGGATGGTGCGCACGTCTGGCGCAGCCAGTTCGGTGGTTCTGGCGCCACGCACGCTCTTACCCGCCATATGGCGTTTCATTTCGCGGACGCCTTTGACCAGCTGGTCGAAATGCTGCTTATCCATCGTTGATATCCTTCATTAGTCGTGCCAGCACCTTGATCTGCGCGCGCGTCAGATCCGCCTGCACGCCCTTCGAGTAAGCGTAAATCAGGTAGATACGCTCTTTCGGAACATGCCGGTAGTAGATCACTCTGGCGCCACCTCGCTTGCCGCGGCCTTGCGTAGCCCAGCGCAACTTGCGCAACCCGGAACCACCCGGAATGACGTCGCCAGCTTCTGGCGCGGCAAGGAGAAAATTCTGCAAACCGCGCAAGTCCTCATCGCTCCACCACTCAGCGCGAAAAGCGATGAACGGAGTTAGCTCGACAAACACCATGTTTTGCACTATACGCTGCTCGCGTATAAACCGCAACTGTAGGGAGCAATTGCGCTAGCAGGCAAGGCGTGCTGATCGCCCGGGAACCCGCGTCGCTATTGGCTTCCAGCCGATTTACCCGCCGAACACCGCGCTAGGATTAGCGCTCGTCCGCAAGCCGCACCACATTGTCCGCGGCCGGCTCGTCGTCGATTTCCGCCGCCTCGATGCGCTGGAATTGCTGGCTGATTTTGCCGCCGGTGACCTGGATTTTCTCCACGTCCTCGTTCGCCTGGCGGATATGGTCGGCGAGCTTCTTCATGCGCTCGTCGAAGCGGCCGAACTCGACCGCGAGGCGCGCGAGCGATTCCTTGATCACGTGGATCTGCTTGCGCGTCTCCACGTCCTTCAGCACCGCGCGCGCGGTGTTGAGCACCGCCATCAGCGTAGTCGGCGACACGATCCAGACGCGGCGCGCGTTGGCGTAGTCCACCACCTCGCCGTGATAGGCGTGGATCTCGGCAAACACCGCTTCGGCCGGCACGAACATCACCGCGCCGTCGGAAGTCTCGTGGGCGATGATGTATTTGGACGCGATGGCGTCGACATGCTTCTTGATATCGGAGCGGAACGCCTTCTGCGCCAGGCTGCGGTCCGCTTCGTTCACGCCCGCCTCGAACATGCGGTGATAGTTTTCCAGCGGGAATTTCGAATCCACCGCCACCATGCCGGTAGGCTCGGGCAGCTTGAGCACGCAATCGGCGCGCGTGCCGTTCGACAGCGTGTACTGCATCTCGAACGCGCCCGTGGGCATGACGTTGCGCACCAGCGCTTCGAGCTGCACCTCGCCGAACGCGCCGCGCGACTTCTTGTCGCCCAGCAGCTCCTGCAGGCTGACCACGCTGCCGGTGAGGCTGTCGATCTTCTTCTGCGCCTCGTCGATGGTGGCGAGGCGCTGCATCACGTTGACGAACGTTTCGTTGGTCTTCTTGAAGCCCTCGTCCAGGCGCTCGCTCACCTTGCCCGATATCTGCTCCAGGCGCTGGTCGATCTTCGCGTTCAATTGCTCGGTGGTCGCGGCCAGCTGCTTGACCATGGCCTCGCGGCTCTCGCCGAGATTTTCGGACAGGCTGAGCTTGAGCGCATGCAGCGTGTCGCGCGTCTGCTTGAGTTCCTCGGCCAGGGTGTTGCGCAAGCGATCCGACGATTCGCCGAAATTGCTGCCGAGGCGGTCACCCAGCTGGGCCAGGCCGCCGTGCAGATCCTTGAGCATTTCGCGGTGTTTCTGTTCCAGGCCTTTTTCCAGCTCCGCCGGCGATGACTCCAGCTTGCCGCCCAGAGCGGCCACGCGCCAGGCCAGCCAGCCAGCGACGAGGAGCAGCAAAACGATGAGCACAATCAGCAGTTCGAGCATGGGCCAAAGTATAGCCCAAGCCGCAAGCGCGGAACGGCACGCTAAAATGCCGCATGCCTTGCCACCACCGCACCTATGACCTGGCCGCTTGAGCGCTGGCCGCGCCTGCGCCGCGAAGCGCATTTCGGCCGCATGTTCAACTGCTTCGCCGAGCGCCCCGCGAACCTGGACGCAATGTTCGCGCACACGCTGGCGCGGCATGCAAACGACGAAGCGCTGGTGTGTGCGGACCGGCGCATCAGCTATGCCGAACTCGAGCGCAGTGCGGCGCGAGTGGCCGCCGGTTTGGCGCGCGACGGCGTGCGCGCGGGCGATCGTGTCGCCATCCTGTGCGCCAACGAGCCCGAATTCGTGTTTGCGCTGCTGGCCGGGTTCCGCCTCGGCGCGATCGCCGTGCCGATCAACGTGCGCGAGCAAAAACCCGAACTCGCCTACGTGCTGAACCAATGCCGGGCGTGCGCGCTGGTGTTCGACGCCGAACTGGCCGAGCGCATTCCCTCGCCGGACGCCGTGCCGCAGTTGGCCCTGCGCTACGCGGTAGGCGATATGGTGCAGAACCTCGCGCCTTCGACCCGGCCGTTCGCACACTTGCTCGAAGCCGGTGCGCAGCTGCCTGATCCGGCCGCGCCCAACGAGGACGAGCCCGCGGTCATCCTCTATACCTCGGGCACGACCGGACATCCGAAAGGAGCGATGCTGACTCACCTGAATCTCATCCACTCGGTGCTGCACTACGAGTACTGCATGGAATTCGGCGCCGGCGAACGCGCCCTGCTCGCGGTGCCGGCGAGCCATGTCACCGGCCTGGTGGCCATCATCCTCGCCATGCTGCGCGTGGGCGGCTGCGTGCTCATGCTGCGCGAGTTCAAAGCCAGGACTTTCCTCGAACTCGCGAGCCGCGAGCGCATGACCTTTACCTTGGTGGTGCCCGCGATCTACAACCTGTGCCTGCGCGAGCCCGGCTTCGAGAGTTACGACCTCGGCCGCTGGCGCGTGGGCGGATTCGGCGGCGCGCCCATGCCCGAGGGCACGATCCGTGCGCTGGCAGACAAACTGCCGCGGCTTACACTGGTCAACGCCTACGGCGCCACCGAGACCACCTCCCCGACCACCTGCATGCCGCTGGGCGAACAGGCGGCTCATCTGGACAGCGTGGGCGCGGTCCTGCCCTGCGGCGAAGTGCGCGTGATGGACGATGAGGGCCGCGCAGTCGCGCCCGGCGCGACCGGCGAACTCTGGATTGCGGGCGCGATGGTGGTGCCGGGCTATTGGGACAATGCCGATGCCACGCAGAGCGAATTCTGCGGCGGCTACTGGAAATCGGGCGATATCGGATCCATCGACGCCGCAGGCTATGTGCGCATATTCGACCGCAAGAAAGACCTGATCAACCGCGGCGGCTATAAGGTGTACTGCGCCGAAGTCGAGAACGTGCTGTCGCTGCACCCGGCCGTGGTGGAATCGGCGCTGATCGCGCGCCCCGACCCGGTGCTCGGAGAAAAAGCGCACGCTTTCGTACTCAGTTCCGATCCCGCCTGCAGCGCCGAACAGTTGCGCGCGCATTGCG
>JAJZPQ010000142.1 GCA_021811085.1 Pseudomonadota bacterium | reverse complement strand
CAAGTCGTCGCGCGAATTTTTCTCAGCAACGGCCAATCGACCGCGTCCAAAACCCGGGGCTCGACGCGGCGGAAACAAGCCAATGACTCCATTTTGTGAAAGGTTCGACTCAGCGTTTCGTGGCGCATGTCGAGGTACTTGGCCAGAGTCTTCCCGCTGGGCAGTCGCACGGGGCCCGTGCCAGGCGTGTCAACCGCGCTTTTTTGATTCCATTCCAAAAGGAAATCCGCAAGCCGCGACATCGCGTTGAGCCGCAGACGCATTGCGTGGCGCAAAGCGCGCCTCAATTCATAAGCGGCGAGTTCGGCCAAGGGCGGGACGTCAACACTGCGCGCTGCGGTTCGATTCCACGCTCGCGGTTTGATCATGTAGACGCCGCAGTCACCAATGGCCATCGCGTCGGCACGATGCGTCCCGGCGGCAAAGTCCGCGAAACCAAGGACATCCCCTGCCACAGCCAGATCGACGATCCTTTCACGCCGGTCTTCGTTGGCGCGCCTTTCGGTGAGCGAGGCCTGCATCGCGCCACTCATCAACACATAAAGGTGGCGCATCGGGGCACCACGCGCATACAAGAATTCGCCTGCCGTGACGGCACGAAACCTGCCGGCGGCTTGTCCTGCCGCGAGCACTGCGCCCCTGGCATCTGCGCTTGCACCGTCCCATAGCGACGACGGTTCGATCGCGAGACTCGGCACGGGGAAACGTCGCGCATCGCGGCTGGACTGCTGCAGAGCATTCATCGCGCGATCACATTGCCGATTGCATCCGCAAAAGACGGCTTTGCACCGAGCTGTCGCATGGGCCTTATCGGAGAAGGCGGCGCGGCACGAGAAGACGAGCCGGCATCGGCTTCAATAGCAATCATGGATCGGTGCCCCCTCAATTGAATAGGTAAAACTGATACCATTTTATAAGCGGACCGATTTGACTTCGTCTTGTGCTGGATCAACAAACGCCGCTGCAATGTGCGATCCTGATCCTCTGCGCGTGGCAGCGGTCAGACGCATTTCGGCGTCGAGTCGCACAACCGTGTGGCACCGCATCGTGTTCCCACGCCGTCCGCAACGCCAGATCCTCGTACAGCCGGCGCTCGTGTCTGCGCGAGCTGTCTTGCGGAGCCCCTTCCAGCCCCACATTCTCGTGTCAGTATTTGGGTTTATCCCTATGGCAAGGCCCGGACCAAGATTTAGTATTTCAAATACCACTTACCGGGGATGCGAACATGCTCACAGTGCCGCCGTCTAACCGTTTCATGCGACTTCTGGCCACTTACCGACGACCCCAGACTGCTGAAGATCGTCGAGAGTGAACGCCGCCGCCGTCTCATGGCCAAAGCCGCAGACATTGCCGAGCGCGCGGCCAGCCGCGGTGGTGCCCACATCGACGACGAACTGGCGGAGGCGCTCTTCGCCTACGCGAAGCGTAGGGCGGTAGCTGGCAGCGATACGGGATCGCGCTGATGCGTCGACCGAGAAAGTGGAGTTGGCTTGCATAAACTGATCCAGGACATCGACCAGCGTGCGGCATGATGCGGCGCTGAAGTCAGGAGAACCATCATGAGCACACCCTCGTATTGGCGGCAATTGGTTCTGGTCTCGTGCGTTTGGGTCTGGCACTCCAGCGTCGCAGCTAGATGGCCAACGCGCCCACTTGACGCCCTGGCGTCGTTTGATGCTGATGCGCCGTAGCAAAAGCGCGATCCGCACGCCGCCAAGGTTTTTTCGTGTCTTGACGCCCTCCCATTCACGATTGGGGCTGCCGGTTATTGGGCAAGGAAGGCACCAGCTTGCGCTTCATTTCTCCTGGACCTCTATCTTACTGAGTTTACTCAAGTTTATGCGTTTCTTGTAAACCAAGCCGCGCCATGTAAAATGGCGGCATATGGACCCCATCCACAACCCCTTCGCGCCTGGCGCAGGCACGCCTCCGCCAGAGCTTGCCGGTCGAGACGCGGTGCGTGAGACTGTCAGGATCGCCCTGCAGCGTGTTCGTCTCGGCCACCCCACAAAAAGCGTCATCATGGTCGGCTTGCGCGGCGTCGGCAAGACGGTCTTGCTGGATCGGATGCGTGAGGATGCCGAATCCAGCGGGTTCCAATGCGTGAGGATCGAGGCGCCGGAGCAGCGATCGTTGCCAGCCATTCTGGCGCCTCAACTGCGCATCGCGTTGATTCGTCTGTCCCGTAACGCTCAAGCCAGAGATCTCGCCACGCGCGCGCTCAGGGGCCTGGCCGGATTCGCCAAGGCGCTCAAGTTCAAGTATCAGGACATCGAGGTCGGTCTGGATTTCGACCCTGAACCAGGCCTGGCGGATAACGGCGACCTTGAAAATGACCTCCCAGACTTGTTTGAAGTTGTCGGGCTCGCCGCACACGAAGCCGGCACGGCATTCGTGCTATTCCTGGATGAATTGCAGTATGTGCATGAGGATCAATTGGCGGCCCTCATCACGGCTTTGCACCGCTGCGCTCAGCGTCGCTTGCCGGTGACGATGGTCGGCGCTGGCTTGCCTCAGCTCCGCGGCCAAATGGGATTGGCCAAGTCCTACGCCGAGCGACTGTTCGATTTCCCTGAAATCGGTCCACTGCCAGAAAATGCGGCCGAATTCGCCATCACCAAACCTCTGCATGACCAGGGCGTGGCCATCGACGGCGGCGCGCTACACGCTATCTTCGAGCAAACGCACGGCTACCCTTACTTTATCCAGGAGTGGGGCAAGCAAGCATGGGATGCGGCTCTCGCGTCCCCGATTACCGCCGTCGATGTCGAGGAAGCCTCCAGGACTTCCATCGCCGCCCTGGATGAGAGTTTCTTCCGGGTGCGATTCGACCGTCTGACCCCAACGGAGAAGCGCTACATGCGTGCCATGGCTGAGCTTGGCCCGGGGCCGCACCGTTCTGGCGACATCGCCGACGTGCTTGGCCGTAACGTCACGTCGCTTGGCCCCACGCGCGGCCAACTGATCGCCAAGGGCATGATCTGGAGCCCCAATCACGGAGATACGGCATTCACGGTACCTTTGTTCGACGCCTTCATGCGCCGGATCATGCCCGGGACCGATTGGCGAAGCTGAGTTTTTAAGGGTTCCGGATTTTCCGGTGGACGTTCGTGCGTCAGCGTGATTATCTGGGTAAAAACGCTCGCTCAACAGCTTCCGCAAGGTCGACCAGTAAGTGTTCGGTGTACCAGGCATCGACTAGAGTCTTGATGCTCACCGGATTACGCATGGCGGCTTCCAACCCCTTACGCTTCGCTTGCTCATATAACTCGAGGCCAAGATAGCGGATCTCTGCGCCACGCATGAGCAGTTCCATGCAGGCATCCGGTTCATCGACGAAAGCCGCGACCGGATTCAGCGTTACCGAACTTTCCGGGAAAGATGGCAATTCACCAAGCTGAAGAATCTTTGCCGGCTTGCCTAAATCGGCTTCCGCCTGCTATGAGCGGTTAGGCGCATCACTTTGGTCACCAAAACACATAGCAGCTACAGTCGCTTGACCGACTTCATC
>JAJZPQ010000069.1 GCA_021811085.1 Pseudomonadota bacterium | reverse complement strand
ACGTCGCCAACCTGAATATCGAGGCGACCTACGCCGCGATCACCGGCGACTACCTCGAATACCCCAACCTGTGCTTCGTCGATACCCTGGACAACGTCGGCCTGCACACCGCGGCGCACGGCACCACCGCCGACCTGTTCGGCAGCGTGAGCGAGCAGAACCTCGCGCGCATCAAGCGCCAGAACAGCCGCAAGATCAGCGTCATCATCGGCAACCCCCCGTACAACGCCAACCAGGCGAACGAGAACGACAACAACAAGAACCGCGAATACCCGGAGATCGACCGCCGCATCAAGGACACGTACATCGCCGCGAGCACAGCGCAGAAGACCAAGCTGTACGACATGTACGCGCGCTTCTTCCGTTGGGCGAGCGACCGGTTAGCAGAAAACGGCGTTCTAGCGTTCATTAGCAATCGGAGCTTTATCGAAAGCCGTACCTTCGATGGCTTTCGCCGGGTGGTAGCGGAGGAGTTCAACAACATTTACGTGGTGGATCTCGGCGGCGATGTTCGCGCGAACCCGAAGCTGTCTGGAACGAAACACAATGTTTTCGGCATTCAGACAGGCGTCGCGATAAGCTTCATGGTTAAGCGTGCGCGCCAGGGCAAGCATATCGAAGGCTGCCGCATCTACTATGTGAGGCGGCCGGAGTTCGAGACAGCTGAGGAGAAACTGAATTTTCTAAGTAACGCAAAAATGCGCGAGTTGGCTTTCGATGAGATTCGTCCCGACACAAAACAAAATTGGATCAACATTGCCCAAACCGATTTTGATGAGCTACTACCAATTGCGTCGAAAGAGGTGAAGGCAGCAGTCAAGCCGTCGCAAATAAAGGCGCTGTTAAAATTCTTCTCACTAGGTGTCTCTACCAATCGAGACGATTGGTTGTGTGATCTAGACCCGGCCGTTCTTCGGAAGAAAGTACATCTGCTTATTGATAGGTACAACGCAGAGTTGTCGAAAATAGCTAGCTCCGGTACATGGGAGAACCACGAATTCAGTGATTCTATCAAGTGGAGTGAATCGTTGAAGCGTCGAATAAGCCGTCGTATGCCGGCTAAATTCGACAATGAGTGCGTCATCACGTATGCCTATCGCCCATTTTTCTCGCAGAGCTACTATTGCGACCCGCTGTTTTCAGATCGGCTCACACAAAATCAGTTCTCAATCTATGGTACAAGTCTGCGAGAGCGGGTTCCGACAATCGTTTTCTCGATCGCAGGAACGCCCCCGCGGTTTACTGCATTCGCGACAAATATAGTTGGCGATTTGCATTTTATTGGCGATACGCAGTTCTTACCCCTTACAACATTAGATGACGTGTCTAAGGTACACGACAACATCACTGATTGGGCGCTTGCCCAGTTCAAAGGGCAGTATCAGGCCGGCCAAGCTAAGCCTAAGCGGCCAATCACTAGGGAATCAATCTTTCATTACGTCTACGCCGTGTTGCACGACCCGATCTATCGCGAGAAATACGCAGTGAATCTGAAGCGCGAGTTCCCGCGCATTCCGTTCTACGCCGACTTCTGGCAGTGGGCTGACTGGGGCAAAACGCTGATGAATTTGCATATCGGCTACGAGACGGTCGAGCCGTTCGAGCTCGAACGCATCGAAGCGGGCGCCTCACCTCAGCCTCGTACCCGCAAACGGGGCGAGGGCGCCTCCGAGCGCGCCGAAGCGCCGAAACCGATGCTCAAGGCCGGCCGCGAAGCCGGCCGCATCGTTCTCGATTCGCAGACCGCGCTTGCGGGGGTGCCGCCCGAGGCCTGGGACTACAAGCTCGGCAACCGCTCGGCGCTGGAATGGATACTCGACCAGTACAAGGAAAAGAAACCCAAGGATCCGACCATCCGCGAAAAGTTCGACACCTACCGCTTCGCCGACTACAAGGAAAAGGTGATCGACCTGCTGATGCGCGTGACGCGAGTGTCGGTGGAAACACAGGTCATAGTCGAGGCAATGCGCAAGACCGCGCGTTAGACGCGCACGTCGGTTACGACACAAGCCAGTGCGGATGCGCGACCCGCGGCAGGCGTCGGCCTGATGTAATTTAGTACCTTTGATTTTTGATGGACTGGTCTATATACTAGTCTGCATCAAATTCGTGTTGCCGAGGGAAAGTCATGAAAATCGCAATCGGTTCATATGAAGCGAAAACAAAGCTGCCTGAATTGCTGAGGCAGGTAAAAACCGGCAAAAGCTTCACCATCACCAATCGTGGCGAAGCCATCGCCGATTTGGTGCCCAGCTTGGGTGCGAGGGTGAAGGACAAAGCTTCGGCGGCAGAAAAGCTCAAGGCTTTCATGCTTTCGGACCCGGTGCGTGGTGTAGACATCAAAGCTCTCATCGATGAGGGGCGCGCGTGAGCTTCGTCCTCGATAACTCGGTGACCATGCGCTGGTTTTTCGGTGACGGCAAGCCGCATGAACTGGCTTATGCCGGCAAGGTGCTGGATGCAATGAAAAAGGCCAGCGCACGCGTGCCCGTGACATGGGGGCTAGAGGTGGCAAACGTCATTGCCAGGGCAGAAGCGAAAGGTTTGGTGACGGAAGCGCGCGGCGAGGCGTTTCTTGAAATGCTGGAGGGCGTGGAGATTGAGGTGGACGCGGCCACATTCGCGCACGCACTGTCAGGCACGCTGCAACTGGCGCGGCGATACAAGTTATCCGCTTATGACGCATCGTACCTTGAACTGGCTCTGCGCCAAGGCATACCGCTGGCTACGCTCGACGCAGATTTGCAGAATGCAGCGAAGAAGGCGGGCGTGAAAAAGTTTGCTTGAAATCCTGATTAGATCCGACAGGACACGCTCGCCGCTGAATCCGAGAAGCGCCTGTTAAATCCGGAAAGCGCTGCGTCGCTGAACTCAGCCTGCCTCGGGTGCCACCAAAGCCAAGGTCGGAAAATACGCCGCGTAGCGCCGCCGGTCGCGCGTGAGCAGCGGACCGCGGGCGCTCCAGGTCTCGAGCTGTGATTGAGACCAGTCCGCCCATTTGCGATCGTTCTCCAGTACGTCGATGACGACGCAGGAATCGACCAGGATCATTTCTTTCCGGCTTTGAATCCGGGGTCGCCGGCGTCGTCGTCGTAGCCGCGCAGCAGGTTCATGATTTCGTCCGTGCTCATGCCGGTCTTGCGCGTGCCGCGCAGCGCCGCGAACCGGCTCGGCTTTCTGCCCTTGCGTTGGGCGGGCTCGCGCGGCGGCATGATGCGCACCGCTACCGTCCTCCGTGTATTCGAAGCGTACTTTGTCGCCCGGCGAGAGGCCGAGGTAATCGCGCACGCGTTTCGGAATGGTGACCTGACCTTTGATCGTAAGCGTGCTGCTGTTCATCGCGGGACCCCGGAAGTAATACCGTCGGTGAATGGTATTACCCCGCGGCGCCGCGCGCAACTGGCGTTCGGTTTTGCCCTTCGCGTGGCAGATGCCTGAAGAACCGCATGAATAGGGCGTCTTCAGGCATTTGCGAGTCGTGCCGCAACCGCAACAACTGCAGCGGGCCAAGGATCAGGGCAAAAAGCGGAGTATCATTCGTTCGCATGTTTGATGCCGACCGGGTGAGGACCCGAAGGAGATTCCCCAACCATGGCCGATTGCTGCGAAGACAAGGCCTGCGCGATCGAGGCGCTGCAGGCGCGCCAGGGTTCGACGCTGAAGCTGGTACTCGCGATCAACGCCGTCATGTTCGTGATCGAACTGGCGGCAGGCTTGCTCGCCGGTTCCACCGCCCTGCTCTCCGATTCGCTCGACAACCTGGGCGACGCGCTGACCTATGGCCTCAGCCTGTACGCGGTCGCGCGCGGCGCGCGCGCCAAGGCGAAAGTGGCTTTGTTCAAGGGCGGCCTGATCCTCGCAGCCGGCCTGTTCGTGCTGGCACAGGCGGCCTACCGCATGGCCCACCCCACGCTGCCTCTGTTCGAAACCATGGGCGCCATCAGCCTGCTGGCGCTGCTCGCGAACGGCGCCTGCCTCGCACTGCTGTGGAAACACCGCGCCGAAGACATCAACATGTCCTCGGTGTGGGAGTGTTCGAGAAACGATATCGCTTCCAATATTTCCGTGTTCCTTGCGGCGGGCGGGGTTTGGCTCACGCGCTCGGGCTGGCCCGACCTGCTGATAGGGCTGCTGCTGGCGCTGCTGTTCCTGCGCTCGGCGGTGCGCGTCCTGCGAAGCGCGCTGAGCGAGCTCAAGCGCCCTGCAGCTGCGCCAGCGAAAGTCGAGTTCGTCAAACTGCAGCGCCGCTAGAAGCCGGGGGCGCTCGCCGCGAAACGGCGAACCATCCGCGGATACCACGCAAACCATGCCGCCGATCTCGATCATTCTTCCCGTATTGAACGAAGCGGCCGCGCTGGCCTGTGCGCTGAAGGCGCTC
Organism: Pseudomonadota bacterium; assembly: GCA_021811085.1. Taxonomy (GTDB): domain Bacteria; phylum Pseudomonadota; class Gammaproteobacteria; order Burkholderiales; family SG8-39; genus 2-12-FULL-64-23. Next base: position 15,658 of record JAJZPQ010000069.1, on the reverse strand, counting down.
GCGCCCCTGCGCGCGAACGGCGTGGAAATCATCGTCGTCGATGGCGGCAGTTCGGACGGCAGCGTCGACATCGCGCGTCCTCATGCGGATCGGACCATCGTCGCGCCGCGCGGCCGGGCAAGCCAGATGAACGCGGGGGCTGGCGTTGCGCGCGGGCGCATGCTGCTGTTTCTGCACGCCGACACGCGGCTGCCCGAAGATGCCTGCCGCGCGATTTTGCTGGCCGCCTCTTCCGGCCGCCATTGGGGACGCTTCGATGTGCGCATTGAGGGAAATTCCGCCTGGTTGCCGGTAGTGGCCAAATTGATGAATTGGCGCTCGCGCCTGACCGGCATCGCTACCGGCGACCAGGCGATGTTTGTTTGCGCGGAGGCGTTTCGCGCGGTCGGAGGCTTTCCCGATCTTCCTTTGATGGAGGATATCGCCTTGTCGCGACGGCTTCTAAAAATGGGCCGTCCGGCCTGCCTCGATGCGGCCGTCGCGACTTCCGGGCGGCGCTGGGAGACGCACGGCGTATTGCGCACGGTACTGTTCATGTGGTCGCTGCGGCTGCGTTATTTTTTCGGCGCCGATCCGCACAGGCTGGCGCAAGAATATGGCTACGGCCCCGACCGGCCCTGACGCCTCCGCGCGCATCGGCGTGGCAATTCTCGCGCGGGCGCCGGTTCCCGGCGAGGCCAAGACACGCCTGATCCCCACGCTGGGTGCGGACGGGGCGGCCCGGCTGCAGCGCTGGCTGCTGCGGCGAACCGTAGCCATGGCCTTGGCGGCGGACATCGGTCCGGTCGACCTGTGGTGCGCCGGCGATCTCGACCATCCCGACTTTGCCCGCTGTCGGGCCTTAGGTTCCGTCACCTTGCATCGTCAACCAGACGCCGATTTGGGTACGCGCATGCTTACGGCGGTGCGCGAGTCGCCGACCCCGGCGGGAACACTAGTCATCGGGACTGACTGTCCCGCCCTGAGATCCGCACACCTGCAGCAGGCTGCGCAACTGCTGCGCGAGCTCGATGCGCTGGCGTTTCCCGCCGAAGACGGCGGCTACGTGCTTATCGGGATGAAGACCCCGTCGTCCGATCTGTTTGATGGTATTGAATGGGGTTCGGAGCGGGTGATGCTGCAGACGCGGCAGCGCCTTGCCGCGCTGGGCTGGCGCTGGTCGGAGCCGATGACCTTGTGGGACGTCGACGATCCGCGTGATTTCGAGCGTCTCGCCGCCTACTGCCCGGAAGTCCGTGGCGATCTGTCACGCGGATCGAAAATCGATTGAACCGATCAATGTAGTCAATCGACGCGACGTGGGGGCCGCCGCCGGCGCCCGTTCGACCTCTTGCGCCCTCACCCGCGCCGCCAAGCATGGAAGCGCTGCACCCACTGGAGCAGCCGTTGCGGCGCATGCGCCTTCTTCCATGCGCCTGCCGCATACTTGTTCGCCTCCGCCATGGTCGGGTAGATGTGGATCGTGCCGAGAATCTTGTTGAGGCCGATGCCCTGGCGCATCGCGAGCACATATTCGGCGATCAGATCGCCCGCGTGCTCGCCCACGATGGTGACGCCCAGAATCTTGTCTTTTCCGGGCACGGTGAGCACCTTGACGAAACCGTGCGCCTCGCCGTCGGCGATGGCGCGGTCCAGGTCGTCGATGCCGTACACCGTCGCCTCGTAGGGGATCGCACGTTCCTTCGCCTCGATCTCGTTCAGTCCGACGCGCGCGGCTTCAGGATCGACGAACGTAGCCCACGGGATCACGGCGTAATCGGCGCGGAATTTCTTGAATGGATCGAACAGCGCATTGACGGCGGCATACCAGGCCTGATGCGCCGCGGTGTGCGTGAACTGATACGGCCCGGCGACATCGCCTGCGGCATAGATGTTGGGGAAGCTTGTTTGCAGGAATTCGTTGACATCGACAGTGCGCCCGGTGGCGATGCCCAGTTCCTCCAGCCCGTAGCCCGCCAGGTTGGCCACGCGGCCGACGGCCACCAGCAGGCCGTCGAAGGGGATGCGCACGTCGCGGCCTTCGTGCTCGGCGATGAGTATCTTCTCGCCGTTTTCGACGGTGAACTGCTTCGCCTTGTGGTCAACCAGCACGGCTATGCCTTCGGCGCGAAAGCGCTGCGCCACCAATTCGGACACGTCCGGATCCTCGCGCAGCAGGATGCGCGGCGCCATTTCCACTTGCGTGACCTGGGCGCCGAGCCGGGCAAACGCCTGGGTAAGTTCCGAGCCGATCGGACCGCCGCCGAGCACCACCAGCCGGCGCGGGAGTTGGCGCAGATTCCACACCGTATCGGAAGTGAGATAGCCGGCTTCGGCTATGCCGGGAATCGGCGGCACGAATGGACGCGCGCCGGCGGCGATGACGATGGCGCGCGTGGTGAGACGCTGCGTGGTGCCGCCCGTGCGTGTGATTTCCACCTCCCACGGCGAGACGATTTTCGCCGTGCCTTCGACCACGTCCACCCCGAGTTCGGTGTAGCGCTGGGCCGAGTCGTGCGGTGCGACCGTCTTGATCACGCTCTGCACGCGTTCCATGACCTCGGCAAAGTCGAACCCGGCCCGCGCCTCGCGAATGCCGAATTCGCGCGAGCGGCGCAGGTGGGACAGCAGCTTGGCCGAGCGGATCAGGGCTTTGGAGGGCACGCAACCGGTATTGAGGCAGTCCCCGCCCAGCTGATGTTTCTCCACCAGCGTGACTTTGGCCTTGACCGCCGCGGCGATATAGGCGGTAACCAAGCCGGCCGATCCGCCGCCGATCACGACCAGGTTGCGATCGAAGCGCCGCGGTTTTGTCCAGCCGGCGTAGACTTTTTTCATCTGCAGATGCTCCGTGAATTTTTTTGCAATTAGGGGAAAGACGCCGAGCAACGCGAACGAGCCGACGAGCGCAGGCGAAAGGATGCCTGACAGCGATTCGATCTGCGCCAGTTGCGTTCCCGCGTTTACGTACACGATTGTGCCGAGGAGCATCCCCACTTGGCTGACCCAGTAGAATGTCAGGGTACGGATCGCGGTGAGCCCCATCAAGAGATTAATTACGAAGAACGGAAACACCGGTACCAGCCGCAACGTGAACAGATAGAAACCGCCTTCGCGTGCTATGCCCTCATTGATGGCGCGCAGCCGCTCGCCAAAGCGCTGCTGCACCCAGTCGCGCAGCAGAAAGCGCGCCGCGAGGAACGCGAGCGTAGCCCCGGCCGTGGAAGCGAAGGACACGAGCACCACGCCCCAGAGCAAGCCGAAGACCGCGCCTCCGGCCAGCGTCATCGCCGCCGCCCCGGGCAACGACAGTCCCGTGACCGCTACATAGGCGAGAAAGAACAGCAAAGCGGCCTTCGCCGGCTGTGCCGCGCGCCAGGTTTCGATGACCGCTTGCTGACTCTTGAAGTAATCGAGGCTGAGATAGCGACCCAGATCGAAGCTGTAATACGCGGTCGCGGCGCCAAGCAGCGCGGCGATCAGCATGAGGCGTCGATGGGTCATCCGAACTCCGGTTCAGGGTAGTGGTCAGGGGTGCATGCGTAGGTCGGAGCCAGGCGCTGGATTATTACATTGCGTCGATATTTATATTATCTACGTAAGAACCGGCGGCTGGGCGCGGTGATGCTCCTGCTGGCCGTCTTCAGCCTCACCGGCGCGGACAAGCGCTTCGAGAACTGGATGCTCGACGCCGCGCCGCCCTGGCTCACCCAGATCGGGACTTCGCTTTGAACCCGCAGCGCAAGTGCGTCCGCCGAACTCCGAATCGGGGCCCCGAATGGCTGCGCAGGCGAGAGAGTCGCTAGCGCTCGATTTCGCGTGACGCCGGCCTTTCTCCCCGCTGCGGCGCGAGGCGATTCGCCGGCTTGCCCGGAAGCGGGCGCGGCATCGGCGCGCCTGCGGACTCGGGGGCCCGCGCTCTGGGCGCTTCAGCGCGCCCTGCCATCGGCAGCGGCGCAGCCGGGCTAAATACCCGTGGCGGAGCGGCACGGTGCTCAGGCGCCGGCGCACGATCGACGGGCGCAGCAGGGCGCCGGTTCGCGGCTTGCGCCTCGCGTCCGGGCTGCGTAGCGGCCGCGCGAGTCTCGAGCGCTCGAGGAGGCGGAGGCAGATTGCGATCCGCTCCGGGACGCTCGAGCCCGCCTTGAACGAGCGGCGGACGGGCCGTGACCTCGACGGCCCCGGCGCGCTGCGGCGCCGATACCACGCGCGGTGCTGCTGCGGCGGCCGCTGCGGGACCACGCGCGGCTCCGCCGGCCGGCACCGGCGATATGTGCCACGGACGAGTAGCCACCACGCTGCGCTTCACGGCCGTCTCGGGAGGCTGAACGCCGCGGCTCGTCGCGGGCACGAAGCTCGCGGGCGTCACGGAAACCGGCGGCACGGCATGCGTGGGCCGCAGGGTTTTCGCATCCAGCCGCATCTCGCGCGCCGGGCCGATCGGGCCTCGACCAAAGCGGTGCCTGTCGATTGCCACGACGGCGTTTTGCACGCCGGCATTGCGGTAGACGTTGATGTTCCGGACATTCACCACGGTCGTGTTGTTTACGACGGTGTTGTTCACGATGCGCGGACCGCCCCAGCCGCGCCATGACGGCTCGCGATCACGCCCCCACCAGGGCACGACCGGCTCGCCCCAACCGAGCGCTACCCATCCTACGACGGAACCGCTGAAACTGACGCCGACGCGCACGCCGGGTTCGCCGAAGAAGGCGACGAGGGCAGGCGCATAGACCGGCCTCGCCACTATCGGTCCGGGTGCCCATGCCCAGAACCCGTCCACGAACACCCAGCGGCCATAGTGATACGGCGCCCAGCCCCAGGGCGCCGTGTCCACCCACGTCCAGCCATAGTAGGGGTCGAGCATCCACGTTCCGGTGCTATACGGCACCCATCCGCTCGGCACCGCGGTCGGGACCCATACCGAGCCGTACGTGGGCACGGCCCGCCAAGTCCCATATGGATCGAGATCGCTCGCGCCGTAAGTTCCGGGAGAAACGTAGCGGGCGCTTATCGCGTCCAGCAGCGTGTCGCTGCGGCCGTAGTTCCATCGGTCCCAGACGTCGAGCGGCGGCGCCGCGTAAGAGGCGATTTGCGCGCTCGATGCTCCATCGACGACCACTTCCTCGCTCGGGTCGACGGCGACGGGCTGTCCGCCGGCCGGGGTAAGGGTCGCCCGCCCCCCTCTGCGGGTGATGAACGATGTTCGCTCGCCCGTCACGTTCACGCGGTAATAGCCGGGATGCTCGATGGTGAACGCCGCGTTCGGCGTGTCCACCTCCACGGTGTGCCCGGCCTCGATCGAGCGCAGGTCCACGGCGGCGTGGCCGGCGGTCAGCTTGAACTGGAGAAAATCCGGCTCATGGCTGGTGAGACCGAGTTGGGTGTTCGCCCAAGTGCGCACGAAGGCGCGGGCGCCGATCTGGATTTCCAGATTGCCTGGAGATGCCGTATATAACTCGTCTCCGGGGGCGAGCGGCGTATTGATTTCGGCGCTTGTCCAGTCCTGGGCGCCCGGCCGCCAGAACGAAGCCTGGCCATCCGTAAAGCTCAGGCGCGGCGGAGTCTGACCGATCGCAGCGCCCGCCGGAATCGCCGCATCAGCGGTTTGCAGGACCGATGCCGCACCCGTGAGCAAACCGAGCATCAGCGTAAATTCGATTATTCCCTTGATCCGCATGCTTGCGTTCTCCCTCAGTTCGTGCGCCGGACTACGGACGACTCGATCTCCATGTGCTTGCTTTTCGTGGCGGCGCCTGGAAGAGATGGCTGCCGGCTTCCAGCAACATAAACGCGGCAATACCGCGGTCGATTACCGCTAATGTGTAAGGAATTGTTGCTTCGTCGAAATGCGTTCTTCCATCGGTCTTTCCAGGCGGCGCACAGGCATGGCCCGGCATCGGCGGCCGCGGGCGGTGCTTGCGCGCATACGCCGAATACGCACACGCGCCGGCAGCATAGAACGATCGGTTATAACCATAGAAACAATCGGTCGTTCCCCCTTGGCTGCGCGAATCGTACAATCCGCCTCCTTCCCGATTTCGGAGAGACGAACATGATCAGATCGCTGGTGTTTGTTTCGACCTTGGCTGCGAGCGCATGGGCCTGGGCCGCGCAGCCCCTGCTTACGCCGGCCGAATTGCAGTCCCGGCTCGGCGAACCCGCCTTGCGCGTCGTCGATATCCGCGACGCGAAGTCGTATGCCGCCGGGCACATACCCGGAGCCGTGAACGCGCCGTACGGGCGCTGGCGCGGTCCGGCGTCGAATCCCGGGGAACTGCCCGCATTGCAGAAGCTGACCGAACTGGTGCAGGGGCTGGGCCTCACCGGCGCGACGCATGCGGTCGTGGTTTCGAGCGGCGCCGATGCCACCGACTTCGGCGCGTCGGCGCGCGTGTACTGGACGCTCAAGGCGCTGCAACTGAAGGAGCTGTCGATACTCAACGGCGGCCTGAAGGCCTGGTCGCAGGCCCGCCTGCCGCTGGACGAAAAGCCGGTGAAAGTGGCAGCGAGCGACTATCGGCCGCAGCTCGACGCGAGCCTGATCGCGACGCGCGACGAAATCGCGCGGCAGATCGACAGCGGAACGCTCAGCCTCGTCGACGCGCGCCCGGCCGCCTTCTTCCTCGGCGAAACGCGCCATCCGGCGGCGAAATTGCCCGGCACGCTGAAAGGCGCGGTGGATCTCGAATACACGAAATGGTTCAAGCCCGGCAGCTCGGCTTTCGTTTCGGTCGAAGAGGCGCGCAAAGTCGCCGCGGCAGCCGCGCTGAATCCGCAGAAGGAAACGGTGTCGTTCTGCAATACCGGACACTGGGCGGCGATCGACTGGTTCGCGCTGTCGGAGGTACTCGGCCAAAAGCAGGTCAGGCTCTACCCGGGTTCCATGGCCGACTGGACGCAAAGCACTGCCGCTTTGCCGATGGACCACGTACCGGGACGCGCGAAGCAATTGTTCGTCGACGCCAAGCTCTGGATTGACACGCACCTGTAGGAAACCGTGTTGCGTCGCGCTCCGCTCGCAGCCGCGCTGGCTGCCGCTTTCCTGCTGCTGCTGTGGAACGTGTCGGTGCGCCAGGCCGTGCTGTTCCTGGTCGGCATCGGCATGGGCGCGACGCTGGCGGGTTACCGCTTCGGTTTCACCACGGGCTGGCGCCAGCTGATCGAGCAGCGCGACCCGCGCGGCGCCATGGGGCAGCTGCTGCTGCTCGGCCTGGCCGCGACGCTCGCGATGCCGCTGCTTGGCGGTTTTTCCGAACTGCACGCGGCCCTGGGCCCGCCCAGCGTCAGCCTGATCGTCGGCGCCTTCCTCTTCGGCCTGTCGATGCAGCTCGCCGACGGCTGCGGCTCCGGAACGCTGTACAAGGCCGGGCTCGGGGTGCCGCTCAACATGGCCATATTGCCGCTGTTCGCGCTCGGCAGCTTCCTCGGCTCGGCGCAACTGAACGCCTGGCTGAGCCTGGGCCAGATTCGTCCCGTCAGCCTGGTCGCGGATTTCGGGCCGGGCAAGGCGCTCGCGCTCACCTGGCTGGCATTGGGCGCGCTCGCATTCGCAGTGCGGCTATGGGCGGGCGGCGAGCGGCCGTGGCTGAGCCGGAGCTGGGCCTACGGCGCGGTGCTGCTCGCGGTGCTCGCGAGCCTGAACCTCGTCATCGCGGGGCAGCCCTGGGGCGTCGTGTACGGCTTCGGCCTGTGGGCGGGGAAGCTGATCACCGCCGCAGGATGGTTCGACCCGGCGGGCAATGGATTTTGGGGTCTGGCCGGCAACGCGCAGCGGCTCGGCGAGTCGGTGCTGATGGACGTAACCTCGATCACCGACATCGGCATCCTCGCCGGCGCCCTGTGGGTGTCGGCGCGCACGCCCGCCGCGGGCAAAGCGCTCAACGCGCGACAGTGGGCGCTCGGACTGACTGCGGGATTCGTGATGGGCTACAGCTCGCGTTTGGCCTTCGGCTGCAACATCGGCGCCATGCTGAGCGGCATTTCGACCGGCAGCCTGCACGGCTGGATCTGGCTGCCGATGGCGTTTCTCGGAACCACGGTCGGCGTGCGCGTGCGCCGCCGCTTTCAGTTCTGATTTTCCGCGCTGGCGCAATCACCGTGAAGCTCAAACCTCTTTTGCGCGCAATCTTCTGGGCCGGCCTGCTGCTGTTCCTCGCCTGGGACTGGAGCCGCTCGAGCCCGATCGACTTGCGCCAGGAACCGCCCTTGATCGCGGCCGGCTCGGGACAGGAGGTCAGCGGCGGGCTTTGCACCATGGCGAGCGGAGACTCCGGCTCCTGAACTGCGCAATGCAAAAGCCGGATGCTCGACCTTGCTTCTGCATGGCTGGCCCGGATCGAAACCCAGCTCTGGGAACCTGGGACAAGCCCGCACCTCAAGTGCTGAATCGCGGCCTCAAATGGGACTGCACTGCGGCGCTACTCGTTTGCGCCATCGCCCCGAATTTCCAAGCCCGACGCCGGGTTACCGATCCGGTGGATGCTCACAGGGGAATGACCGGCGTGTTCTAGCTAAGCTGACTATCGGTTGGATTGACCGAGGGTCGGTTGATCGGCCAATGCCGCCGGTGGTCCTAAGTGACAGGTGTGGCCGATGACAGATCTACACCAACCGTCTACTTCACTCAGTCCTAGGAGCGACTTCGGCCAATGTGTGGACGTCTAATTCGTCATCCACGCTGGCGTCGGCGAACCGTCCAAAGCCTAATGCGGTCATCTGGTTCGCACTTTCGCATTGGGTGATCCTCAAGAGTCACCTTCTGCGTCGATGCTAGTGTTTCGCGGAAATTAGTTGATATTCACACTTTTACCAGCGCCTGCAGCCGCCGCGCCAGCTCGTCTGATTGCAATGATTGCTCGTATGCGGCGCGTTGCGCGACGAGATCGATGTTTCCATCGGCCGTGTGATTGAGATGAAGTTTCATCGACGCGACGACACCGGGCTCGCACTGTAGCAGCGCGTCGACATAGCGTCCTACCTCCTGTTCAAGCTGATTCGGCCCCACCAACTCAGTGAGAAAACCGATACGCAGCATCTCATCGGCATCGATCGGCAGGGCAGTGAGAAAAAGCTTTTTCGCACTGTTTAAGCCAAGCCTGGTGACGTAACGACGAATTCCGCCTGGATAGTAATGCAGTCCGAATTTCGCGGCCGGCATGAACATGCGGCTACCTTTGACGCCGACCCGGAAGTCGCAGCAAAGCGCCAGGTCAACGGCACCGCCATAGACGCTGCCATTTAGCGCGCACACGACCGGAAGTGGCAGAGACTCCAGCGTGTCGAGCACGCGTTCGAGGCGGTCATCAAGATGCTCGCGAATGGCTGCTACCGTATAGCCGGAACTGAATGTTTTCTCGCCGGTCCCGGTAACAACCAGCACGCGAACCGCCTTATCCGCGCGAGCGCTTTCGAAATGCTCAAGTAGAACGCCCAAGTCGGACGGATCAAGTCGATTGTGCTCCCGAGGACGACGCAGGCGAATGGTCGCGCGGGCCCCATCGATATGAAGGCTAGGGACTGTGTCGGAAACCATGGTTCGAGTCATTTGGCAATTTTGCCTATCGTCCGGGTCCCATGACGCGGTCCGGAAGCCAGGTGGCGATCTCGGGAACCACGGCTAATAGCACAATGAACAACAACATAATTATCACAAATGGTAGCGAACCCATCATCACGTCCCGTAGCGGCACTTCGGGCGCAATACTGCGGATCACGAACAGATTCAAACCGACCGGAGGATGAATCAACCCGATTTCTAGGTTGATCGTTAGCACCACCCCGAACCAGACCAGATCGATGTTGTTCGGTCCGAGTACTGGCAGGATGAAAGGCATGCTCATCAGGATGACCGCTACGGCGGGCATAAAGAATCCAGCGAGCAGCAAAAACACATTCAGCACCAGCAGCAATTGCCAACGCTGCAGATTCCAGCTAAACATCCAATCGGCAACGCTCTGGGTGATGTACAAGTAAGACATCATGTACGAAAACAAAGCCGCGGCGGCGACGATCATCAAGATCATCGAGGATTCGCGTGTAGCATCGCGCATGATCGCCCACAGGTCTGCAATCGTGGTAGTGCGATAGATCACAACAACGAGGATCAGAGCCATGAATGCGGCGAGCGCCGCCACTTCGGACGGAGTGGCGTAGCCGCCGTACATGAACACCGTCACAGCGACTATGATTGCCAGGAACGGTATTGTACGGAGCAGCCCAGAGAACTTCTGCCGCAGCGTGTAGTGCTCCTGAATCACGTCTCTCGCCGGAGCACGTACGGTCGCGCTCCAGGCGTAGGCGGAAAATATCAATACCAAAAGAATGCCCGGTACTACGCCGGCCAGGAACAGTCTGCCGATGGAGGTTTCGGTCGCAATGCCATAGATTATGAAGGTAATCGAAGGCGGGATCAGAATACCGAGACTGCCGCCGGCGGCGATCGCACCGGTCGCAAGCCGCGGCTGCACGCCGCGTCGCAGCATCTCAGGAATTCCGACCTTGCCAATTGCCGCCGCCGTGGCCGGGCTTGAGCCGCACATGGCGGAGAACAGTCCGCACGCAACGATGTTCGCTATCACCAGTCCGCCGGGGACGCGATGCAGCCATCGGTGTAGCGATTCATAGACGTCCTTTCCGGCGCGCGACAACCCGATGGTTGCCCCGAGCACGACGAACATCGGCAGGGTCAGTAACGCGAAACTAGAAAGCTCGCCAATGAAAGTCCGCGCTACTGCGGATAGCCCTCCTGCGCTGCCGAATGTCGCTAGGAATCCAATTGCCACGGCCACTAAGCCGAAAGCGATAGGGATTCCAGAAAACAGTACGACGAAGGTGACCACCAGCAACAGAATTCCGATCTGTAATTCGCTCATTGAATCCCTCGCATTTTGGGACGTGCAGACACGAAACCGAGCGTCTTCTGGATTTCTACCAGGTATTGCAGCGCGGTTAGGGTCATTCCAACCGGTAAAGCTGCGTATCGCGGCCACAGCAGTGCCTGCCAAACACCCAGCGAACGCTCGCCCGAGTGATAGGCTTCGAGTGTCATACCGAATCCGGTCCACGCGAGGTACAGGCAGACAAGCATCCCGATCGATTGACCGAATACTGCAAGTCTGCGCCGCCCCGAATCGGTGAGCAGGGCTTCGAGCAGTTCCATCCCCACGTGCCCTTTGGTTCTAAGCGTATAGGGGGACCCGAGGAACACCGCGGCGACCATCATGTCGATGCTTGTCTCAAGTTCCCACGAATTCTGATAGCCGAGCGTCCGGTAGGCCACCATCCAGGCAATCACCAGAATGGACGCCGCCAGTAGCGTGCCTGCGAACACTGCGCAGGCGAGGCTCAACCTTTCAATCCATGCGTTTAACGTGCGCACCGCGCTCTCCTCCTTTAGCACCACAGCGAAAGGCGCTAGCGCCCTTCGCTGCGCGTACCCCTATTGGGCGCGTGAGCGCAAAAGCGCGTCTACCAGTTCTTTGGCTTTCGGACTGGAGTTGGAGAAGTCTTTCCAGGCAGTCCGCTTGGAAAGCGCAAGCCATTGCTCGAACTCGGCCTTGGTCATCTGCCTTACCTGCGCGCCCGCACCTTTGAATACTTCGACGACCTTTTGCTCCACCTTGTTCTGCTCGGCGTTGAAGAACGTCTCACTCTTTGTGGCGGCTTCCTCAAATATCTTTCTCTGTGCGGGTGTGAGTTTGTCCCAGGCTTTCTTGGAAATGATCAGAGGCTGAATGACCATGAATATCGTATAGTCGCCGCCTATAGTCGCGAATTTCAGCTGTTCATACAGACGCATGCTTACGAAAGTCTCGTACGAAGTGAGTAGCCCGTCGAGCACGCCCGACTGTACCGCGTTATAGAGTTCCGTCGACGGCATCGAGAACACCGACGCGCCGGCACTCTGCATTGCGCTATCTATGGTCCTGTCGGCACCGCGCATTTTCAGACCTTTGACCGTGTCCGGACCGGCGATTGGATGCACGCGATTGGCAAAGCCGCCTTCGGTCCACCACCAGGTGAGAATGTGAAAGCCGTTGGCTTCGGCGAGTTCCTGCAGCTTTTGCGCGTACTCGCTATTCTTGAGCTTCATTGCGTCGCTGATATTGGTGATCGCCCCAGGAAGGATGGTGACCGAAAGCTCGGGAATCTTGCCAGCGCCGTATATCAACGGCAACACACACATTTCGATGGTACCGTCCTGAATCGCATCCAGTTGCTTCAAGGGGTTGCTGATCAGTGATGCGCCCGGGTAGACGCGAAACTTAATTGAAGGATCCTTCTTGTTCACTTCCTTGATGAATTCGCGCGCGGCAAGATCGCGGCCGTCCGTACCTTGTTTCCATTGGTGGGTCAGCTTGAATTCCTGCGCTTGAGGTTGAGCGGCGAACACCAGCATAAACGCCAGTGCCAGCAGCCTGTGGAAGCTAACTTTCATAACTGTCCTCCTTTCGTTAATTGAGCCATCGAGATCTCTGTCGTTCGGCGGTACTATTTCTGTACTGTGCTACCAGTTGCGTCATATTGAGTGACCACCCCGGCGCTCAGCAATGAGTCAATTTCGGTCGCAGCCAAACCATAATCGGCCAGCACCGCGCGCGTGTGTTCACCAAGCAAGGGCGGGGGCGTGCGCACGCTACCCCCATCAAGCGAGTCCATGCTGACCGGATTAGCAAGCTGCTTGAGCGTGCCGAGCAAAGGGTGCACCACCTCCTCGACCAAGCCACAATGCTGCACCTGTGCATCCGCAAACACATCCGCGAGATTATTGATTGGCCCTGCCGGAATGCCGATTGCCAGCATAGCTTCGGTCCATTCGTGACGCGTTCGCAACTTGAGTTTTGCCTCGATGATCGACTTGAGTTCTTCGCGGTGCTGCATGCGCATTGCGTTGTCGACAAATCGTGGATCTGCGCTCAGCGGCTCAAGCCCGAGCAAGTCACAAAGCTTAAGCCACATGTCCGGGGTAGCCGGTGCGATATTGAGCGGACCGTCCTTGGTTTCGAAAGCACCGTAAGGCGCAATTACCGGGTGTGTATTTCCAGTCGGTGCGGGAATTTCGTTTAAGCTAAGGTAACGCTGGCCCTGCACGCTGAGCAGTCCGACCAGACTTGCGAGCAGCGACGTTTCCACGCGCTGCCCGACGCCGCTCGTCGTACGTGCGATCACTGCAGCAAGCACGCCAATTGCCGCCCACATGCCCGCAGTAAGGTCACCAATTGCCACACCTACACGGGTCGGTCCGGTTTCAGGCATGCCGGTAACACTCATCAAGCCAGAATATCCCTGCGCAATCTGATCGAACCCCGGCCAATGTCCGGCCGGTCCGGTCCGACCGAATCCGGTGATGCCGGCGTAAATAAGGCGGTTATTCGCCGCGCTGAGGCTTTCATAACCTAAGCCCATCGCCTCCATTGTTCCGGGCTTGAAATTTTCAACAAGAACGTCGCTCTTGGCCGCGAGCCTAGCGAGCAGTTGCACACCCTGCGGGTGACGAAAATCCAGCGCCAGACCGCGCTTGTTGCGATTCGTAGACAGGTAGTAAGCGCTGATGCCTTGATCGAAGGGACCCCAAGCGCGAATCATGTCCCCGCCGGGAAGCGGTTCGACTTTGATCACTTCCGCGCCTAAATCGGCAAGAATCATCGTACAGAATGGCCCAGCCAGGGCGCGCGTAAGATCGAATACTCGTATGCCGGCGAGCGGTAGTCGATTGCCTGACACCGTGTTCCGCTGCGCTGTGGATGCGCTCATTTCACCCCCTCGAGATACGATGGGGGTAACTGCGATGCCAATTCCGCGAGCAGCGCTGACTGAATCGTAAGATGCGAACGCATTTCCTGTGCCGCGCGCTCACCGTCGCCCTCGATGATGGCTTTCGCCACCAAATCATGCTCGCGACTGGAACTTTTCAGACGCATCGGACTGCGCAGGCGATATCGACGGTAGGGCGTAAGCCGGTTGCGTAATGCAATCGCCATGGTCAGCAGATGTTCGTTATGCGCGCCTAAATAAATCAGTTCATGAAACGTGTAATTGGCGTCAAAGTAGCGGCTATTCGCGCTCTCGGTCTCGCTGCGAGCCTCGCGCGCGCAGGCCTGCGCCGCCTGTTTGAGAAGATTGCGTTCCGCGATCGTCATTCGTTCAGCGGCCAGGCGCGCGCATAATGCTTCAAGTTCTGCCATCACCTCAAACATCTGTACCATGCGCTGCAGCGTGATTGGCGCAACCACTGCGCCGCGCCGCGGGCGAAACTGGATCCAGTCAATTGCCGCGAGCTGCAACAGCGCTTCCCGCACCGGCGTGCGCGACACGCCGAACTTGCGTGCCAATTCCGCTTCGTCGAGAGCATCGCCCGGCTCCAGCCGCCCGGCCATGATTTCGCCCTCGATATAGCTACACACTGCAGTGGCGCGGCTATCGCGTCCGTTCGACTCGGTACGCGAGGGGGAGGCCGCAGATTTCCGTTTAGTCGCCATAGAGTCAATACGTAAGCCGTCTATCCGTATATTTATAGGATAGGACTGTATACTTGTTGAATGGTTGCTGTCAACGCCCGCAAGTGAATTTCCGCCCCAGCTTCCGCAAATCTCCGCGTGTGCGACTGCGGCACTTGGGCCTGCTTGGATATTTCGACGGATGACAGCATAAGGGTCTCTTTTTTCTTACGCATCCGGGCGGTTGCGCGATTTCCTGCGTTTCGACCACCCCTGCCGATGCCGCATGTATTGATTACATCGGAGGAAGAATCGTGGGCGCCGCAAAACGCGTTGACATCTTCGGTTGTAGGTTCGAACCGTGGTCGGCTCCCACAACTAACGCGCGGAGTCGGAATTCAGATGATGGGGGACTCGAATGACAGCGCGGGACAGTGACGCGATTTCAGTCCGCCGCCAGTTCTTCATCGCGCCGCTTGCGTGGCGCCTTCGGCTTCTTGATCGTGACGTGCGGCTCCAGGCCGGCGACGGTGGCCATGTCGATCAATGCTTCCAGTGAGAACAGGCTGATCTTGCCGCGCACCAGGTCGGACATGCGCGGTTGCGTGATGCCGAAGAGCTTGGCGGCCTTCGCTTGAGTGTTGCCGCTGGTCTTCACCCGGTTTTGCAGTGCCATCATCAACTCGGAGCGGGCGCGCATGCTGGCGGCCTGCTGCGGCGTGTCTTCGATGGCATCCCACACACTGACGAATCGCGTTTGCTTCTTCATGGCTGAGTCCTCATCAGTTCTTTGTATCGTTTCCGCGCCAGTTTGATGTCGTTCTGGCTCGTCTCCTGCGCCTTCTTCTGAAAGCAGTGCAGGACATAAATCATGGGCGGAATATACAATAACTTGTAACTATGAAGCAGAGGGCAGGAGCAAAAGTCCCGGCCGGACTTCGAGATTCGGTTTCGCCACAAGCAATGTTCCCGTAGCATTGTGGCCGCTCATGGAATTCCTGCCCAACAACACTGGCTGCCGAACACCGATGCCCTGCCCGCCGCGCACGGCCAGTTCGATTCGTTTCCCCTCATCCCGCGCGCCACAGGGCGGCTGCGACGCATGAAGGACAAGCCCGACAATTCGATGCTGACGCGCATTGGACTCGCCGCCGTCGTGCTGCTAATACTTGTCGTCGCCGTCGCGACTTGGTGGCTATGGCCGGCGTACTTCGGCTTCGGCGGCGAGCAATCGGTCGAGC
>JAJZPQ010000141.1 GCA_021811085.1 Pseudomonadota bacterium | reverse complement strand
CCATGGCGAGCATAGCCAGCCAAAAACCGAATCGGCGGGATGATTGTTTGCGCGGCATCGGACGCCTTGTATCACAAGAGACATGGGCGGCGCAAGCCGGGCTCCGGTGCGCTTGCGCCGGTCCGCGCACACGCCATTCAGCCAGGCTGCGTCTGGCTCAGCAGCATGCGGATATCTTCTGTCGTCTTTTCCGAAGGCTGGTCGTGCTTTACCGCCAGACGCAGGTGCCCCAGTTCATCGTAGACGTAGGTATAGGCGGTGTGATCGATGGTATAGGAGTTGCCGGTCGGCACTTTCTGGTAGAACACGCGGAAATCCTTTGCCGCCTTTTCGGTGCCCGCTAGATCCGAGTAAAGTCCGATGAAGCTCGCGTCGAACGCGGTGGTGTAGCCCTTGATGACCTCGGGCGTATCGCGTTCGGGATCCAGGGTGATGAAGATCACTTGAATCTTCTCCCCATCTTTGCCCAGCGCGTTGCGTACTTCGACCGCGCGTATCAGCGCCGTCGGACAGACCACCGGGCACTGCACGAAACCGAAGAAAATCATCACCAGCTTGCCGCGGAAATCGGCCAAGGTGCGCACTCGGCCTTCGGTATCGGTCAGCCGGAAGTCTTTGCCGAAGTCCGCACCGGTGACGTCCATCGAATGAAACGATGGCCTATCGCTGCAACCCCACAGGGCGAGGGGCGCCGCAAGTAGTCCTGTGAGTGCACGCCTGCGATTCATAATCCCACCTAGCTAAAGAAATTGCGACCACGCTGTCCTGTGGATAATCGGCGGCTTCGATTAGAGCATGAGCTTTCGTCCGCCGGCATCCGCTTCCGCGGCACTGGCCCAAGATGGACGCTAATGCTTGTTGAGTTCGGTGACTTTCCCCTTGATCTGGGTCGACTTGCCGCGAAACAGCGCCACCAGCTCGCGCTTCTGGTTTTCCACGCGGATGTCGTACACGCCGTTGCGCCCTTCCAGGCCCTGCTCGCTGCCGCTCGCGGTGAGCAGATCGCCGACGTAGGCTGGGCGCAGATACTCGATCATGCAGGTGACCGCGACTGCGTTCTTGTTGTGGCTGTTGCAGGCATAGGCGAAGGTCGAGTCGGCGAGCGTGAATATGAAGCCGCCATGGCAGGTGTTGTGCACGTTCGCCATGTCCTCGCGCACCACCATCTGCATGCTCGCCGCGCCGGGGCCGACTGCGAGCAGCTTCATGCCCAGGGCAAGCGAGGCGCGATCGCGCGCGTGCATCGCCGCTGCTGCGGCCTCGGCCAGTTGTTGCGCGGATTTATGCATGGCAAGGGTCGAAAATTGGGGTTTCAGAGCATACACCAACAGCAGTAAAATGAGCGCTTTGCCGCGCGGACAAGCTCATGGTCAAAGTCTATTCCATCGACGGCCTCACCCCCGTCGTGCATCCCGAAGCTTATGTCCATCCTAGCGCGGTGCTGATCGGCGACGTGCACGTGGGCGCCGGAGTCTACATCGGGCCCTCGGCCAGTTTGCGCGGCGATTTCGGACGTCTCGTGATCGAGGCCGGTGCCAATATTCAGGATTGCTGCATCGTGCACGGCTTTCCCGAGTCGGACACCGTGATCGAGCAGGACGGCCATATCGGACACGGCGCCATCATCCACAGCGCGCGTGTCTGCCGCAACGCTATGGTCGGCATGAATGCCGTGGTCAACGACAATGCGGTGATCGGCGAGTCGGCGTTCGTCGCCGCGATGGCCTTCGTCAAGGCGGGGATGCAGGTACCGCCGCGCACGCTGGTAGCGGGCGTTCCCGCAAAAGTGATGCGCGATCTGAGCGCTGACGAAATGGCATGGAAGCTCGATGCGACGCGCACCTACCAGAACCTCGCGCGCCGCAGCCGCGCGAGCCTGCGCGAGACGGTCGCGCTCGCCGAGGCGGAGCCGGGCCGCAAGCGCCTGTCGCTGTCCGAGGTGCTGCCGCTGTCGGCGTGGAAAAACAAGAAGGCCGGCGGCTGAGAATTACGCGCGGAACACGCGGGCGCATGAGCCATCTATCCATAGCCGCAATCAACGCCGCCTTCGCCGCGCGTCTGCGCGCGGGCGAAACGCTGCTCGGTGCGATCATCGCGCTTCCCTGTCAGGAGGTGGCCGAGCTGTTCTCGCGCGCGGGCTTCGACTGGCTGTTCATCGACACCGAACATGCGCCGCTCGATCCGCTCGCCGCGCAGGGGCTGCTGCAGGCCGCGCGCTGCCCCTGCCTGGTGCGCGTGGCTGCGGGCGAGGAGGCGCTGATCAAGAAGGCGCTCGACATCGGTGCGGCCGGCGTCGTGGTGCCGCAGGTCAACAGTGCCGCCGAGGCCGAGCGCATCGTGCGCTATTGCAAATATCCGCCGCGCGGCAGCCGCGGCGTGGGCATCGTGCGCGCTCAAGGCTACGGCCTGGATTTCCAGGAATATGTAGCCGGCGCCAACGACAACGTCATCGTCATGCTGCAGATCGAGCACATCGATGCAGTGAACAACATCGAGGCGATCGTGCGCGTGCCCGGCGTGGATGCGCTGATGATCGGACCCTACGATCTGTCGGGCACCATGGGCAAGCTGGGCCAGGTACACGACGCGGAAGTCGAACAGGCGATAGAGACCGTGCGCCGCGCTTGCGCCGCCGCCGGCATGAAGCTCGCGATTTTCGCCGCCAGCGCCGAAGGCATGAAGCCCTATCTGCGCCAGGGCTATACCTTGCCGATCGCAGGCATGGACCTGATGCTGCTCGCCGCGGCCGCGCGCGGCGTGGTGCAGGAACTGAAGTAAGGGCTTTGGTACGGCTTGTTTGAATAGCGTCGTATGCAACGAGTGGCGTTGCGCGCGGCGCGCGCCAACCGTGTTTTCTGTACGGATAAGAAGCGCATCCGTACAGAAAACACGGTTATGGTTGAAAGCAAGGACGACGCGGGTTCTTATACAAGATCGTCGATTGTGTACGGATGTGCTTTTCGTCCGTGCGCAATCGACGATCCGCGCGGACAGTCTTTTGTCCGCGCAACGTTGCAATTTGGCAACAACGGCGATGTTGGTTTTAGTCGCCACGTTTTTCAATCTTCATTACGAGGCGCTCACATGTCATACGAAAACATCCTGGTGGAAACTCGCGGCCGCGTCGGCCTGATCACGCTGAACCGCCCCAAGGCGCTCAATGCGCTCAACGACGCGCTCATGGACGAACTCGGCGACGCGCTCGCCAAATTCGACGCCGACGACAATATCGGCTGCATGGTCATCACCGGCAGCGAGCGCGCGTTCGCCGCCGGCGCCGATATCGGGGCGATGAAGGACTGGAGCTACATGGATGTGTACAAGAGCGAGTACATTACGCGCAACTGGGAGCGCATCCGCACAGTGAGAAAGCCGGTGATCGCGGCAGTCGCGGGTTTCGCGCTCGGCGGCGGCTGCGAGCTGTCGATGATGTGCGATTTCACCATCGCCGCCGATACGGCGAAATTCGGCCAGCCCGAAATCAAGCTCGGCATCATTCCGGGCGCGGGCGGCACGCAGCGCCTGCCGCGCGCGGTATCCAAAGCCAAGGCCATGGACATGGTGCTTACCGCGCGCATGATGGACG
>JAJZPQ010000068.1 GCA_021811085.1 Pseudomonadota bacterium | reverse complement strand
GCATGTCCCAGAGCTTGAACCATCACATCGGCATAGCGTTCAAATCGCGATTCCACATCGCTGCCCACGAAACACCTCCGCAGTCGCATGAAGATGTCGCGATAATACCATGATTATTAACACAGTAGAAATAGATACCCCTATTTATTGTTTGGCCGTGGCCGGCCGGATCGCGACTAGGCGCCATGTTAGCCTAAGCGCGGCGACTTGCCTTCGGTCAAGGATAGGCGCGCGTGCCTCGGTTACACTCTGCGCGATCGGATAAAGGAGTACACATGGCTGACATTGCCGGACTGCATCTTGGCCTCAAAGGCACGGCCGAACTCGTGGTGGGGGAGGAGCACACGGCGCCCAAGGTGGGCAGCGGCCGCGTGCATGTGCTGGCGACGCCGGTGATGATCAATCTGATCGAGGCGGCGGCGCTGGCCGCGGTCGAACACTTGCTGCCGCCGGGGCAGCAGAGCCTGGGCACACTGCTGAACGTGAGCCATACGGCGGCCACGCCGGTGGGCATGCGCGTGAGCGCCGCAGCCGAACTGATCAAGATCGAAGGCCGGCTGCTCACGTTTCGCGTATCCGCCGCGGATGCGGTCGAGCGCATCGGCGAGGGCACGCACCAGCGCGTGGTGGTGACCCTGGATCGCTTCGATCAGCGCGTGCAGAAAAAACTCGCGCAGATTCCTGGCTAGGCGAGAGCCTTAGTCACGATTTCCGCCACGTCTTTCGACAGGCCCTTTGCGTCGCGGATGCGCTCCAGCGCCGCGCGCGCGTGCTGCCTGCGTCCTGCGTCGAATTTGCGCCAGCGGTCGAAGGCGCGCGCCATGCGCGCCGCCACCTGCGGATTGAACGCGTCGATCGCGATCACCTGATCGGCGAGGAAGGCGTAGCCGCCGCCGTCTGCGGCGTGAAAGCGCACGTGGTTGCTGCAGAAGCTGCGGATCAGCGCATAGACCTTGTTCGGATTGCGGATATCGAACGCCGGGTGCACGAGCAGCTGCTTCACTTCGGCGAGCGTGCCGGGCAGGCGCGAGCCCGCCTGCACCGCCAGCCACTTGTCCACCACCAGCGGCTCCTGCTTCCATTTGGCGTAGAACGCATCCAGCACCTGGGCGCGTTCGGCACAGTCGCAATTGGCGAGCGCGGCCAGCGCGGCCATGGCATCGGTCATGTTGTCGGCGCTTTGAAACTGGGCCAGCGCGAGCGCGCGCACGTCGGCAGTGTCGAGCTCCAACAGGTAGCCGAGGCAGAGGTTGCGCAGCGCGCGCTTGCCTGCTGCTTGCGCATCCGGGCTGTAGGGACCGGCTGCCGACTGCGCCTTGTAGCTTGCCAGCAGTTCGCGCTTCAAGGCTTGCGCCAGATCGCGGCGCAGGCCATCGCGCACCGCATGGATCGCATCCGGATCGACTTCGTCCAGCTGCTCGGCGACATAGATTTCCGAGGGCAGCGCCAGCGCCTCGGCGCCGAACGCGGGATCGCGCGGCGCATCGGCCAGCACCCGCGCAAAGGCGTCGATGAAAGATTGCGGCGTGCGCGGCGCCTGTCCCGCGCGCTGGGCTTGGATGCCGCGCAGCATCAGCTGCAGCGCCAGCCGCTGGCCCGCTTCCCAACGGTTGAATGCGTTCGCGTCGTGCGCCATCAGGTGGGTGAGGTCGGCTTCGCTGTAGTCGTATTTCAGGTTCACCGGTGCGGAAAAATTGCGCAGCAGCGACGGCACCGGCCGAGCGTTCACGTCGACGAAGACAAAGCGCTGCTGCGCCTGCGTCAGCGAGAGCACGCGCGTGATCTCGCCGGCGCGCGCTTCGGACGCCGGCTCGCCCTCCAGCGTCAGCGGCAGGTCGGCTCCGTCCGGCCCCACCAGTCCCAGCGCGAATGGAATATGGAACGGCAGCTTGCTCGCCTGTCCGGGCGTAGGCGGGCAGGATTGTTTCAGCGTGAGCGTGAATTTCCTGGTGGGCGCGTCATAGCTTGCCCCGGCCTGCACCAGCGGCGTACCCGCCTGCTCGTACCAGCGGCGGAACTGAGTCAGGTCGATGCCCGAATCTGTACCCGCTGCGTCCTGCATCGCCTGCACGAAATCGTCGGTCGTCACCGCCTGCCCGTCATGGCGGCGGAAGTACAAGTCCATGCCGGCGCGAAATACCTGGGCCCCGAGCAGCGTGTGCTGCATGCGCACCACTTCCGCGCCCTTTTCGTATACCGTCATGGTGTAGAAGTTGCGGATTTCCATATAGGCGGCCGGACGCACCGGATGCGCCATCGGGCCCGCGTCCTCGGGGAATTGCGCCGCGCGCAGGCCGCGCACTTCGGCTATGCGCTGCACCGTGCGCGAATACATGTCGGCGCCGTATTCCTGGTCGCGAAATACCGTGAGCCCTTCCTTGAGCGACAGCTGAAACCAGTCGCGGCAGGTCACGCGGTCGCCGGTCCAGTTGTGGAAATACTCGTGCGCGACGACGCGGTCGATGTTCTGGTAGTCGATGTCGGTCGCGGTGTCGGGCCGGGCGAGCACGTACTTGGTGTTGAAAATGTTGAGGCCCTTGTTCTCCATCGCGCCGGAGTTGAAATCGCTCACGGCCACGATCATGTAGCCGTCGAGGTCGAGTTCCAGGCCGAATACGTCTTCGTCCCATTTCATCGCGCTCTTGAGGCAGCGCATGGCGAAGCCGCACTGATCGAGCTTGCCCGGTTCGACATAGACCGCAAGCTTCGCCTCGCGCCCGGAGCGCGTGACATAGCGGTCCTCGAGTTTGTCCAGCTTCGCCGCGACCATGGCAAAGAGATAGCTCGGCTTGGGGAAGGGGTCCTCCCATTTGGCCCAGTGGCGGCCGCCCGCTTCGGCGCCTGCGGCGACGAGGTTGCCGTTGGACAGCAGCACCGGATAGCGCTCGCGCTCGGCGTGTATCGTATTGGTGTAGCGCGCCATCACGTCCGGGCGGTCGATGAACCAGGTGATGCGGCGAAAGCCTTCGGCTTCGCACTGGGTGAAATAGCCGTTGCTCGATGCGTACAGGCCCTCGAGCCGGGTGTTTTTCTGCGGCCGGATGCGCGACACCGTTTCCAGCTTGAAGCGCTCGGGCACAGCGCTGATGCAAAGGCTCTCGGCCGTGAGTGCGTAATCCGCGGGCGTGAGAGTACGGCCGTCGAGTGCCACCGAGACCAGTTCGAGCTCATCGCCGTCGAGCATGAGCGGCGCCTGCGTGGCCGCGGATTTCGGGTTGCGCGCGAGCGCCAGCGTCGCGCGCACCAGCGTGTGCTCGTCGCGGATATCCACATCCAGATCGATGCTCGAGATGAGGAAGGGCGGCGGGGCGTAGTCCTTCAGGTAAATCGTCTTCGGCGTAGGTTCGCGCATGGGGCAGGGTGGGGCGGATAAGAGGAGCGCTAGTTTACCGGAAGCGCTGCCGCCTGCGCCAAAAAGAACTATAGTTTGGGCATGGCGGAATGAAGGGAATCCTGCATGCGCCGGTTGATCGTCTTGCTCACGGCCATACTCTGGCCCGCGTGGCTCGCCGCAGCGCCGGCGCCGGTGCTGCTGCTCACGCTCAACGGCGCGATCGGCCCCGCGAGCGCCGACTATGTGCATCGCGGCATCGAGCATGCGCGCGCCCAGGGCGCGCAGCTGGTGGTGCTGCAGCTGGACACTCCGGGCGGGCTCGACAGTTCCATGCGCGCGATCATCAAGGACATCCTCGCCGCGCCCATGCCGGTCGCCGCCTTCGTCGCCCCGGGCGGGGCGCGCGCGGCCAGCGCCGGCACGTATATCCTGTATGCGAGCCATATCGCGGCGATGGCGCCGGCGACCAATCTGGGCGCTGCGACCCCGGTGCAAATCGGCGGCGGCGAGCAAAAAGAGGCGCCGGTCAAAAAGCCCGCGGCCGAAAGCTCCAGCGCGAGCGGGAAGACGGGCGAAGCCGGCGAGGGCGCGGGGCTCGCGAGTGCGCACACGCGCAAAGCGGTGAACGATGCCGCGGCCTACATCCGCGCGCTGGCGCAGATGCGCGGGCGCAATGCCGACTGGGCGGAGCGCGCGGTGCGCGAGGCAGTGAGCCTGTCCTCGGCCGAGGCGCTGCAGGCCAAGGTCATCGATGTGGTCGCGGCAGATGTGCCGCAGCTGCTGCAAAAGCTGGACGGCCGCAGGGTCAAAGTCGCCGGCGCAGAGCAGGTGCTCGCCACGGCCGGCGTCGCCGCGACCGCGTTCGAACCCGACTGGCGCACGCGTTTTCTCTCGGTGATCACCGACCCGAGCATGGCCTATATCCTGGTCCTGCTCGGCATTTACGCGATCGTGTTCGAATTCTCCAATCCGGGCATGGTGTTTCCGGGCGTGGTCGGCGCGATTTGCGTGCTGATAGCGCTGTACGCGTTCCAGATGCTTCCCGTGAACTATGCCGGGCTCGCGCTGATCCTGCTCGGCATCGCGTTCATGGTGGCCGAGGTCTTCGTCCCCGCGTTCGGCTCGCTCGGCATCGGCGGTCTCATCGCCTTCGTCATCGGCTCGGTGATCCTGTTCGATTCCGACGTGCCGGGCTACGGCGTTCCGCTGGCGCTGATCGCCGGCTTCGCCGCAGCCAGCGCCGCGTTTCTGATGTTCGTTCTCGGCGCGGTGCTCAAAGCGCGCCGGCGCCCGGTGGTGAGCGGACGCGAAGAGCTCGTCGGCGCCCAGGGCGAAGTGCTGGACGATTTCGAAGGCGAGGGCTGGGCCCGCGTGCATAGCGAAACCTGGCGCGTGCGCGCGGCCAACCCGCTCAAGGCCGGGCAGCGCGTGCGCGTGGCTGCGATCGATGGCCTGGTGCTCGACGTCGTTCCCAAAACCAGTGAAGGAGACTGAATCATGCTGCTCAATTTCGGCCTAGGTGTGGTCGTCCTCGTCGTGGTTTTGCTGGCTGCGTCGCTGCGTATCCTGCGCGAATACGAGCGCGGCGTGGTGTTCCAGCTCGGGCGTTTCTGGATGGTGAAGGGCCCGGGGCTGGTGTTTCTGATCCCGGCGGTGCAGCAGATGGTGCGCGTGGACCTGCGCATCGTGGTGCTCGATGTGCCGCCGCAGGACGTGATCACGCGCGACAACGTGTCGGTCAAGGTGAACGCGGTGGTGTACTTCCGCGTAGTCGATCCGCAGAAGGCGATCATCCAGGTGGTCAACTTCCTCGAGGCGACCAGCCAGCTTGCGCAGACCACGCTGCGCGCGGTGCTGGGCAAGCACGAACTCGATACGCTGCTGGCCGAGCGCGAGAAGCTCAACCTCGATATCCAAAGGACGCTGGATACCCAGACCGATGCCTGGGGCATCAAGGTGACCACGGTCGAAATCAAGCACGTGGACCTGAACGAATCGATGGTGCGCGCGATCGCGCGCCAGGCCGAAGCCGAGCGCGAGCGCCGTGCCAAGGTGATCCATGCCGAGGGCGAGCTGCAGGCCTCGGAAAAGCTGCTCGCCGCGGCGCAGGTGCTGTCGCGGCAGGCCGAGGCGATGCAGCTGCGCTACTTGCAGACGCTGAGCAACATCGCCGGGGACAAGGCATCGACCATCGTGTTCCCGGTGCCGATGGATCTGATCACGCCGATGCTCGAGGCGCTGAAGAAACGCAGCGTTTAAGCGGCGCCCGATCTAGCGGCGTTTTCCGGTCGATGGCGGAGCTGGGGCTGCTGTCGCTGGTAGAATCCTGCGCTTCGCACCCCTGCCGATCCCTCATGCCGACTTCCACCTTGCAGCTGTTCTCGATCTGCGTCCTGATCTGGGGCTCGACCTGGATGGCGATCACGTTCCAGCTCGGCACGGTCGCCCCCGAGATGTCGGTGGGCTATCGTTTCCTGCTCGCATCGGCGGCGCTGTTCGCCTATTGCCGCTGGCGCGGGCTGCCGCTAGCGTTTCGGTTCAGGCAGCATCTGGATTTCGCGCTTTTCGGCACCTGCATGTTTTGCCTCGGCTATATCCTGGTCTATTACGCCGAGACGCAGCTGGTGTCGGGCCTGGTCGCGGTCGGCTATTCCCTGAGTCCGATGTTCAATATGCTCGCGGCGCGCGTCTGCTTTGGCACACCGATGTCCAGGCGCGTTGCTTTCGCCGCGCTGTTCGGCGTGGCCGGCATCAGCTGCATATTCTGGCCGGAGTTCGGCCATCTCTCGGCGAGCCGCAGTGCTGCATGGGGTGCGCTGCTGACGCTCCTGTCGGTGCTGTTTTCCTCGGCGGGCAGCATGGCTGCGCTGCGCAACCAGAAACGGGGCTACTCCACCTGGAGCAGCATGGCCTGGGGCATGCTGTATGGCGGCGCCCTGGCGCTGGCAATCGGCGTGGCGTCAGGCCGGCCGCTCGCCTTCGGGCCGGACCTGGGCTATCTGTTGTCGCTGCTGTATCTCGCGCTGTTGGGATCGGTCGTCACCTTCGCCTGCTATATCACGCTGATCGGCCGCATCGGCGCCGCCCGCGCCGCCTACGTCGGCGTGATGGTGCCCATCGTCGCTTTGGCGATGTCCTTCCTGTTCGAGAAGTTCGCCTGGGGCTGGCTCACCAGCGCCGGGGTGGCGCTGTCCGTGACGGGGAATGTGCTGATGCTGCGCCCGGCGCGGAAATAGCCGAAGTCTCGGCGCGCTCAAGCCTTCAGGTGATAGCCGGTCCTGAAAATCCACCACACCGCGGCGAGACAAGCGACCATGAAGGCCAGGGTCATGCCCAGGCTGATGGCCACGTTGACATCGGCGATGCCGTAGAAGCTCCAGCGAAAGCCGCTGATCAGGTACACCACCGGGTTGAACAGCGCGATTTTCTGCCACAGCGGCGGCAGCATGCCGATCGAATAGAAGCTGCCGCCCAGAAACGTGAGCGGCGTGACGACCATCAACGGCACAATCTGCAGTTTCTCGAAGCCGTCGGCCCAGACGCCGATGATGAAGCCGAACAGGCTGAAGCTTACGGCGGTGAGCGCGAGGAACAGCAGCATCCACAGCGGATGCGCGATGTGGTAATCGACGAACAGGCGCGCCGTGGCGAGGATCAGCACGCCCAGCATCACCGATTTGGTGGCCGCGGCGCCGACATAGCCGAGCACGGCCTCGACGAAAGACACCGGCGCCGAGAGCAGCTCGTAGATCGTGCCCGACCACTTCGGCAGGTAGATGCCGAAGGAGGCGTTGGAAATGCTCTCGTTCAAGAGCGACAGCATGATCAGGCCGGGAATGATGAACGCGCCGTAGCTGACGCCGTCGATCTCGCCCATGCGACTTCCGATCGCCGCGCCGAACACCACGAAGTAGAGCGAGGTCGAGAGCACGGGCGACGCGATGCTCTGCATCAGCGTGCGGAAGGTGCGCGCCATTTCGAAGCGGTAAATCGCGTATATGGCGTAACGGTTCATGGTCGTGTCCTCACCAGGCTGACGAAAATGTCTTCGAGCGAGCTCTCTGACGACTGCAAATCCTTGATGCCGATGCCGTGCTCGCCGAGCGCGTGCAGCAGCGCCTCGATGCCGGGGTCTTCGCCCTCGGAGTCGAACGTGTAGACGAGTTCGTCGCCGGCAGCGGAAAGTTCGAGCGCGCGTCCGGCGAGTTCGCGCGGAATGCGCGCGATCGCATGTTTCAGGTGCAGTTTCAGCTGTTTCTTGCCGAGCTTGCGCATCAGCACCGCCTTGTCCTCCACCACGATCAGCTCGCCTTTGCTGATCACGCCGATGCGGTCGGCCATCTGCTCGGCCTCCTCGATGCAATGCGTGGTGAGGATGATGGTCACGCCGCTCGCGCGCAAGGCCCTGACCATGTCCCACATATCGCGGCGCAGTTCGACGTCGACGCCGGCGGACGGTTCGTCGAGGAACAGGATCTGCGGCTCGTGCGAAAGCGCCTTGGCGATCATGACGCGGCGCTTCATGCCGCCCGACAGGGTCATGATGCGGTTGTCCTTCTTGTCCCATAGCGACAGCTCGCGCAGCAGCCGTTCGCACAAGGCGGCGTCGCGCGGCTTGTCGAACAGGCCGCGGCTGAAGTTTACGGTGGCCCAGACGCTCTCGAACGCATCGGTGGTTAGCTCCTGCGGCACCAGGCCGATCTTCGCTCTCGCGGCGCGGTAGTCGGACACGATGTCGTGACCATCGGCGAGTACCGTGCCCGAGCTCGGATTGACGATGCCGCAGATCACGTTGATCAGCGTGGTCTTGCCGGCGCCGTTCGGCCCTAGCAGCGCGAAGATTTCGCCGCGGCGGATGTCGAGGTCGACCTGCTTCAGCGCCTGGAAGCCGGAGGCGTAGGTCTTGCTGAGTTGCCTGACTGAGATGATCGGCGGCACGCGCAGTCCTTGAAATAGTCCGGTCCCGATTATATTGGACGCAGGGAAATCGGCTGGAGAATAAGAACTGGCGCGGCGCTTCGGCCGGTCGCCGTCGATGCGCTGCCGTTGCGGCGCCTATTCCCATGAATGCGTCATGGGAATAGGCGCCAGAACCGCGACACATTTGCGCCGTGCCGCACCGGTATTTGCACCATTTACATTTTTCGTCGAATGGATATATTCAGCGCGTATGCAGTGCTGGCGCGGCGGAACATTGCGTAAAGGAGGAAGTGATGGCATCCACTATCGGGAGACGTGCAGTATCGAAGCGGAGTCCGGCGGCGCGCGCGCGGCGCGTGCTGCTGCTGGTCGCTACGCGCAAAGGCGCCTGGCTGTATCACGGCGATGCGGCGCGCAAGACCTGGCGTGCCGACGGGCCGCATTTTCTCGGACACGTCGTCAGCCAATTGGTGCTCGACCCGCGCGATGGGCGCACGCTGCTCGCGGCGGCGAAGACCGGCCACCTCGGCCCCACGATTTTTCGTTCGACCGATCGCGGCCGCAGCTGGGCCCGCATCGCGCAGCACCTGCCGGAGATCTATGCGGTCGAGGCGGCCGCGCTATAGCGCAGCGCGATGAAAGTGCTCATCCCCAGCGCGCTGCGCTCCTACACCGAGCGCGCCGAGGCCGAGGCGAGCGGCGCCACGCTCGGGGCGGTGCTGGCCGATCTCGATCACCGCTACGCGGGCATCCGCTTTCGCGTGATCGACGAACAGGACCGGATCCGGCGCCACATCCGCATTTTCGTCAACGGCGTGCAGGTGCGCGAATTGTCGCAAGCGCTCGGCGCGAGCGATGAAGTGGTGATCGTGCAGGCGCTCAGCGGCGGTTGACGGCCCCCTTGCGCGCGGCTGAAAATCCCCGTAGGATTTTCGGCATAAACAAAAAAATATTCTTTTCTTATGGGGGGATCAGATGAAGAAATATCCTATGGGTACGCTCGGCAGTGAGTCGCGCCGGCGCTTGCTTGCGGGCGTGGCCGGCGTAGGCGCGCTGGTGGCATTCGGCACGGGGCGGGCGCTTGCCGCACCGCTGGGCGGCTCCGCAGCGCTCGGACTGGCGGAGATTCCCGACGGCACGCTCGCCGAGCAGCTGCTGTATGCCCTTCCGGGCAAGGTGCCGCTGATAAAGAAATCCTTCCGTCCGCCGAATTTCGAGACCCCGATCCAGTACTTCCGCACACCGATTACGCGCAACGACGCGTTCTTCGTGCGCTGGCACCTCGCCGGCATCCCCGAATTGAAGGCGCAGGACTACGCGCTGACGGTGGGCGGCGAGAGCGCCGACCGCGAAGTCAAATTCACGCTCGACCAGATGAAGAAAGATTTCAAGGCGGTCGAGATCACCGCGGTGTGCCAGTGCTCGGGTAACCGCCGCGGCCTGTTCCAGCCGCACGTCGCCGGCGTGGAATGGGGCGTGGGCGCCATGGGCAACGCGGTCTGGCGCGGCGTGCGCCTGCGCGACCTGCTGGCGCAGGCTGGGCTCAAGGGCAATGCGCTCGAGGTGGTGTTGAACGGCGCCGAGACTCCGGTGATCGACAAGACGCCGGATTTCGTCAAGTCGCTGCCGCTGGACGTGGCGCTCGATGAGAACACGATTGTCGCCTACGAGATGAACGGCAAGCCGCTGCCGCACTGGAACGGCGGCCCGGCGCGGCTGATCGTTCCCGGATGGACCGGCACCTACTGGACCAAGCAGTTCGTGAGCGCGAAAGTGGTATCGAAACCGGAGGGCAACTTCTGGATGAGCACCGCCTATCGCGTGCCGCGCGACAAGTACAAGATGCGCCACTTCACTTCGCAGTTCGGGCATCCGAACGAGCCGATCACCACCATGGTCGTGAATTCGCTGGTCACCTCGATTCAGTCCGGGCAGCGGATTGCGCGCGGCAAGCCGATCCCGGTCAAGGGGATCGCCTGGGACAGCGGTGCCGGCATCGACCGCGTGGAGGTATCGACCGATTACGGCGCGAGCTGGCACAAGGCGAAACTGGGCAAGGATCTCGGGCGCTTCTCCTTCCGCGAGTTCGCGCTGGAGTTGCCGACGCACGATAGCGGCGCGGTGCTGGTCATGGCGCGCGCGACCAGCAAGAGCGGCGAGACGCAGACCGAGCAGCTGGTGTTCAACCCCGCGGGCTATCACCACAATGTGATGCAGCGCATCTACGTGGAGGTCGTATGAGGACAAGGACGATAGGTGCGCTCGTCGGGGCGCTGGTGTTTGCGGCGGCGGGCAGCGTCATGGCGCAGGAGGACAAGGTCGTGCTCAAGGACGCGCCGGGCAAGGACAAGACGATGCAGTGCATCGCCTGCCATAGCGTGGATTACATCCCGATGAACGCGAGCTTCCTCAACAAGGCGGGCTGGACGGCGGAAGTGAACAAGATGATCAACGTCTTCGGCGCGCCGATTCCGAAGACGGATGTCGAAGAGATCGCCACCTACCTCACGCAGAACTACGGCGTCGGTCCGGCGAAGTAGGGCGGCCGCGACGAGAACGGGGATGAATGCGGGCCCGACGGGCCGGCCTTCATCCCCGTCTATTTTTTCCAGCTCGTCATGTCGTCGACTTTGACGTCGTATTTCGCCATTTTCGCCGTGGCTTCTTTATGCGCATCGACCTCCACGCTCTTGAACGCTTCGGCCAGCTTGTAGCAGAACTTGGCCAGGTCCACCGGGTTGGGCTTGGCCTGCTCGCTGGTGAGCATCACGCGTCCGACCAGCTCGACATAAATTTGAGCCGCGAGTTCTCTTACCGATGTGGACTCGGCGTCTGAAGGGGTTGCAGGGGCAGTCATGTGAGGCGCCTTCGAAGTAGCCAGTGGACACGTCTATTATGCCGGATTAGGCACCCGGCCGGCTAATCCCGGTGCCGGCCGGGCTAATCCGCCGCGATGATGCTGGGCCGGCCAAAAGGCGGGCGCGCCAGCCAGATCACCGGTATCAAAATGATCAGCAGGCAGCCGCAGAGCCAGAATACGTCGTTGGTGGCGAGCATATTCGCCTGTCCGGAGAGTATCCGGTCCAGCACCGCATGCACCTGATCGGGCGGCAAGCCGGTGGCTTCCAGGCGCGCGGAGAAGCTGGTGCTCTGCGGCGCATAGACGTTGATGTGTTCGGCCAGCTGTGCGCGGTGCAGCGATTCGCGCCGCGTCCACAGCGCGATCGCGAGCGAAGTGCCGAAGCTGCCGCACATGGTGCGCAGGAAGTTCTGCGTGCCGGTCGCCGAGGCCATGCGCTCGGGCGCGATGCCGCCGACATTGATACTGACCAGCGGCGCGAAGAACATGGCGACGGCCACCCCCTGCAGCAGCTGCGGAAAGGCGATGACCAGGAAATCGGTGCCGGTGGTGAACTGCGCGCGCCAGAAAAAGCAGATCGCGAATACGATGAACGCGACCGTGGCGAAGCGGCGCGGGTCGGTGCGCTGCAGGCTGCGTCCGACCAGCGGCGCCAGGATGATGGCGAATATGCCGACCGGCGCCATGGCGTAGCCGGCCCACTGCGCGGTATAGCCCATCTGCGTCTGCAGCCACAGCGACTGGATCACCATGCTGCCGAGGAACAGGCCGTAGGCGAGGCTCAACGCGAGCGCGCTCATGCCGAAGTTGCGGTGGCGGAACAGCTCCAGGTCCACGATCGGATGCTGGTCGGTGAGTTCCCACACCAGGAACAGGCTGAAGCTCACCACCACGATCACCGCCAGGACCACGATGAAATCGGAGTTGAACCAGTCGAGCTCGTTGCCCTTGTCCAGCATCACCTGCAGGCAACCGACCCAGATCACGATCAGCGCCAGCCCGACGCGGTCCAGCGGCCGCCGCCGTATCGGCGTTTCGCGGTCCTTGAGCAGCTGCCAGGTGCCGAAGGCCGCGATCGTGCCTATGGGGATATTGATGAAGAAGATCCAGGACCAATGCGCATTGTCGGTGATCCAGCCGCCGAGCAAGGGGCCGACGATGGGAGCGACGGTGGTGGTCGCGCCCCAGATCGCGAGCGCCATGCCGCGTTTTTCCGGCGGGTAATTGCCGAGCAGCAGCGCCTGCGACAGCGGCACCATGAAGCCCGCCATCGAGCCCTGCAGCACGCGCGCGGTGATCAGCATCGGCAGGGTCCAGGACATGCCGCACAGGAACGAGGCGAACGTGAACAGCGCGGTCGCCGTGGCGAACAGGCGCGCCTGGCCGTAGCGGTCGGAGAGCCAGCCGGTGAGCGGCACCGTAATCGCGTTGGCGACGGCATAGGAGGTGATGACCCAGGCGCCCTGGCTGGTCGCCGCGCCCAGGTCCCCGGTGATCGCCGGCAGCGAGACGTTGGCGATGGTCAGGTCCAGCACCTGCATGAAATTGGCCGCCGCCAGCAGCAGGGTCAACAGCAGCGGCGCGCGATGCGCGGCGGCTGGCGCGGCTCCCGGCAGGGCGCGTGCGTCGGCCACGGGACTCAGTGCGCGCCCGGCTTGGGCGCGGCGCGCTTGTCGGTTTTCTTGGCGGGCAGGCGCGCAGCAGCGCCGTCGCCGCCATTCGCCCTGATAATGGCGGCGACGCGCCGGTCGGCTAGATCGGCGAGCGAGGCATAGGCCTTGGTCTGGTAAGCGGGCGCAGTGCGCGCGGCCGTGGACTCGGTCCCGCCGCCGCGCTCGTGCGTGTCGACGTCGACCAGCATCGACAGGCCGAGCTGCAGCGGGTGCTGCGCCAGTTCGGCCGGGTCCAGCGCGATGCGCACCGGCACCCGCTGCACCACCTTGATCCAATTTCCGGTTGCATTCTGCGGCGGCAGCAGCGCGAACGCGCCGCCGGTGCCGGCGCCGAATCCGGCCACGCGCCCATGGAATTCGACCGCGTCGCCGTAGATGTCGGCCCTGAGTTTTACCGCCTGTCCGGCGCGCAGATTGAGCAGCTGCCTTTCCTTGAAATTCGCATCCACCCAGACCTGATCGAGCGGCACCACGGCCATCAGCGGCATGCCCGGTGCGACGCGCTGCCCCACCTGTACGCTGCGCTTGGCGACGATGCCGGACACGGGTGCCGGCAGCGCGGTACGCGCATAGGCGAGGTAGGCCTCGCGCACGCGCGCCGCGGCGGCCTGCACGTCCGGATGCGTCGCCACGGTGGTGTGATCGACGAGCGTCTTATGCGCGGCCAGCTGCTGCTGCGCCGCGTCGAGCGCAGCGCGGCTCGTAGCCACCGCGTCGCGCGCGTGCTGCAGCTCCTCCGCCGGCAGCGCACCGCTCGCGGCAAGGGGCGCGCGCCGCTCGAAGTCGGCGCGGGCGCGCTCGAGTTCGGTCCGGCGCAGCGCCACGCTGGCTTCGATCTCGGCGGTCACGGCCATCATGTTCCTCACCTGGCGCACGCTGTGCGCGAGCGCGGCTTCGGCCTGCTCCAGCGCCACGCGCGCATCGGACTGATCGAGTTCCACCAGCGTCTGGCCCGCTTTGACGAAATCGGTGTCGTCGGCGCCGATTGCGAGCACCGTGCCCGCCACCTGCGGCGTGATCTGCACCAGGTTGCCGCCGACATAGGCATCGTCGGTCGATTCGACATAGCGCGCGACCAGCGCCCAGTAGGTGGCGTAACCGATGCCCGCGACGAGGAACAGGATGATCAGCAGCCACAGCAGCCGCGCGCGCTTTCCGTTCGGCGCTGCCGCGCCGGATCTAATTTCTTCGTTCATCAAATAGGCCTTGTTGTTGCCGCATCACGATGCACCGCCCGCGTCGGTAAATCCGCCGCCGAGCGCGCGGATCAGATTAATCGAGAGTTCCAGTTCGCGCGCGCGTAGATTCGCGCGCAGATTCTTTTGCTCGAGCAGCGGCGTCTCGGCCGCCAGCACCTGCAGATAACTGGCGAGGCCGGCGCGATAGCGCTCGCGCGCCAGCGCGTAAGCCTCGCTGGCGCTCGCGAGCGAGCGCTCGAGCTCTGCGCGCTGCGCGTCCAGCGATTTGAGCGACGTCAGTTGATCCACCACCTCGCGCAGGGCGTCGATGAGCGTCTGGTTGTACTGCTCGACCGCGAGATCGTAGTCGGCGTCCTTCGCGGCGAGATTGGCGCGCAGGCGCCCGCCGTCGAACAGCGGCAGGCGCAGCGCCGGCCCGAATGCGGGGTCTTCGCTGCGCGCCGTGAGCAGCTTGGCGAAGCTGATGCTCTGCACGCCGACGAGGGCGCTCAGATTGAGGTTGGGATAGAACTGGCCCTTGGCGGCATCGATATCGCGGCGCGCCGACTCGACGCGCCAGCGCTGCGCCACCACATCCGGCCGCCTGCCCAGGAGATCCGCGGGCAGCGCCGAAGGCAGCGCGATCGCCTGCGGCCGCAGCTGCGGCCGCGTGAGCGCAAGGCCGCGGTCCGGGCCCCTGCCCGCGAGCGCCGCGAGCAGATTGCGCCCGAGCGCGATTTCCTCCTCCAGCTGCGCCATGCGCGAACGCGCTGCCGGGATCGAGCCTTCGGCCTGCTTCAAGTCGATGTCCGAATCGAGTCCCGCGGCGACGCGCCGCTGGGTCAGATCGAACATCGCCTGGCGCTGCGCCAGCGTGTCACGCGCGAGATCGAGCTGCTCGAAGCTGCGCGCCAGCTGCGCATAGGCGCGCGCGATGCTGGACGCGAGCAGCAGCCGCACGGCGTAGGCATCGACTTCGGCAGCGCGCGCCTCGCCCAGCGCGGCGTCGTAGGCAGCGCGGTTGCGGCCCCACAAATCGAGTTCGTAGCTGAACGTCGCGGCGAGGTCGGTTTGCGTGTGCCAGGAACCGGCGATCGGCGGCGGGAAGATGCCGTTGCTGGAGTAGCGCTGGCGCGTGACATTGACGCCGGCATTGCCCTGTGGCGCAAGCGCTGCGCCCGCGCTCGCGGCGAGCGCGCGCGCACGGTCGATGCGCGCGCGCGCACCGGCTATGCCGGGGTTGCCCGCGAGCGCTTCCTCGATCAGCGCGTCGAGCTGCGGATCGCCGAAGCGCTGCCACCAGTTTGCCGCAGGCCAGACGGCCGAGGGTTTGACTGCTGCCAGCGACGCTTTCGCCGCCAGCGATGCGGGGTCCGCGCGCTCGGACTTGGGCGCGAGCCCGTCGAAGCTGGCGCAGCCCGCCGCGAGCAGCGCGGACGCCAGCGCCGCCATCACCGCGCGCGCGCCTGGCCGCATGGCGTACGCGAGCGTCATGCGTTGGCGACCATGCGTTTGAGCAGGTCTTCGAGCTGGCGCACCTCGCTGCGGCTGAAGCCGCGCAGCAGGCGGTTGAATACCTGTACCAGCGCCTCGAGTATCCTCGGGTACAGCTTCGCGCCGTCGGCGGTGAGTTCCAGGCGCACCGTCCTGCGGTCGCCCCGGGTGCGCACGCGCCGCAGCACGCCTTTTTTTTCCAGCCGGTCGAGCAGCCGCGTCATTGCGCCCGGATCGTAGATCAGGACTTTGCACAGTTCGGCCGCGGTGCAAGCTGCGCCGTCGCCCAGCAGCATGACCACGATCCATTGCGCGTGGCTGATGTCCAGCGGCGCGAGTTCCTGATCGATCGCCTCGACGATGGTGCGGCGCGCGCGGCCGATGTACGCGCCTACGCCTTGGCTGGGGCGGAAGGTTTCGATGTCGTAGATAGGCTGCATCGCGCAACGTCGCATGGAACGGGAGGGAAACGGATCGTAATTGCCTAGGCAGATATTGTCAAGGCAATCGAGGCTTAGGCGCGCCCGCCGCGGCTATCGCGCCAGCGCCGCGGCGACGAAGTCCAGCCGGTCCTGACCCCAGAACATGTCGTCGCCGACGAAGAACGTCGGCGCGCCGAACACCCCGCGCGCCACCGCCTCCTCGGTCTGCTGCTTGAGCCGCTCTTTCACCGCCGCGTCGTTCACCATGGAGAGAAAGGCGTCGGCATCGAATCCGGCCTCGCGCAGCACCGCGGCGAGTTCCTGTGGTTCGCCCAGGTTGCGCGGCTCGGCCCACATCGCATGGAAAATCGTCTCCACATACTTGCCGAAATCCATGCCGCGCAGCTGCATGCCCGCTGCGCCGCGCATGAGCGTGAGCGTGTTGATCGGGAAATGCGGATTGCGCTTGAATGCCGCGCCGTAGCGCGTGGCCCAGCGCTCCATGTCCCGCTGCATCCAGGCGCTCTTTGCCGCGATCTCGGCCGGGCTGTGATTGCCGGTGGCCTTGAACACGCCGCCCAGCAGCATCGGCCGCCAGATGATTTGCGCGCTGTGCGCGGCAGCGAGCGCCGGCAGCGCCTTGTAGGCGAGATAGGAGTAGGGACTGCCGAAATCGAAGTAGAACTCGACCCGTTTTTTCATTGCGACTCCTTGGCTAATTCGAAATTGCGCTTATTGCGCGGACGAGAAGCTGCCCGCGCGGATCGCCGATTGCGCACGGATGAAAATCCATCCGCGCGCAATCGGCGATCTCTCAAAAAACCCAGACCGGGCTTGGCTTTTTACCCATAACCGGGTTTTCCGGACGGATAAGAAGCATCCGTCCGGAAAACCCGGTTGGCGCGCGCAGCGCGCAAATCCAGTCGCCGTATTTCACAACATCCAAAACGCCGCATATCGTCGGGCGTCAACGCCTCACCAGGTTTCGATCCACGGGCGCAGATCCATTTCATGGGTCCAGGCATTGCGCGGCTGCCGGTGCAGCTGCCAGTAGCTTTCGGCAATGGCCTCGGGGTCCACGATGCCTCCCTGGTCCTTCAACGCATAGCGCTGCGGAAAAGTTTCGCGGATGAACTCGGTGTCGATGGCGGCATCGACGATGATCTGAGCCACGTGGATGCCTTTCGGGCCGAGCTCGCGCGCCATGCTTTGCGCCAGCGCGCGCAGGCCGTGCTTGGCGCCGGCGAATGCGGCAAAGCCGTTGCCACCGCGCATGCTCGCCGTCGCGCCCGTGAAAAAAATCGAGCCGCGCCCCCGCGGCAGCATCACCCGCGCCGCCTCGCGCCCGACCAGAAAGCCGCCGAAGCAGCCCATTTCCCATACCTTGTAATACACCCGCGCCGTGGTTTCGGCGATGGGGAAGCGCACGTTGGCGCCGATATTGAACACCGCGACTTCGATCGGCGCAATCTCCTTCTCGATCTGCGCGAACAGCTTCACCACCTCGTCTTCCTTGCGCGCGTCCGAGCCGAAGGCATGCGCTATTCCGCCTGCGGCCTCGATTTGCGCCACCAGCGGCGCGAGTTTGTCCGCCTGCCGGCGCGTGACGCAGGCGCTATAGCCTTCGCGCGCAAAGCGCCGCGCGATCGCGCCCCCGGTCGCATCGCCCGCTCCGACTACCAGTATCGCTTTCTTGTCGCTCATGCCGCCGCCTCCGTAACGTCATCGTGTTGCCGAAAGCGCTGCTGTCGGCGTCCGGCGGCAATCGCGGGCGGTCGCATCCCGGCTGCGCCGGGCCCCTGCTCCCTGCTCATGCCGCCACTCCCGCAAACTTGGGTTGCGCTTCGCGTATCGGCAGGTTCACGAGGGCGGCCAGAAGCGCGAGCGCGATGTCGGCATACCACATCCACTCGTAGCTGCCGCTTCTGGCGACGGCTATCCCGCCCAGCCAGGCGCCGAAAAAGCCGCCGATCTGGTGCGAGAACAGCGTCAGCCCGAACAGGGTCGCCAGATAGCGTGTGCCGAACAGTTTGCCCACCAAGCCCGCGGTCGGTGGTACCGTCGCGAGCCAGCTCACGCCCAGTACGCCCGCAAACAGGTAGAACGTGAGCGCAGTGTGCGGCACCATCAAATAACAGCCGATGGCCACGGCGCGTATGCCGTAGACCCAGAACAGCAGATATTTCATGCGGTAGGTCTGTGCGAGCCAGCCCACGCCGAGGCTGCCGGCGATGTTGGCGAGGCCGATGATCGCAAGCGACGCGGCCGACACCGAGGCCGGCAGCCCGCATAGCGCCACCTCGCCCGGCAGGTGCGTCACCAGGAAAGCGATGTGGAAGCCGCAGGTGAAGAATCCGGCGTGCAGGCACCAGTAGCTGCGGTCCTTGAACGCGAGCAGCGTCTGCTCGGACAGGCTGATGCCGGGTGCGTGTACCGCAGGCCCGCCATGGTGCTTGTCGCGCAGCGGCAGCGCCAGTGGAATCGTGAGCAGGGCCGAGGCCGCCAGCGACAGCAGCGCCGTGACCCAGCCGAAGGCGGAAATCAGTACCTGCGCCAGGGGCGCGAACACGAACTGGCCGAAAGAGCCGCCGGCGTTGATGAAGCCCGAGGCGAACGCGCGGCGTTCTGCCGGCAGGCGCTGTGCTGCGGCTCCTATGAGGATGGAAAAACTGCCCGCACCCGCCCCGGCCGCCGTCACGACGCCGAGAAACAAAGTCAATCCGAGCTGCGTATGCATGAATGGCGTGAGCGCCAGCCCCAGCGCGAGCAGCAGCGCACCCAGGGCGATGATCTTTACCGAGCCGGCCTTGTCGGCCAGTGCGCCGAATATGGGCTGGGCCGCGCCCCATACGAACTGGCCGATGGCGAGTGCGAAACTGATGCTGACGATGCCCAGGCCGGTCGAGGTATTGAGCGGCGACACGAACAAGCCCATCGCATTGCGTATGCCCATGGTCACGGCGAGGATCAGCGCCGCGGAAATGACCAGGATCCAGTATTGGCGCTTGCTGTTCATGTATGTCTTCCCGAGGGAGTGGGGAGCGCGCCGAGAGCGCGCTCGATTTCGCGGTGCAACTCGCCGATGCTGGTCTTGCCGAGTACGGCTTCGACCTCGCACTGCGCTTTGCGCCAAAGCGGCAGCGTGGCTTTCAGCTTGCGCCTGCCCGCGGCGGTGACGCTGATGCTGCGGCTGCGCGGATCGGCGCCGACCGCGATGCCGACCCAGCCCTGCGCCACCAGCGGCGCCAGGTTGCGGCTGAGCGTGCTGCGGTCCATTTCCAGTTCGGCGGCGAATTCCGACAGGGTGCGCTCGCCGCGCGCGGCATTCGCCAGCAGCGAATACTGGGTGACTTTGATCGCCTGCGCGGCAAGATGCGCGTCGTAGATGCGCGTCAGCCGGCGCGTGAGCTTGCGCAGCCGCGCGCAGGTGCAGCCGAAGCTCGGGATTGGGGCGGTGGGTGCCATGGCGCGATCATAGCATATAGGTGTAGTTACACGTATACGCGCGGCAGCGCCGGCACCGGCGGCAAACGCGCGCGCGGCGCTGTAGGGGCGGAGTCGCGTGCCCGCCGCGATCCCTGTACGCTGATGCCGATCAGGGCCAGGCGAATGAGCGAAATCCGCATTGCCAGCTATATTCCGGGAGCGATCGGCCGCGTGGCCGAGCTGCACGCAAGCTATTACAGCGAGGCCTGGGATTTCGGGCTGTATTTCGAGGCCAAGGTCGCTTCGGAATTGTCGCAGTTCCTGCGCCGCTACGACCCGGCGCGCGACGGCTTCTGGACCGCCGTCCGGAATGGGCGCGTCGAAGGTTCGCTCGCGCTCGACGCGTCCAAGGCGGAAGCCGAGGGCGCGCACCTGCGCTGGTTCATTCTCTCGGACGCGCTGCGCGGCCAGGGAATTGGCAATCGCCTGATGCAGGAGGCGATCGAGCTATGCCGCCAGCGCGGATATGCGCGCGTTTTTCTATGGACTTTTGCCGGACTGGACTCGGCGCGCTACCTGTACGAAAAATTCGGCTTTCGCCTGGCCGAGGAGTTTGAAGGAGAGCAATGGGGAAAGCGCGTGCTGGAGCAGCGCTACGTGCTCGTCCTCGCTTGAGCGGGCAGGGATTCCCGGCCCTGGCGCTATTCGACGATCTTGTTCAGCGGCAGTTCGATAATGCCGCGCGCGCCCGCGGCGTAGAGCCGGGGAATCAGCTCCCTTACCGTTTTTTCCTCGACCACGGTGGATAGATCGACCCAGTGCGGGTCGGCCAGCGTCGATACCGTGGGTGTCGCCAGCGCCGGCAGAATCTTCAACACCGCATCGACTTTTTCGCGCGGCAGGTTCATCGACAGCAGCACCCGCGTCGCCGCGGCGATCGCGCCTTTGAGCAGCATCAGCACGCAGTCGATTTTCGCGCTTTTCCAGCCGTCCTTGAGCGAGTCGCGGCAGGCGATGAAGCGCGGCGTGCTTTCCAGCACCACATGCATGATTTTGAGATTGTTCGCGCGCAG
>JAJZPQ010000067.1 GCA_021811085.1 Pseudomonadota bacterium | reverse complement strand
GCGCGCGAGCACGTTCTGCATGTAATCGCGCGCGAACGCCTGCAGCTTGATGAAATTCTCGCGCGAATCGATCAGGATGCGGCCGGTGTTCTCGTTGACGAAATCGCGCAGCACGCGCTGCGCCAGCGACAGATCCTGGTACAGGAGCGACGGCGCGGCCGCGGACAGGCTCTTCTCGCGCAGGTCGCGCCACAGCTTCCTCAGGTACTGCAAGTCGTTCGCGAGCTCGGTGTCGGTCGCGGTTTCGGCCATGGTGCGGATGATGTAGCCGCCTTTTTCGTCGGCGGGCAGGATCTTGCGCACGCGCTCGAGCAGCGCCTGGCGCGCGCCCTCGTCCTCGATGCGCTGCGAGATGCCGATATGCGTATCCTGCGGCAAATGCACCAGCATCCGGCCGGCGATGCTGATCTGCGTCGACAGGCGCGCGCCCTTGGTGCCGATCGGGTCCTTCACCACCTGCACCAGCAGCGGCTGGCCTTCGGCGAGGATCTTCTCGATCGGCCGCTGCGGCGCTTTGCCCGCTTCCGCGCCGGCATGGCCGTTCGGGCGCTCCTCCCAGATGTCGGCCACGTGCAGGAACGCGGCGCGCTCCAGGCCGATCTCGACGAAGGCCGACTGCATCCCGGGGAGCACGCGCGCGACCTTGCCCATGTAGATATTGCCGAGCAGGCCGCGGTTGGCCGAGCGCTCGATGTGCAGTTCCTGCGCGACGCCGCTGTGCATCACGGCGACGCGCGTTTCCTGCGGCGTCACGTTGATCAGGATGTCCTCGCTCATGCGGCCATTCTACCGGATGGCGCAGTGTGGGAGGCCCGCCCTCGGGGCGATGGAGCTTCGATGTGGCCTTGTGGGAGGCCCGCCCTCGGGCCGATTGCACTTCGATCAGGGTTGTGGGAGGCCCGCCCTCGGGCCGATCGGACTTCGAGTTGGCACCGATCGCGGCGAGGGCGCCGCTCCCACAGAAGGCGCCGCTCCCACAGAGGGCGCCGGTCCCACAGAGGGCGCTGCGTCCGACCTCAGGCCGGCGGGCCGATGCCGAAGCGGCGCAGCAGCAGCATGGTTTCGTACAGCGGCAAGCCCATCACGCCGGAATAGCTGCCGCGGATCTCGGACACGAACGCGCCGGCGCGGCCCTGGATGCCGTAGGCGCCGGCCTTGTCCATCGGTTCGCCGCTCGCGACATAGCGCGTGATCTCGGCGCTGCTGAGTTCGCGAAAGCGCACCTGGGTCGCCGACAATTCGGACTCCGTGCGCTCGCCGAACTTGAATGCGATCGCGGTGAGCACCTCGTGCTCGCGTCCGGACAGGCGCGCGAGGAAGGCCGCAGCTTCGGCCGCGTCGGCCGGGGTGCCGAGGATTTCATCGCCGATGCACACCGTGGTGTCCGCCGCGAGCACGCCGCGCAGCGGGAGCTTCCGCTGCACCACGCGCTGCCAGCCGCTCTCTACCTTGTCCAGGCACACGCGCATGACATAGTCGCGCGGCGCCTCCCCGGGCAGCGGGTCTTCGTTCACGTCGACGCCGCGCTCGGCCTTGATGCGCTGGGTCAGCACCTCGTGCTCGATGCCGAGCTGGCCCAGCAGTTCGCGCCGGCGCGGGCTGCGCGAGGCGAGGTAGATGCGGGGATGGCCGGCCAAACTGCTCACTCGCGATGGTAGGGGTGGCCGCCGATGATGGACAGCGCGCGATACAGCTGCTCCGCCAGCAGTACCCGCGCCAGGCCGTGCGGCAGCGTCATGCTGGAGAGCCGCAGCTGCATCGCGGCGGATTTTTTCAGGGCATCGTCCAGGCCGTCGGCGCCGCCGATCAGGAACGCGAGCGCGCCGCGCTCCTGCATCCAGGCCTCGAGCTGCACCGCGAGGCTGCAGGTGCCGAGGTCCTTGCCGCGCTCATCGAGCGCGATCACGCGCGCGCCCTTGGGCAGCGCCGCGCGTATGCGCGCGGCCTCGGCCGCGAGCATACGCGCCACGGTCTTGCCGCTGGTGCGCGCTTCGGCCTTGATCTCGACGAGCTCCAGCGCCGTGCCCGGCGGCATGCGCTTGGCGTAGGTGCGGTAGCCGTCGCTGACCCAGGCGGGCATGCGCGTACCGACGGCGATGATGACGAGCTTCATGTGGAGGATGTTTTACTCCCTCTCCCCGCAAGCGGGGCGAGGGGGAAAATCACAATCACTGCAAAGTATCCTAATGAGCGGCTGGCTGTGCTGCAGCGGTTTTCTTGCGCGTGCGCGGGCGTTTGGGTTCGGGCTGGTCCCACAGTTCTTCCAGGTTGTAGTACTGGCGGATCGCGGGCTGCATCACGTGCACCACGATGGCGCCGAGGTCGACCAGCACCCACTCGCCGCTTTCTTCGCCTTCCACCGAGATCACCGGCGCGCCGAACGCCTTGAGCTTTTCCCGCACGTTGTCGGCGAGCGCCTTGACCTGGCGCGTGGAGTCGGCGCTGGCGATGATCACGCGTTCGAACAGGGGCGAGAGATGCGCGACTTTGAGCACGACGATGTCGCGGGCCTTGATGTCTTCGAGTGCGGCGACCACCGCTTTTTCCATTTTGCGGATATCCATCAGTTTTTGCGTGTCTCCTTTGTTGAGTAAAGTTGCTGCGCCTGAATATAAGCGAGAACCGCGGCGGGGAGCAAATCGCGCATGTCCCGCCCTGCGCCGAGCCCGGCGCGCACGGCCGAGGCCGAGATGTCGGTCGGCGGCATGTCGAAGCGCGCGATGCGGCCAGCGGCGCTCGCGCCAAGCTGCTCCGGCCGCGCCGAGCGGCGCACGATTTCCTCGGACAGGTCGGGCGAGGGCGCGACAGCGCTCGCGTCATGCCCCGGGCGGCTCGCGACCGCGATGTGCGCGAGATCGAACAACTCGCGCCAGCGCAGCCAGGTCGGCAGGCTGAGGAAGGAATCGCTGCCCAGGAGCAGCACCAGCGGCTGCGACGCGCCGAGCTGCGCGCGCATGCGCGTGAGCGTATGCACGGTATAGGTGGGTTCGCCGTGCTCCAACTCGCAGGCGTCGATGCGATAGCGCGCATGGCCTGCGGTCGCGAGCTCGAGCATCGCCAGGCGGTCGCGCGCGCTCGCGACGGGCGAGCCGCGATGCCCCGGGCTGCCCGAGGGCAGCCACAGCACTTCGCTGATCGGCAGGCCGGCGAGCGCCGCTTCGGCCAGCGCGAGGTGGCCCAGATGCACCGGATCGAAGGTGCCGCCGAGAATGCCGATGGGCTTGGAGGTGTTCAAACCGGTCAAGTTTTACGCGCGGCGCCCACGGGCAGATGCGCGATGCGCTGCATCTCCGCGTCCTCGAACACATCGGGGTGTTCGAGGTAATCGAGCAGCATGTCGGTCGCATCCAGGCCCCAGAACAGCTCCTTGCAGGTGTCGAACGTCGGCACGCCGTACACGCCGCGCGCGATCGCGGCGCGCCCATTCGCGGCGAGCGCTTCCTTCACGCGCGACTCGGCGATCATGGCATCGGCCGCGGCGGCGGTGAAGCCCAGGTGCGCGGCGAGCGCGGGCCATTCGTCGGCGAGCGAGCGGCCTTCCTTCCAGATGAATTCGAAAATCGTCTTGACCGCGGCGAACTCGCTATCGAGCGCGACGGCGAGGCGCAGCGCCGGTATCGGGTTGAATGGATGCGCCGGCGGATAAGTCATCGCGATGCCGTGCTGGCCCGCGATCCAGTAGGTGTAGCGATAGGTCTGCAGGCGCTTCGCCGGCACTTCGGCCGGGCCCTTGCCGCCCCAGTGGTTGAGCAGGCCTGCGAACAGCACCGGGCGCAGCTCGGCCGAGGCCACCAGCTCCGGATAGGCCTCGAACTGCAGGTAGGAAT
Organism: Pseudomonadota bacterium; assembly: GCA_021811085.1. Taxonomy (GTDB): domain Bacteria; phylum Pseudomonadota; class Gammaproteobacteria; order Burkholderiales; family SG8-39; genus 2-12-FULL-64-23. Next base: position 16,786 of record JAJZPQ010000067.1, on the reverse strand, counting down.
AGGGCGAGACGAAATCGAAATACCAGACCAGCGGGGTCGCGCCCTGTTCGCTCACGTCCTGATCTGCCCGTCGCCGAGCACGACGTATTTCTGCGAAGTGAGTCCCTCCAGCCCCACCGGGCCGCGCGCGTGCAGCTTGTCGGTGGAAATGCCCACTTCGGCGCCGAGGCCGTACTCGAAGCCGTCGGCGAAGCGCGTCGAGGCGTTGACCATGACCGAACTCGAATCGACTTCGCGCAGGAAACGCTGCGCGCGCGCCTGGTCCTCGGTGACGATCGCGTCGGTGTGCGCCGAACCGTACTTGGCGATGTGCTCCATCGCCGCGTCGATGTCCTTGACCACGCGGATCGCGAGGATGGGCGCGAGATATTCGGTGTACCAGTCCTCTTCCGTCGCGGGCTTGATCCCGGGCACGAGCTTTTGCGCGGCGGCGTCGCCGCGCAGCTCCACGCCCTTGTCGAAATAGATGTTCGCGAGCGGCGGCAGCACCTGGTCCGCGATCGCCTCGGCCACGAGCAGCGTCTCCATGGTGTTGCAGGTGCCGTAGCGCTGCGTCTTGGCGTTGTCGGCGATGCGTATCGCCTTTTGCAGGTCGGCGCGGTCGTCGATGTACACGTGGCACACGCCGTCGAGGTGCTTGATCATCGGAATGCGCGACTCCTGCATCACGCGCTCGATCAGCCCTTTGCCGCCGCGCGGCACGATGATGTCCACGTACTGGCTCATGCTGAGCAGCTCGCCCACCGCGGCGCGATCGGTGGTCGCAACCACCTGGATCGCGGTGCGCGGCAGGCCGGCCGCGTCCAAGCCCTCGTGCATGCACGCGGCGATCGCGCGGTTCGCGCGCAGCGCCTCGCTGCCGCCGCGCAGGATCGCGGCGTTGCCCGACTTCAGGCACAGCCCGGCCGCGTCCGCGGTGACGTTCGGGCGCGACTCGTAAATGATGCCGATCACGCCCAGCGGCACGCGCATGCGCCCGACGCGGATGCCGCTCGGGCGCTCGTGCACATCGGTGATCGCGCCGATCGGATCGGGCAGGCGCGCGATCTGCTCCAGGCCCTCGGCCATGTCCTCCACGCCGGCGGCAGTGAGCTGCAGCCGGTCGAGCAGTGCCGGCTCGAGGCCCGCCGCGCGCGCCTCGGCCACGTCTTCGGCGTTGGCTGCGAGCAGCTTCGCCGCGTCGCGCCGGATCGCGGCCGCGGCGGCGGCGAGCGCGTGGTCCTTGGTCGCGCTGTCGGCGCGCGCGAGCACGCGCGCAGCCGCGCGCGCCTGCTCGCCCAGCCCGCGCATGTAGAGCTTGATGTCCTTGATTTCGGCAACCGCGTTCATGAGCGCGATTTTACCTCGCTGAGCCGGCCAAGTCCTAGCCTGGCGAGGCAGTGGTTGTCGCTCTATTCCATTGCCTTCTTGGTCAGCTCAACGCATTCGTCAAAGCTTCGCTGATAGTCGAGGACTTCAAGCGCTGCGAATGATTCTCTCAGAGCCGCGTCTTGCGCGCCGATTCCTGCAAGTATGGCTTCCCGTCGGCCTCGCAAGATGGGTCGGATTTTCCACAGCGCGTTCGGCTCTTTCTCCGTTACCAGGGCCAGATCGAAAATGTCCCGCGCCGTAAATCGATCGCCTCTGTGCCAGACTTTCTTGGCGATGATTTCGGAGGAGGTTTCCACCTGGACTTCGTGCCCGAACAGGATCTCGATGACTGAGGCATTTTCCGTTAACGGCGCGGACGCGACGAAATCGATCTCGCCCTCGGCGAAATTAAGCTTCACAAAGTCAGCCTGTTCGACGTAATCCGAGGTAAGCGATTCCGCTTTGTCGTTTAGCCGGGGACTCAGATAAGGCAGGCACTGCGGATCGGGCACGAAGATGTCGATGTCCTTGCTGAATCGATGGCGATGCCGCCGCATCAGCACTGTCCCGCCGCCGAAACTCCAATTGTCGAGCGCAGCACCGCTCTCGCGGGCGGAATCGATCAGCAACAGCGCCCGCTGAAACAGCGTTTCCCAGATCTTCAGGCGGTCTTCAGCCAATCCGCTATCCTTCGAGCAGCGCCGATGTCATGGGCGATTTTCTCCAGGTTCTTCTTCACCCTTCCAGGCTTGGTCCATTTGTTTGCTTCGCCGACCAAACCTCTTAACAGCTCGGGCGCGGCCTCGTCCAGGAGCTTACGCAAATGCGGTCGCTTGCCCGCGGCCAGCTTTCCTGTGAGCAGCGCACGGATGAGTTCGTCCTCGGTAAGCGCGATCTTATAGCTTACATTGGCCGTATTGCACGCCATGCGGACGTAATCGGGGCGACGTGTTTCCGGAACGGCCTGCACCGACAAATCGAGTCCCAGCGTTTCGAGGATCGCAAGGACTTTCTTCACGCCCAGATCGGGAAACAAGCCGTTCTCCAGCTGGTTCAGCGTAGTGCGGGACAGCCCCGCCGCCGTCGCCAGCTGCGCCTGCGTCAGCCTGCGTTCGAGTCGCGCACGCCGGATGGCGTAGCCAAGCTCTTGCAGTCGCATTGGAGTCTCTGCATAATGTTATATATATTGAACATTATAGCAATAATAAAAGTTCTTTCAAACCCACTAACAACGGCAAATCATGAGTAGAAATCCCTTCAGGCTGCGTGCGGCTTGACTGCCGCAATAGTAGTAAAGTACTATAGCACTATTCTAATCTATAACCTCGAGCTGAGCGAATACTAGCCATGAGAACCATAGAGGTCGATTTCGACGTGTACAAGGCACTGATGCTGCGCCGCCCTTCGGAGGACGTCACGGAAAACGACGTCCTGCGCGAGTTGCTCGGTCTTTCTCCGGGCGGCAAATCTGCCACCCGCGCTAATCTTCCCGCGCCGGGCGACTGGGTGACCAAAGGCGTTCGGTTCCCTGCCGGAACCGAATTTCGAGCAAACTACAAGGGGCAAACTTACCTTGGGCGCGCCGAGAGCGGGGCGCTTGTCGTGAATGGCGAGCGCTTCGACACGCCTTCTGCGGCGGCCATGTCGATAACAAAAAATCCCGTCAACGGCTGGACCTTCTGGGAATGTAGAGTGCCGGGCCGGGCGTCCTGGCAACTGCTCAAGGCAATGCGCAAGTGAGGCTAGTTCACCCCAGCACCGTCACCACCACGTGTCTAAGCTGCGCACCCGCGCGGTGCTCCCACAGATAAATCCCCTGCCAGGTGCCGAGCAGCAGTTCGCCGCCCCCGACGGGCACGCTGACCGCGCTGCCGGCGAGCAGGCTGCGCGCATGCGCGGCCATGTCGTCCGCGCCTTCGGTGTCGTGCCGGTAAGCCGGGTCGCCGTCGGGCGCCCAGCGCGCAGCCAGCGTCTCCAGGTCGCGCCGCACCGCCGGGTCGGCGTTCTCGGTGATCATGACCGAGCAGCTCGTATGCTGCACGAACACCTGCGCGATGCCGGTCGCGATCGCGGCTGCGCGCACGATGCGCGCGACCTCGGCCGTGATCTCGGTGGTGCCGCGGCCGCGCGTGCGTATGTCGAAGCTTTGCTGGTGGCTCATGGCCGTTATCTTAGACCAGCTCTGCTGCTACCCTAAGCGCGCCCACGCCCATTGCCCCGAAGGAGGCCGAAATGACTCAAGCGCGCGCCATCGTTCAAATCGACAATCCCCGCACCGTGGTGACCGAATGGCGCTTCGCGCCCGGCGCCGAGACTGGCTGGCACCGGCACGAATACGACTATGTCGTGGTGCCGCTGATGGACGGCAAGCTGCTGCTCAAGGACAAGGCGGGCGACAGCGTGAGCGAGCTCGCGGCCGGGAAATCCTATTTCCGCGCAGCCGGCGTCGAGCACAACGTCATCAACGCCAGCGCCGGCGAGTTCGCGTTCGTCGAAATTCAGTTCAAGGGCTGATGCCCGTTAAGCTGCGGCCAGATTCGGCCGCAATTTGTTGAAGCCGGTCCGGTCCTGGAACGCCTTGCCGATTTCGAGCACGCGGCGCTCGTCGAACGGCTTGCCGATGATCTGCACGCTCATGGGCAGGCCTGCGTGCAGCCCGGCCGGCAGTGCGAGCGCGCAGAGGCCCAGATAATTCTGCGGCCGCGTGAAATAAGCCGGCACGGGCGAAGCTTCGTCTATGCCCTGCAGGGGGGGCGCCGGCACCGCCACCGTCGGCAGCAGGATCGCATCGAAGCCGCGGAACCATTCATAAAAGAAGCGCCGGCGCTCGGCCATGGTGCGCAGGCCTTCGGCGTAATCGCCCGGCGCGAGCTTGCGCGCGCCGAGGATGCGCGCGCGCACCGCGTCGCCGATCGGCTGCGCCATATCCTCGATGTGATCGCGGTGCAGCGCGAACGCTTCCGAGGCCATGATATTGCCCGCGTCGCGCGCAAGATCGAAATACCAGTCCGGCAGGCGCACCGGCACGATCTCGGCGCTGAGCTGCTCCAGCGTTTTCGCCGCCGCAGTCCAGGCGTCGAGCACCGCCGGATGCATGAATGAGGGCAGCTGCGCGCGCTCGGGCAGCGCGATGCGCGCATGCTTCAGGCCGTCGGCGGCGAAGCCCGGCGGCAAATCGAGGATCGGCTGCGCGAGCGTCGCCACATCGCGCGCATCGGGCGCGGCGAGCACGCGCAGCAGCTCGGCGCAATCCTCCACCGAGCGCGCCATCGGGCCGATGGTGTCGAGCGTCCAGCTCAACAGGCCCGTGCCGTGCAGGCTGATGCGGCCGTACGTGACCTTGAGGCCGACGAGGCCGTTGAACGCCGAAGGGATGCGGATCGAGCCGCCGGTGTCGCTGCCTATGCCCGCCGGCGCGAGCCCGGCCGCGACCGCGACCCCGGTGCCGCTCGATGAGCCGCCGCTCACGCGGTGCACGGCGCCGTCCCAGGGATTGCGCGGCGCGCCCATGAGCGGATTCGTGCCCCAGGCGCCGAACGCGAATTCGACCATGTGCGTCTTGCCCAGCGGAATCATGCCCGCGGCGAGCAGGCGCTCGACCGTGGCCGAGGTCGCCGTGGCGCAGCGCTTCTCCCACATGCGCGAGCCGATGGTGCCGATGCGGCCTTCGATGTCGCACAGATCCTTCAGGCAAATCGGCAGGCCGTGCAAATGCCCGAGCGGCAGGCCTGCTGCGCGCGCGCGGTCGGCCGCATCGGCGAGCGCGCGCGCCTCCTCGGCATAGACTTCGGCGAACGCGTGCAATTTGGCGTCGAAGCGCGCGATGCGCGCGAGATGCGCATCGACGATGTCGCGGCTGGAGCATTCGCCCCGGCGCAGCAACGCGGCCTGAGCGGCGAGCGTGAGATCGGTGAGTTGCATTTTCCCTCCCTCGGCAGACGATATTCTTGGTTTGGATCGATTCTAGCAGGCCTGCCGGCGCGGCGTGTTCGCGTGCGTTGCGGTTACAATCTGTTGCAGCATCGAGATGGAATATATTCTAGATTCAACTGTTCGCCATAAAGGCGCACGGTAGCAGCCAGAGAGGATTGGTTCATGCGTGCAACACCCTTGCTTACCGCTTTGCTGCTCGCCTATGCGGGCGCCTGCCATGCCGCGCTGGGCGGCGCGCCGGAGGATTTCGGCACGGCCAACACCACGGTCGCGGCGTACGCCACGGTGGCCGGGGCCAACTACCGCCTGCGCGAAACCGTGCTCGACACGGGCACGCGCGTGAACGAATACGTCTCGGCCGCCGGCGTGGTGTTCGCACTCACCTGGGAAGGGCCGATCCTGCCCGACCTCAAGGCCTTGCTCGGAAAATATTTCGACGCCATGGTGGCCGAATCGGCCAGTGCGCCGCGGGCGGGGCGCGCACGCCTGGGCGTCAACAGCCCCGAGGTCGTGATCAATTCGGGCGGCCGCATGCGCGCATTCGAAGGCAGCGCCTGGCTTCCGGCGCAATTGCCGGCCGGCTTCACCCCCAACGACCTGCGCTGAGGCGAACATGCGACTGCACACCCAAGCCCGCGCCTGCTCGCGTTTCGCCGCATTTGCCGCATGCCTGCTGCTCGCCGCCTGCGGCGGCGGAGGCGGCGGCTCCAGTTCGAGCAGCACCACGCCGCCCGCGAACCCGGTCATCGTCAGCATCGGCGCCAACCCGACCTCGCTCATCCTCGGGGAGACGGCCAAGCTCAGCTGGTCGAGTTCCAACGCCACCGCCTGCCAGGCGAGCACTGTCCCGGCGAGCACCGCCTGGAGCGGAGCGGTGGCGACCTCGGGCACGCAGCTCATCACGCCCAGCGCCGCGGGCAGCTATACCTACACGCTCACCTGCAACGGCGTAGCGGGCAGCGAAACCGTGGTCGTCGCGGCCGCCCCGACGCCGCTGCTGCCCACGGTCAGCATGTCGCTCTCGCCCGCGACCATCGTGGCCGGGCAGAATTCCACGCTCAGCTGGTCCACGACCAACGCGACGGGCTGCACCGCGTCGGGTGCCTGGGCCGGCATCAAGGCGGCGAGCGGCAGCATCGGCGTCACGCAGGCCGTCGCGGGCAACTACACCTACAGCCTCACTTGTCTCGGCGCAGGCGGCGGCGCGAGCGGCTCGGTCACGCTGGGCGCGACCGTCGGCGCGAACAACGTGGCGCTGGTGTTCATTGACAACGGCCCGGCCGGCGCGAGCAACATCATCAACGTGCCCTTCGCCAGCGTGACCGTGTGCCGCCCCGGCACCTCGATCTGCCAGACCATCGACCATCTGCTCGTAGACACCGGCTCCTACGGCCTGCGCATCATCTCCCCGGGCGTGCTCGACCCGGCGCTGGCGCTGCCCGCCGTCCAGGGCAGCGGCGGCAACCCGGCAGGCGAATGCGGCCAATTCTTCAGCGGCTATATGTGGGGCTCGGTGCAGCGCGCCGACGTCAAAATCGCCGGCGAGGTGGCGCCCTCGCTGCCGATCCAGGTGGTCGGCGACACCTCTGCCGCATTCTCGAGCGTCCCCACGGGCTGCAGCAGCACCGGCGCGCCCCTCGGCACCGTGGCCGCGCTGGGCGCGAACGGCATCCTCGGCGTCGGCCTGTTCAACCGCGACTGCGGCTCGCGCTGCACCACGCTCGCCACCAATAACATCTACTACGAATGCGGTGCGGCCGGCTGCATCTCCGCCACGATGCCGCTCGCGAACCAGGTGTCGAACCCGGTCGCCGCCTTTGCCGGCGACAACAACGGCGTGGTCCTGAGCATGCCCGACGTCGCCGCCGGCGGCGCGACCACGCTCACCGGCACGCTCACGTTCGGCATCGACACGCAGGCCAACAACGGCGTCGGTGCGGCCACGGTCTATGCGGTGGACCGCCTCACCGGCAATTTCACCACCACCTACAACGGCGTGGCGCTCGCCTCGAGCTTTCTCGACAGCGGCTCGAACGGCCTGTTCTTCGCCGACGCGAGCATTCCGCGCTGCTCGCTCTCCGTCGGCTTTTATTGCCCGGGCGCGACGCTGCCGCTGTCCGCGACCAATACCTCGGCCAACGGCGCGGCCTCGGGCCCGGTCAGCTTCCGCATCGTCAACATGGACGCGCTCGATCGCAGCATCCGGGCGGCTGCGGTCGGCGGCAGCATCGACCGCATCAGCGGCAGCAAGGCGTTCGACTGGGGCATGCCGTTCTTTTTCAATCGCAGCGTATTCGTGGCCATCGACGGCGCGACCACCCTGCACGGCACCGGGCCGTACTGGGCCTACTGAGCAGCGCCCGCATCGCAGGCGAATTCAACCGCGGAAGAAAAGGCCCATGATCAAACGCAAGCAGCGTATCCCGATGCGCGACCTCGGCGCGCTATCCGGCGCCGACGCCGACACCGCGGCCAAGAACCGCATCGGCGGGCGCGACCTCAACCTGTTTCGCGTGATGATGCACCACCCCGATCTGACGCGGCGCTGGACCGTGTTCGCCGGCCACGTGCTGCAAAAGCAGACCGTGCCGGTGCGCGAGCGCGAGCTGCTGATCCTGCGCATCGGCTGGCTCAACCAGTCCGAATACGAATGGGCGCAGCACGTCGAGATTGCCAAGCGCGCCGGCATCAGCGCGGCCGAGATCGAGCGCGTGAAAGCGGGCCCCGGCGCCGGCTGGAGCGCGCACGAAGCGGCGCTGCTGCAGGCGGCCGACGATCTGTTCGAGCGCTCGATGGTGTCCGACGACACCTGGGCCGCGCTCGCCGCGCGCTACAGCACCGAGCAGCTGATGGACGTGGTGTTCACCGTGGGGCAGTACAACCTCGTCTCCTGGGCGCTCAACAGCTTCGGCGTGCCGCTGGACGATTTTCTGCCGGGGGCCAAGACGGGAGAAACGTAAATCTGCATCTGGGTCCGAGCGGCGCTAATATGACCGCATTGACGCGCAAAAGATTTGATGAGGCCAGTACGATGAATATCAAGCCAGTCAGGACCAAAGCCGACTACCGCGCCGCGCTCAAGGAGATCGAGACCTTGATGAACGCGCGCGCTAATACCCCGGAAGGCGAGCGGCTGAATGTGCTCGTTACCTTGGTCGAGGCCTACGAGCGCAAGCACTTTCCGATGGGCAAAACCGATCCGATCGGGACCCACCCGCGAGCGTCCATTGCCGCCGCCCAGCGTAAGGCTGTACCATTCAAGTGATCCTTCGGACCATCGGTTAGTTGAGCTAGCGTTTTCCGGAGCGGAAAGGTAATCATGAACGAGATTATTTTTGTTGTCGAAGACTCACCGGAAGGTGGTTACCTGGCTAAGGCGGCAGGTGAATCCATTTTCACCGAGGCCGATACGCTCGATGAACTGCACGCGCAAGTGCGCGATGCAGTGCGCTGCCATTTCGACGAATCCAACATCCCTAAGCTGATCCGGCTGCATTTCGTGCGCGATGTAGTCATTGCGGCATGAAACTCCCGCGCGATTTGTGCGGCGCGCAGCTCGCGAAATCGCTGGCACGAATCGGTTATAGAACAACGCGCCAGACTGGTAGTCATCTGAGGCTAACGACGGCCGCCCCGTCCGAACATCATGTCACCATCCCTGTGCATGATCCGTTGAAAGTCGGGACCCTGGCCGCAATCCTTGCGGATATCGCCGCCCATCAAGAAATGAGCCGTGACGAATTACTGAAGCTGCTCTTTGGCTGAACCCGGGCTACACCACAGCAGCGGGGTAGGCTGAAAATCGGCCGCAAGCTTTCCGCGCCGCCTCACGACTTCGCCGCCAGCCCCCCGTCCACGCTGAAGTAAACGCCGCTGGTGTAGGACGAGCGCGGCGAGGCGACGAAGGCCACGGTCCAGGCGATCTCCTCTGGCGTCGCCGGCCGGTCGTAGGCCATGCCCTTGAACATCTCCTCGTAGCGGCTCGCGTCGCCGAGCTTCGCTGCCGCCATCTGCTTCGTGAGCGACAGCAGGCGCTCGGTCGCGACCGGCCCCGGGCTCACGCCGACCACGCGTATGCCGTCCGCGGTCGAGACGCCGCCGAGCGTGCGCGTGAACGCCATTAGCCCGGCGTTGCCGGTGCTGCCGGCGATATACGCGGCGTTCAGCTTCTCGCCCGCGTTGCCGAGCACGTTGACGATCACGCCGCTCTTCCTTTGCTTCATGCGCGCATACACCGCGCGCGTGAGATTGATGTAGCCGAACACCTTCAGGTCCCAGGCGCGGCGCCAGGTGTCTTCGTCCACCTTGAAAATATCGCCGCCCGGAATCGCGCCTGCGTTGTTGACGAGGATGTCGAGCTCGCCCGCGCCGGCTGCGAGCGCTTCGGCCACGCCGCGCTGCGACAGGTCGGCCGCTTTCCACTGCACTTCGACTCCGGTCTTCGCGCGGATATCCGCGGCCGCGGCCGCGAGCGCCGCGCCGTCGCGCGAGACGATCGTCACCGCGCAGCCTTCTTCGGCCAGCACCTGCGCGCAAGCCTTGCCGATGCCCTTCGAGCCGCCCGTCACCAGCGCGCGTTTACCCTTCAGTTCCAGATCCATGAGACTCCTCGTGCGGCGGGATGTTGTTACTGCTCACCGCGTCGCAGGCACTTTACCTTAGCTTGGCGCTACAAGAATAGCCGCAGCAGGTCCCCATCCCCCGTTCACAAACTGTTACACCTTCGCAACAGACTCCCACCCCCTCAAGGTCTAGCATGAACTCGAGGACACAATCATGAACCTCACCACATTGGCATTTTTGGCATCGGCGCTGGCCCTGCTGGGCGGCTGCGTGGCCGTGCCGGCAACATCCGACTACTACATGGATTCGGGCGGCTACTACGGCCCGGGGCCGGCGTACGTCGCTCCGGCGCAGGTGTATATGGCGCCGCTACCGGTGTATCTGAATCCGCCGCCTGTGTTCTACGGCCCGCGCATTTTCGTTCGGCCGCACGTCGGCGGCGGAGACCACCGCGGATTGCACGATGCCGGGCCCCGCCCCGGTCGCGAACCCGGTCGCGACTCCGATCACGGTCGCGATCGCGGCTCGCACCGCAGCCACGACCGCGACCACGACCGCCGTTGAACCGCCGGCGCAACACCGACGCCGGCTAAGGAGATTGAAACCATGAAAATAATCAAGGTGACCTTACTCGTGTCGATGCTCGCGCTGCTGGGCGGATGCATGGTCGTTCCCGTCAGCCCCGGCTATTACGAGCCAGCCTACGTCGGTCCTTCCATCGGCATCGGCATTTACGGCGGTGGTCACGGCCACGGCGGCTACGGTCGCGGCTGGGGCCACCACTGAAGCGCCAGCAATAAGAACCCATTTCACAAAGCGCCGTCATTCCGAGGCCGTCGGCCGAGGAATCTGTTTTTTGATTTGGCAGCCAATTCCTCGCCCCGCTTGCGACCGAAGCGAGTCCCTGTGGGACTGGGAGACGGCGGGGTGGGAGCCCGAAGGGCGGAACCACTCGAAGAGGTTGGTGAGGGGAGCTTACCAATTTTGACTATTTCGAAATCTGGAACCTCAGACAGCACCTGCCTCTCCACCAAACCAATGTTAATAAATCCCCCCCGCCCCTACCATTCTGTAGGAGGCCCGCCCCCGGGCCGACACAGCTCCTCGCAGCATTTGTCCCGGCTGCTACCTAGTCCCACCACCCCCGCTCCATCCCACCGCTGACGATCCCCAGCACGAAGTAAGCCGTCAACACCAGCAGTGCGATCGGCATGGCCCAGCGGCTGCCTGACGCGACCGGCGTTTTGTCGTTCATGGTCCTTCCAGTTTGCGACAACGCGTCGCGCAAAAATCATCGGCAGGAGCGCGAGATGATTGTTTCGCGGTGACGGAATGCGGCAGCGCAGTGGCATAGCGCCGCGATGCTGCTCGCGCACAGACTACCAAGTGACCATCGGCGCGTATGTACGGCGGCACGCCGAACCTGCGGGTTTCCCCGAACCTAGACCATTCGGTCTAATGCGGTCTATACGACCTCCCTCGCAAGTCAGTGGTGGTATCCTCTTGAGTCGAGGAGAGACCACGTGGCGGATAAGCCTGAAGAACGCGCCCGGGCCGAGATCGACAGGCTGCTTGCAGCCGCCGGCTGGTCGGTGCAGTCCATGAGCGAAGCCAACATCCACGCCGCGCGCGGCGTGGCGATACGTGAATTTCCGCTGAAGTCCGGTCACGGCTTTGCCGACTATCTGCTCTACATCGACGCAAGAGCGGCCGGCGTGATCGAAGCGAAGAAAGAAGGCGTCACGCTCACCGGCGTCGAGCCGCAATCTGCGCGCTATGCTCAGGGTCTCCCGGAAGATTTGCCCGCCTGGCGTCGGCCGCTGCCGTTCTCCTACCAATCCACCGGCGTCGAAACCCATTTCACCAACGGTCTCGATCCGGAGCCGCGCGCGCGCCCGACGTTCGCGTTTCACCGACCCGACGCGCTGCGCGAATGGCTGGACCTGCTGCCGGCGCCGACGGCGCTGGTGACGGGCAGCGGCGCACTTGCACCCGTCGCAGCATTTGCGCCGCCGACTTTTCTCGCGCGCCTGCGCCAGCTTCCGCCGCTTATCGAAACCGGCCTCTGGTCGGCGCAAGTGCGCGCAATCCGCAACCTCGAAGCTTCGCTCGCAGCCGACAAGCCGCGATCGCTGATTCAGATGGCCACCGGCAGCGGCAAGACCTACACTGCGATCAGCTTCATCTACCGCCTGATCAAGTTCGCCGGTGCGCGGCGCGTGCTGTTCCTCGTGGACCGCGGCAACCTCGGCCGGCAGACGAAGAAGGAGTTCGATCAGTACGCCTCGCCTTACAACAACTACAAATTCGGCGAGGAATACATCGTCCAGCATCTGACTTCGAACACGCTCGACACCACCGCGCGCGTGACGATCTGCACTATCCAGCGGCTGTACTCGATGCTGCGCGGCCGCGAGCTCGCGCCGGAGGACGACGAAGTCTCCGCCTCCGGGCTGGAGAACCTGTTCAAGTCGCCCGAGCCGATCGCCTACAACCCGGCGATCCCGATCGAGACCTTCGACGTCATCGTCACCGACGAAGCGCACCGCTCCATCTACAACCTGTGGCGCCAGGTGCTGGAGTATTTCGACGCGCACCTGATCGGCCTCACCGCGACGCCGTCGAAGCAGACGTTCGGTTTTTTCAACCAGAACCTGGTGATGGAATACGGCCACGAGCAGGCGGTCGCCGACGGCGTCAACGTGAACTACGACGTCTATCGCATCCGCACCGAGGTGACCGAAGCCGGCGGCAAGGTCGAGGCCGGCTACTACGTGGACCTGCGCGACCGCGAGACGCGCAAAGTGCGCTGGCAGGAGCTGGACGAGGATTTCGACTACGACCCGAACCAGCTCGACCGCGAGGTGGTGACGCCGGACCAGATCCGCACCGTCGTGCGCACCTTCCGCGACAAACTCGCCACCGAAATCTTCCCCAACCGCACCGAGGTGCCGAAGACGCTGGTGTTCGCCAAGGACGACAGCCACGCCGAGGACATCGTGCGCATCCTGCGCGAGGAGTTCGGCAAGGGCAACGACTTCGCGCAGAAAATCACCTACCGCACCACCGGCGCCAAACCCGAAGACCTGATCGCCTCGTTTCGCAACAGCTACTTCCCGCGCGTGGTCGTGACCGTGGACATGATCGCCACCGGCACCGACATCAAGCCTCTGGAATGCGTGCTGTTCATGCGCGCGGTGAAGTCGCGCACCTTCTTCGAGCAGATGAAGGGCCGCGGCGTGCGCATCATCTCGCCGCATGACCTGCAGGCGGTCACGCCGGATGCGAAGACCAAGGACCACTTCGTCATCGTCGATGCCGTGGGCGTGTGCGAGCGCGACAAAACCGACTCGCGCCCGATGGACCAGAAGAAGTCCGTGTCGTTCGAGAAGCTGCTGCAAGCCGTGGCGCTGGGCAACACCGAGCCTGAGGTGCTGTCCAGCGTCGCCGCGCGCCTCGCGCGGCTCGACAAAGCGCTGTCTGAGCCCGACAAAGCCAAGGTCGCGCAGGCCTCCGGCGGCGCCACGCTGAAGTCGCTGGCACAGGCCATCGTCGCGGCCTTGAACCCGGACGCATCCCCGGAAGCCGCATCCAGCCTTGTTCTCCAGGCAGCTAAGCCCCTGTGCGACCCAAAACTGCGTAACCTGCTGATCGAGCTGAAGCAGCAAAGCGAGCAGCTAATCGACACCGTCACCCAGGACCAGGTGCTCGAAGCGGGCTTCTCGGCCGCGGCGCGCGCACGCGCGAAAGGCGTGGTGGAATCGTTCGAGCGCTTCATCGCCGAGCACAAGGACGAAATCACCGCGCTGCAAATCCTCTACAACCGGCCGCAGCGTACGCAAGGCGCGCCGCTCACGTTCGACGCGCTGAAGACCCTAGCCGACGCGCTGCAAGCCCCGCCGCGCCTTTGGACCGAGAGCCAGCTCTGGCAAGCCTATGCCGCACTCGACAAGAGCAAAGTCAAAGGCGAGAACCGCCGCCGCATCCTCACCGACCTCGTGTCGCTGGTGCGCTTCGCCATGCACCAGGACAACGAACTTGTGCCCTTCCCCGAGCGCGTCGCTGCCAATTTCAAGGCGTGGATTGCGCAGCAGGAGCAACAGGGCAAGCCGTTCACGTCCGAGCAGCGCAAGTGGCTGAACATGATCCGCGACCACATTGCCGCCAACCTCGGCATCGAAACCGACGACTTCGAGCTTTCGCCGTTCGCGCAGGAAGGCGGGACCGGGAAGGTGCATCAGTTGTTCGGAGCGGAACTGCCGCGCGTCCTGGTCGCCATCAACCAGGCATTGGTGGCATAATTTCCGCGGAGCCCGCCATGCCCACCATCATCGACCCACAACTCGCCGAAGTTTCCGCCTTGTGCCGCCGTTACGGCGTGCGCAAGCTGGAGTTGTTCGGCTCCGCAACCACCGGCGCCTTCGATCCGCAGACGAGCGATTTTGATTTTCTGATCGACATGACCGACGAAGGCGGAAACCTGTTTCACCGCTACTTCGATCTGAAAGAAGCGCTCGAAGCGCTGTTCGGCCGCGAGGTCGATCTGGTGATGGTCGGCGCGCTGAAGAATCCCTACTTCATCGAGTCGATCAACAAGACGCGCCAAACGGTCTATGCAGCCCCGCTCGCCGAAGCTGCTTGAGGGCAACCATGACGAACCTGATCGACCAGCACCGCGATGAAGTCGCCGCCCTGTGCCGCCGTGCAGGCGCGCGCCGGCTGGACGCTTTCGGCTCCGCCGTCCGCGCCGACTTCGATCCACAGTCGAGCGATCTGGATTTCCTGGTCGAGTTCGATGACGTGCCGCCCGCCGCCTACGCGCAAGCCTACTTCGCTCTGAAAGAGGGGCTGGAGTCGCTGTTCGGCCGGCCGGTGGACCTCGTCACCAATAGCAGCCTGGCCAACCCGTACTTCCGCGAGCGCATCACCGCCGAGCGTCAGAACGTCTATGCACGCTGACGCGCGCAAACTGCTGTGGGATTCGCAGCAATGCGCCGAGCGCATCGCGCGCTTCACGGCGGGCAAGACCTTTACAGAATATCTGGCCGACGAGTATCTGCGGTCCGCGGTCGAACGCCAGTTCGAGATCATCGGCGAGGCGATGAGCCAGTTGCGGCGCGTCGATCCGGGTATTGCCGCCGCGGTGCCCGAATTGCCTCGCATCATCGCCTTCCGCAATATCCTCATCCACGGCTACGCGAGCGTGGACAACCGCCTGGTGTGGGGCGTACTCGAAACCGATCTTCCGTCTCTGCGTGCCACGCTCGGTCGTCTGCTGGCGAATCCGTGAGCAGCATGCAGGATAACTACACCGTACGCTGGCCCGTAAAGCGACTAGAGGAACTCGCCGCGTCGATTCAGTACGGCTACACCGCGAAAGCGAAACACGCGCGCGACGGCCCCAGATATCTCCGCATCACGGACATTCAAGACGAGAATGTCGACTGGGGCCAGGTGCCGTCATGCGAAATTGGCAAAGCGGAGCTGACGAAGTACCGGCTATATCCCGGTGATCTGGTCTTCGCCCGTACGGGGGCGACAGTTGGGAAGAGCTACCTGATTCGAGGCGTGATCCCGCAATCTGTCTTCGCGTCGTACCTTATTCGGGTTCAACTTCGCGACGAGGTCGAGCCTCGGTACGTTGCGTACTTTTTCCGCTCATCCTCGTACTGGCGCCAGATAAGTGAGAGTCAAGCGGGGATAGGTCAACCGAATGTCAACGGCAAAAAGCTTGCGCAGATTCGCATTCCCGTTGCGCCGCTCGACGAGCAAAGGCAAATCGTCGCCGAAATCGAAAAGCAGTTCTCCCGCCTCGACGAAGCCGTCGCCAACTTGAAGCGCGTCAAGGCCAACCTCAAGCGCTACAAGGCCGCCGTCCTCAAAGCCGCCGTCGAAGGCCGCCTCGTCCCTACCGAAGCCGAACTCGCCCGCCACGAAGGACGCGGCTACGAGACCGGCGCGCAACTCCTCCAGCGCATTCTCGAAACCCGCCGCGGCCAGTGGAAAGCCAAAGGAACGTACAAGGAACCAATTGCGCCCGAGATGACCGATTTGCCTGAAGTGCCGGAGGGGTGGATCTGGGCGTCGGCGGAGCAAGTTTGCGACCCAATCGCCAGTGGTTCTACGCCCTCCCCAGAAGCAATGTTCTCTCAGTCGGGAGATGTGCCCTTCATAAAAGTCTACAACTTAACATTCGATGGTTCGCTTGATTTTTCAGTTAAGCCAACTTTTGTTGCTCGCTACACGCATGAGAATTTGCTTGGCAGATCACGCGTCATTCCGGGGGATGTGCTAACGAACATCGTTGGGCCACCGCTCGGTAAGGTTTCCATCGCGCCGAGCAACTACCCAGAATGGAATATCAACCAGGCGATCGTAAATTTCAGGACGACGCACGCACTTTCGAGCCAATTGCTTGCGTACTGGCTAATGTCGTCGCCGATACTTCGCCGGCTTGGCCGCACGGCAAAGGCCACAGCGGGACAGTCGAATCTTCAGGTATCGACTTGCCGACGCATGGCAATTCCGGTGCCGCCCCTCGCCGAACAACGCCGCATCGTCGCCGAAGTCGACCGCCACCTCTCTCTCGTCCGCGGAGTTGAGGCCGAGGTTGACGACAACCTCAAGCGCGCCGAGCGGCTGCGTTCATCAGTGTTGAGCAGCGCGTTCGCCGTGAGTAACGATCGGACATAGTCGATGCAAACGAGATCCCAGTTGCTGATGTACGTGCCATGCAGATAGGTCTTTGTCATTTGCTGCCTGGGGCAGCGCGCCTCACGGGCGATGAAACCGGCGTCAACGAAACCTACCGCGGTGTCGTCGAAACTGCCTCGGACAAGCGACTCGCATACGTAAAGCTGCTTCCGGCGAAACAGCTAGTAAATGAGCTCGTCTGTTCCGTACTTGGCAGGTCGATTGGTCGTAAGCGTGCTGTCATCCC
>JAJZPQ010000066.1 GCA_021811085.1 Pseudomonadota bacterium | reverse complement strand
ACGCCGTGCTCGCGGCTTCAGCCGCCTGTCTACCATCAAGACAGTCATCTTCCTGATTGCCGGCAAACTCGACTTCCATGCGATCAATCCTCATGCTCAGCAACCCACTTGAATTTCAACAGAGCCCTAAGCTATCAGCGCAACAATGTCTTTTCCGCGTCTCTCTTTCCCCTACATGCGTCGGATCCTGGTTGCAGGTTTGGGCTTGGCGCTTGCCGCCTGTGCGCAACAGCAGCAACGGCAGGCTGCGCCCGCTGCCGCCCCGGCGGCTGCGCAACAAACGGCGGCCGAGTCCGTGCCGGCGAAGGCGGATGCTCCGGCGTCCGCGCCGGTTGCTGCGGCCGAAGCCAACCTGCCCAAGCAGGAGCTGACCGAAGAGGTCCTGTACGAATACCTGCTTGCTGAAATCGCCGGCCAGCGCGGCTCCCTCGGCCTGTCGGCGCAGGCCTATGCCGATCTGGCCAAGCGCACGCGCGATCCGCGCATCGCCAAGCGGGCAGCCGAGGTCGCTTTATATGCGCGCATGCCCGGCGCGGCAATCGACGCTGCCAAGATCTGGTACGAAGCCGAGCCCGGCTCGATGCAGGCGCTGCAGGCGCTCACCAGCCTGCTGATCAGCACCAAGCGCGAGGACGAGGCGCTGCCCTATCTGCAGAAGCTGCTCGCCGCCGACGCCAGCGGGGATAATTTTCTGCAGCTGAACCGCTTGCTCGCCAGCAATCCGGACAAGGCGCACACGCTGAAGCTGGTGCGGCAGCTGGTGCAACCCTACCCCAAAATGGCACAGGCGCATTTCGCGCTCGCGCAGGCGGCGGCAGGGGCAGGCGAAGCCGAACTTGCGCTGACCGAAGTGCGCGCCGCGTCCACGCTCAAGCCGGATTGGGAAATGCCCGTGCTGGTCGAGGCACAGCTGCTGCAGCGGCAGTCGGGCGCGCTTGCGCTGCAGCGCCTGTCGGCCTTCCTCGAGCGGCATCCCAAGGCGCGCGAAGTGCGCCTGAGCTATGCGCGCCTGCTGGTGGCAGAGCGCAAATATCCCGAGGCGCGCGCCGAGTTCCAGACCCTGTCGAGGGATTTTCCCGACAACGCGGACGTGGTCTTTGCCGTCGGCGTGCTGTCCCTGCAGCTGGAGGACTACGCGCAGGCGGAAACGAATTTCAAGCGCCTGCTCGACCTGCCCTATCGCGACAAGAATACGGTGCGCATGTATCTGGGGCAGATCGCGGAGGACCAGAAAAATTATGCGGAAGCGCTGCGCTGGTACGACGAGGTCGATAGCGGCGAGCTGCATCTGCGGGCGCAGATGCGCCATGCGCTGGTGCTCGCCAAACAGGGCAAGCTCGATGCGGCGCGAGCCTACCTGCACCAGGTCGACGCGGGCAGCGCCGAAGAAAAGGTGCAGCTGCTGCTGACCGAGGCGCAGATGCTGCGCGACGCCAACCGGCAGCAGGATGCGTTCGATCTGATCGCGGACGCCTTGAAGAACATGCCCGACCAGCCGGAATTGCTCTACGACTACGCCATGCTGGCGGAAAAGGTCGGGCGCATGGATCTGCTCGAGAGCAGCCTGAAGAAGCTGATCCGCCTGCAACCCGATCATGCGCATGCCTACAATGCGCTCGGCTACTCGCTCGCCGATCGCAACCTGCGCCTGCCCGAGGCGCAGGAATTGATCGAGAAGGCGCTGAAACTCGCGCCCGACGATCCTTTCATTATCGACAGCATGGGCTGGGTGCTGTATCGCAGAGGCGAGCAAAAGCAGGCTCTGGAATACCTGCGCAAGGCCTACACGGCCCGACCCGACCCGGAGATTGCGGCCCATCTGGGTGAAGTCCTGTGGGTCGCGGGCGAGCGCGGCGAAGCCGAGAAAATCTGGCTGGAGGCGAGCAAGAAAACGCCGGACAACGACGCCCTCAACAGCACTATAAAACGCTTCCGGCATTAGGCTGGACGAGGCGGAAACAAACCAAAGAAACCCTAGGGCGGGGGTTGAAAGCTTCGTCATGCGACACCTATTCTTCCTGCTTTGCCTCCTGCTCGCCGGTTGCGCGACGCTCGAACCTGCACCCGTAGGGCCGATCGGCGAGGCATTCCATCTTTCGGGCCGGGTGGCGGTGAAATACGGCAGCGAGGCGGCGAGCGGCAAAATCAGCTGGCAGCACGACTCGGGCAGCGACGAATTGTTGCTGTCGACGCCGCTGGGCCAGGGGGTGGCGCGCATCGTGCGCAGCGACGGCATGGTGACTCTGACGACCTCGGATCATAAGCTCTACCAGGCGAGCGACGTGGAATCGCTGACCGAGCAGGTGCTCGGCTGGCGCCTGCCGCTTGCGGGTCTGCCCGACTGGGTGCGGGGGCGCGCCACGCCCGGCGTGGCGGCAAAGACGAGGCTGGACCAGGCGCAGCGCCTGGCCGAGTTGAGGCAATCGGGCTGGCTGGTGGAGTTCCTGGCCTACAAGGGCGACAGCGGCGTGCCGCAGCAACTGCGGCTGTCGCGCGCAGATGTGGAGATCCGCCTGGTGATCGACCAATGGCGGAATGCGCCATGAATAGCTGGCAGGACGCCTGGCCCGCGCCGGCCAAGCTCAACCTGTTTCTGCACGTGACCGGGCGGCGCGCGGACGGCTATCACAGCCTGCAAACCGCTTTCCGGTTGATAGACCTAGCCGATAGCCTGCACTTCAAGCCACGCGCGGACGGCGCGCTTGCCCTCGCGCGGCCGCTCGCTGGCGTCCCGCCCGAACAGGACCTGTGCCTGCGCGCGGCGGCGCTGCTCAAGCAGGCGACCGGACATAGTGGCGGCGTCGAAATCGAGCTCGACAAGCGCATTCCGATGGGCGGGGGCTTAGGCGGCGGCAGTTCGGACGCAGCCACGACGCTCATTGCGCTCAATCAGCTGTGGCGGCTGGGCTTGAAGCGCGCCGAGCTGCGGCAGCTGGGTTTGAAGCTGGGCGCCGACGTGCCGGTGTTCGTGTTCGGCGAGAACGCGTTCGCCGAAGGCGTGGGCGAGCTGCTGACGCCGCTGGCGCTGCCGCAGGCCTGGTATCTGCTGCTGCTGCCGCCGGTGCAGGTGCCGACCGCCGCCGTGTTTGCCGCGCCGGAATTGACACGCGACTCAAAACCAATCAAAATGCTGGCCTTTTTCAAGGGGCTGGAACAGCGCACCCTGCGCAACGACCTCCAGCCCGTTGTGAGTAACCGCTATCCTGAAGTGGCGCACCATTTGGCCTGGCTGAGGCAGCATGGCGAGGCGCGCATGAGTGGTTCCGGCGCCTGCGTGTTTGCTGAATTTTCCACCGAAGCTGCGGCGCGCGCAGTGCATGCGCAGCTGCCGCAGACGATGCGCGGGCTCGTGGTGCGTGGCTTGGAGCGTCATCCGCTACATGATTTGAGCAGGTAAAGTTTGGGGAGTCGCCAAGTGGTAAGGCACCGGATTTTGATTCCGGCATTCGTAGGTTCGATCCCTACCTCCCCAGCCAGCAATCGATGGACCGGCCGCCGGTGAGCGGCGGGTGTGAGCGGTAGATCCCGCGCTGATACAACCAGGCCCCAGACATGGCTTACGATCACCTGATGATATTTGCCGGCAGCGCCAATCCGCAATTGGCCGCTGCGGTGGCAAAACGCCTCAATATTCGCCTGGGCAACGCCAGCGTCAGCCGTTTCTCCGACGGCGAGGTGATGATAGAGCTGCTGGAGAACGTGCGCGGACGCGATTGTTTCGTGCTGCAGTCGACCTGCATGCCCACCAACGACAATCTCATGGAAGTGCTGATCATGATCGATGCGCTCAAGCGCGCATCGGCCGCCCGCGTCACCGCCGCGCTGCCGTATTTCGGCTATGCGCGCCAGGATCGCCGGCCGCGCTCGGCGCGGGTGGCCATCAGCGCCAAGGTGGTGGCGAACATGCTCGAAGCCGTGGGCGTGGACCGGGTGCTCACCATGGACTTGCACGCCGACCAGATTCAGGGTTTTTTCGATGTGCCGGTGGACAACATTTACGCCGCGCCCATCCTGCTGGGCGACCTGTGGAAGCACGGCCACGAAGACCTGCTCGTGGTCTCGCCCGACGTCGGCGGCGTGGTGCGCGCGCGCGCCCTCGCGAAACGCCTGGAATCCGACCTCGCGATCATCGACAAACGCCGCCCCAAGGCGAACGATGCCGAGGTGATGAATATCATCGGCGACGTCAAGGGCCGCACCTGCGTGATCATGGACGACATGGTGGACACCGCGGGCACGCTGGCCAAGGCGGCGCAGGCGCTCAAGAACGAGGGCGCGGTGAAGGTGCTCGCCTACTGTACCCACCCGGTGCTTTCGGGCGGCGCGGTGGAGCGCATCGCCAATTCGGCGCTCGACGAAGTGGTCGTCACCGATTCCATTCCGCTGCGCGCGGACGCGAAACAGTGCAGCAAGATACGCGTGCTGTCGGTGGTCGACCTGCTGGCGGAAACGATCCTGCGCATCAGCAACGAAGACTCGGTGAGTTCCCTGTTCAGCGAGTAGCAAAAGGGCATCGAATTTTAGATTTTTGAAACGGCGGTACCTGGTCGCGGGACCGCCATAACCTGGAGTGCAACATGCAAATCGAAGTCAACGCGCAAAAGCGCACCAAGCAGGGCACCGGAGCGAGCCGCCGCCTGCGCCGTGAAGGCAAGACCCCCGGCATCGTCTACGGGGGCAAACAGCCTGCGGTCGTCATCGAGCTCGAACACAACGCGCTGTACCACCAGCTGCGGCAGGAGGCGTTCCACGCTTCCGTGCTCACGCTGAACCTCGACGGAGCGAAAGAGCAGGTGCTGCTGCGCGCGGTCAACATGCACCCGTTCCGTGCGGAGGTGCAGCACATCGATTTCCAGCGCGTGCTGGCCGACGTGAAGATCCAGATGAAAGTGCCGCTGCACTTCATCAATGCCGAGCAGTCGCCCGGGGTAAAACTGTCCGGCGGCCTCGTCAGCCACGTGATCAGCGATCTCGAGATCCGCTGTCTGCCGGCGGACCTGCCCGAGTACATCGAGGTCGATCTGAAAGACCTCGCGCTGGGCAATATCGTGCACGTCAAGGACCTGCAGCTGCCCAAGGGCGTGGAAGCCGTGCTGCACGGCGGCGAGAACCCGGCGGTGGCCCTGGTGCAAATCCCGCGCGCGATGGTGGCGGACGAGGCAGCCGATGCTGCCGCGGCCGAAGCCGCCGTGGCCGCTTCCGAAGTTCCCACCAGCAAGCAGTCTGCCGAACCCGCGGCTGCGGAAAAGGCCGGGGACAAGGGCGGGGACAAGGGCGAGAAGAAGTCAGAGAAATCGGACAAGAAATAGCAGTCCGTTAATCCGCTTCGACTACAGGCAGAGGCCAGCGCCTCTGCCTGTTTTTTTAGGGCCGCGTCAGCATGCCGATCAAACTCATCGTCGGCCTGGGCAACCCGGGCAAGAAGTACGAGAGCACGCGCCATAACGCCGGCTACTGGCTGGTGCAGCGGCTGGCCGCGCAGCACCGGCTGACGCTGCGCAAGGAACCCAAGTTTCATGCGCTGCTGGCGAAGCTGGACACGGCGTCCGGACCGGCGTGGCTGCTGCAGCCGCAGACCTGGATGAACGAATCGGGCTCGGCGGTCGCGGCGCTGGCGCAGTTCCACAAGATTGCAGCCGAAGAAATCCTGGTGGCGCACGACGAACTCGATCTGCCGCCCGGAGGCGTGAAAATCAAGCAAGGCGGCGGCCACGCGGGCCACAACGGCTTGCGCGACATCATGGCCAAGCTGGGCGCGCCGGATTTCTGGCGCCTGCGCATAGGCATCGGCCATCCGCGCGACATCGCCGCGAGCGAACAGGAAGTCGCCGATTTCGTGCTGCACCCGCCGCGCAAGGAAGAACAGGCTTTGATCGATGCGGTGATCGAGCGCGGCATCGGCGTGTTCGACTTGATACTCGCGGACAACATGGCGGCGGCCATGCACAAGCTGCACACCAAACCCAAGCCGCAGGCAGCGGCCGGTCCGGAAGCTTGAAATCAGCCAGGGGCCGCGGCCCCTTGCATGCCACTCAACTGGTCTAAGGCCTCACCTATGTCTCTCAAATGCGGTATCGTCGGTTTGCCCAATGTCGGCAAATCCACTCTGTTCAATGCGCTCACCAAGGCCTCGATCGCGGCGGAAAATTACCCTTTCTGCACCATCGAGCCCAACGTCGGCATCGTCGAAGTGCCCGATGCGCGCATGGCGCAGCTGGTGGCGATCGCCAAACCGCAAAAAACGATACCCGCGGTGGTCGAATTCGTCGACATCGCCGGTCTGGTTGCGGGCGCATCCAAGGGCGAGGGCCTGGGCAACAAATTCCTCGCCAATATCCGCGAAACCGACGCGATCGCCCATGTGGTGCGCTGCTTCGTCGACGACAACGTGGTGCACGTTGCCGGCAAGATCGATCCGCTGAGCGATATCGAGACCATCAACACCGAACTTGCGCTCGCGGATCTGGCGACCGTGGAAAAAACCATGGCGCGCTACGTCAAGGTGGCGCGATCGGGCGACAAGGAAGCGCAGCGCATCATGGCGGTGCTGGAAAAAGTGCTGCCGGTGCTGAATCAGGCGAAGCCTGCGCGCAGCCTGGCGCTGTCGCGCGAGGAACAGCAGGTGCTGCAGCCGCTGTGCCTGATGACGGCCAAGCCGGCGATGTATGTCGCCAACGTCGATGAAAACGGCTTCAACGGCAATCCGCTGCTTGCGCGCGTGCAGGAATACGCCAAGGCGGAGGGCGCCCCGGTGGTGGCGATCTGCGCCGCGATCGAGGCGCAGATGGCCGACCTGGACGATGCCGAAAAGCAGATGTTCCTCGCCGACATGGGTCTGGAAGAGCCGGGACTGAACCGCCTGATCCGCGCCGGCTACGCGCTGCTCGGCCTGCAGACTTATTTCACCGCCGGGCCGAAGGAAGTGCGCGCCTGGACGGTGCAGGTGGGCGCGACCGCGCCGCAGGCCGCCGGCGTGATCCACACCGATTTCGAGCACGGTTTCATCCGCGCCGAAGTGATCTCCTACGCCGATTTCATCGCCTGCAAGGGCGAGCAGGGCGCGAAGGAAGCCGGCAAGATGCGCCTCGAGGGCAAGGAGTATGTGGTGCGCGACGGCGACGTCATGCACTTTCGCTTCAACGTCTGAGCGCTTGCCGCAGCGGCTTCAGCCGCCGTCCGCGATCAGGTGCTGCGTCAGCAGCCGCCATTCCTCGGCCGAGCGCAGCGGCAGCGCCACCAGTTCCGGCTTGTAGAACACGCTTTGCTGCGGCCCCAGGCGCTCCTGGTGCTTGGCGAGGAAGCGCTGCGAGTATTCGAGCCAGCGTTCGTCGTAGCTGCCCTGCGAGCCGTGCACGACTAGAATGTCGTTGCAGCTCGCGCAGTCCAGGCCCGCTGCGGCCGCGCGCAGGCTGAAATCGAGATCGTACAGGTGCCAGCCGTCGAACGTGACGGCGTCGAAACCCAGGCGCAGCGCGGTGTCGCGGCGCGTCGCGAGCAACAGGCCGTCCAGCGCCTGCAGGCCCTTGGTCTCGCGTTCCGTGACGTCATACAGGTTCACCACATAGCCGGCCGCGCCGGCCGCGGGCATGCCCACCTGTCCGGCCAAGTGCGGGTAGCCGGCGAAATGCCAGGCGCCGCCGACCAGCTTGCGCGTTCCGGCGACGCCGACGAGGTCGTGGCGCCGCATTGCGCGCAGCAGGCGCGCGGCGAAATCCGGGCTGAGGATCGCGACGTCGTCGTGGGCGAGCAGCACGAGGTCGTGGCGCGCCTGGGCGAGCGCGCGGTTGTAGCCCTCCGCGAGCGAACGCGCGTCGCCGATGACGAGGATCTCATGCGGTACCTGCGCGAGCAGGCGCCGGTACATCGCTGCGGCTGCGGCCGAGCGCTCCGGCCTGGCGCTGCAGATCAGCACCGAAACCGCCTGTACATCTTCGGGCGCGAGCGCTGCGAGCGCGGCGGTCTTGCCGCTTGCGCCGTCGATGCGCGCGCGGCACAGCGCCTGGCGCGCGCGGGTTTCCGCCGACAGCGGGTACTTCGGCTGCAGCGCGAGACAGCGCGCGAACGACTGCAGCGCCGCCGCGTATTCTTCCTGTGCCAGGCGGCAGCCGCCGAGCAGGTAGTGCAGCGCGGGCAAATCGGGTTCGAGTGCGAGCGCCTGTTGCGTCAGCGCCGCCGCTTCGCCCCACTGCTCCGCGCCGAACGCAGCGGCGGCGCGCTGATACAGCGCTTCCACCGGATCCGCCGCGCCGCCGCCGTGCACCGCGCTGCGCGCGGGCAGCGCGGTTTCGTGCCGCGGCTCCAGCTTGACCGGTTCGCCCAGGCCCAGTTCGGCGCGCTGCGCCGCGCTCGCGGCGGTCTTGAACGCGAATGCATGCAGCTCCAGCAGCGCCAGCGGCGGCGCGATATAGATTTCGCGAAAGCCGTTCGTGCGCAGCGCGCGCAGCAGCGAATCGCGGCTGAAGCCGGTCTTGTGCGCGTAGAAATCCTGTCCGCTCGCCTCGATCTCCGGCGCGTAGCCGTAGATCATGTCGTGCGCGGTGATGGCGCCGATGTTGGCCTTGTAGACTTCCTGCTCGATGTCGAGATCGTTGCGTGCGAGCAGCTTGATCAGCTCGCCTATGTCCGGCACGCGGATTTCGGCGTAGCCCTCGGGCTTGAGCACGTGCAGGAAGCCCTGCAGCACGCGGTCGACGTCGTGGCGGTAATAGTGCTCGAGGTTGTGCGAGCAGTAGACGGCGTCGAACGCGTCTGCGTCCGCGCCGTCGCGCAGCGCGCGCGCATCGCACACCAGGTCCGCGCCCGTGCGCGGATCGATGTCGAGCAGCAGTTGCTGCCAGCTATCGAAATGCGGCGGCAGCGCGACGCCTTTGCTGCCGCCGCCGACGTTGAGCACGCGCCTGGGCGCGTCCTTGGCGCCGGCCGGCCGTGCGACCAGTTGTTTCAGGTGTCCGAGCATTGCCGCAATGCGGTACGGCCGGATCAGCCGGCCGTGGCGGCCGTGACGCCGCCCGCCTTCAGATAGGCGTCCTGGGTGTCGCGGATATGGCGCTTCAACATGGTCTGCGCTTGAGCGAGCTTGCCTTCGCGAATCTGTTTGACGATGATCGCATGATTCGCCTGGCAGTGCTCGATGTGCTCGTTGTCCTCCGGCAGGCGCCAGCGCAGGGCATGGATCTTGTGCTCGATCAGCCGATACGCGTCGCGCAGATAGCTGTTGTGCGAGCGCTGCATGATGATGCCGTGGAATTCGGCATCGAGCTCGGGCAGTGCGCGCGCATCGGAGGCGCGCTGCGCCGCCTTCATCGCGCGCAGATTCTCTTCCAGCGCCGCGATCAGACCGTCGCGGTCGGCCGCGAGCCCTTCGGCCAGCGCCGCGGGCTCGAGGATTTCGCGAAAGCGGCAGATCTGCACTACGTCCTCCGCGCCGACGCGAAATACGAACGTGCCGCGCTGCGGGTGTATGTCCACCAGACCGTCGGCGCGCAGCCGCAGCAGCGCTTCGCGCACCGGGGTCTTGCTGATGCCGAGTTCCAGCGCCAGCGCCGCCTCCGATATCTGTCCGCCCAGGCCATGCTTGCCCTGGACGATGGCGCTGCGGATGCGCTCTACCGCCATGTCGGTGAGCGATTTGGGGCGTTCGATCTTGGTCGCGCTGGTCATGTTTTGCTCTTGCCTAGGGTGCGTCAGCCGCATCATACCGCAGTTCGCCCGGCCTCAAATACCATATCTGAGATATGATATAGTAGTTTGCGTTTCGGGCAGGAGGAGAAGGGGAATGGCGGCAGAAAATCTCCCGGCGGCAGCCGTGAGCGCCAAGGCGGTGCGCGCCTGGCGCAAGTCCAGCAATGACATCGATCAAAAGCCTGCGGCGAATCTTCGCTAGCATGACTCGCCATGGGTAACGAATCGCAGCAATCGTGCCGCCCGGCGGCCGCTCCCGCGGCCGCAGTAGCCGCGCAAGCGCGGTTTCCCCGCATTGTGGCGGCGGCCCAGTTCGTCGCCCCGCTGCTGTTCCTGCTGCTGCTGTGGGAGCTGGTGGTGCGCGCGTTCGGTGTCAGCCCGCGCATCTTTCCCGACGTCGAAGCGGTCGCGCGCGCCGGCTGGGAGACCATCCAGGACGGCACGCTGGTGCGCCACATCGGCGCCAGCCTCGGGCGCGTCGCGGTCGGCACCGTGCTCGCGATCGCCATCAGTATTCCGCTCGGCGTCGCCATGGGCCTGAGCCCGGTCGTTTCCAGCTTTCTCACGCCGCTGTTCCGCTTTTTCTCGGTGCTTGCCGGAATCGCCTGGATTCCGATCGCCACGCTCTGGTTCGGCTACGGCTTCGGCGCGATCACGTTCGTGATCTTCAACGCCGTGTTCTTCGTGGTCGCCTACAACACCCTGCTCGGCGTCGCGCGGATTCCGATGCCGCTGAGGCAGGCGGCGGCTGCGCTCGGCGCCGGCGGCTGGTCCATGCTGACCCAGGTGATCCTTCCCGGCGCGCTGCCGAACATCGTCACCGGCGTGCGCACCGGGCTCGGCTTCGCCTGGCGCGGCCTGATCGCCGCCGAGATGATCGCGACCAATGTCGGCCTGGGGTACATGCTGTTCCTGGCGCGGGATTTCTACCGCACCGAAGTCATCGTGTTCGGCATGATCGTGATCGGAATTCTGTGGCTGCTGATCGACCGGCTGCTGCTCGCGCCGCTGGAGCGCGCGACGATAGAGCGCTGGGGACTGGTGGATCGCGCATGACGCCTCTGCTCAAAGCCTGGAGCCTGTACGTGAGGTGGACCGCGCGCTTCCCCGCGGTGCGCTCGATCGTGCCGTTCATTCCGGTGGTCGCGCTGTGGGCGATCGTCGCGGCGTCCGGCCTGTTTCCGCCGGTGTTCCTTCCGGGGCCGGCGGACGTGGTGCGCTCGTTCGGCTCGCTCGTGTACAAGGGAATCCTGCCGGACTATTTGCAGGACAGCGTGGTGCGGCTCGCGGTCGGCGCCGCCGCGGGCATGGCGCTCGGCATTCCGCTCGGCGTGCTGGTCGGCCTGAATGCCCGCGCGCGCAACATGCTGTGGCCGATATTGCTGTTCTTTCAGGCCATCGGCGATATCGCCTGGCTGCCGATCCTGCTGATCTGGTTCGGCTTCAGCCTCACCACCATGACGTTCGTCATCGTCTACACCGTGCTGTTTCCGGTGGTGCTGAATACCGCGCTCGGCGTGCGCTCGGTGCCGGTCGAACTGCACCGGGCCGCGCGCAGCCTGGGCGCATCGCGCGCGCGCGTCGTCTGGGAGGTGGTGCTGCCCGGCGCGCTGCCGAACATCATGACGGGACTGCGCAATGGCCTGGGCTTCGGCTGGCGCGCGCTGATCGCGACCGAAATCATCGTCGGCACCAGCGGCATCGGCTTCCTCATGTTCGATGCGCGCCGTGCCGGCTCGGTGGTCGAAATCCTGCTCGGCATGATCGTGCTCGGGCTGCTCTGGTACGTCGTGGACGGCTGGATCCTGGCGCCGATCGAACGCGCCACCGGGCAGCGCTGGGGTTTGGTGACGCAATGAAAAGCCTGACGCTGCGCAACGTTTCCAAAACCTACTTCGACCCCTATGCGGGCGCGCACGTCACGGCCGTGAGCGACGCGTCGCTCGCCGTGGGCCAGGGCGAGTTCGTCTCGATCGTCGGGCCCTCCGGCTGCGGCAAGACCACCATCCTCAACATGATCGCCGGCTTCATCCCGGTCTCCAGCGGCGAAATCCTGCTCAACGACCAGCCGGTCAAGGGACCGGGGCCGGAGCGCGGCGTCGTGTTCCAGTCGTTCGCGCTGTTTCCCTGGAAAACGGTGCTCGAGAATGTCGGCTTCGGGCCGAAGATGCGCGGCCTGCCGAAAGCCGAATGCGACAAGATCGCGCGCGAGTACCTGGCTCTTGCCGGGCTCGCCGACGCCGCCGAGCGTTATCCGAACGAATTGTCCGGCGGCATGCAGCAGCGCGTGGGCGTGGTGCGGGCGCTGGCCAACAACCCGGAAGTATTGCTGATGGACGAGCCGTTCGCGAGCGTCGATGCGCAGACGCGCATGACGCTGCAGGAGGAACTCACCCGCATCTGGCAGGAGCGCCGGCCGACCATAATCTTCATCACCCACGATGTGAGCGAGGCGGTATTCCTCGCCGATCGCGTCATCGTCCTGTCCAAGGGGCGCGTGCTCAAGGAACTCGCGGTGCCGCTGCCGCGGCCGCGCGTGTGGGATCGGCTGATCGAGGACTCCGCGTTCAAGGCCCTGTCCGGGCAGGTGCTGCAGTTGGTGCGTTCGGCATGAGCGTCCTGCGCGAAATCGTGCAATCGACCCGGGGCCGCATCGTGCTCGGCGCGCTCGTCTGCTATCTCGCCTGGCAGGGATGGCTGCTGCTCGCGGCGCCCGGCAAGATCGCGCCGGGATTCAATGCAGGTGCGCAGAAGGTCAACATCCTGGTCACGCTGCCGTTCCAGCCGGAGCGGTTCCACGTCATCGCGTTGCAGAAATATGGGAGGGTGTCCGGAACACAGGACAACGCAGTCGAAGTTCGTGGTGTCAACCAAGCGAATCTGTCCGCCGTCGCCCGTCCCTATTGGGTGCGTCGGGTGGAGCCGCTGACTAATGGAGGCTAACCGTGAAGACAAGAGTGTTTGGAGCATTGCTGCTGGGCGTGATTCTGAGTGTGTCGGGGCTGGCGTCGGCGCAGACGCCGATCAAGGTCAAGGCGGGCATGGTGGCCGCCATCGATCAGCTCGGATTGCCGATTGCGCTGGAAAAGGGCTTCTTCGAGCAACAGGGCCTGGACGTCACCATCGTACGGCCTTATCCGACCGGCGTGGATGCGCTCAACGCCCTGCAGGCGGGCGAGAGCGATCTGGTGCAAGTCGGCGTGCCGATGATAGGCGCCGTGTTGCGCGGGATGGATCTGGTGGCGGTCGGCAATTACACCGGCAACGCGGCCAAGCTCGGTTCCGACGCCACCATGGCGCTCATCGCCGGCGGCAATTCGGGCATCGTCAAAGGAGATCTGAAAAGCCTGAAGGGCAAGAAGATCGCCGCGTCCTTCGGCACGATCAATCATCTGTACATTCTGGCGCTGCTGGAGAAGGCCGGTTTGACGCCGAACGACGTCACGCTGGTCAACACGCCGCCGCCCGACATGACGGTCGCGCTGCTGTCGAAGGGCATCGACGCGTTCTCGGGTTGGGATCCGTGGCCGATCGTGGCCTTGAAAGACGTGCCGGGCGCGGTGGAAATCATGCGCGGCGGCGATGTGATTTCCGCGGTGGGCTACAACGTCGGCCTGCGCTCCTGGGTGGAGAAGAACGGCGCGACGGTCGAGAAATACCTGGCGGCGCTGTCCGAAGCCGACCAGTGGATGCGGGCCAACCCGAAACTGGCGGCCCAGGTGGCAACGCGCTGGATTCCCGGACTCAAGCTCGAAGTGGCGGAAGCCGCGATGCAGTTCAACGTGCAGCAGTCCGACCGGCGCCTGTCGGCGAACAGCTATCGCGGCATGTGGAACGCCGAGGACCGGCTGAACCGGCTCGGCTTTATCAAAGGCACGTTCGACGTGAACAAGCATTTCGAGCCGAAGTACATCCTGAAGCTGATGAAAGAGCAGCCGAAACTGTTCGCGGATCTGCCGGCGATTCCGGCCAAGGAGGCGATCGGGCCCGGGTTCGTGTTCAAACCCTGAGTCCCTCGTGCTAAGCGCCGCCGGCCGGCGCAGTGCGGCCGGCCGGCGGAGCATGCGACGGCGCAAGCGCCGCGAGCGCCCGGACAGATTTTGATGAACTGCAACACGGGAACGCCAATGTGAGCGGATCAAGTGCAGAGGAGATGCGTGCGCGCCTCACCGCGCAGCGCGTGGTGCCGGTGTTGCGCTTTGCATCGGCCGAGGAGGCGCGTTTCGCGGTCGACTGCCTGGTGGAGTCCGGCTTTGGCTGCATCGAGCTGACGCTGACCACGCCCGGTGCGGTGGAATTGATCGCCGAGTTGCGCGCACGCCTCGGGGCCGCGATCAGCATCGGCGTCGGCACGGTGCTCGATCTTTCGAGCGGCGAACGCTGCCTCGCCGCCGGCGCCGATTTCCTCGTGTCGCCGTGCATGGTCGCGGGCATGGCCGCGCGCGCGCACGCCGCCGGGCGCATCGCGCTGATCGGCGGCTACACCCCGGGCGAGGTGCTCGCCGCGCGCCGCGAAGGCGCAGATATCGTCAAGCTGTTTCCTGCTGCGAGCGGCGGCCCCGCGCACCTCGGCGCGATCCACACGGTCTTTCCCGATATACCGCTTTGTCCCACGGGCGGCGTGTCCCTCGCGAACATGCAGGACTATTTCGCCGCCGGCGCCGCGTTCGTCGGCGTCGGCAACAACATCATCGACACCGCGGCACTGCGCGCACGCGAGCGCAACGGCGTCATCGAACACGCGCGCAAGTACCTGCGCACCTGATACATCAATAGGAGCAATCAGCATGGATCTGCAAGAGCTCGTTAAAGGATTTCGAGAAGTCGCGACTGCCTCGGTCGCCGATGCCGTCGACAAGCTCGCCGGCAAGCGCGGCTATATGGATCATCCGATCAAGCCGCGCATCAACGACAAGCGCGTGGTCGGCCCGGCGGTGACGGTGCTCGAAGGACCGACCACCGAATTCGTTCCGCCGCAGCACGCGCTCGATCTGATCGATGCGGCTGCGCCGGGCAGCGTCATGGTGATCGGCATCAACGGCGAGGCGGATGTCGCCGTGTGGGGCGGCCTGATGACCGCCGGCGCCTATGCGCGCGGTTTCGCCGGCGCGATCCTGGACGGCGGCGTGCGCGACATCACCGAAATCCGCCGCGACTACGATTTTCCGGTGTATTCGCGCTCGGCCTCGCCCGGCACGACCCTGGGCCGCTTCAAGACGCTCGGCGCGAACATTCCGGTCGTGTGCGGCGGGATAGAAGTGAAGCCGGGCGACATCATCGTCGCCGACATCGACGGCGTGGTGGTGGTGCCGCAGGCGCTCGCGGCCGAGGTGCTGAAAATGTCCCGGGAAATCGACAAGCGCGAACTGGAGCAGGCGAAGCTCATCGTGCAGGCGCGCTCGCTCAAGGAGGGCCTGGCCAAGTACGGCAGGATCTGACCATGGCGGCGAAGAATTTCGACGTCGTCGCCCTCGGCGAGCCGATGATCGAGTTCAACCAGACCCGGCCGGGCGAGCCGAATTATCTGCAGGGTTTCGGCGGCGACACTTCGAACATGATCATCGCCGCCGCGCGCCAGGGCGCGCGCGCCGCCTATGTCACGCGCGTGGGCGAGGATGCGTTCGGCCGCATGTTCCTCGATCTCTGGCGCGGCGAGTCGGTCGATATCTCCGGCGTCGCGCTGGACGCGTCGTCGCATACCGGGGTGTATTTCGTCACCCACGATGCCGCCGGCCACGTGTTCAGCTATTTGCGCGCCGGCTCGGCCGCCAGCCGCATGCGCCCCGAGGATATGCCGCTCGAACTCATCCGTGCGGCGCGCTTTGTGCAGGCCTCCGGCATCAGCATGGCGATCAGCGCCAGCGCCGCGGACAGCGTGCTCGCGGCTTTCGCCGCGGCGCGCAGCGCGGGCGTGCGCGTGGCGATGGACTCCAACCTGCGCCTGAAATTGTGGCCGCTCGCGCGGGCGCGCGCATTGATCGGCGCCGCCGCCGCGATGTCGGACTATTTCTTTCCCAGCATCGACGATGCGCAGGCGCTGTCGGGGCTCAAAGAAGCCGATGCGATCATCGACTGGGCGCATCGGCTGGGCGCAAAGGCGGTGCTGCTCAAGCTCGGGCCGGAAGGCGCGCTCGTTAGCGATGGTGCGAAACGCGAACGCATTGCCGGCTACCAGGTGCAGGCGGTGGATGCGACCGGAGCCGGCGACTGCTTCTGCGGCGCCTGCCTGGCGCGCCTCGCGGCCGGCGACAGCTTGTGGGACGCTGCGCGCTACGCCAACGCGGCGGCGGCGCTGTCGACTACGGGCTTCGGCGCCGTGGCGCCCCTGCCGCGGCCCGAGGCGGTGCGCAAGCTGCTCGCCGCGGCGCACGCCTGATCCGGGACGGTGCGATCGGCGCAGAGGGCGGGTGCCTGAAGACCCGCGCCAATCCTGGCTTTGCGCCGATTTGGACTGCGGAGCGAAGCGGATGATAAGCTAGTCCCCATGATCGGTTCTGCATCGGGGACGCTGCCATGACGACAGATGTCGACGTGCTCATCATCGGCGCCGGCGCCTCGGGCGCGGCGTTCGCCTGGAGCATGGCGGACACGCGCATGCGCATCCTGTGCCTGGAGCAGGGCGACTGGATGAATCCGGCCGATTACCCGAGCACGCGGCGCGACTGGGAAGTGCGCATGGAGCGCGAATACTCCCCGAATCCGAACGCGCGCCGCCGGCCCGAGGACTATCCGATCAACGACGCGGATTCGCCGATCTCGATCGTCAATTTCAACGGCGTCGGCGGCAGCACGATCCTGTATGCGGCGCACTTTCCGCGCCCGCATCCGTCGGACTTCCGCGTCCGCACGCTCGACGGCGTCGCCGACGACTGGCCGATCGATTACGCGACGCTCGAGCCCTACTACGCGCTGAACGACCGCATGATGGGTGTTGCCGGGCTCGCCGGCGACCCGGCCTATCCGGCGCACGAGCCGCCGCTGCCGCCGATTCCGCTCGGTCGCGGCGCCGAGACCATCGCGCGCGGCTTCAACGCGCTGGGCTGGCACTGGTGGCCTTCGGATACCGCGATCGCGACGCGCGACTACGAGGGCCGCGCCGCCTGCGTCAACCTCGGGCCGTGCAAATCCGGTTGTGCCCAAGGGGCAAAGGCGAGCACCGACATCACTTACTGGCCGCTTGCGCGGCGCGCCGGCGTGCAGCTGCGCACGCGCTGCCGCGTGCGCGAGATCCTGGTCGACGACAACGACATGGCCACGGGCGTCGTCTACTACGACGAGCAGGGCGTGAAGCGCGTGCAGCGCGCCGAGGTGGTCGTGCTCGCCTGCAACGGCGTGGGCACGCCGCGGCTGCTGCTCAATTCGAAGTCGCCGCGCTTTCCCGAGGGGCTTGCGAACCGCTCCGGCCTGGTCGGCAAGAACCTGATGCTGCATCCCTGGGGGGTGGTGCGCGGAACGTTCGATCAGCCGCTCGACTCGCAGCTCGGCCCGATGAGCTGCAGCATCCTGAGCCAG
Source organism: Pseudomonadota bacterium (assembly GCA_021811085.1). Classification (GTDB taxonomy): domain Bacteria; phylum Pseudomonadota; class Gammaproteobacteria; order Burkholderiales; family SG8-39; genus 2-12-FULL-64-23. The sequence continues at coordinate 3,711 of JAJZPQ010000066.1, read as the reverse complement.
CAGTTCTACGAGACCGATCGCAGCCGCGGCTTCGTGCGCGGCTACAACATGCAGGTCATCCGCGGCTTCGGCCCGGTCGCGACCGCGCGCATGGGCGTCGCGCGCGGCGACATTCCCTGGGGCGAAGGCCACCACGAGGCGTTCGCGCGCCGCTTCGGCCGCTCGATGACCATCGGTATCTGCTGTGAAGACCTGCCCGAGGAATCGAACGCGGTCACGCTCGACCCGAAGTTCGCCGACGCAAACGGCGTACCGGCGCCGAAGATCAGTTATCGCATCAGCGAAAACTCCGAGCGCATGCTGCGCCACGGCCTCGCGCGCGGCACCGAGGTGATGCAGGCGGCCGGCGCCTGGGACATTTACAGCGACGGTCCGGTGCGCCAGACCGGCTGGCACCTGCTCGGCACGGCGCGCATGGGCGAGGATCCCGAACGCTCGGTCGTCAACGCCTGGGGCCGCAGCCACGACGTGAAGAACCTGTTCATCATCGACGGCAGCGTGTTCGTAACCTCGGCCGGAGTCAATCCGACGCCGACGATACAGGCGGTGGCGCTGTACGTCGCCGACCAGATGAAACACCGCCTCGCCAACTTGTTCGACTGACTCGACACCATGACCAGCCAGCGCAGCGACAACGCCGATCCCGCGCAGGCATTCAGCGCCGCGCAGCGCGCGCGCCTGGACCTCGTGCTCGACCTGATCGTGCCGCCCAGCGCCGACGGCCGCATGCCGGGTGCCGCCGAGGTGGGCGTGCCGGCCTACCTGCTGGCCGAGGCCGCGGATGCCTTGCCCGAACTGCTGCAGGAATTGGAGCAGCTCGAGCGGCGCGCGCTCGAGCGCTTTGCGCGCGGGTTCGCGCAACTGGGGCGGGGCGAACGGCAAACGCTGATCGCGGAGCTGCGCGCGCAGGCGCCGTCGTTCATGAGCCGCCTGGCGATGGAAACGCTGGCCTGCTATTACCAGCACGAGCGCGTACTCGCAGGCCTGGGCCGGGAAGCGCGCCCGCCCTACCCGAAGGGCTACCAGGTCGCGCAGGGGGATTTGTCGCTGCTCGATCCGGTGCGCGCACGCGGCAGGATCTACCGCGACGCACCGTGAGGCTGCGGCAGATCTTCCCGTTCCGGCCTAAAACGTTCCCGGATAGCCGCCGCCGTCGATGAGGAAGTTCTGCCCGGTGACGAAGCCGGCCTGCGCGCTGCACAGGTAGGCGCAGGCGTCGCCGAACTCGGCCGGATCGCCGAGCCGCCCTGCCGGATTCTGCTTCATGCGTTCGAGTCGCGCCTGCTCGACGCTGATGCCGCGCTGCTTTGCGATCACCGCGAAATTCGAGCGCAGCCGGTCCGTATCGAACGGGCCGGGCAGCAGGTTGTTGATGGTGACGTTGTGCGCGACCGTTTTGCGCGCGATGCCGGCAACGAAGCCGGTGAGGCCCGAACGCGCGCCGTTGGAGAGGCCCAGGATTTCGATCGGCGCCTTCACCGTGCTCGAGGTGATGTTGACGATGCGGCCGAACTTGCGCGCGATCATGTGATCCACCGTGGCCCGGATCATTTCGATCGGCGCAATCATGTTCATGTCCAGCGCGGCGATCCAGGTATCGCGGGTCCAGTTGCGGAAATCTCCCGGCGGCGGACCGCCTGCGTTGTTGACCAGGATGTCCGGCTGCGGGCAGACGGCAAGTATCGCGGCGCGACCGGCTTCGGTGGCGATATCGGAGGCCACCGCCGTGACCTTGACGCCGGTGGCGGCGCTGATCTCCGCCGCGGTCTGCTCCAGCGCTTCCTTGCCGCGCGCGGTGATGACCAGATTCGCTCCCTCGCGTGCGAGCGAGAACGCACAGGCACGGCCGAGGCCTTTGCTCGATGCGCACACCAGCGCGGTCTTGCCGCGAATTCCCATATCCATCTCTAATCTCCTTGGTTCATTTCTTGGGTTTGATTGTCACCAGCATCACCCCGACCAGCACCAGAACCGCTCCGGCCATCTGCAGCAGGGTCATTTTCTCCTCCAGCCCGAGCCAGCCGAGAAATATCGTCGTCACCGGCCCGGCGGCGCCGATGATCGCCACCTGGTTCGCGCCTATGCGCCGCAAGGCTTCCGAGGTCACGAACACCGGCAATACGGTGCAGCCCAGGGCCATCGCAATCGCCAGGCCGTATACCTGCGGCGGCAGCTGCAGCGCCGACAGCGGGCGCAGCAGCAGGAACTGCAGGATGCACAACAGGCTCGCCACGGTGGTGGCGTAGGCGGTGAAGCGCACCGAACCGATGCGCATCACCACCTGGCTGCTGCTGACCAGGTACACCGCGTAGCACACCGCGCTGCCGAACACGAGCAGCGCGCCGAGCATCAGGTTGCGGTTCTCCCCGGCAAAGCCCTGCGACAGCACCAGCGCCAGGCCGGCGTAGGATATCACCAGCGCGACGATGTCGCGCCGGCTCACGTACTTGCGCAGAAACAGCGCCGACAGCAGCACCGTGATCGTGGGATAGAGGAACAGCACCAGGCGCCCGAGGCCGGCCGAGACGTATTGCAGGCCGAGAAAATCGAGGAAGCTCGCGAGGTAATAGCCGAGAAAGCCGAGGACCAGCACCGCCCACCAGTCGCGGCGCGCGAGCGGCGCTCGCGCGCTGTCGCGCCGCACCCAGAACGCCATGGCGAGGAAAAACGGCAGCGAGAACACCATGCGCAGCGCGATCAGCGTAACCGGATCGGTGACATAGGCGTAGGCGAGCTTGATCAGGATCGGCCGCACCGAGAACGCGAGCACGCCGACCAGCGCGAGGCCTATGCCCCAGGCGCGATAGGAAGGGCTGCTCACTGAGCGCCGGGGAGCGCCGGCCGGCATGCTTTTGCCGGTCGGGAGCGCAGGTTCAAATGGCTGGATTTGTCGGCGCGCAGCGGCAGGAGCATGGATTTGTGGCTTATCGGAGGCCGCCGGGGGCGGACGCAATGCTAAAATTATAAACTTCCAGGAGACATCGAGGCAGTAATCATGGCGGGACATTCGAAGTGGGCCAATATCAAGCACAAAAAAGCGGTCACGGATGCCAAGCGCGGCAAGGTGTTCACGCGCCTGATACGCGAGATCACCGTCGCGGCGCGCATGGGCGGCGCCGATCCCGGCATGAATCCGCGCCTGCGCCTCGCGATGGAAAAAGCGCGCGACGTGAACATGTCCAAGGACAATATCGAGAGCGCCGCCAAGCGCGGTGCGGGCGCGCTCGAAGGCGCCAACTACGAGGAGGTGCGCTACGAGGGCTACGGCATCGGCGGCGCGGCGGTGATGGTCGACTGCCTTACCGACAACCGCACGCGCACCGTGGCCGACGTGCGCCATGCCTTCGTCAAGAACGGCGGCAACCTCGGCACCGACGGCTCGGTCGCGTTCATGTTCAAGCATTGCGGCCAGTTCGTGTTTGCCCCGGGCACGAGCGAGGACAAGGTGATGGAAGCGGCGCTGGAGGCGGGCGCCGAGGACGTGCTCACCAACGACGACGGCTCGGTCGAGGTGATTTGCGCGTACAGCGATTTTTCCGCGGTGAAGCAGGGGCTGGAGAAAGCCGGGCTCAAACCCGAACTGGCCGAAATCACGATGAAGCCTTTGAGCGAAAGCGTGCTTGCCGGCGAGGACGCGGCGCGCATGCAAAAGCTGCTCGACGCGCTCGAAGGGCTGGACGACGTGCAGGACGTCTACACCACCGCGATGAT
>JAJZPQ010000013.1 GCA_021811085.1 Pseudomonadota bacterium | reverse complement strand
CGCCTACGCGCCGCTGGTGCGGGCCTGCCATTGCTCCAGCGAGCGCGCCGATGAACTATTCGCTGACGACGCCGGCAACCAGCTTGGACGCATGCTGGCCTCGGTGTGCGACGGCGACCTTGCGCCGATCAAGGCGCTGGCCGAGGATCGGGACGCGGACTTGTGGTGCCGCTACGCTGCCCTGCGCGCGCTGGTTGTGCGTGTGCTTGAGGGCGATGGCGACCGCGACAGCGTGCTTGCCTATATCAAGGCCTTGTGCCAAGGGGAAGCGAACGCCCTGCGGCAAGCCGGAGCGGATGAGGAAGGTGGACGCGACGATTTTTTGACCTGGGCGGTCGATGCCGCCGGCGAACTCGGCCCCGCGCCGCTGCTGGAAGACATTCGCGGCTGGTTCCACGAGGGCCTGATCGATCCGTCGGTCACGGGTCTAAAGTGGTTCGAGAAAAAGGCCGCCATGCCGGTGGCGGACTGCCTGGCTGAGGCTGCGGCGAAGGAGAACAACCGCTATACCCGCGATGCTCTGGGTGAGATGGCGACCTGGCTTTGCTACGACCTTTCCGAGTCCAGCCCGCCAAGCAGCCATCAGGCATCCGGCTGGCCGCCGCACGACGGCTACGACGGCGGCACCGTGGTTCGCGACCGACCAAAGGTCGGTCGCAACGATCCCTGTCCCTGCGGTTCGGGCAAGAAATTCAAGAAGTGCTGCGGCAGGCAAGCCAGCGAACCGGTTGCCGAGGAAGGCCAGGATGGGGGCGTAGGCAAGGCGGTGCTATGGCTGACCAGCCGCCACGCGAAAGCGATCAGAACATCGATCGCGAACATGCTGAACGAAGATCTGGACGACGAAGAGCAAACGCGGCTGCAGGAACTGGACGAGCACGACTGGGAGGGCGTGCAGATCAATGCGATGGAGTGGCTGTTGGCCGAAGGCAGCATTGCCGTCAAGGGAGCGCAGCGTAATGTGGCAGAGCTGTTGCTCGGACCCGGCGGTCCGGCATTCACGCCCGGCCAGCGCGCCTGGATCGAACAGCTACGCCGACAGCCGCTACGCGTCTACGATATTACCGAAGTTCTGCCGGGTGTAGGCATGCGTCTGTGCGATGCGCTGGACACCGAGGCGGCGCCGGTGATGGTGCTTGAAAAGTCGGGCAGCGCGTATGCCCAGGTCGGCAACCTGATCGGCGTGCGCATCATGGAGGTCGACGGCCATCACGAAATCTCCAGTTCCGCCTATCCGTTCTCGCGCCTGATGAACGCATCCCTACTGGCGCAGTTGCGCGCGGTCGTCGACGACGCTGCCGCGCAGGGCGAAAAACTGTCTCATAGGCTGAGTGCGATCATCCGCCGTTGCTGGATCGCCCAATACGCGAGGCCGTTGCCGCTGCCGACGGTTATCGACTCTCATTCGGGCGATCCGATGCTGCTGATCACCGATCACTATCGCGTTAACAATTGGGAAGATCTGGCCGCCGCGCTAAAGACCCAATCCGACATCGAGGGTGAGCGCGCCTCCGGCTGGGCGAGGCTTTTCGCTTGCGCCGATGGGCTGACACGCCAGAGCGTCTCGATCAATCTGGGCAAGAGCGAGGACCGGATCGAGCTTTTCTACAAGACCCAGAATTACGCCGATCAGGGTCGGCCCTGGTTCGAGGCGCTGGCGGGGAAATCGGTGGAATTCGTGGGTCGGGTGCTGTCGGATCCCAGAAGTGTCATGAAAAACCCGCCGACCGGCAAACCCGCATCTTCTGCGGCGACAATTCCGAATCTGCCGCCCGAAGTCCTGGCCGAAGCAATTGAACAGGCGCTGCGACGCTCATACGCCAACTGGAGCGATGAACCGATTCCGGCACTGGGTGGCAAGACACCCCGCCAGGCGCTGGCGACGGCGACCGGACGCGAGCGGGTGCGGGGCTTGCTGCGAAGCTATGAAGCCGGTGAAAAGGTCCAAGCGGCGCAACAGGGGCGGCGCGAAATTTCGTACGCGTTTCTTTGGGAAGCGCTGGGATTGGATCGCGCGGCACAATGACTGAATGACGACACTATGCGCGTCGGCTCGAGACTGAGATACGGCGCGCATCGCATGGCACAATCGGGGATGATTGATGATCCGCAATTTGCCGGATCGAGCCAATGTGGGGAAAAGTCCGTGATATTAGTCCGTACTCTGAATTGCATCGAATGCGCCCGCGCGCATCGGCCGCGCCGGAGATCGCTGCCGTCTACACGCAATGCCCGCACATCGGCCCGGTGCTGCCGGCCGAAGGCTATTCGCCGGCGCAGCTCGAGTCACTGCGCCTGACCATCAACGGCGCCCCGGCAGACGTAGTGGTGGCAGCGACACCCATTGATCTGGCGGCGCTGATCTCAATCGACAAGCGAGCGGTGCGCGCGCGCCACGAATTCGTCGACAGCGAATCACCCGGGCTTACCGCGGAACTCCAACGCTTTCTTGGCGGATGCGCCGAGCGATGAGCATGCGGCCTGGAGCCGGAGATCCGCGCGCGCACCGCCGCGCGCTTGCGCTGATGGTCGTCGCGCCGACGCTGTGGAGCATCGCCGGCGTGGTCACGCGCCACCTGGAATCCGCCGGGCGCTGGGAAGTGACGTTCTGGCGCAGCCTGTTCGCCGCCCTGTTCGTGCTCGCCGCCATGCTGCTCACGCGCGGCCGCGGCGCGTGGGAGGCGCTGCGCGCGAGCGGCGGCTACGGCCTCCTGTCCGGCGCGATGTGGGCCATCATGATGATCGCGTTCATGCTGGCGCTCATGACCACTACCGTTGCGAACACCCTGATCGTCAACAGCATCACGCCGCTGGTCACGGCGCTGCTCGCGCGCGCCGTGCTGCGCGAGCCGATCGCGGTGCGCACCTGGGCCGCGATCGCGCTCGCCATCGGCGGCATGCTGTGGATGTTCGGCTCGGGCTTCGCCGGCGGCGATCCGCGCCATCTCGCGGGGATGCTGATCGCGCTTGCCGTGCCGCTGGCTGCGGCGGTGAACCTGGTCACGCTCAAGCACGCCGGACGCTCGGTGGATCTGGTTCCGGCGGTGCTCATCGGCACCGTTCTCTCCGCCGCGCTCACCCTGGCCTTCGCCTGGCCGTTTCAGGCGAATGCGCACGACCTCATCCTGCTCGCCGTGCTCGGCAGCCTGCAACTCGGCCTGCCGTGCATGCTCATGGTGCGCGCGAGCCCGCAGCTGTCGGCTCCGGAAATTGCACTGCTGGCGATGCTCGAAGTGGTGCTGGGTCCAATCTGGGCCTGGCTCGGCGCGGGCGAAACACCAGCCCTGGCCACGCTGACCGGCGGCGCGCTGGTGATCGCGGCGCTGCTGCTGAACGAGCTGGCCGCGTTTGGCGGGCGCGTGCGCGCGCGCCGTTGAATCGCTACATTGGGCTTGCCATGCCGCGCCAATTGTCGGAATTGCAGGCCTACTACGCCGCCAGGGCTGCGGAATACGATCGCATCTATTTGAAGCCCGAGCGCCAGGCCGACCTGCGCGCGATCAAGCGCTGGCTGCCGCCGAAGTTCGCGGGCGCACGCGTCATCGAAATCGCCTGCGGCACCGGCTACTGGACCCAGTTCATCGCGCCGGTCGCCGCGCAGCTGCTGGCCCTCGATGCCGCCGCCGAAACGCTGGCGATCGCGAAAACCCGCGTCCCAGCGGGCAAGGTCGACTTCGCGCTCGGCGACGCCTACGCGCTGCCGCCGCATATCGGTCCGTTCGATGCCGCCTTCGCCGGCTTCTGGTTTTCCCATGTGCCGAAAGCGAGGCGGAGCGAATTCCTGCTCGGCCTGGCAGCGTGCCTGGAACCCGGCGCGAGGGTAGTGCTGCTCGACAACCGCTATGTCGAAGGCAGCAGCACGCCCCTGAGCGCGCAGGACGCCGAAGGCAACAGCTACCAGACGCGGCGGCTGGATGACGGCTCCACGCACGAGGTGCTGAAGAATTTTCCGTCCGAGGCGGAGCTGCAGGAACTCGTGGCCGGGCTGGGCGAGCGCGCGGCGTTCACTGCCTGGGAATACTACTGGGCGTTCGAATATGCGCTAGCCACGCACTGAGCGCCGTGACGGCCTGAGCTTTCTTCGATCCCGTCGCGCTCGCACCGGTTGAGGAATCGCGGGCATTCGCGTAGCCTGTTGGCGCCCGATCCCACCAAGCGGGAGCCGGGCGGGGCCCCTCTGGCACCACCTATCCGATGGAGGAACGAATGTCGCGCAAGCTCATCAGCTCCGGTTCAAGCTTCGAAGCCCAGATCGGCTACTCGCGCGCTGTCGTCGACGGCGAATGGGTATTCGTCTCGGGAACCACAGGTTTCGACTATGCGACCATGACCATCGCCGAAGGCGTCGCCGCGCAAACCGAACAATGCCTCAAGAACATTGCGCAGGCGCTGCAGCAAGCGGGCGCGCGCCTCGAAGACGTGGTGCGCGTGACCTACATCTTGCCGCTGGCCGCCGAATTCGAACAATGCTGGCCGGTGCTGCGCAAATACTTCGGCGACATCCGGCCGGCTGCGACCATGATTGCGGCGGGTTTGCTTGATCCGCGGATTCGCATCGAGATCGAGGTCACTGCAAGAAAGCTGCCCGAGCGTCCGCAACAAGCGGCGTGATGGCAGCGATCGAAATGTCAGCAGCCGCGCGCCGCCCATGGCGGTGACGTTTTCGGTCCTGCGCCCCTACCGCCCGGTGCTCGCGCCGGCGGTGATCCTGCTTGCAGCCGTGCTCGGGCTGGCCGCGGGGCCCGCGCTGCCAGCCTCGCTCGCGGGCCTGAAGACGCTCGGTCCCGGCATAGTGCTGCTGCTCGGCACCGGCATAGGCGCGTGGTTCAATCGCGGCCGCGCCTTCATTGCACTCGCTTCTCTGCTCGCCGCGTTCATCGGTTACAGCCTCGCGCTCGAATACGGCGTGGACAGTTTCGCCGCGCGCGCGGTATTCACGGCCTCCGCGATTTTCGTGCCGCTCAACTTTCTGCTGGCGCTGGTGTTCCCCGAGCGCGGCATTTCGCACCACTTCAACTATCGCTGGTTCATGCTCGCCGTGGTGGAGACCGTGTTCGTCACCTGGATCGCGAGTGCCGGCCACAGCAATCTGTCGGGCACGGTATGGCGCGACCTGCTCGAACACTGGCTGCTCAGGTCGCCGCCTACGCCGATTCTGGGCCGGTCGGTGTTCGCCGTGGCTTTCGTCGCCGCCGCGATCCGCGCCTGGCCCAAGGTCCCGGTGAGCGAAACGCGGCCTCTCGACATCGGCCTGGTGGCCGCGCTGGTCGCGTTCTTCACCGCCTGCGAATGGGCGGACAAACCCGGCGCGTTCGCCGGGTTCATGACCGCCGCAGGCACCATCCTGCTGGTGTCGCTGCTGCAGGAATCGCACCGCCTCGCGTTTCGCGACGAACTGACCGGCCTGCCGAGCCGGCGCGCGCTGGAAGAGCGGCTGCACGGGCTCGGACCGGTGCACGCGATCGCAATGCTCGACGTGGACCATTTCAAGAAATTCAACGACACCCACGGCCACGACATCGGCGATCAGGTGCTGCGGCTGGTGGCCGCGCGCCTGGCGCAGGCCACGGGCGGCGGCACCGCCTACCGCTACGGCGGCGAGGAGTTCTGCATCCTGTTCCCGGAGGCCAGGCTGGCCGATACGCGGCCGCACCTGGAAAAGCTCTGCGCGGATATCGCCGCCTACCAGATGGCCGTGCGCCGCGACGACCGGCCGAAGGACCAGGAGGCCGGCACCAAGCTGCGCAGCCTGCGCTCGCCCGAAAAGACGCTGTCGGTGACGGTAAGCATAGGCATCGCCGAGCCGCAGGACGCGCGCGCCACGCCGGCCGAAGTGCTGCGTGCGGCGGACAGGGCGCTATACAGGGCGAAGGAAGGCGGGCGGAACCGGGTCAGCAGTTGAGGCGTGTTTAGGCGCGCGGTCGGCGCGATTGCATCAACTTCCCCAGACCTATTTCGCGTCATTGCGCAGGTGCCTACCTCGACTCACGTCGTTGAGGGATCAAAGGCTTAAGCGTAAGCTGGCCGTCCTGGGCACCACTTTTGGCATCTTATGAAGCCCAATTGGGGGTCCGCTTCTCGAAGGACGTCAGACGGAGAATCGTAAGTGGCCACATTAAATGAAAAGCCAGTTCGCCTGCTGATGCACGACATGATTGCATCGATGGGGCTGACTCCCGGTCAACCTTTCACTCGCGAACAAGCGGTGCAATGGTTCGCTGAGCACTACCCGAATGTGAAACAAGGAACCGTTGCTGCTCACTTGGTCCGCCTCTCTACCAACGTACCGACGCGACTTCAATACAGCGCAAGAGTCGACGGATCGGACGACAAGTTCTTCAAGATTGACAGCTCTCACTTTCGCCTCTATGAACCTGGGCGGGATCCCACGCCAATCTCCGAGCTGACCCCGACCGTCGAAGAGCCTTCCGAAGCCATGCCCGAGGCGTCTGAGGAGTTCGCCTATGAGCACGACCTTCGCGACTATCTGGCTCGGAACCTACACGTCATCGAACCATCGCTAAAGCTGTATACGGAAGAGGGCATCACTGGCGTCGAGTTTCCCGTCGGAGGACGCTATATCGACATACTTGCCGTCGACCACGCCGGTAGCTATGTCGTGATCGAACTGAAAGTGTCGAAGGGCTACGACCGCGTCGTCGGGCAGCTTCTACGCTACGTGAGCTGGATCAAGAAGAACCACGCCGAGCCTGGACAGGGCGTACGGGGAATCATCATCGCAAAGCAAATTAGCGAAGACCTGCGCCTCGCATGTTCAGAGCTACCTTCCATTTCCCTCTACGAGTACTCACTGTCAGTCGCGGTTAATCGGGTCGCGCTCGATAGTCAATGACGCCCAACTCATCCCTCGAGTAGACGTGCCCCATCAAGCCGGGTCCAGCCGCTTATGTCAAACGTGGAGTGGTGAGAACAAAACGGGCGTAGAATGCGTGCAAACGTCAAGGTGAAACATGAATTTCACAATTGAACACGAACGCGAAGACGATGGGCGCTGGCTTGCCGAAGTTCCGGAACTTCCGGGAGTTATGGCCTATGGAGCGACTGCCGACGAGGCCATGGCGAAAGCAGAAGTGCTCGCTCTGCGCGTTCTTGCCGAGCGCCTTGAGCACGACGAAGCCGCGCCGCAACCGATCTCGATCGGGTTCGCGGCTGCATGACCTCTTGGCCATCGTCCAAGGCCAAACAGGTACTCTCCGCGCTTTACCGAATTGGCTGGACCCTCAAGCGCCAGTCCGGCTCCCACAAGACGCTCTCCCGCCCTGGCTGGCCGGATGTGGTCTTTGCCTTTCACGACGGCGAGGAAATCGGTCGACGCATGCTTGCTCGTATCGCCAAGCGCACCGGTTTGACGCCAGAGGATCTATGACTGCGATGCCTTGCCGCGCAACTGCGCCGTCGAGCCCGTCATGCCGCGAGCGTTAGCCGAATAACAGATTGATCGCATGTCCGGGAGATTCCGATGGCCATCCGCATTGTCAGACTAGGCGGCAGCAGGCTCAAAGACGAAGGCACCCGCATCGGCACCGTGCGCCGTCCGCCGCGCGGCGTGCCCAAGTCCGCGTTCGCAGCGCAGGATTGGTACGACGTGTGGTTTCCGAATCTCGCGCCCAGCGTCGCAACCATGAAGGCCGGGCAAGCGGCCGCGACGCCGCGCGAATGGCAGGCCTTCCTCAGGAAATACCGCGCCGAGATGGCGACGCCTGAAAACAGCCGCACGCTCGACGTCCTCGCGGCACTGTCGCAGCACGCGAATTTCTCCGTCGGCTGCTACTGCGAGGACGAAGCACACTGCCACCGCTCCATCCTGCGTGCTCTGCTGATCGAGAAGGGTGCGAAGCTCGAATAGCTTGTTCCGAGGGCGTCGTCCGGCGCGGCGCGGGATATGCGCTGCCCGCAGCCGCGCCCAAGCGAATCCGATCAGCCCTTCAACCCGGTCATCGAAAAGCCGACCTCCCCGAGATCGGCGATGAGCGCCTTGGACTGTTCGGCGCTCACTTCCACCAGCGGCGGGCGCACGGTGGCCCAGCCCGCGTGTCCGCTCCAGTGCGCAATCGCGGACTTCATCCCCGGGATCATCGGATATTTCTGGAACACGCCGCGCACCTTGTCCAGACCCGCCTGCAGTTGGTCCGCATCGGCCGATTGCCAATTGGCGTACAGGTGGTGGATCGCCGCGGGATTGACGTTCGCGGTGGCGCTGATGCAGCCCTTGCCGCCGTTGCGCAAAGCGGCGAGCAGGAAGGTCTCGCTCCCCGGGAACACGTCGAAGCCGTCCTTGGCGAAGGCATCGAGCGTCGCCTTGGTGTTGTTCCAGTCGCCCGAAGAATCCTTGGTGCCGGCGATGTTCTTCGGATAGGCCTTGAGCAGGCGCTCTATCAGCTTCAGCGTGATCGGCACCTGGGTCACTTGCGGAATGTGGTACAGGTAGATCCGCAGGCGCGCATCGGCCACGCGCTCGACGATCTCGGCGTAATTGCGGTAGAGGCCTTCCTCGGACACACCCTTGTAGTAGAACGGCGGCAGCATCAACGCGCCGGCGCAGCCGAGCTTCACCGCATGCGCCGTGAGGCGCACCGAGTCGGTGAGCGCGCAGCAGCCGGTGCCCGGCATCATGCGCGCCGGGTCGATGCCGGCCTCGACCAGCTTCTCCAGCAATTCCATGCGCTCCGCAACGGCGAGCGAATTCGCCTCGGAATTGGTGCCGAACACCGCCAGGCCGACCTGGTTCGCGACCAGCCACTTGCACTGGCGCACGAAGCGCTCGATGTCGGGGCTCAGGTCGGCCTTGAACGGGGTGACGACGGGGGACAGGACTCCGGTGATGCGTTGACTCATGTTGCTTGCTCCAATTTCGGTTGCAATCGTGGTGGGGTGAGCTGTAGGAGCGAGCTTGCCCGCGAATTCAAAGATTCGCGAGCAAGCTCGCTCCTACGAGGCTTTCCTGAGGAAATCAAAATCGCAGCCATCCTCGGCCTGGAGCACGCTGCGCATGTACAGTTTGGCGTAGCCGCGCTCGGCCCGCAGTTTCAAATCGGCCTCGCGCGGTCGGAGCGCGCTGCGCCGGCGTGCGAGCTCGGCCTCGTCCACCAGCAGCTCGAGTTTGCGCCCGGACACCGACAGGCGGATGCGGTCGCCGTTTTTCACCAGGGCGAGCGGTCCGCCTACGGCGGATTCGGGCGAGACATGCAGCACGATGGCGCCGAAGGCGGTACCGCTCATGCGCGCATCGGAAATGCGCACCATGTCCTTGACGCCGGCGCGCGAAAGCTTGGTCGGAATCGGCAGGTAGCCCGCCTCGGGCATGGCGTAACCACCCTTCGGCCCGCCATTCTGCAACACCAGGAAATCGTCCGGCGTAACGTCGAGGTCGGGCGCGTCGATGCGCGCGGCAAGGTCGTCCAGCGACTCGAACACCACCGCGCGGCCTTCGCGCTCGAACAGTTTCGGGTCGGCCGCCGATTGCTTGATCAGCGCCCCGTTCGGCGCGAGGTTGCCGCGCAGCACGGCGATGCCGCCCTGCGGATAGATCGGATTGGCGCGCGTGCGGATCACATCTTGCGCAAAGCCGACGACGGCGCCATCCAGCTCTTCGCCCAGGGTGCGCCCGGTGACGGTGAGCACGTCCAGGTGCAACAGCGGCCGCAACTCGCGCAGCAGCGCCGGCATGCCGCCCGCCTTGTGGAAATCCTCCATGTAATGCAGCCCCGAAGGCTTGAGATCGAGCAGCACCGGCGTGTCGCGGCCGAGAGCGTCGAGGCGATCCAAGTCGAGCTTGATGCCCAGGCGGCCCGCAATGGCCGTGAGATGGATAATGCCGTTGGTGGAGCCGCCGATGGCGAGCAGCACGCGCAGCGCATTTTCGAACGCATCGGCGCTCATGATGCGCTGCGGCGTCAGCTGCGAATCCGCCATCGCAACCGCGGTGGCGCCGCTGCGCTCGGCGATGCGAATGCGGTCCGCGGTCACCGCGGGCGGCGATGCGCCGCCCGGCAGCATCATGCCCAGCCCTTCGACGACGCAGGCCATGGTGCTGGCGGTGCCCATCACCGAACAGGTGCCGACACTCGCCACCAGCTGGTTGTTCACGCGCGCGATTTCGCCCTCGTCGATCTCCTGCGCGCGAAAGCGCCCCCAGTAGCGGCGACAATCGGTGCAGGCGCCGACACGCACGCCATCATGCGAACCGGTGAGCATGGCACCGGTCACGAGCGTGATCGCGGGCAGGCCCGCGGAAGCCGCGCCCATCAGCAGCGCCGGCACAGTCTTGTCGCAGCCGCCGATCAGCACCACCGCGTCCATCGGCTGGGCGCGGATCATTTCCTCGACGTCCATCGACATCAGATTGCGCAGGAACATCGACGTGGGCGAGGCGAAGCTCTCGTGGATCGAGATCACGGGGAACTCCATGGGCAGGCCGCCGGCGAGCATCACGCCGCGCTTTACCGCCTCGATCAGCTGCGCGCTGTTGCCGTGGCAGGGGTTATAGGCGCTGCCGGTGTCGACGATGCCGACGATGCGCCGGTCGAGCGCGTCGTCGGTGTAGCCCGCACCCTTGATGAAGGCTTTGCGCAAGAACAGCGAAAAACCGCTGTCGCCGTAGCTGGTGAGCCCTTTGTGCAATCCGTTCTTCTTGTCGCTCATGCCCTTGCTCCTTGCCGGCTGTGCTTGCCGGTAATCCGGCGCCTGGCGCCGCTGCTCAATCGATCTTTTTTGTATCGCCGCCAAACTCCATGGGCGTGAAAAAGCCGCCGTGGAATTGCGCCGAGATTTCGTTTTCCACCTCGCCGCGCGCGAGGATCTCCGCGGCATAGATTTCGGCATCGTCCTCGGGCCGGTAGCCGAGGAACTTCACGTTGCTGTTGTCCCAGCGGCTGCGCAGGTTGTTGGAGACGCCGTAGACGACGATGTAGTGGTAATCCGGATGGTCGATGCAGCGCGCGACCAGCTGCACCATGTCGCGGTGGCTGATCCAGGTGAGCAGTTGGCGCGCGTTGTCGGGCCGGTCGGGGTTGCGGAAGGTGCCGATGCGCAGGCACGCGACCGACAGCGCGTATTTGTCCGCGTACAGGCGCCCGAGCGCCTCGCCGAACACCTTGGACACGCCGTAGCGCGTATCCGGGCGCGGCTGCACCCGGTCGTCGATGAAGCGCTCGCGCCGGTGGAAACCCACCGCATGGTTGGAACTGGCGAAAATCACGCGCTTGACGCCCGCGCGCCGCGCCGCCTCGAACACGTTGTAGCAGCCGGCGATGTTCGCCGGCAGGATTTTCTCCCAGGCATCCTCCACCGCGACGCCGCCCAGGTGCACCACGCAGTCCACGCCCTGCATCATCGCGTCGCAGGCCGCGGCATCGGCGATGTCCGCCTGCGCCAACTCCTCGCCCGGCGCCGCGTCGCCCAGCGGTGCGATGTCCGACAGGCGCAATCGGTATTTGCCAACAAAGGCAGCGCGCAGCACCTTGCCGATGGCGCCCGCGGCGCCGGTGATCAGTATGCGTTTCAACTTGTCTCCGCCGAAGATGGGCAGTTTACTCCATGTGCACCCGCTCATCAGGGCGCCCAGCTGGCGCGTAGAATGGAACCTCCGCTGATTCCGAGAGAAAAGCATGAGTTCGCACTACGATCTCCTGATCCGCAACGCCCTCATCATCGACGGCGCACGGCGGCCGCGCTTCTCCGGCGACATCGGCGTGAGCGGCGGGCGCATCGCCGACATCGGCGACTTGACGCAAGCACGCGCCGAAATCGAAATCGACGCCCAGGGCAAGGTCGCCGCGCCCGGCTTCATCGACGCGCACACGCACGACGACCGCCTGCTCGGATCCGATCCGGCGATGACGCCCAAAGTGAGCCAGGGCGTGACCAGCGTCATCACCGGCAATTGCGGCATCAGCCTCGCGCCCCTGCTCGCCGCCGCGCCGCCCCCGCCGCTCGACCTCATCGACGACGGCGGCGCGTTCCGTTTTCCCGATTTCGCTTCCTTCCTCGAGGAACTGGAGAGCCGGCCTGCGGCGACCAATGCCGCCTGCCTCGTCGGCCATACCACGCTGCGCGTGGCGACCATGAGCCGGTTCGACCGCGCCGCCACGCCCGCGGAAACCGCGCAGATGCAGGCGCTCGCGCGCGAGGCGCTCGGCGCCGGCGCAATCGGCCTCTCCACCGGCACCTACTATCCGCCCGCGGCCCATGCCACTACCGAAGAGATCATCGCCGTGGCGCAGCCGCTCAAGGCCTACGGCGGGCGCTATGTGACGCATATGCGGCACGAGGACGATGCCATCGTCGAGTCCATGGAGGAGACCTTTCGCATCGGGCGCGAAGTCGGCGTGCCGGTGATCATTTCGCACCATAAAGTCGTCGGTCCGCGCAACCGCGGCCGCTCGGTGGAGACGCTGGCGCTGCTGGCGAAAGCCGGCGAACGCCAGAGCGTGTGTCTCGACTGCTATCCCTATACCGCCTCCTCCACCATCCTGCGCGCCGACCGTATCGCGCTCTCCAGCCGCATCCTGATCACCTGGTCCACGCCGCATCCGGAATTCGCCGGCATGGAACTCGCGCAGGCGGCGGCGCGGCTGGGTCTGTCGCAGGAGCAGGCTGTGGCCGCCCTGAGCCCTGCAGGCGGGATCTATTTCTCCATGGACGAAAATGACGTGCAGCGCATTCTGCAGTTCGATCAAACCATGGTCGGCTCCGACGGCCTGCCGCACGACCTGAAGCCGCATCCGCGCCTGTGGGGCACGTTCCCGCGCGTGCTCGGCCACTACTGCCGCGAGCTGGGGCTATTCCCGCTGGAGACCGCGATCCACAAAATGACCGGCCTCACCGCGCGCAATTTCGGTTTGAAGGAGCGCGGCCTGCTGCAGCCCGGCTGCTGGGCCGACATCACCATTTTCGATGCGGCCGAGATCGGCGACGCGGCGAGCTTCGATCGGCCCACGCAACAGGCGCGCGGCATAGACAGTGTGATCGTCAACGGCGTGCCGGTGTGGCGCGAGGGCAAGAGCACCGGCGCACGCCCGGGGCAAGTGCTGCGCGCCGGCGTGGCCGCGTAGCAGGCGACGGGTGCCTGTGCCGCAGGCAGCGCGCGGCCGCCTCAGAAACGACAGGCCAAGATGCCCTGGTTTGGCGGCAACGCGTCTCATGCGGTGAATGTCAGCAGACCCTAGGCCTGCTCGGCGTAAAGCTCGGCCATGACCTCGCGCAGCCAACGGTTGGCCGCATCCTGGTGAAAGCGCTGGTGCCAGTGCAGCCGCACTTCGAAGCGCGGCAGCGCGAGCGGCAGCGGCAGCACCTTGAAGTTGCCCATCTGCGCGAACACCGCGGCGACGCGCGAGGGCACGGTAACGATGAGTTCGGTGCGCGCAAGAATCATCGGCACCACCAGGAAATGCGGCACGCGCACGGCAATACGCTCGCTCAGGCCTTCCTTGATGAAGGTCTCCCCGATCACCTGGTGGCCGGTGCCGGTGTAGGACACCAGCACGTGCGCCGCCTCGCGGAACTGCCTGGCGCTGATCTTCGCGCCTATGCTCGGGTGATCGGCGCGCAGCATGCACACGTAGTGCTCGCGGAATAGCGGCTGCGCGCGCATGCCGCTGGTGAGCCCGGGCAGAAAGCCAACTGCGAGGTCGAGTTCGCCCGCCTCCAGCGCCGCGTGCACGTCCCTGATCGGGATGCGCACGACTTCTATCTTGATCCCCGGCGCATCGCGTTTGATGCGCTCGAGCAGGCCGGGCAGGAACACCATCTCGCCGATATCTGACATGTGAAAACGGAAGGTATTGGAAGAACGCCTCGGATCGAAGCCGGCATGCTGCTGCAGCGCACCCTGGATCAGCCGCAGTGCGTCGCGCACCGGCTGCGCCAGCTGCTGCGCGAAAGGCGTGGGGCGCATGCCGCGCGGCGTACGCACGAACAGCGGATCGCCGAACAGCGCGCGCAAGCGCGCGAGCGCATTGCTCATCGCCGGCTGCGACAGCCCGATGCGCTCGCCGGCGACGGTGACGCTGCCCTCGGTCGCGATCGCATCGAACGCGCGCAGCAGGTTCAAATCGAGGTCCGCCATATTCATATATGGAATGTATATCATATTCTTCATCAATTTGACAAATGAATAGGCCGCGCCTAACCTGATTGCGCAGGAGACTTGTCCGGATCCAAGCCGAGACAAGCGCGACGAGGAGAAACCATGTACGAAATCCGCATCCACGGCCGCGGCGGCCAGGGCGCAGTGCTGGCGGGCGGCATCCTCGCCACGGCGCTGGTGCTCGAAGGCAAATACGTCGTCGCCGTGCCTTCCTTCGGTTTCGAACGGCGCGGCGCTCCGGTGGCGAGCTTCCTGCGCTTCGACGAACGCGAAATCCGCCAGATGACCAACATCTACCACCCCGACTGCGTGCTGTGCATCGACCCCACCGTGGCGCGCGCGGTGAACGTATTCGAAGGTGTCAAGGACGGCGCGGTGCTGGTGCAGACCACGGCCAAGACGCTGGGCGAGCTGCAACTGCCGCCGCAGGTCGCGACGGTCGGGCTGTGCGATGCGGTGTCGATCGCGCTCGACATTTTCAAGCGCTCGATCACCAACACCATCATGCTCGGCGCGTTCGCGCGCACCACCGGCCTGGTCTCGCTCGAATCGCTGCAGGCCGCGATCCAGAAGTCGGATTTTCGCGATGCCGGGCTGACGCAGAACATGGCGGCGCTAGCGCGCGGCTACGAGGCGACCCAGGTGCATCGCATCGAGCGGGCGCAGGCGGCGTAAGCGGGGAGCAGAAATATGAAACAGCAGGCCTACAAGATGTTCGATGCGTCCACGATCCCGGACGACCTGTGCCCGATCGCGACCAAGCCTACGCCCATGCTGCCGGGCGACTGGCGCAGCATGCGTCCGGTGGTGGATCGCGCCAAATGCGTCAAGTGCGCCGTGTGCTGGCTCTATTGCCCGGTGCAATGCGTGGTCGAGCGGCCGGCCTGGTTCGACTTCAATCTCAAGACCTGCAAAGGCTGCGGCATCTGCGCCACCGAGTGCCCGCAACGCGCAATTCAAATGATTGAGGAGGCCGCGTAATGTCTGCCGTCCTAGCGCCCAAACCCGCGAAAGCCGAATCGAAACTCGTCGTCTGCGACGGCAACGAAGCCGCCGCCTGGGCCGTGTCGCTCGCGAACGTGGACATGGTCGCCGTGTATCCGATCACGCCGCAATCCTCGCTGGTCGAATACCTGGCCAAGTTCATCGCCGACGGGCGGCTGGGCGCCGAAATCGTCGACGTCGAAGGCGAGCATTCGGTGCTGTCGGTGCTGCAGGGCGCCTGCCTCGCCGGCGCGCGCACCTACACCGCGAGCTGCGGGCCCGGCCTCGCGTTCATGTTCGAGCCGTATTTGCGCACGCCGGGCATGCGCCTGCCGCTGGTGATGACCATCGTCACGCGCGACACGCTCACGCCGCAAAGCGTCTGGGGTGGACACCAGGACGCGATGTCGGTGCGCGAAGTCGGCTGGGTGCAGATGTACTGCGAGTCGGTGCAGGAAGTGCTCGACACCACCATCATGGCCTACAAGATCGCCGAGCACCACGACGTGATGCTGCCGGTGAACATCTGCCACGACGGCAATTATCTGTCGTTCGGCGCCGCGCGCTGCGAGCTGCCGGATCAGGCTGAGGTCAATGCTTTCCTCGGCGAGAAAGACGTCAACTGGCACGTGGCGCTCGATCCGCAGCGGCCGATGGCCGTCGATCCGCTCACCGGCGGCGCCGGCGGCCCCGGCCCCTCCGCCTTCGTGCGCTATCGCAAGGGCCAGTGCAGCGGCATGCAGAACTCGCTCAAAGTCATCACCGACATGCATGAGGAATGGGGGCGGCGCTTCGGTCGCAGCCATGCGCCGCTGATCGAGTCCTATCGCATGGACGGCGCCGACTACGCGATCGTGACCATAGGCAGCATGACCGGCGCGGCCAAGGATGCGGTGGACGCAGCGCGTGCGCGCGGCGAAAAAGTCGGCCTGGTGAAAGTGAAAACCTACCGCCCGTTCCCGGCCGAGGCGCTGGCAAGCGCGTTGGCCCAAGTCAAGGCGTTCGGCGTGGTCGACCGCTCGGTTTCGTTCGGATGGAATTGCGGACCCTTGTTCCAGGACGCCATCACCGCCATGCAGTGCGCGCCGACACGCATTCCGGCGATGAGCTTCATCGGCGGGCTCGCCGGCGCCGACCTGACAGTGACTCACTTCGAGCGCGTGATCGGCCGCACCAAAGAACTCGCACGCGACGGCCGGCCGGCCGCGACCGTGTGGTTGAACGAGAAGGATTAGTTTTCACGGCCATTTCAGGCTTCCTGAAATGGCCTCTGATTTAAGGGAGCGCGAGGGAAGGTATTCCCTCGCAACGTGAGGAAACAATATGCACCACGCCCATTACCTGATCGTCGGCGCCAGCCATGCGGCTTTGTCGGCGCTGCATGCGATCCGGCTGCACGACACGGAAGGCGATGTCACACTGCTTACGCGGGACGACAGCCTGCCTTATTCGCCCACTGTCCTGCCCTATGTGGTCTCGGGCCGCTCCGATCCGGGCCGCGTGTTCCTGCGCGACGAAGCCTATTTCGCCGAGCACAAGGTGAACTACCTGCGCGGCGCGAACGTACGGAACCTGAACGCAGGCGCGAACGCGGTCGAACTCGCCGACGGCAGCCGGATCGGCTTCGACAAGCTGCTGCTTGCGACCGGCGCCGCACCCCTGCTGCCGCCCATACCCGGCCTCGCCGGACTGAAGTTTCATGTGCTGCGCACGCTGGCCGACGCGCTCGCCTTGCGCGAGGCGCTGCCGCAGGTGAAGCGCGCGCTCGTGCTGGGCGGCGGCCTCATCGGCATGCACGCGGCGGAGAACCTGGCCAAGG
Source organism: Pseudomonadota bacterium (assembly GCA_021811085.1). Taxonomy (GTDB): domain Bacteria; phylum Pseudomonadota; class Gammaproteobacteria; order Burkholderiales; family SG8-39; genus 2-12-FULL-64-23. Next base: position 63,470 of record JAJZPQ010000013.1, on the reverse strand, counting down.
GCGGTGTGGACGTGAGCGTGGTCGAGCTGCAGCCGCACGTGCTCTCCGGCTATTTCGACGCCGAAGCCGCGGGGATCATCGAAGGCGTATTCAGCAGCAAGGGCGTGCACCTGCTGACCGGGAAAAGCGTGGCCTCGGTTGCGGCTAAGGGCGCGGGCTGTCGCGCGTTGCTCGCCGACGGCACCGAGATCGAAGCGGACCTGCTGCTCGTCGCCACGGGCGTCGCGCCGGTGACGGATTTTCTTGCGGGCAGCGGCGTAGCGACCGAGCGCGGGGTGCTGGTGGACGAACACATGCGCACCAACGTCGCCAATATCTGGGCTGCGGGAGACGTGGCGCAGGCGCGCGGTTTCTTCAGCGACAGCAGGATCATCAACGGCATCCTGCCCGATGCCGTGGACCAGGGGCGCATCGCCGGCATGGCGATGGCCGAAGACCCCGGCATCAAGACCTATGCCGGCGGCGTGCCGCTCAACACCTACAGCTTTTTCGGCGAGCAGGCGGTTTCAGTCGGGGTGCACGAGGGCGCCTTGGACTCGTCCGGTGTCGAGGTGAAGAAGCAGGTGGACGCCGCGGCGAAGCGCTACCTCAAGATCGTGCTCAAGGAGAACCGGCTGGCCGGGATTTTCGGCGTCAACAGCGCATTCGACCCGGGCATCATGTGGGAACTGATCCTGCGCGCAATCGACCTCGGCGATGAAAAGCTCGCGTTCCTGCGCTCGCCGCAGGATACGGCGCGCGCGCTGATGTCACGCAACTGGAGATAGGGCATGGGCGCGGCATACGAGACAATCTATTTCAAAGCGGACGCCTGCGACGGCTGCAACGAGTGCATGAGCGCCTGCGCGCGGGCCAAGGCGCAATCCGACGATCAGCTGCAATCGCGCATTCAGATCGTGCCCTCGGGCGAGGGCTTCGAGCTCGCGCTGTGCCGCCAGTGCGGCGATCCGGAATGCGTGCTCAACTGCCCCGCCGGTGCGCTCGCGAAAAATGCGGGCAGCGGCGTGATCGCCTGGGACGGGTCGAAGTGCGTGAACTGCCTCTTGTGCACCGTGGGCTGCGCCTATGGCGGCATCGCCTACGATGCGCAAGCCGGCCATGTGATCAAATGCGACATGTGCGCGGGCGATCCGGCTTGCGTCAAGGTTTGCACCACGGGGGCGCTGAAGCACGTCAAAACCGCGCGCATCTACAACGAGGTCGGCAATCTCGAGGATCTGTTCGCGCCCGGGCTCTCGGGCTGCCAGGGCTGCAACACGGAACTGATCATGCGCCACACGCTGCGCCGCATCGGCCCGGACGTGGTGGTGGCGACTCCGCCCGGCTGCATTCCGGGCATGGGCTCGGTCGGCTACAACGGGCTCACCGGCACCAAGGTGCCGGTGTTCCATCCGCTGCTGACCAACACCGCATCCATGCTCGCCGGCGTGCGCCGCCACTACAAGCGCATGGGCCGCGACGTGATGGCAGTGGCGCTCGCCGGCGACGGCGGCACCGCGGACGTGGGGTTCCAGTCGCTCTCGGGCGCAGCCGAGCGCGGCGAGGAGATCCTGTACATCTGCGTCGACAACGAAGGCTACATGAACACCGGCATGCAGCGCTCGGGCTGCACCCCGTACGGCGCGTGGACCTCGACCACCCCGGTCGGAGAGCGCGCCCACGGCAAGACCCAGGATGCGAAGAACCTGCCGCTGCTGATGGTGATGCACAACTGCGCCTACGTGGCGACCGCCTCCACCGCGTTCATGCAGGACCTGTACGACAAGCTCGAGCGCGCGATCGAAGCGGCCAAGACCGGGTTCGCCTATCTGCACATCTATTCGCCCTGCACCACGGGCTGGCGCTTCCCCTCCGACCAGAACATCGAGGTCGCACGCAAGGCGGTCGAAACCAATTTCGTGCTGCTGTGGGAATTCAATCCGCGCGACGGACTGCAGCTGACGCACCCGGCGGAAAACGCAAAGCCGATAGACGAATATCTGGAGGTGCTGGGCAAGTACCGGCACCTGGACCCGGATCAGGTCGAGCATATAGAGCGCACCCTGGCGAATAACCTTGCGCGCATCCGGGGTTTTGCCGCGGCCAAGGGCACGGCAAGCGCCGAGGCCGGGCGCGGCTGACGCTGCGAAACTATTCCCTACGCGACGACCTAAATCGGGTTCCCAATGTTGTAAAGTGCGCCTGTTGCGCGGACGAGAAACCGTCCGCGCGGATCGTCGATTGCGCACGGATGAAAAGCACATCCGTGCGCAATCGACGACCTTGTATAAACCCAAAACCGTTATTGCTTTTATCCATAACCGTGTTTTCTGCGCGGATGCGCTTTTCATCCGCGCAGAAAACACGGTTGGCGCGCGCAGCGCGCAAGGTTTGCCTTGTATATGGAACGGGACTGACCAAACAATGAAATTGAACCAGCGCCCGATTACCATCCTGATCGCCGCACTCGGCGGCGAGGGCGGCGGAGTGCTTGCCGACTGGATCATCACCGCTGCGACGGCCGAAGGCTACCCGGTGCAGAGCACCTCCATCCCCGGCGTGGCGCAGCGCACCGGCGCGACCACCTACTACATCGAACTGTATCCGCTGCGCGCGGCCGAACTGCAGGGCCGGCGCCCGGTGATGCCGCTCGCGCCCTCGCCCGCGGATATCGACGTCATGCTCGCCTCCGAGCTGCTCGAGGCCGGGCGCGCGCTGTTGAACGGCTATGTCACGCCCGCGCGCACCACGCTCATCGCCTCGACCCACCGCATCTACACCGTCGATGAAAAAATAGCCCTGGGCGATGGACGCTACGACAGCGAACGCATCCTGGCCGCGGCGCAGGCGCTGGCCAAGCGCGCTATCCTTACCGATTTCCATAAGCTCGCCGCGAACACCGGCGCCATGATCAACGCGGCGCTGTTCGGCGCGCTCGCCGGCTCGGGTACGCTGCCGCTGCCGCGCGCCGCTTGCGAGGACGCGATACGCAGCGCCGGCAAAGGCGCCGAAACCAGCCTCAGAGGCTTCGCGCTGGGCTATGCGGCCGCTGCGGGCGAGCCGCCTGAAGTCGCGACCGCGCCGGCACAGGACAGCGAAACGCTGGCGCCTTCTACCAGGCCGCTGGCGCCATCGCTGCAGCAGCGTCTGCGCCAGAGCTTTCCCGCGCAAGTGCAGGAAATGCTCGAACGCGGCGCGGCGCGCGTGGCCGACTTCCAGGACGAAAACTATGCCGCGCTGTATCTGGACCGGCTCGCGCCGATCGCCAAACTCGAGCAGGCACAAGCCGCGACCGAGGAGTACGAGCTCACCCGCGAAACCGCGCGCTTTCTCGCGCTGTGGATGAGCTACGAAGACGTGATCCGGGTCGCCGACCTGAAGTCGCGCCGCAGCCGCTTCGAGCGCGTGCGCACGGAAGTGCAGGCCAAGCCGGGCGAGCCGGTGCGCATCATCGAATACCTGAAGCCCGGCGTGGAGGAAATGGCGGCGCTGCTGCCACCGGGCCTGTCCAGGCGCCTCGTCGCCTGGACCGAAAAGCGCGGCCTGACGCATAAATTGAATGTGGGGCTGCACGTGAACAGCAGCAGCATCACAGGCTTTTCGATGCTGCGCCTGCTCGCGGCGCTGCGGCCGCTGCGGCGCAGGAGCGCGCGCTATGCCGAGGAGCAGGCGTTGATCGAGCGCTGGCTCGCCGCGATCGCCGCAGCGGCTGCAACAAGCGCGGACTCGGAACTCGCGCTGGAGATCGCGCTGTGCGGGCGGCTGATCAAAGGCTACGGCGACACCAACCGGCGCGCCAAGGCGAATTTCCTGCGCATTTTCGATACTCTGGTCGAAAGCGGCAAGCTGAGCGACACCAAGCAGCGTGCACAGGCCGTGCGCGCCGCACGCCTGGGCGCGCTTGCCGACCCCGAAGGCCGCGGACTGGAAGCGACGCTGGCGACGCACGGCATCGCGCCGCTGCCGCAGCGGCCGGAAATCGTCCAATTCATGCGTCGGACAGGCGCCCAGAAGAAGGCGGCCTAGGGGAAAAGGGGGCCCCGCCCCCTTTTAGATCCCCCGGAAATCAGCCTTCGGAGGAAAGGATTCATGGAGAGACAATTCAACGCAGAAATCGAGTCGCTCAAGCTCGGTGCAGGCGAGACCTTTCACGGCGAAGGCATACTCGCCGTGACCAAAGCGCTGCTGCAGTCTGGCGTGTCCTATGTCGGCGGCTACCAGGGCGCGCCGGTGTCGCATCTGCTCGACGTGATGGTGCAGGCGCGCGACTACATGGACGAGCTGGGCGTTCACGTCGAGGCCTGCACCAACGAAGCCTCGGCGGCGGCCATGCTCGGCGCTTCGATCAATTATCCGGCGCGCGGCGCGGTGACCTGGAAATCCATCGTCGGCACCAACGTCGCCTCCGATGCCCTGACCCACGTCGCGTCCGCGGGCGTGCTCGGCGGCGCGCTGATCGTGGTGGGCGAGGATTACGGCGAGGGCGCGAGCGTGGCGCAGGAGCGCACCCACGCGGTCGCGCTGAAGTCGTCGATGTGGATGCTGGACCCGCGGCCGAACCTCGCCACGATCGTGAACCTGGTGGAACGCGGCTTCGAGCTGTCGGAAGCGTCCAACACGCCGGTGTTCATGGACCTGCGCATCCGCGCCTGCCATGTGCACGGCAGCTTCGTCGCCGGCCCCAATCGCGCGCCCGCAGTATCGACGCGCAAGCTGCTGGCCGAAGCCGCCGTGTTCGACTACGAGCATATTCCGCATCCGCCGGCGACCTACCGGCAGGAGAAATTGAAAATGGGCGTGCGCCTGCCCGCGGCGCGCAAATTCATCCGCGAACACAAACTGAACGAGCAGTTCGCAGGCACCGAGCACGGCGTCGGCATCGTCTGCCAGGGCGGCCTGTACAACAACCTGCTGCGCGCGCTCAAGCTTGTCGGCCTCGCCGACGATTTCGGCGCGAGCCGCATCCCCATCCTCGCGCTCAACGTGGTCTATCCTTTAGTGCCCGAGGAAATCAACGAATTCTGCTCAGGCAAGGCCGCGGTGCTGGTGGTGGAAGAAGGCCAGCCGGAATTCATCGAGCAGGACATCGCCACCACGCTGCGCCGCGCAGATATCCAGACCAAGCTGCACGGCAAGGACCTGCTGCTGATGGCGGGCGAATACACGGCCGAAGTGATCGTGCACGGGCTCGCGCGCTTTCTCGCCGCGCATGCCGCGCACCTGGACATTTCGGCCGGCGCGCGCTGGGGCGAGGCGGCGGACGCGGCGCGCACGCGTGCGGCCGAGCTGCTCGGCGCGCCGCTGCCGCCGCGGCCGCCGAATTTCTGCGTCGGCTGCCCCGAACGCCCGGTGTTCGCCGCAATCAAGCTGGTCGAGCGCGACATCGGCAAGCGCCACATTTCGGCCGATATCGGCTGCCACTCGTTCGCGACGTTCGCGCCGTTTTCGCTGGGCAATTCCATCCTCGGCTACGGCATGAGCCTCGCCAGCAGCGCCGGCGTCGCACCGATGCTGGCCGGCCGTTCGCTGGCGATCATGGGCGACGGCGGCTTCTGGCACAACGGCTTTCTCTCCGGCGTCGCCTCCAACCAGCTCAACGGCGGCGACAAAGTGCTGTTGATCATGAAGAACGGCTACACCTCGGCCACGGGAACGCAGGACCTGGTGTCCTCCCCGGGCGGCTCGGAGGAGCTGGCGCAGGAGCTGAGCCCGGTGCGCGCCGAGCACACCATAGAAAACACGCTGCGCGGCGCCGGCGTGAAATGGCTGCGCAACGTCTACACCTACCGCGTCGCCGACATGGCGAAGACGCTGCGCGAGGCGTTCACCACCGACGACGCCGGGCTCAAGGTCATCATCGCCGAGGGCGAGTGCCAGCTCGAGCGCCAGCGCCGCATCCGCCCGGTGCTCGCGCGCCTGCTCAAATCGGGCGAACGCGTGGTGCGCACGCGCTTCGGCGTGGACGATGCGACCTGCTCGGGCGACCATTCCTGCATCCGGCTCTCGGGCTGTCCCTCGCTCACGCTCGCGCCTTCGTCCGATCCCCTGAAAGTCGACCCGGTCGCGCACGTGAACCACTCCTGCGTCGGTTGCGGACTGTGCGGCGAAGTCGCGCATGCCGCGATCCTGTGCCCCTCGTTCTACCGCGCCGAGGTGGTGCAGAACCCGGGCGTCTGGGACCGCGTGCTCGCGCGCCTGCGCGCCGGCTTCATCGGCTGGCTGCAGCCGGCGTAAGCAGCGGGGTCAGCCTATGGCCGAGGGACAATTCCTGCGCTGGCAGGTCGGCGACGTCAGGATCACGCGCGTGGCCGAGCTCGGCGGCGAACCGTTTCCGGGCAAGCTCATGTTTCCCGCGGCGACGCCGGTACTGGTGCAGCGCCACGCCTGGCTCAGGCCGCATTTCGCGCATGCGGACGGTCGCCTGTACGGTTCGATCCACAGCTTCGTCATCGAGACGGGCCAACGGCGCATCATCGTCGATACCTGCGTCGGCAACGACAAGGCGCGCAGCATCCGCGCGTGGAATCTGCTGCAAGGGCCGTTCCTGGCCGACCTCGCCGAAGCCGGATTCCCCGCGGAAAGCATAGACACGGTGCTGTGCACCCACCTGCATGTCGATCACGTCGGCTGGAATACGCGCCTCGTGAACGGCAAATGGATCCCGACCTTCCCCAATGCGCGCTACCTGTTCGGACGCAGGGAATGGGAGCACTGGGCCTCCGAAGCCGCAGAACATCGCGACGGCGATGTCATGGCCGATTCGGTGCGTCCCATCATAGCTGCCGGCCTGGCTGAGCTCGTCGACATGACTCAGGTGCTGACCCCCGAGGTGCGGCTGGAGCCGACGCCGGGCCATACCCCGGGCCATGTCAGCGTGCGCATTTCCTCGCACGGCGAAGAGGCCGTCATCACCGGTGACCTGATGCATCATCCGCTGCAGTGCGCCGAACCCGATCTCGCCAACAACTTCGACGTGGACGCCGCGGCGGCGCGGCGCACGCGGCGCGACTTCCTCGCGCGCTACGCGAATAAGCCGGTGCTGGTCCTCGGCACTCACTTCGCACCGCCCACCGGCGGCTGGGTGGTCGACGCCGCGGGAGCCTGGCGCTTCGAAGCTGCGCCGCCCGCCGACGTCTCCAATACCTAAGACCGCTTGGCACCCGGCCACGACCCCAATAACGACGGGCATTTCCAGCCCTTCGTAGAGCGCATAGCAAAGGAGCATCCATGAGTGCAGCCCCCTCCCCCGTCCCATCCGCCGCATTCGAGCGCCTGCTCAAAGATCGCTACAGCTGCCGCGCCTTTCTGCCGCGGCAGGTGGACACGGCGACGATCACGCGCATACTCGAGATCGCGCAGCGCACGCCCTCCTGGTGCAACTCGCAGCCGTGGCAGGTCGTGATCACGCGCGGTGCCGCGACCGGCCGTTTCCGCAGCGCGCTATGCGAATACGTAGTCGGGCATGAACGCGAACCCGATTTCGCGTTCCCGCGGGAATACCGCGGCGTCTATCTCGAGCGCAGGCGCGAATGCGGCTTCCAGCTCTACGAGAGCGTGGGCATTGCGCGCGGCGACCGCGAGGCCGCGGCGCGTCAGTCCATGGAAAACTACCGCCTGTTCGGCGCGCCGCATGCCATGATCGTGACGACGGACGAGGCGCTGGGCGTGTATGGCGTGCTCGATTGCGGCGCCTGGGTCAACAACTTCATGCTCGCCGCGCGCAGCCTCGGCGTCGCCAGCATCGCGCAGGCCGCGCTCGGCGCGCATCCGCAATTCCTGCGCGCGTATTTCGGCTTGCCGGCCGACCGGCTCGTCGTATGCGGGATGTCGTTCGGCTACGAGGATGCGGCCCACCCGGTCAACCGCTTTCGCACCAGCCGCGCCGCAGTGGACAGTGTGGTTACCTGGGTGGATCGGTAGATCACTTCGCTTGCGCTACGCTCGCAACAGCGTGGAAATCCGATTCCGCTTTTCCCTGCGACACGTGCACCTGCGCGCGACTCAGGCTGCGGTAGATCCGGCTCCTGCGCATGAGCGGCCACCATTCATACAGAAAAATCTGCATCGGCCGCCACATCGCGACCCAGCCGCCGATGGTGAGGCTCTCGCGCAATATCTTGAGGAAAGTCCCGGCGGCGAACGTGGACAGCGCTTCAGCGCCTAACAGACACAGCGCGAGGAAGCCGATGCCTATCAGCAGGCTCGTGCGTCCTTCCAGCAGCAGCACCCTCACCGCGCGGCGCGCCAGTTCGGACTTGTAGTCGAAATAATTGTGGATCGCCTCGGCCACCAGCGCGGTGGGGTCCTCCGCCGGCATCTGCCCGAGATGGACCGTGATGTGGAAACGGCTGTCCTGCGGAAACTCCAGCGCCCAGCTTTCGATGAACTCCTCGGCGTCGCGATCCAGATCCTTGTGATGGAACGGCGTCGGATCCATCGAATTGAACAACTGCGCGAGTTCCTGCAGGCGCAACTCGATGCGATGCACGGGGTGCTGGGCGTTGCTCATGGCCACAAGCTTAGCACCGGGAGGCGGCGCCGGCACCGGCCGCGCGACCGCTGGCAAAACACGCAGTCAGCAGATAGCCTCCGGTCGGCGCCTCCCAGTCGAGCATTTCCCCGGCGCAGAACACCCCCGGCAAAGCCCGCAGCATCAGCTGTTCGTTCAGGTCTTCGAAGGCGACGCCGCCCGCGCTGCTGATCGCTTCATCCAGGGGACGCGGCGCGATCAGCCGCAGCGGCAAGGCCTTGATCGCGGCGGCAAGGCAAACCGGATCGGCGAAATCCGCAGCGGGCAAAAGCTCGCGCAGCAGCCCGGCCTTCACGCCTTCTATGCCGGCGCGGCGGCGCAGGTGATTCGCCATCGAACTCGCACCGCGTCCGCGTGACAATTCCTGCACCAGCCGCGCCAGGTCTCGCCCCGGCGCCAGATCGAGATGCAGCACGGCGGCACCCTGCGCCTCGATCTCGTCGCGCAAACGCGCCGACATCGCGTAGACCAGGCCGCCCTCGATCCCGGTCGCAGTCACGATGAATTCGCCCCGCTGGCGCGCCTCAACGCCGTCGGCGCCGGCGTGGACAAGAACCACCGGCTTGACCGGCTTGCCGGCGTAGCGCGCGCGAAAATGTTCGCTCCAGCCGACATCGAAGCCGCAGTTCGCCGGGCGCAGCGGCGCCACGCGCACGCCGCGCGCGGCGAGCAGCGGGACCCAGGCGCCGTCGGAGCCCAGCCGGGCCCAGCTGCCTCCGCCCAGCGCCAGCACCAAGGCGTCGGCGCGCACTGCGCGCTCGCCCTCTGCTGTCGCGAAACGCAGCGCCCCGTCATCATCCCAGCCGCTCCAGCGGTGGCGCATGTGGAAATGCACACCTGCGCCGCGCAGGCGGTGCAGCCATGCGCGCAACAACGGCGCGGCCTTCATGCCCGCGGGAAATACGCGGCCTGAACTGCCGACGAAGGTTTCGACGCCGAGTCCGCGCGCCCAGCCGCGCAAGGCATCGGGGCCGAAACGCGCAAGCAGGGGTTCAACATCGGCGCGGCGCGCGCCATAACGCGAGAGAAAGATTTCGAATGGTTCGGAGTGGGTCAGGTTCAAACCGCCCTTGCCGGCCATCAGGAATTTACGCCCTACCGAGGGCATGGCGTCGTAGACATCGACGCGCGCACCTGCCTCGCTTGCGGCCTCCGCCGCCATGAGGCCGGCAGGACCGCCGCCGATGATCGCGACCGATCTGCCCGGATTGGGTTCCACGCTCAGTGCAGATCGAGCGCGTGGCGCTTGAGCGCGCGCAGCGGCACCAGCTGCAGCACGTTTTCGTGCGTGGCTTCGAGCACGACCTTGGGTGCCCTGCCCGCCTCCCAGGCCTCGATCCAGCGCAGCACGTGCAGGCACCAGCGGTCGCCGGGTTTGAGGCCGTGGAAGCGCAGCTCCGGACGCGGCGCGGAAAGATCGTTGCCGTGCTCGCGCGAAAATTCGAGGAACTCCGCCGTCACTTTCACGCACACCAGGTGCGCCACGCCCTGCTCGCCGCGCGTCGCGCAGCAGCCATCGCGGAAAAAACCGGTCAGCGGATCGTAGCCGCAGGCGAGCAGCGGTCCGCCAAGTACGTTTTTTTCCGGGGAAGGAACGGCGCTCATAACCCGGATTTTAGCCCGAAGCAGCCGCGGCATCGCGGTGAATAAATCAGGTAGCATGCGCTTCGAGCGCACTTATCCAGTCCCCACCATCGCTAAACGAGACATGGGAGCAGCAATATGAGCACGAAGAAGATTGCGGTCCTGCCGGGCGACGGCATCGGCCCCGAAGTGACTGCCGAGGCGCGCCGCGTGCTCGAGTGGTTTATCGCAAGGCGCAAGCTGGATCTGCGGCTGGACGAATATGCCTACGGCGCAGATGCGTATCGCCGGCTCGGGCAGGTGCTGCCCAAGGCGACCGAAGAGGCCCTTCACGCGGCGCATGCCATCCTGTTCGGCGCCATGGGCGGCATGGACGGCGATGCGATTCCGCGCGCGGCGCGCGTCGCCGGCGGCCTGCCGCATGTGCGCCGCTCGCTCGAGCTCTTCGCCAATCTGCGTCCGATAGTCACCATCCCGGCCTTGTATGAGTCCTCGTCGCTGAAAAACCGCCTGCTCCAAGGGGTGGATTTCGTCATCGTGCGCGAGCTCATCGGCGGCATCTATTTCGGCCAGCCGCGCGGCATCGAAATCCTGCCCAACGGCGAGCGCCGCGGCTTCAACACCCAGACCTATACCACTTCCGAAATCCGCCGCATCGCGCGCTTTGCGTTCGAGCTTGCGCGCACGCGCCGCCGGCAAGTGTGCTCGGTCGACAAGGCGAACGTGATGGAAGCCGGCGTGCTGTGGCGCGAGGAAGTGCAGGCCCTGCGCGACGCCGAATTCCCCGACATCGAATTGCGCCACCTGTACGTCGACAATTGCGCCATGCAGCTGGTGCGCGCGCCGGCGCAATTCGACGTCGTCGTCACCGACAATATTTTCGGCGACATCCTTTCGGATTGCGCGGCGATGGCGGCGGGCTCTCTCGGCATGCTGCCCTCGGCGTCGCTCGGCCCCGTCGATCAGGCCGGTCGCCGTGCCGCACTGTACGAACCGGTGCACGGCAGCGCGCCCGACATCGCCGGCCGCGGCATCGCCGATCCGCTGGGCGCGATTCTGAGCGTCGCCATGATGCTGCGCCTGTCGCTGGGGCGCCCGGACGATGCCGCGCTGCTGGAGCGCGCCGTGGCCGCGGCACTGGAAGGCGGCGCGCGCACCGCGGACATCTGCGAGCCGGGCCGGGCCGCTGTTTCCTGCAGCGAAATGGGCGCTGCGGTGCTGCGTGAACTCGATCGCCTGAGCTAGCGCCGGCCGCTCAGGATCGGCACGATCAGAAATGATGTGATGGTTGTGGTCGAACTTGCGTGTCGCCATCAGCGCGACGGTGATGGTGTCGCCCAGACCAACCGGGCGCGTGAAGTGCAGCGTCGGGTCGATGTAGAACATGCCATGGCCAATCGGTTCGCGAAACATACTGCTTTTTGCGTATTCTGGGCCTACAAGGGCCGGATTGACGTCGCCCGACATGATGGCAAACAACTGGATGTCCGCCGGCTTCAGCGTGCGTGATGGTCGCGGAATCGCCGACCCCGATTTCGGCCTAAGTACGGTCCTCGATGTAATTCAAGGGCGTCATAATCGCAGTCCCGGTTCGTTCCCCATGACCGAATCTATGCGGTAAACGCCGCGCGACCGTTGCGCAAAATCAAACCGCGGTACTGGGCGATGGAAGCAATCCAGGGAAAGACCTTGAACCCCAGACTTGGGCGTTCTCCAGCGCAGTGCTATGATTCTTAAGGTTTTAACAATCTTTAATAAATCTGCCTGCCGGAACCGGAAAAAAACTTCTGGCGGGTGAACGATCCCGGCATTTCAATGATGATCGAAAGGCCTTGCCGGGCCATCACCGTCTCCGCAAGCGACGGTGCCAATGTGTTCTTTTGACGAGGGAGGTTGGAGATGAAATCGCTAGATCACGCTGTGCATATGAAGGACCCCTATGCTGCAATTGTCATGAAACAGGCCCTGCCGGAAGCGGGAATGGCCGAGGAGCGTCTGCCGTTTACAGTGCGAGTCGTGCGCGACGACGACGCACTGGGAAAGGCAGTCACCATACGGCAAGCGGCATATGCGCGCCACGTGCCGGCATTTGCGGCAAAGCTGGGCACCCCGGAGCCCAACGACCACGACGAAGGCTCGGTGGTACTGCTGGCGGAATCCAGGATGGATGGGTCGCCCGTGGGAACGATGCGGATCCAAACCAACCGCTTCAGGGATCTAGCCATTGCACAGTCGGTCGAGCTGCCGGAGTGGCTCAAGCACAGAAGCATGGCTGAGGCGACGAGGCTCGGAGTTGCTCTGGGTCAGACTGGACGTGTGGTCAAGACTGCGCTATTCAAATCTTTTTTTCTCTACTGCCGGGAAACGAATGTGGATTGGATGGTTATCGCCGCGAGGCCGCCGTTGGACCGCCAATATGAAGCACTGATGTTCGAAGACCTGTTCCCGGGGCAATTCATTCCCATGCGCCACGGCAACGATATCCCACATCGGGTACTCACATTTGAAGTTGGAACAGCGAAAGAAAGATGGGCAGAGGCGCGCCATCCTCTGTTCAAGTTCGTGTTCCAGACGCAGCATCCCGATATCGATTTGAGCGATGCGAACTTCTCCGCATGGTGGCATTCTGTACCTCCTGTTGATTTGCGGCGTAGAGTAGCTGCGGATGCGTAGCGCTAGCGGCGGCATGCGTAACCTGCATGCCGCCGCCTGTGCTGCATGCGAGGCATGCCCGAAACCGAGCGCCATCACCAAAGCGCGTATCATGGAAGCTCCGCTTTGTGTGCCAAATTTGACTGATGACGGGGTTTAACCTGTTTCCGCCGGGATGGGCTCAACGTGCCAGCGCGGCGCTAGATGCTCTGCTATATAGGCTATCCACTTACGGCGTGCCCACCGCGATCGCGGTGATATCGCTTATCGCGCTGCTTACCTTGGACCGGCAATATACTGCTGGTAGCGGGAACCAGCTTCCATTCCACGTTTTCGAACAAACCAGTAACGCGCCCGAACGGGCGCAAGTACTGGCGCGATTGGCAAGCCAGCCGCTGGTTTTGTACTTCGACACCAGGCTTTCGAAGTCCCCGTTCTGGTTCAGCTTTACGGCACAACCTAGTAAAGACGGCGAGCAGACGGTAGTAGAGCTTCCGTCCAGACACGCCTTTGCAGCAACTTGCTGGAGCGCGACGGACCGACAACCCCTAGGGCAGGCGGACCGAAGGGATTCGACCGGCAGGATGAAGCCGGCAAAGGCCGGCTTCATGCTCGAACTGGGTCTGCTGCAGGCAACGGAGATCATTTTATGCAGATCCGAGTTTGCAGGCCCAGGGCGTATCTCCGTCGTGCAATGGCCGGCGGCTGAGTTTGAGACATCGAATCAGAAATTCCATCGCGATTCTGGTCTCTTGGATGGCGGCCTGATCGTGCTAGCACTGTTCGTGCTGCTGACCGCCTTGATCAACCGCGAATGGATCTATGTCCTGTTTGCAGCTTGGCTGATAGTCAATCTTCGTCTTGCAGCAATTTCTGCCGGATGGGACACGCAATGGTTGGAGCGAACGATACCGCCGGAATGGATTCTTTTGTCGAGAAGCCTGACTACCGCCGTTTATTACACGCTTACGATCACGCTATTCAGCAAAATTTTCAGAGACGATCTGAAGCGCGTCGGTTATTTGCATCTGCTTAGGCTTGCACAGTGGTCATGCATTCCACTCCTAATACTTGCCGCGGTCCTACCGTATGAAAAATATCTGCCCTACATGTGGATCAGCACGGCGATGAGCATCACGGTGCTAATCTTCTATATCTCCCGTATCTTAATTGTCACCCGATCCAAAGTAGCGATGTGGTACGGCATGTCCCTGGCAATTGTGCTATTCGCAAGCTTTTATGAAGTCGTTGCCGCAGCCGTGGGCTTCAAAATGCTAATTGGGTCAGTCAATTTTGTAACTGCAGCTCTCGCTTCGAGCCTAATGGCGGCGCTCGCAATTGCCGAACAGATGCGGCAGGAGCGCTTGGGCAGAGTAAGGGCAGAAACCGAATTGCGCAGCACCTACGAGGCTATCCCCATCGGGCTTTTCACGCTGGATGCAAACGGCATTTTTCTGCGCGGCAACCCGGCGCTGCGAAAGATGCTGGGTGTGGACCCCTCCCGCACCGAAAAGGAGAGCTGGACCGGGCATTTCGAGCCGGGCGCCTGGGAAAGACTTCAAGAAATGGTCTGGCGCAAGACCGGCGAAGAACTGGAAATACGCGACTCGGTCACCGACGAAGACAAGTCCAGACGCTTCCTGGTCAAGGCGACGCTGGCCCGGGACATGATAGAAGGATCGCTGCAGGACATCACCCAGCGCGCCAAGGCGACAGCTCGCTTACGCTTTCTTGCCGAAAACGACCCGCTTACCGGGGTGCTGAACCGGCACAGCATCGAAGAGGCATTTGTTGGGGCGATGCGCGGCTTTGCCAGCGGTCAGCCGCTGGCGCTCGCCTATCTCGATCTGGATCGTTTCAAGCTGATCAACGATCTGTTCGGTCACGTGGCCGGGGACGAGGTGCTGAAGCAGGTGTGCACGCGCGTGGGCGAGATGCTGGCCGACGGACACAGTATCGGGCGCGTCGGCGGCGACGAGTTCGTCATCGTGTTCCGCAACACGCCTATCCGCACTGCAACGGCGATCTGCCGCGGCATCGTCGACTGGATCGGCGCCAGCCCCTATCAGATAGGCGACAAGGCATTCCAGGTCAGGGGCTCGATCGGATTAATCGAAGTAGCCGACGGCACCAACGTGAAGGACGCGATGTCGGCAGCGGACCGCGCCTGCCGCGAGGCCAAGAAGGGGCTGCATGCCAACCTGGTGGTGTACGAGAAGAACGAAGCCGTGTTCAAGGAACGCGAAGAGGAGTTGCGCCTGATCGAGCGTCTCGGTACCGGCGTGGTGCCGGAAGGCCTGTTCCTGGTGATGCAGCCCATCATGTCGCTGCGCACGCCCTATGATTCGCTGAACTTCGAAATCCTGCTGCGCATGCGCCAGCCGGACAACACGATCACCTCGGCGGGAAAGATCATCTCCGCAGGCGAGAATAACGGGCGCAGCGCGGTGATCGATCGCTGGGTCATGTCAAATGCGCTTGAGTGGCTGGACGAGCATTACGACAGCCTCGACCAGACGCGGTTCGCGTGCATAAACCTGAGCGGGGCATCGCTCAATGACGAGCGCTTCATCCACGACGCGTTTTCCATGCTGGCGCAGCATGGGCGCGCGGTTGGCAAGCTTTGTATAGAGATAACGGAAAGCGTGGCGCTGCATGACTTGGACAACACCAGGCGCTTCATCGACAAGGTCAGGGAATTCGGTGCCAAGATCGCGCTCGACGATTTTGGCGCCGGATACACTTCCTTTTCGTACTTGAAGGAACTGCGCGCCGATACCCTGAAGATCGACGGCAGTTTCGTCCTCGGCGTCAACACACATCCGGCCAATCTCGCCATCGTCGAGGCCATCGTGGAGCTCGCGCGCAACCTCGGCATGAAAAGCGTGGCCGAATGGGCCGAAGACCTGGCCACGGTCGAGGCTCTGGCAGAAGTGGGGGTCGACTATGTACAGGGTTTTGTCATCGCCCGGCCACAGCTCCCGGACAGCATCCTGCGCGCGCGCTCTTCGGCGAGTTTCATCGAGGATGAGCGCGTGGCCCAGTATGTGCGAAACTACCTCGCACGCGGGCAGGCGGTCGAGCTGTGGGACCAGCTCAGGGAACTGAGGCCGAAAGGTTCGAATAGCTGAGCGGCACATTGCGCCTGGCGCCCGAAGACCCGGGGCCGAAATCTATTGCAGTCGTACCGGAGCCAAGCATGACAGACGCCCTAAGCGCCTATTACGACAGACAGTACAACGCGCGTGCGATGATCCCGGATCATCCGCAGATCTTCGAGCGCGGCGCGAAACGTTCGCAAGAAGCGCGCGCCAGCCTGCACTGCCACCTGGATATCCCCTATGGCCCGAGTGGCGCGGAAAAGCTCGATGTCTTCCCGGCTGAAGGCAGGAGCGAAGCCCTGCTGGTGTTCATCCACGGAGGCTACTGGCGCTCGCGCGACAAGAGCGATTTTTCCTATCTCGCTCCCGCTTTCACCCGCCGCGGCGTCACCCTCGCCCTGCCCAACTACGGCCTTTGCCCTGCAGTCGGGATCGAGGATATCGTCAAGCAGAACTTGCTCGCCATCGCCTGGCTGTGGCATTACGGCGCACGCTACGGCGTCAATCCGGGCAGGCTGTACGTGGCGGGACACTCGGCCGGAGCCCACCTGACGGCGATGATGCTGGCGGCGCGCTGGAATACCTATATGCCGGAATTGCCCTATAACCTGGTCAAGGGCGGCCTTGCGATCAGCGGCATCTACGACTTGGAACCTTTGGTGCATGCCCCGTTCCTGAACGCCGATATCAAACTCGACCAGGCGCTCGCACGCCGGCTGAGCCCGGTGAATATCCCCCCCGCCACCACCGCACCGCTCTATACCGCCGTCGGGGGCGAGGAAAGCGACGAATTCAAGCGTCAGAATGCGCTCCTTGCCCGGACCTGGCGCTACGCCTTCGCCGCAGACATCCCGATGCCCGGCTGCAACCACCTCACCGTGCTTGAGCAGCTTGCCGATCCGAACAGCGCTTTGTTCAAGGGCGCGATGGATCTGATGCAGCACTGAGGCCTGCTACCGCGCCGGCGTGGCAGGCGCTGCAGAAAGCTGCTATCTTTGCCACCTAATGGACCCACGCGCGCTGCTCATCGAAAGCTTTCATGCCGCAGTGGGCGCCGCGGACGCGCAGAAGATTCTGCCACCGCACTTGCCGCAACCGCCGCAGGGCAAGACGCTGGTGGTCGGCGCCGGTAAAGCCGCAGCAGCCATGGCGCTCGCCGTCGAACAGCACTGGCCCGCCTCCTCGCCCTTGGCCGGCCTCGCCATCACGCGCTACCAGCACGGCCTGCTCACCAATCGCATCCAAGTAATCGAAGCCGGACACCCGGTTCCAGACGAAAGCGGCGAGAAAGCGGCGCAGGAGATTCTGCGCCGCGCAAAAGGGCTGAGTGCGAACGACCTTCTGCTCGCGCTGGTATCGGGCGGTGGATCCAGCCTACTGAGTCTCCCGGTGGAAGGCATCAGCATGGACGAGCTGAAAGCCACGACCAAAGAGCTGCTGCGTTGCGGTGCCCCGATCCAAGACATGAACACGGTGCGCAAGCA
The DNA here is from genome assembly GCA_021811085.1 of Pseudomonadota bacterium. Classification (GTDB taxonomy): domain Bacteria; phylum Pseudomonadota; class Gammaproteobacteria; order Burkholderiales; family SG8-39; genus 2-12-FULL-64-23. The sequence continues at coordinate 46,140 of JAJZPQ010000013.1, read as the reverse complement.
TATTTCGAGCATCCAGGGCGGCAGGCTCGCCGCGGCGTGCAGGGCCAGGGTGCTGGCGCTGATCATTTCCGACGTGACCGGCGACGATCCCACCCATATCGGCTCGGGTCCCTGCGCACCCGATCCGAGCACCTACCAGGATGCGCAGGACATCATCGCGCGCTATGGCGTGAAGGCGCCGGCCTCGGTGGTCGCGCATTTGCAGCGCGGCATGCGCGGCGAAATTGCCGAGACGCCGAAACCGGGGGACAAGCTGTTCCAGCGCGTGGAGAATCGCGTGATTGCCACGGCGCAGGGTTCGCTTCAGGCCGCGGCAGCCTATTTCCGCGCCAGAGGCATTACGCCGGTACTACTGGGCGACAGCGTGACCGGCGAGGCGAGCGAGGTCGCCAAGGTCTACGCCGCGCTGGCGCGGCAGATTCGCGGCCATGGCGAGCCGTTCAAGCCGCCCGTCGCGCTGATTTCAGGCGGCGAATGCACGGTCACCGTGCGCGGCAATGGCCGCGGCGGTCGCTGTTCCGAATTCCTGCTGTCGCTCGCACTCGAACTGGCTGGCATGGGCGACGCCTATGCCCTCGCCTGCGATACCGACGGCATCGACGGCTCGGAAGACAACGCCGGCGCGGTACTCTCACCGGACTCGCTCGCGCGTGCCGCAAAGGCAGGTGTTTCGCCGAAGAAGCTGCTGGCAAACAACGACGGTTACAGCTTTTTTGCGGCTCTCGACGACCTGGTCGTGACCGGCCCGACCCGCACCAATGTCAATGATTACCGCGCCATCCTCGTGCTTTAGATAGGCTGTCGAGTTCCGTTCCTGGCGCGCTGCGCCCAGCGCGCAAATATTTGACCAAAGTCATAGCGGCGCGCGAGCCTGAGCGTAGATTGGGCTTACCACTCCGCTTGAACACGGCCGCGGCGCCCGAGCGCACCAGCCAATGTCTTTGGAAGGAACGCCGATGAAACCCACGTACACAGTGTTGCTCGCGGCCGTCACTGCCGCGACGTTCGCGATCGCTGCCAGCGCACAACCTGCGGGTGCCGGTCCCGGAAGAGGACCGGGAGCCCGTCCGATGGATTGCGCCAAGGCCAGGGACAAGGTCCGCTGCGAATCGCTCAACAAGGATATCGAGGCGTGCCGGGACAAGGTCGGCGACGAGTGGCGCAGCTGCATGCATCAGCCGGCATCGACCGCGAAATTTACCCCGCCAAAGGCACGCGACTGCTCCAAGGCGCGCAATCAGGAGCGCTGCGCGGCGCACACTGCGGCGCTGGAAGCGTGCAAAGACAAGACGAGCAGAAGCGAGCACAGCAAGTGCATGGCGGCGCAGTTACCGGTTGCGACACAGAAGAAAAACTAGCAACGCACAGACGCTAACGCCAGGCTCTGACCGGCACCGATACCCGCGCTGCTCAAGCCCAAGCTACGCCGTCGCCGACTCTCAATCCCAGCAGCGCCGCGGCGCTGCCGCAGTTGACCGCAATCTCCACCAGGCCCTGGCTGTTCTCATACCAGAACGCCTCGCCCTCGGCCGCTTCCGAGAAAACGCGCGCATAGGGCAGCCGGCGCGCGCCGATCACCAGCGACGCCGTGCGCGCGACGCCGCGCGCGCGCAGGCCCGTATGGGCATTGCCGTAATGATCGAGGTAGATAATCTCGGCCAGGTCGTCGCCGCCGAACTCCAGACCAAGCCTGCCGCCTTGCGCGAGCCAGCCCTCCGGCAGGCAGCCTTGCGCCGACAGCGTTGCGGCCACCTGCGCAAACAGGTCGCGCCCATGAAACGAGGCCGAAATCTGCGTCGGCCGCCACAGGATGCGGCGGCAATCGCTGGCGTGCGCGCGCGCGGCGACCACCGAAAGCAATCCGTTGTCGGGTCCCACGTAGCTGCGCCCATCGGCGCGCACCACTACGGCGTCGCGCGCGCCGCCGACGCCGGGGTCGACCACGGCCAGGAACACGCTGTCCTCGGGGAAGCGTTCGACCATGGCTGCGAGCAGGTGGGCGCTGGCGCGCACGTTGAATGCCGGGGCGTCATGCAGCAAGTCGATTAGCGCGATGCCCGGCGCGAGACGCTGCAGCACCGCCTTCACCTGACCGACGTAGATATCGCCGGAACCGAAATCGGTAAACAACACGATTGCCATGGGCGCATTGTAGCGCCGGAAAACCAAAAAGCCGGCACTAGGCCGGCTTCTTCATCGGATCAAGGCCTATATCAGGACTTGGCTTCCGTTGCGGCGGTGCCTTCCGCGGGTTCGGGGCGATCCATCAGTTCGACCAGCGCCATCGGCGCGTTGTCGCCCTGGCGGAAGCCGTACTTGAGGATACGCAGATAGCCGCCGTTCCTCTTGGCGTAGCGCGGACCGAGTTCGTTGAACAGCTTCGTGACCATGTCGCGATCGCGCAGGCGGTTGAACGCCAGGCGGCGGTTGGCGACCGTGGCGATCTTGCCCAGCGTGATCATCGGCTCGACTACGCGGCGCAGCTCCTTCGCCTTGGGCAACGTGGTCGTGATGACCTCGTGCTTCAGCAGCGAATTGGTCATATTGCGCAGCATCGCCAGGCGGTGGCTGCTGGTGCGATTGAGTTTTCTCAGTCCTAAGCGGTGACGCATGTTCTTGCCTCTTCTGTTCCGCCCTCGTCCCGAGGGCTACGATTCTTCCCCACGGGCGAGCCGCGGGCGGATTCCCTTCAGACGCGGGCGACTTCCAGCCCTGCGGGCGGCCAGTTCTCCAGCTTCATCCCGAGAGTCAGCCCGCGCGATGCGAGTACTTCCTTGATCTCGTTGAGCGACTTGCGGCCGAGGTTCGGTGTCTTCAGCAACTCGGTCTCGGTGCGCTGGATCAAGTCGCCTATGTAATAGATGTTCTCGGCCTTCAGGCAGTTGGCCGAACGCACCGTAAGTTCCAGATCGTCCACCGGACGCAGCAGAATCGGGTCGACCTGCGGCGCCTTGACCGGCTCGCTCGCGACCGGTGTGCCCTCTAGTGCGGCGAATACCGACAGCTGCTCCACCAGCACGCGCGCGGCATAACGTATCGCCTCCTCCGGCTCGACCACGCCGTTGGTTTCGATGTCGAGGATCAGCTTATCGAGGTCGGTGCGCTGTTCCACCCGCGCCGATTCGACCGCGTAGCTGACGCGGCGCACGGGCGAGAACGAAGCATCGAGGATGATCTTGCCTATGCCCTTGGTTTCCTCGGGCGCCGCGCGCAGGTTGCCGGGCTGGTAGCCGCGGCCGCGCTCGACTTTGATCTGCATTTCCAGCTTGCCGCCGGGAGAAAGGTGGGCGATGACGTGCTCGGGATTGACGATTTCCACGTCGTGGGAGACTTCGATGTCGGCGGCAGTGACCGCGCCTTCGCCTTTTTTCTTCAGCGTCAGCAAGGCCTCGGTGCGGTTATGCACTTTCAGCACCACGCCTTTGAGATTGAGCAGGATGTCGACCACGTCTTCCTGCACGCCGTCGATGGTCGAATACTCGTGCAGCACGCCCGAAATCTGCACCTCGGTCGGGGCGAACCCCGGCATCGAGGACAACAGCACGCGCCGTAGCGCATTGCCCAGGGTGTGGCCGTAGCCCCGCTCGAACGGCTCCATCACCACTTTGGCATGATTGGGAGCGATGCTCTGCACGTCGATGATGCGCGGTTTCAGAAATCCACTGCTTTGCATGGAGGTTCCTCTGGGAAACTTTGACAATTACTTGGAATACAATTCGACAACCAGGCTTTCGTTGATGGTCGAAGGCAGCTCGCTGCGCTGCGGTACCGTCTTGAACATTCCCTTCATCGCCGTGGCATCCACTTCGAGCCATTCAGGAACGCCGCGCGATGCAGCCGCAGCGGACGCGCCCTTGATGCGCAGTTGGTCCTTGGCCGCCGCTGCCACCTCGATGGTGTCACCGGTACGTACATGGTAGGACGGAATGTTGACGCGCTTCCCGTTCACCATGATGCCGTTGTGGCGCACGATCTGGCGCGCTTCGTTGCGCGAAGCACCGAAGCCCATGCGGAAGCACACCGTGTCCAGGCGCGACTCGAGCATCTGCAACAGGCTCTCGCCGGTGATGCCTTTCTGGCGCGCAGCCGCCGCATAAATGCCGCGGAACTGGCGTTCGAGGATGCCGTAGATGCGGCGGATCTTCTGCTTCTCGCGCAGCTGCTTGCCGTAGTCGGACAGGCGCTGGCCGCTCTTCTGGCCGTGCTGGCCCGGCGCGTAGGCGCGGCGCTCAACGGCGCACTTGTCGGTAAAACACTTCTCGCCTTTGAGGAACAGCTTCTCGCCCTCGCGGCGGCACTGGCGGCATTTGGGGTCTAGGTTGCGGGCCACTTTCCAGTCTCCTTAGATGCGCCGACGCTTGGGCGGGCGGCAGCCATTGTGCGGCACCGGCGTCACGTCGCTGATGCTGGTGATCTTCAGTCCGATCGCGTTCAGTGCGCGCACGGCGGACTCGCGTCCGGGGCCCGGGCCCTTGATGCGCACTTCGACGTTCTTCACGCCGCATTCCTGCGCTGCCTTGCCTGCCTGCTCTGCGGCGATCTGCGCCGCGAACGGCGTCGATTTGCGCGAACCCTTGAAGCCGGCGGCGCCGGACGTCGCCCACGAGAGCGCGTTGCCCTGGCGGTCGGTTATGGTGATGATGGTGTTGTTGAACGACGCATGGATATGCGCGATGCCTTCGGCAACGTTCTTTTTCACCTTCTTGCGTACGCGCGCCGCTGCTGTGGCGCCGGCGCTCGGGGGTTTGGCCATTTATGCTTTCCTCTACGTGTCCGTTGATCCGGGGCTTAAGTCTTGGTCGCCGCGGATTTCATCTTGATCGCCGCCTTACGCGGGCCTTTGCGCGTGCGCGCGTTGGTGCGCGTGCGCTGGCCGCGCACGGGCAAACCCTTGCGGTGGCGCGAACCGCGGTAGCAGCCCAGGTCCATCAGGCGCTTGATCGACATCGATACTTCGCGCCGCAGGTCGCCTTCGACCGTGAATTTGGCCACCTCTTCGCGCAAGCGTTCCATGTCGGAGTCCGACAGGTCCTTGATTTTGGCCGATGTTCCGACCTTAGCCGCAACGCAGATCGCCTGCGCACGTGCCCGCCCGATGCCGTAGATCGCGGTCAGCGCGATCTCGGCGTGTTGGTGGTTTGGAATGTTGACGCCTGCAATACGGGCCATTAGCTCACCCCAGAAATGCGAAACCGGTAATTATAACTTGATATCATGCTCTATGCCAGCCAATTAACCTTGGCGCTGCTTATGCCGCGGATTGGTGCAAATCACGCGCACCACCCTCTTCCTGCGAATGACCTTGCAGTTGCGGCACATCTTTTTCACTGATGCCTGTACTTTCATGGTGCTCCCCTGCTCCGCCCGGTCCGTGCTGTGACACCCGCACCCGGACTACTTTGCGCGGAAAACGATCCGCGCTCTTGTCAAATCATACGGCGTCAATTCCACCGTCACCTTGTCGCCCGGCAGGATGCGGATATAGTGCATACGCATCTTGCCCGAGATATGTCCCAACACTATGTGGCCATTTTCCAGCTTCACCCTGAAGGTTGCGTTAGGGAGATTCTCCACAATCTCCCCCTGCATCTCGATAACGTCTTCTTTCGCCATCAGCGTGTGGGGAAGCCCGCGCCCTTGAAATTGGCTTTTTTCAGCAAACTTTCATACTGGTGCGACATGATGTAGGCCTGCACCTGCGACATGAAATCCATGGTCACCACCACGATGATCAAGAGCGAAGTGCCGCCGAAATAAAACGGCACGTTCCATTTCAGGATCAGAAATTCCGGCAACAGACAAACCAGAGTGACGTACACCGCGCCGGCCATGGTGAGCCGGGTCAGGATCTTTTCCAGATAGCGCGCGGTCTGATCGCCCGGACGGATGCCGGGAACGAATGCGCCGCTCTTTTTCAGGTTATCCGCGGTTTCCTTCGGGTTGTACTGCAACGCGGTATAGAAAAAGCAGAAGAAAATGATCGCGCCCGAATACAGCATCACATAGATCGGCTGGCCCGGCGAAAGCGTACTGGAAATGTCGCGCAACCAGCTCATGCTCTCGCTGCGGCCGAACCAGCCGGCGAGCGTCGCCGGAAACAGGATGATGCTCGAAGCGAAAATCGGCGGGATCACACCGGCCATATTCAGCTTGAACGGCAGGTGCGAGGCCTGGCCGCCGTAGATCTTATTGCCGACCTGGCGCTTGGCGTAGTTCACCAGAATCTTGCGTTGACCGCGTTCGATGAAGCACACGGCCCAGGTCACCAGCGCCACGGCAGTCGCCACCAGCAGCGCCGTAAGCGGGTGCATGGCGCCGGTGCGCACCAGTTCCAGCGTGCCGCCGACGGCGTTAGGCAGGCCCGCGGCAATGCCGGCAAATATGATGATGGAAATGCCGTTGCCCAGGCCGCGCTCGGTGATCTGCTCGCCCAGCCACATCAGGAACATGGTACCGGTCACCAGCGTGCTCACCGTGACAAAGCGGAACAGCAGGCCGGGATCAAGCACCAGACCGGGCTGCGATTCGAGCGCAATCGAAATGCCGGTCGCCTGGAACAACGCCAGGAACACCGTCCCGTAGCGGGTGTACTGGGTGATCTTGCGCTGTCCCGCCTGGCCTTCCTTCTTCAACTGTTCCAGCTGCGGCGACACCGTGGTCATCAGCTGCATAATGATCGACGACGAGATGTAAGGCATGATCCCGAGGGCGAAAATAGTGAAGCGCGACAGCGCTCCGCCGGAGAACATGTTGAACATGCCCAGGATGCCGCCCTGCTGCGACTTGAACAGATCGGCGAGCGCATTCGGATCGATTCCGGGCACAGGAATATGCGCACCGATGCGGAACACGACCAAAGCGCCGAGCAGGAACAGCAGACGCTTTTTCAGGTCGCCGTACTTGCCGGTTTTGCCGATATTTTGAGCCTGGGTAGCCATGTCGCTGAGCGGCGTTTAAGCCTTCTCGCCCTTTGCCTTGGGTTTGGATTTTTCTTTGGCAGCCGGCTCGCCCGCGCCCGCCTTGGGTGCCTTGGGCTTGGCCTTCGCCTTTTCCGCCGGTTTGGCCGCAGCGCCCTTGGGCGCTTCGGCCCGGGCTTGCGCCTTGGCGATTGCTTCGGCCCGCGCTTTGGCTTTCTTGCCCTTGCCTACCAGCGCCTTGGCTTCGATCGCCGCAATGCTGCCACCGGCCGCCTCGATGGCCGCCCTGGCGCCCTTGGTCACGCGCAGGCCGCTCAAGCTGACCTTGCGCTCGATCTTGCCCGACAAAATGACTTTGACCGCCTCGGTCGCCTCCGGCACTACGCCGGCGTCTATGAGCGCCTTCAGGTCGATATCAGCAAGCTGCATTTTCTGCAGATCGGACAGGCGCACTTCAGCGGTCAAGCCGCGCGCGAGCGAGTTGAAGCCGCGCTTGGGCAGGCGCCGCTGCAGCGGCATCTGGCCGCCCTCGAAACCTACTTTATGAAAGCCGCCCGAACGCGACTTCTGCCCTTTGTGACCGCGTCCCGCGGTCTTGCCCAGGCCCGAACCGATGCCGCGGCCGACGCGGCGGCGCGGGTGTTTAGCGCCTGCCGCAGGCTTGATCGTATTGAGCTGCATTTATGCCTCGCACTTCACCAGGTAGTAGACCTTGTTGATCATGCCGCGGATCGCAGGCGTGTCCTGCAATTCCACGGTGTGGTTGATGCGCTTCAAGCCCAGCCCGCGCACCGTCGCGCGATGTGCGGCCTTGCAGCCGATCACGCTTTTCATCAGGGTAACTCTGAGTTTCTTGTCTGCCATGATCGCCCTCAACCGGTGATTTCTTCGACCGACTTGCCGCGCTTGGCGGCAACCTCGGACGGCGTATTCATGGACTTCAAACCCTGCAGGGTGGCGCGAACGACGTTGTAGGGGCTGCCCGAGCCGATGCACTTGGCGAGCACATTGGTGACGCCCATGACCTCGAACACGGCGCGCATGGCGCCGCCGGCGATGATGCCCGTACCTTCGGAGGCCGGCTGCATGTAGACCTTGGCTGCGCCATGGTGACCCATCACCGCGTGGTGCAGCGTGCCGTTCTTCAGACTGACGCGGAACATTTTACGCCGCGCTTCTTCCATGGCTTTTTGCACGGCCACCGGAACTTCGCGCGATTTGCCCTTGCCCATGCCGACACCGCCGTCGCCGTCGCCCACCACGGTAAGCGCGGCAAAGCTCAGGATGCGGCCGCCTTTCACCACTTTGGTGACGCGGTTGATCGCAACCATTTTCTCGCGCAGACCGTCACCACGATCGTCCTGGCCCTGCATCTTGCCCTGCATCCTGCCTTGCATCTTCGCCATATTCGTCCCCGATTAAAACTTGAGTCCGGCTTCGCGCGCCGCTTCGGCAAGCGCCTTGACGCGGCCGTGATACTGCAGCCCGCCGCGGTCGAACGCCACTTTCTCGATGCCGAGTTGCTTCGCCTTGGCGGCGATGCGCTTGCCGACGGCTTCGGCCGCCTTGACGTTGCCGCCATTGGCGATGCTCGCGCGCACTTCCTTCTCCAGCGTCGAGGCCGCGGTCAACACCTTGGTGCCGCAGGCGGAAATCACCTGGGCGTAGATGTGGCTGTTGGTGCGGTGCACCGCGAGGCGCACCGCTTTGAGTTCGGCAATCTTGGCACGTGATCTACGTGCGCGGCGCAGTCGCGCCTCTTTTTTATCTATCATGGCTTTAGCTCCGCTTACTTCTTCTTGGTCTCTTTCAAGACCACTTTCTCGTCCGCGTAGCGCACACCCTTGCCCTTGTAAGGCTCGGGGCTGCGATAGGCACGCACCTCGGCGGCCACTTGGCCGACCTGCTGCTTGTCGTTGCTGCGAAGAATGATCTCGGTCTGGGTCGGGGTCTCGACCTTGACGCCTTTTGGCATCTGGTGCACGACCGGGTGCGAAAAACCGAGCGCAAGATTGAGCTTGTCGCCCTGCGCCTGCGCGCGATAGCCGACGCCGACCAAGACCAATTTGCGCTCGAAGCCCTTGGTCACGCCCTCGACCATATTGGCCACCAGGGCGCGTACGGTGCCGGACATGGCATTGGCCCGGGTCGAGTCATTCTGCACCACACAGCGCAGATGATCGCCTTCGCATTCAATCTTGATATCGCTGTTCAAGCGCTGCGTCAGCGTGCCCAGCGGCCCTTTGACCGCGACCTGGTCGGCCGAAACGGTCACTTCGACGCCCTTGGGCACAACGATGGGGTTCTTTCCGATTCGCGACATGATTGCGTCCCCTTAAGCCACGATGCACAGCACTTCGCCGCCGATTCCGGTGGCGCGCGCTTTTCTGTCGGTCATCACACCCTTCGATGTGGAGACGATGGCGATCCCGAGTCCGTTCATGATCTTGGGAATGTCGTCGCGGCCTTTGTATATGCGCAACCCTGGGCGGCTCACGCGCTCGATCGTCTCGATCACCGGCGCGCCGGCGTAGTACTTCAACGCGATCTCGAGGACCGACTTGCCCTCCTCGTCGCGCACCTTGAATTCTTCAATGTAGCCCTCGTCCTTCAGCACCTGCGCGATGGACGCTTTGACGCGCGACGAAGGCATCGCCACCGACAGCTTTTCCGCAAGTTGCGCATTGCGGATACGGGTCAGCATATCGGCGATCGGATCACTCATGCTCATGCTTTGTCTCCTCTCACCAGCTGGCTTTGGTCATGCCGGGAATCTCGCCGCGCATAGCGATCTCGCGCAGCTTGTTGCGTCCCAGACCGAACTTGCGGTACACACCGCGCGGCCGGCCCGTCAGCTTGCAGCGGTTGCGCACGCGCGTGGGGCTGGCGTTGCGCGGCAGCCGTTGCAGCTGCATACGCGCCGCCATGCGCTCGTCCTCGGGCTGCTTGAAATCGTTGATGATGGCGAGCAGCGCGGTACGCTTGACCTCGAATTTCTTCACGGTCTTGCGGCGCTTTTCGTTGCGGTTGATGACTGCGGTTTTTGCCATGGCGCAATCCTTCAGGTCTTGAACGGGAATTTGAAGGCCGCGAGCAGCGCTTTCGCTTCTTCGTCGGTCTTCGCAGTGGTGGTGATGCTGATGTTCATGCCACGCAGGGCATCGATCTTATCGTATTCGACTTCCGGGAAAATGATCTGCTCTTTCACGCCGAGGTTGTAATTGCCGCGGCCGTCAAATGCGCGCTGCGACAAACCGCGGAAGTCGCGGATGCGCGGGATCGCGATGCTGACCAGCCGGTCGAGAAACTCGTACATGCGCGCCCCGCGCAGGGTCACCATGCAGCCGATCGCCAGACCCTTGCGGATCTTGAACCCGGCAATGGGCTTTTTCGACAACGTGACCACCGGCTTTTGCCCGGCGATCTTGGTCATGTCGCCGACGGCGTTGTCCATGATCTTCTTGTCGTTGACCGCTTCGCCCACGCCCATGTTGAGCGTGATCTTTTCGATGCGCGGAACCTGCATCGTCGTCTTGTACCCGAACTTCTTCACCATATCGGGTACTACCGTCTCTTTGTAATAGCTGTATAAGCGTGCCATAGCGTTTTCTCTCTCAGGCGTCCACTACTTCGCCATTGGACTTGAAAATACGCACTTTGCGTCCGTCCTCCAGCGTCTTGAAGCCGACGCGGTCGCCTTTCTGCGTCTGCGGGTTGAACAGCGCCACGTTGGAGATGTCGATCGGCATGTCCATATCCACGATGCCGCCCGTCTGGTTCTTCATCGGGTTCGGCTTCTGGTGCTTCTTCGCGCGGTTGATGCCCTCGACCAGCAGGTGCTTGTCGTCGACGCGGCGCAGCACCGTGCCGCGCTTGCCTTTATCCTTGCCGGTGGTGACGATCACGTCGTCACCTTTGCGAATCTTTTGCATGGCCTTCGATTCCTATAATCCTGACTGGGGGGAAGCTACGAGGGGGCTGCCCCCCCTGTTCCATCGACCCGTGTGTTACAACACTTCTGGCGCGAGCGACACGATCTTCATGAAGCGCTCGTTGCGCAGCTCGCGCGTCACCGGCCCGAATATGCGCGTGCCGATGGGCTCGAGCTTGGCGTTGAGCAACACTGCGGCATTGGTGTCGAACTTGATCAGCGAGCCATCGGCGCGGCGCACGCCCTTGGCCGTGCGCACCACGACGGCACTGTAAATCTCGCCCTTTTTCACGCGGCCACGCGGAGCGCAGTCCTTGATGCTGACCTTGATCACATCGCCGATGCCGGCATAGCGCCGCTTCGAGCCGCCCAATACCTTGATGCACATCACTGCGCGCGCACCGGTATTGTCGGCAACATCCAATACACTTTGCATCTGAATCATGGTTTGTTTCCTCTCCAACTTGGACCGCTTGCGGGCGCACCTGCTAGTGCGCGTGACATGCGGCCAGTCTTGGAACCCGTTCGGGGTGAACGCTCCAGCCTGGGGCGAAGCGGTACTGCGAAAAACAGTGGATTATATCTGAGTCCCGCTGCCGGGGCAAGGGATTTATCCGGCTTAAATGTTCTTGCCTTTCTCCAGCAGCTTCGTGACCTTCCACGCCTTGGTCTTGGAAATCGGCCGCGTCTCCTCGATCATGACCAGGTCGCCGACCTTGTACTCGTTGTTCTCGGAATGCGCGTGGTATTTCTTGGAGCGCGTCACGATCTTGCCCACCAGAGGATGGCGCACGCGGCGCTCGATCAGCACCGTGACCGTCTTGTTCATCTTGTCGCTGACCACGCGGCCGGTCAGCGCGCGCACGACCTTGGTTGCCTTGGCTGTCTGGGTATCGCTCATTTGCTTGCCGCCTTCTGTGCAATGATGGTGCGCACCCGCGCGATGTCGCGGCGGGTCTTCTTCAGCTGGCTGTTGTTGGTCAGCTGCTGGGTCGCGACCTGCATGCGAAGGCTGAATTGCGCCTTCAGCAGATCGTTCAATTCCTGGTTCAGTTGCGCCACGTCCTTGGCGCGCAGTTCACTCGGTTTCATCGCTCTACCCCACTAAACGGTGGACAAAGGCCGTCGCGATCGGCAGCTTGGCCGCCGCGAGGCGGAACGCCTGCCGCGCCAGCACCTCGTCCACGCCGTCCATTTCATACAGTACCTTGCCCGGCACGATTTCGGCCACGAAATACTCCGGATTGCCCTTGCCGTTGCCCATGCGCACCTCGGCCGGCTTCTGCGAAATCGGCTTATCCGGAAAAATCCGGATCCAGATGCGGCCGCCGCGTTTGATGTGGCGCGTCATGGCGCGGCGCGCGGCTTCGATCTGGCGCGCGGTCAGCCTGCCGCGGCCGATGGCCTTGAGCCCATATTCGCCGAATGACACTTTGTTGCCGCGCGTAGCGATGCCCTTGTTGCGGCCCTTCTGCTGCTTGCGGTATTTCGTCCTGGATGGTTGAAGCATCTTACGCTCCTGTCTTCTTCGTCACGCGCCGGACCGTGGTCTTGGCCTTGGCTGCGGGTTTGGCGGCTTCGCCGGTTGATCCCTCGGCCGCAGCTTCGGTATTGGGCGCATCGGCCGCTGCGGGCTTTTTGCGCGCGCGCGTCGTTGCCTTGGGCTTCGCCTCGCCTTCTGGTTTGGCTGCCGCTGCCTCGGTTCTCGCCGCCGGGGCCGGGGCTTTTCTCACCTTCTTCGGCGCGGGCATTTCTTCCGGCGCAGAGCCGGGCACGGCGACCGGCTGCTCGTTCCTGCCCACGGTCTCGCCCTTGTACACCCACACCTTGATGCCGATCACGCCATAGGTCGTCTTGGCTTCGCCGAAACCGTAATCGATGTCGGCGCGCAGCGTATGCAGGGGCACGCGGCCCTCGCGGTACCACTCGTTGCGCGCGATTTCGATGCCGTTCAGCCGGCCCGAGCTCGCGATCTTGATGCCCTGCGCGCCGAGGCGCATCGCGTTCTGCATGGCGCGCTTCATCGCGCGGCGGAACATGATGCGCTTCTCCAGCTGCTGCGCGATCGAGTCGGCGATGAGCTGCGCATCAATCTCGGGCTTTCTGATCTCCTCGATGTTGACGTGCACCATCTGCACGCCCAGCATCTTGCGCAGGTCGGCCTTGAGCACCTCGATGTCCTCGCCTTTCTTGCCGATGACCACGCCCGGGCGGGCGCTGTGGATGGTGATGCGCGCGTCCTTGGCCGGACGCTCGATCACCACGCGGCCGACCGAGGCGTGCGCAAGCTTCTTCTTCAGATAGTCACGTACCTTCAGGTCTTCGTTGAGCATGGCGCCGAAGTTCTTGCTGTTGGCGAACCAGCGCGAGCCCCAGTTCTTGTTGACTGCGAGGCGGAAACCGATCGGGTGGATTTTTTGTCCCATGACTGTCCCTTAGTTTTTGGCCGCGGCAGCAGCCGCGCGTGCTTTGGCTACAGGTTTGGCCGCGCTGCGTTTTGCCTTGACCTCGTCGCCTACCGTGATGAATATATGGCAGGACTGCTTGTTGATGCGGTTGCCGCGCCCTTTGGCACGTGCATGAAAGCGCTTGAGCGCTGCACCCTGCTCGACGTAGATGGTCTGCACTTTCAGCTCGTCGATGTCCGCGCCGTCGTTGTGCTCGGCATTGGCGATCGCCGATTCCAGCACTTTCTTGATGATCTTGGCGCCCTTTTTCGGGCTGAACGCCAGCACGTTGAGCGCCTTGTCCACCGCGAGGCCGCGGATCAGATCGGCGACCAGCCGTCCCTTCTGCGCCGACAGGCGGACACCGCGCAAGCTTGCTCTGGTTTGCATGGCTGTCACTCCTATTTCTTCGCCGCAGCCGGCGCGGGAGTCCCGCCGCCGGGCGCTGCGACTTTTCTATCGGCCGAGTGGCCCTTGAACGTGCGGGTGAGCGCGAACTCGCCGAGCTTATGACCCACCATGTTCTCGGAAATATAGACCGGGATGTGCTGCTTGCCGTTATGCACAGCGATGGTCAGGCCGACGAAATCCGGCAGGATGGTGGAGCGGCGCGACCAGGTCTTGATCGGGCGCTTGTCGCCGCTGCCGCGCACCTTTTCCACCTTGTCCACCAGATGGTGGTCAACGAACGGGCCTTTCTTGACTGAACGTCCCATGTCCTATCCTCTATTTCTTGTTACGGCGATTGATGATCATGCCGCTGGTGCGTTTGTTCTTGCGCGTGCGATAGCCCTTGGTGAGCGTGCCCCAGGGGCTGACCGGATGCCGGCCGGCGGCAGTCTTGCCTTCGCCACCGCCGTGCGGGTGATCGATCGGGTTCATCGCGACGCCGCGCACCGTCGGGCGCACGCCGCGCCAGCGCATGCGGCCGGCCTTGCCTACCGATTCCAGCGAATGCTCTTCGTTGCCGACCTCACCGATGGTGGCGCGGCATTCGATATGCACTTTACGCACCTCACCCGAGCGCAGGCGCAGCTGGGCGTAGCTGCCTTCGCGCGCGAGCAACTGCACCGAAGTGCCCGCCGCGCGCGCGATCTGCGCGCCCTTGCCGGGCAGCATCTCAACGCAGTGCACGGTGGTGCCTACCGGGATATTGCGCAGCGGCAGCGTATTGCCCGGCTTGATCGGCGCTTCCGCGCCGGACATGAGCTGCGCGCCCACCGCCACCCCTTTGGGGGCAATGATGTAGCGGCGCTCGCCGTCGGTGTAGCACAGCAACGCCAGGTTGGCGCTGCGGTTGGGATCGTATTCCAGACGCTCGACCTTGGCCACGATGCCGTCCTTGGCGCGCTTGAAATCGACAATTCGATAATGCTGCTTGTGGCCACCGCCCTGATGGCGCATGGTGATGTGGCCGCTGCTGTTGCGTCCGGCGCGCTTCGACTGCGGCTCGAGCAGTGGCGCATGCGGCTTGCCCTTGTGCAGGTCGGGGTTGACGACCTTGACCAGGGCGCGGCGGCCGGGTGAAGTGGGTTTGACTTTGACGAGTGCCATGTTCTACTCCGCCGCGTGAAAGTTGATTTCCTGGCCGGGCTTCAGGCATACATATGCCTTTTTCCAGTCTTTGCGCCGGCCGGAGAGCTTGCCGAAGCGCTTTTGCTTGCCCTTGACGTTGGCGACCTGCACGCTTTCGACTTCGACCTTGAACAGCAGCTCGACCGCGGCCTTGATTTCAGGTTTGGTCGCATTGCCGACAACGCGGAACACCACTTGCTCGTTCTTCTCGGCGACGAAGGTGCTCTTTTCCGACACCTGCGGCGCGAGCAGCACCTGCATCAGGCGTTGCGGGTTTTTCACTGCAGGTTTCGCCGGGGTCTTGCTCGTTTGTGGCGCGTTCATCCCAGCATCTCCTCGAATTTGCTGACCGCCTTGCGGGTCAGGATCACGTTCTGGTAGCGGATCAGCGACACCGGGTCGGCCTCGGCCACTTCCAGCACCAGCACGTTGGGCAGGTTTCTCGAGGACAGGATCAGATTGTCGTCGAGCTCGTCGGTGATCAGCAGCAGGGAATCGGCGACGCCCATGTCGGTCACCTTCTGCAGGAACAGCTTGGTCTTCGGCGCTTCCACGACGAAGCTCTCGACCACCTTCAAGCGGTCCTCGCGCGCGAGCTGCGACAGAATCGACGCGACGCCCGCACGATACATCTTGCGGTTCAGCTTTTGCGTGAAATTCTCCTCCGGGCTGGACGGGAAGATCCTGCCGCCGCCGCGCCACAGCGGGCTCGAGGCCATACCGGCACGCGCGCGGCCGGTGCCCTTCTGGCGCCAGGGCTTACGCGTAGATTTGGCGATTTCGCTGCGGCCCTTCTGCGCGCGCGTACCCTGGCGTGCATTGGCCTGATAAGCCGTCACCACCTGATGGATCAGCGGTTCGTTGTAGTCGCGCCCGAACAGCGCGTCCGAGGCGGCCATGGTGGAGGCCGCTTGACCTTTGGCGTCTATGAGTTTCAGATCCATTATTTCTTACCTCCCTTGGCCGGCGCTGCGGCGACTTTCTTCGCGCGCGCCCTGGCGGCCGGATGCACCAGCAAATCGCCGCCCTTGCTGCCCGGGACCGAGCCCTTGATCAGCAGCAGCTGGCGCTCGGCATCGATGCGCACAATCTCCAGGCCCTGCGTGGTGCGCTTGACGTTGCCGAGTTGGCCCGCCATGCGCTTGCCCGGGAACACGCGGCCCGGATCCTGCGCCTGCCCGGTCGAACCGGGTGTGTTATGCGAGCGCGAATTGCCGTGGCTGGCGCGGTTGGAGGAAAAATGATGGCGCTTGATGACGCCGGAGAAACCCTTGCCCTGCGAGGTTCCCGTCACGTCCACCATTTGCCCCACCTGAAACAGGTCCACGCCGACCTTGCCGCCGACCTTGAGGCTGGCGAGCTGCTCTTCGGTGACGCGGAATTCCTTCAGCGTGTGGCCGGCTTCGACCGCGGCCTTGGCGAAATGGCCGGCAGCCGATTTGTTCACGCGCACGGGGCGGCGTTTGCCGAAAGTCACCTGCACCGCGGCATAGCCGTCGGTCTTGGCGGTCTTAATCTGGGTCACGCGGTTGTCGGACACGTCCACCACGGTCACCGGGACGGAATCACCGTCGTCCGTGAATACGCGGGTCATGCCGACCTTGCGACCGACTAATCCTAAGCTCATCTTCTTTCCCTTCGTTAAAAGGCACCGACTACAATTGGCCGGCCATTATCCATCGCGCCCGGCATTTATTTGCCGGTGCGCGCGGCATTACGGTCAAACGCTACAGCTTGATCTCCACGTCCACCCCGGCCGGCAGGTCCAGCTTCATCAGCGCGTCCACGGTCTTGTCGGTGGGGTCGATAATATCCATCAGCCGCAGGTGCGTACGGATCTCGAACTGGTCGCGCGAGGTCTTGTTCACGTGCGGTGAACGCAGCACGTCGAAGCGCTCGATGCGGGTGGGCAGGGGCACGGGGCCCTTGACCACGGCGCCGGTGCGCTTCGCGGTGTCAACGATCTCCAGCGCCGACTGATCGATCAGACGGTAGTCGAACGCCTTGAGTCGAATCCTGATTTTCGTGCTTTGCATATTTGTCCTTTGAGACTCCAGTCTCTAATCCTTACTCGATCACCTTGGCAACCACACCGGCACCGACCGTGCGCCCGCCCTCGCGGATCGCAAAGCGCAAGCCCTGCTCCATCGCGATCGGCGCAATCAGCGTCACCACCATCTTCACGTTGTCCCCAGGCATCACCATCTCCACCCCCGCCGGCAGCTCGCAGCTCCCGGTCACGTCCGTCGTGCGGAAATAAAACTGCGGCCGGTACCCCGGGAAGAACGGCGTGTGCCGCCCGCCCTCGTCCTTGGACAGGATGTACACCTCGCACTCGAACTTCGTGTGCGGCGTGATGCTCGCCGGCTTGGCCAACACCTGCCCGCGCTCGACTTCCTCGCGCTTGGTGCCTCTGAGGAGCACCCCGATGTTGTCCCCCGCCTGACCCTGGTCCAGGAGCTTCCTGAACATCTCCACGCCCGTGCACACCGTCTTCAGCGTCGGCTTCAGACCCACGATCTCGATTTCTTCGCCCACCTTCACGATCCCGCGCTCCACCCGCCCGGTCACCACCGTGCCGCGCCCGGAGATCGAGAACACGTCCTCCACCGGCATCAGGAACGGACCGTCGATCGCCCGCTTGGGCTCAGGAATGTACGAATCCAGCGCATCGGCCAGCTTGAATATCGAGCCCTCGCCCATGTCGCTCTTGTCGCCTTCGAGCGCCTTCAGGGCCGAGCCGATGATGATCGGCGTGTCGTCGCCAGGAAACTCGTACTTGGACAAGAGCTCGCGCACTTCCATCTCCACCAGCTCGAGCAGCTCCTTGTCGTCCACCAAGTCAGCTTTGTTCATGTAAACAATGATGTAAGGCACACCGACCTGCCGCGCCAGCAGAATGTGTTCCCGCGTCTGCGGCATCGGACCGTCCGCGGCCGATACCACCAGAATCGCCCCGTCCATCTGCGCCGCACCCGTAATCATGTTCTTGATGTAGTCCGCATGACCCGGGCAGTCCACGTGCGCATAGTGCCGCTTCGTCGTCTCGTATTCCACGTGCGCCGTGTTGATCGTGATCCCCCGCGCCTTCTCCTCCGGCGCCGAGTCAATCTGGTCGTAGGCCTTCGCCTCTCCACCAAACTTCCTGCTCATCACCAACGTGATCGCCGCCGTCAGCGTCGTCTTCCCATGGTCCACGTGCCCTATCGTCCCTACGTTCACGTGCGGCTTCGTGCGCTCAAATTTAGCTTTTGACATGATCGTTCCCGTTTATTTCTTGTTGATAATCGCTTCGGCCACGGTCTTCGGCGCTTCGGCGTAATGCTTGAATTCCATGGTATAGGTCGCGCGCCCTTGCGTGAGCGAGCGCAGCGTCGTCGAATAGCCGAACATCTCCGCCAGCGGTACTTCGGCGCGAATCGCCTTGCCTCCGGGCAGGTCGTCCATGCCCTGGATCACGCCGCGGCGCGACGACAAGTCGCCCATGACGTCGCCCATCTTGTCTTCCGCCGTTTCCACCTCGACCGCCATGATCGGCTCGAGCAGCACCGGAGAGGCCTTGCGCATGCCGTCCTTGAACGCCATCGAGGCGGCCATGCGAAACGCATTTTCGTTCGAGTCCACCTCGTGGTACGAGCCGTCGAACAGCGTTACCTTGACATCCACCACGGGATAGCCGGCGAGCACACCCGCCGGCAGCGTTTCCACCAGGCCGCGCTGCACCGCAGGAATGTACTCGCGCGGCACCGAGCCGCCCTTGATCGCGTCGACAAACTCGAACCCCTTGCCCGCAGGCTGGGGTTCGACCTTGAGCCAGACATGACCATACTGGCCGCGTCCGCCGGACTGCTTGATGAACTTGCCTTCGATCTCGTCGCAGGTGCGCCGGATGGTTTCGCGATACGCGACCTGGGGAGCACCGACGTTCGCTTCGACGCCGAACTCCCGCTTCATGCGGTCGACGATGATTTCCAGGTGCAACTCGCCCATGCCGGAAATGATGGTCTGGCCGGTTTCCTCGTCGGTGCGCATGCGAAACGACGGGTCCTCCTGCGCCAGACGGTTGAGCGCAACGCCCATTTTCTCCTGGTCGCTCTTGGTTTTCGGTTCCACCGCAACGTGAATCACCGGTTCCGGAAACACCATGCGTTCCAGGACAATGATGTGCTTGGGATCACACAGGGTTTCGCCGGTGGTGACGTCTTTCAGTCCCACGGCGGCGCCGATATCGCCGGCGCGCACTTCCTTGATCTCGGCACGTTCGTTGGCGTGCATCTGCAACAGGCGGCCGATGCGCTCCTTCTTGCCGCGCACGGTGGTATAGACCGTGTCGCCGGAGTTGAGCACGCCGGAATAGACGCGGAAGAACGTGAGCTGCCCGACAAACGGATCGGTCATGATCTTGAACGCGAGCGCGGCAAACGGCTGTTCGTCGTCAGGAGTGCGCGCGTCCATTTTGCCGCTGTCGTCCTCGCCCTTGACCGGAGGAATATCCGCCGGCGCCGGCATGTATTCAACCACGGCGTCCAGCATCGCCTGCACGCCCTTGTTCTTGAACGCCGAGCCGCACAGCATCGGCGTGATCTCGCTCTTGATGGTGCGCAGGCGCAGGCCTTTCTTGATGTCCGCGACCGACAGGTCGTGGCCTTCAAGATACTTGTTCATCAGCTCATCGTCGGCTTCGGCAGCGGCCTCGACCATTTTCTCGCGCCATTCCTTGGCTTCGGCGAGCAGGTCCGCCGGGATGTCGCGCATGTCGAATTTCATGCCCTGCGTCGAATCATCCCAGTAGATCGCCTTCATCCGCACGAGGTCGATCACGCCTTCGAATTTCTCCTCGGCCCCGATCGGCAGCTGCAGCGGCACCGGATTGGCCTTGAGCCGGGTCTTCATCTGCCCGTAGACCTTGAGGAAGTCAGCGCCCTGGCGGTCCATCTTGTTGACGAACGCAAGCCGCGGCACCTTGTACTTGTTCGCCTGGCGCCAAACCGTTTCCGACTGCGGCTGCACCCCGCCCACGGCGCAGTACACCATGCACGCGCCGTCGATCACGCGCATCGAACGCTCCACTTCGATGGTGAAATCGACGTGGCCCGGAGTATCGATGATATTGATACGGTGCTCCGGGAAAGACAGATCCATGCCCTTCCAGAAACAGGTGGTGGCCGCAGACGTGATGGTGATGCCGCGTTCCTGCTCCTGCTCCATCCAGTCCATGGTCGCAGCGCCGTCGTGCACCTCGCCGATTTTGTGGTTCACGCCGGTGTAGAACAGGATGCGTTCCGTGGTCGTGGTCTTGCCGGCGTCGATGTGAGCGCTGATGCCGATGTTGCGATATCGTTCGATTGGGGTTTTGCGTGCCACGGTAAGAACCTTAAAAACCTTTGACTGCCTGAATGCGGCCGCCAGATACATGTCTGGCCGGGCCAATCAATGCTGGCAGTGAGTTAAGTCGAAAATTCGGTCTATATTCCCTGAAGTCCGGTGCGCCTAGAAGCGATAGTGCGCGAACGCCTTGTTCGCTTCGGCCATGCGGTGCACTTCATCGCGTTTTTTCATCGCGCTGCCACGGCCCTCTGCCGCTTCCAGCAGCTCATTCGCGAGGCGCAGGTCCATCGATTTCTCGCTGCGCTTCTGTGCCGCTTCGCGCAACCAGCGCATGGCCAGCGCCACACGCCGCACCGGACGCACTTCCACCGGCACCTGGTAGTTGGCGCCGCCGACGCGGCGGCTCTTCACCTCGACCATGGGCTTGACATTGGAGACCGCCTGGCCGAACACCTCGATCGGGTCCTTGCCGGACTTCGTCTTGATCGCGGTAAACGCGCGGTAGATGATGCTCTCGGCAACCGATTTCTTGCCGCGCGTCATCAGCACGTTGATGAACTTGGCGACGTCCTGATTGCCGAATTTCGGATCCGGCAGTATGTCGCGTTTCGGAACTTCTCTGCGTCGTGGCATGTTCGTCCTCTGCTCGTCGGCCCGCTGCTACGCAGGCCACTGGTAAAGCCGCCAAGCGGCTTTGGGTTCAGGCTGCTACGCGGCCTTTGGTTTCTTGGCGCCGTACTTGGAACGGCTTTGCTTGCGATCCTTCACGCCCTGCGTATCCAGACTGCCGCGCACCATGTGGTAGCGCACGCCCGGCAGGTCTTTTACCCGGCCGCCGCGGATCAGCACCACCGAGTGCTCCTGCAGGTTGTGGCCTTCGCCGCCGATGTAGCTGATGACCTCGAAGCCGTTGGTGAGGCGCACCTTCGCCACCTTGCGCAGCGCCGAGTTCGGCTTTTTCGGAGTGGTGGTGTACACGCGCGTGCATACGCCGCGCTTTTGCGGCGAATTTCCGAGCGCAGGCACCTTGCTCTTGGCTTTGGTGCGCACGCGTGGGGTGTGCACTAACTGATTAATTGTTGGCATTTTTTGACGTTCCGAAATGAAATCGGGACGACCGTTCTAGCTCTGGCCGCCCCGGGTATCGCAAAGAGGCAGGATTATACAAACAAAATCAAGGCAGAGTCAACTGGTTAACGCCTCTGGCGCACGCGCTGGTCGGCTGTTGGCTTCCGGCGAGCGCGAAGCTCCCGCCAGCCCCCTCGATTTGAAGCCGCCGCGCGACTAGCGGCCGGCACCCAGCGCCGCACGCGTTTGCAGGGCGATCATGAGTTCCTCGTTGGTCGGCAGCACCCAGGCAGAGGCCGGACTGCCGCTGCGGCTGATGCGCGGCCCGCCGGCTGAATTGGCGGAGTCATCGAGTTCGATGCCAAGCCAGGCCACTGCGCGACACACGCGCGCGCGGATAGCCGGCGCGTTCTCGCCTATGCCCGCGGTGAACACCGGCGCATCCAGCCCGCCGAGCGCGGCGGCAAGGGAGCCGAGTTCGCGCACGATGCGGTAGACGAACAGATCGACGGCATCGGCCGCATGCGCATCGCGGCTGTCGAGCAGCGCGCGCATGTCGCTCGATATGCCGGAAACGCCCAGCAGTCCCGACTCATGGTAGAGCAGCTTTTCCAGGCCGCGTGCATCCATGCCCTCGTGCTCGAGCAGGTATAGCAGCACGCCCGGATCGATCGCGCCGCAGCGCGTTCCCATCGGCAAACCGTCCAGCGCAGTGAATCCCATGGTGCTGGCCGCACTCTTGCCGGCTGCGATAGCGCACATGCTCGCGCCGTTGCCCAGATGCGCGACCACGGTGCGGCCGGAGGCGGCACGCGCATCGATCGAAGGCAGCATCTGCGCGATGTATTCGTAGGACAATCCGTGGAAGCCATAGCGGCGCAGCCCGGCTTCGGTCAGGCGCCGCGGCAACGCAAATGCCTGGGCCAGCTGCGGCTGCGCCGTGTGGAAGGCCGTATCGAAGCAGGCCACCTGGGTGAGCTCGGGCGCACGCGCGGCCACCGCGCGGATGGCGGCGAGGTTATGCGGCTGATGCAGCGGCGCGAGCGGCACCAGCCGCTCGAGCGCCGTCAGCACTGCCGCATTCACCCGCACCGGCGCGGAAAACTCCCGCCCGCCGTGGACTACGCGATGGCCGGCCGCCAGCAGGCGCCGTCCCCCAAGCCGCTGCTCCAGCCAGCCGAGCAGAAAGTGCGCGGCGCCCTCATGCCCCGGTTGCGCCGCGCTGCCGAGGTCTTCTTCGGCGAGTCTGGCCCCGCTTGCAGCGCGTGCGCTGAAGCGCGGTTTGGTGAAAAGGCCTTCGATCTGGCCGCGCAATTCGAGTTGCGGAGCGCTCCCTTCCCGGTCGAGAAACACCGAGAATTTGAGGCTCGATGAACCTGCGTTCAATACCAGGATTGCGTCAGCCATGACAGCTCGCCGGGACGCGCCCCCGCCTCGCAGCGCCCGTGATTTTGCCGTTCGCCACAGCAACGTAGACCAGCGCTCGATTGAAACTGTGTCTGCAGTTCATACATCCATGCACACCAGCGCAAGAATTCTCGCGACCGGATCACGTGAGCGAAGGCCTGCCGCATATGCGGGCCCAGGGCACGATTGCTCTTGACGCAGACGCATCGATTGTGCGAATGTCCGACGCGAGCATTCTGCGCATTACCCTACAATACTGCACCCCGATTGACACCCCCATTTGATTCCGATCAACAAAAGGACCTCCCGTGACCAGCGCTTTGTTCCAACCGCTTAAGCTGCGTGAACTGCAACTTCCAAACCGCATCATGGTTTCGCCCATGTGCCAGTACTCGGCGACCGAAGGCAACGCCAGTGACTGGCACCTGATCCATCTGGGCCAGCTCGCGCTGGGCGGTGTCGGGCTGCTGTGCATCGAAGCGACTGCGGTCGAGGCAATCGGCCGCATCACGCCGGCCTGCCTCGGGCTTTACTCGGACGAAAACGAAAGCGCCTTGCGCCACGTGCTGACTGCGCTGCGCCAGCATGCCGAGACGCCGCTGGCAATCCAGCTGGCCCATGCCGGGCGCAAGGCATCGAGCTACGCGCCCTGGGACGGGGGCAAGCTGATCGCGCGCGAGGCCGGCGGTTGGGAGCCGATCGCCCCCTCGGCACTAGCGTTCTCGGAGGCCGAACCGGCGCCGCGGGAAATGAATGCCGCGGATCTCGCGCGCGTACGCGAGGCCTTCGTGCAGGCGGCGCAGCGCAGCACGCGCCTCGGCATCGATGCGATCGAACTGCACGCGGCGCACGGCTACCTGCTGCATGAATTCCTCTCGCCCTTGTCCAACCGGCGCGGCGACAGCTACGGCGGATCGCTGGAAAACCGCATGCGCTTTCCGTTGGAAGTGTTCGCCGCGGTGCGCGCGGTCTGGCCCGCAGCAAAACCGCTGGGTGTGCGCATCTCGGCCAGCGACTGGATCGAGGGCGGCTGGGATCTGGCGCAGTCGATCGAGTTCGCGCGGCGACTCAAAGCAGCGGGATGCGACTGGATCGACGCTTCCAGCGGCGGCCTCGCGCCCGGGCAAAAAATTACGCTCGGCCCCGGGTATCAGGTTCCGTTTGCCGAGGCGATCCGCAAGGAAATCGGCATTCCGACCATCGCCGTCGGCCTGATCACCGAGCCCAAGCAGGCCGAAGACATCATCGTCTCCGGCCGCGCCGACATGGTCGCGCTCGCCCGCGGCATGCTGTATGAGCCGCATTGGGCCTGGCGCGCCGCCGCCGAGCTCGGCGGGGAATTGCGCGCGCCGAAGCAGTACTGGCGCGCGCCGCCGCGCGGTGCGGAAAGCATTTTCCGCGGTGCCAAAGTCGGCCAGCGCTGATTCGCGCCGGCGGTCCCTTCCCCAGTCATTTGCCCGGCACACGGCGCATCGCGAGGCACGAGCCTTGAAACAGCCCGCGCGAGGTCCAGGTGGGGCGGAGGGGCCCCACCCCCTCCTGTGGACGCGGGCGGTCCCTAAAACAAAAAAGCCGGCACAAATGCCGGCTTTTTTGTTGCCGCGATTACACCGAGATTAGGCGCTCTCCTCCGCCGCCTGGGCTTCGCCTCCGCCTTCGCCTTCGGCCAGCACCGGCTCGAGCAGCGGCGGCGGGGTCTTGCGCACTTTGTGGTACGCCATGCCCGTGCCCGCCGGGATCAGGCGGCCGACGATGACGTTCTCCTTCAGTCCGCGCAGGTCGTCCTTCTTGCCCATGATCGCGGCCTCGGTGAGCACGCGCGTGGTTTCCTGGAACGACGCGGCCGAAATGAAGGAATCGGTCGACAGCGAGGCTTTGGTGATACCGAGCAGCATGTAGCTGAACGTCGCCGGTTTCTTGCCTTCGGCTTCAACGATTTCATTCTCTTTCAGCAGATCGGCACGCTCCACCTGTTCACCCTGGATGAAACGGGTTTCACCTGGATCCTCGACCTGCACCCGGCGCAGCATCTGGCGCACGATCACCTCGATGTGCTTGTCGTTGATCTTCACGCCCTGCAGGCGGTACACGTCCTGGACTTCGTCGGTGATGTAGCGCGCCAGCGCCTCGACACCCTGCAGTCGCAGAATATCGTGCGGGTCGGCCGGGCCGTCGACGATGAACTCGCCCTTGTTCACCACTTGGCCGTCGTGCACCATGACGTGCTTGTCCTTGGTGATCAGGAATTCGTGCGCCACGCTGTCCGGGTCGGTGATGACCAGGCGTTGCTTGCCTTTCGTATCCTTGCCGAACGAGACCGTGCCGGTAACTTCGGCGAGCATGCCCGCATCCTTGGGCGAACGCGCTTCGAACAACTCCGCCACCCGCGGCAGACCGCCGGTGATGTCGCGTGTTTTCGACGTTTCCTGCGGTATGCGCGCGAGCACCTCGCCCACCTGCACCTGCTGGCCGTTCTTCACCGTGATGATCGAGCCGACCTGGAAGGTGATGTTGACCGAATGATCGGTGCCGGCGATCTTGACCTCCTCGCCCCCTTCGTTGATGAGCTTCACCTGCGGGCGCAGGCCCTTGCTGGCGCTGCCGCGGCGCTTCGGATCGATAACCACCAGGGTAGACAGCCCGGTGATCTCGTCGATCTGCTTCGCCACCGTCGTGCCTTCCTCGACGTTTTCGAATTTCACCGTGCCCGCATACTCGGTGATGATGGGTCGGGTATGCGGATCCCAGGTGGCGAGCACAAAACCGGCCTTGACCGGCTTGCCATCGGTGGCGATGAGGGTCGCGCCGTAAGGCACCTTGTGGCGCTCGCGCTCGCGGCCGTTGTCGTCGGTGATCATGATTTCGCCCGAGCGTGAAATTGCGATCTTCTCGCCCTTGGCGTTGCTGACATAGCGCATCTGCGCGGTGAAACGCACCGTGCCGTTGGACTTCGCATCCACCTGGCTCGCCACCGCGGTACGCGAGGCGGCGCCGCCGATGTGGAACGTGCGCATCGTGAGCTGCGTGCCCGGCTCGCCGATCGACTGCGCGGCGATCACGCCGACCGCCTCGCCGATGTTCACGATCGGACCGCGGCCCAGATCGCGGCCGTAGCACTTGGCGCACAGGCCATGACGGGTATCACAGGTAAGCGGGGTGCGCACCTTGACCTCGTCGATGCCGAGCGACTCGATCATGTCGACTTCTTCTTCGTTCAGCAGCGTGCCGGCGGGATACAGCGGATCCTGCGTTTCCGGATGCATCACCTCGGCCGCGCTGACGCGGCCCAGGATGCGTTCGCGCAGCGCTTCGACCACCTCGCCGCCCTCGACCAGCGCCTTGACCACGACGCCGTTCGCGGTGCCGCAATCGTCTTCGCGCACCACCAAGTCCTGGGTCACGTCCACCAGACGGCGGGTCAGGTAGCCGGAATTGGCGGTCTTCAGCGCGGTGTCGGCCAGCCCTTTGCGCGCGCCGTGGGTCGAAATGAAGTACTGCAGCACGTTCAGGCCTTCGCGGAAGTTCGCGGTAATCGGCGTCTCGATGATCGAGCCGTCGGGCTTGGCCATCAGGCCGCGCATGCCGGCGAGCTGGCGGATCTGCGCCGCCGAACCGCGCGCGCCCGAATCGGCCATCATGTAAATCGAGTTGAACGATTCCTGCCTTGCCTTCTTGCCCTTGCGGTCGGTGACCTCTTCGTGCGAGAGCTGTTCCATCATGGCTTTCGCCACTTGGTCGCCGGCGCGGCCCCAGATGTCGACCACCTTGTTGTAGCGCTCGCCCACGGTCACCAGGCCCGAGGTGTACTGCTGCTCGATTTCCTTCACTTCCGCGTTCGCGTCGGAGATGAGCTTGTCCTTCTGTTTCGGCACCAGCATGTCGTCGACGCAGATCGAGATGCCGCCGCGGGTGGCGAAAGCAAAGCCCGAACGCATCAGCTTATCGGCGAAGATCACCGTCTCGCGCAGGCCGCAGCGGCGGAACGAGGCGTTGATGAGCTTGGAGATCTCTTTCTTCTTCAGCGCCTTGTTGATCAGCGCGAACGGCAGCCCCGGCGGCAGGATCTCCGACAGCAGCGCGCGCCCGACGGTCGTCTGATAGCGCGTCGTCTTCTCGATTTTCTCGCCGGTCTCGGTCAGGTCGTACTCGCGGATGCGCGCCGTGATCATGGCGTGCAGCTCGACTTTGCG
This sequence comes from Pseudomonadota bacterium, assembly GCA_021811085.1. Lineage (GTDB taxonomy): Bacteria > Pseudomonadota > Gammaproteobacteria > Burkholderiales > SG8-39 > 2-12-FULL-64-23. The sequence continues at coordinate 19,277 of JAJZPQ010000013.1, read as the reverse complement.
CGACTCGTAGGCGCGCGTGAGCTCGCCCATGTCGGCGAACACCATGCCCTCGCCGGCGGCGGCGATGCGCTCGCGCGTCGCATAGTACAGGCCCAGCACGATGTCCTGCGACGGCACGATCACCGGGTCGCCGTTGGCGGGCGATAGTATGTTGTTGGAGGCGAGCATCAGCGTGCGCGCTTCCATCTGCGCTTCCAGCGACAGCGGCACGTGCACCGCCATCTGGTCGCCGTCGAAGTCGGCGTTGAACGCCGCGCACACCAGCGGATGCAGCTGGATCGCCTTGCCTTCGATCAGCACGGGCTCGAACGCCTGGATGCCGAGGCGGTGCAGCGTGGGCGCGCGGTTGAGCATCACCGGATGCTCGCGGATCACCTCTTCCAGGATGTCCCACACCACCGGCGTCTCGGCCTCGACCTCGCGCTTCGCCGCCTTGATGGTGGTGGCGATGCCCTGCAATTCGAGCTTGTTGAAGATGAACGGCTTGAACAGCTCGAGCGCCATCTTCTTCGGCAGCCCGCACTGGTGCAGCTTCAGCTGCGGCCCGACCACGATCACCGAGCGGCCGGAGTAGTCGACGCGCTTGCCCAGCAGGTTCTGGCGGAAGCGTCCGCCTTTGCCCTTGATCATGTCGGCCAGGGATTTGAGCGGGCGCTTGTTCGCGCCGGTCATGGCCTTGCCGCGGCGGCCGTTGTCGAGCAGCGAATCCACCGCTTCCTGCAGCATGCGCTTCTCGTTCTTGACGATGATCTCGGGCGCCTTGAGCTCGAGCAGGCGCTTCAAGCGGTTATTGCGGTTGATCACGCGCCGGTACAGGTCGTTCAGGTCTGATGTGGCGAAGCGGCCGCCGTCCAGCGGCACCAGCGGACGCAGATCCGGCGGCAGCACCGGCAGCACTTCCATGATCATCCAATAGGGCTTGATGCCCGACTTCTGGAACCCCTCGAGCACCTTCAGGCGTTTGGCGAATTTCTTGATCTTGGTGTCCGAGGTGGTGCCCTCGAGCTCCTTGCGCAGCTGCTCGATTTCATGGCCGACGTCGAGATTGCGCAGCAGTTCGCGTATGCCCTCGGCGCCCATGGCGGCGGAAAATTCGTCGCCGTGCTCTTCGACCTTGGTCAGGTACTGCTCTTCGGTCAGCAGCTTGCAGCGCTGGATGTCGGGATCGGACACCATGCCGGCGTCGGTCACGACATAGGCTTCGAAATAGAGCACGCGCTCGATGTCGCGCAGCGTCATGTCGAGCACCAGGCCCAGGCGCGACGGCAGCGATTTCAGGAACCAGATGTGCGCCACCGGGCTGGCGAGTTCGATGTGGCCCATGCGCTCGCGCCGGACCTTGGCCAGCGTCACTTCGACGCCGCACTTCTCGCAGATCACGCCGCGGTGCTTCAGGCGCTTGTACTTGCCGCACAGGCACTCGTAGTCCTTGATCGGCCCGAAAATCTTGGCGCAAAACAGGCCGTCGCGCTCGGGCTTGAACGTGCGGTAGTTGATGGTCTCCGGCTTTTTGACTTCGCCGTAGGACCAGGAGCGGATTTTCTCAGGCGAGGCGAGCCCGATCTTGATCGAGTCGAATTCCTCGTCCTGCGTAACCTGCTTGAACAAATCGAGTAGTGCTTTCATCTTTCACTCCACAGTGGCGTGATGCACCTAAAAACCAAAATTCACAATCGCCGCGAATCGGCGCGGCATGGAACGCGGGGCTGTCCGCGTTCCGCCGCCCCGCTCCGGGGCCTCAGTAACGTTCCAGATCGATGTCGATGCCGAGCGACCGGATCTCTTTCACCAGCACGTTGAACGACTCGGGCATGCCGGCATCGATCTTGTGGTCGCCCTTGACGATGTTCTCGTACACCTTGGTGCGGCCGGAGATGTCATCCGATTTGACCGTCAGCATCTCCTGCAGAGTGTAGGCGGCGCCGTACGCTTCCAGCGCCCACACCTCCATCTCGCCGAAGCGCTGGCCGCCGAACTGCGCCTTGCCGCCCAGCGGCTGCTGCGTCACCAGGCTGTAGGGCCCCGTGGAGCGTGCATGCATCTTGTCGTCCACCAGATGGTGCAGCTTGAGCACGTGCATGTAGCCTACGGTGACCGGACGGTCGAAAGGTTCGCCGGTATGGCCGTTCTTCAGCGCGACCTGACCGTCGCGCGGCAAGCCGGCGAGTTCCAGCATGTCCTTGATCTCGGTCTCGTTGGCGCCGTCGAACACCGGCGTGGCGAACGGCACCCCGTCCTTGAGGTTGTAGGCGAGGCGCAGCACTTCCTCGTCGGACAGCTCGGCCAGGTTTTCCCCCTTGCCGCTGCTGTTGTAGATCAGGTTGAGGTACTTGCGCAGGTCGGCGAGCTTGGCTTGCGCCTTGAGCATGCCGCCGATTTTCGCGCCCAGGCCCTTGGCCGCCCAGCCCAAATGGGTCTCAAGGATCTGGCCCACGTTCATACGCGAGGGCACGCCCAGCGGGTTCAGCACCACGTCCACCGGGGTGCCGTCGTCCATGTAGGGCATGTCCTCGACCGGCACGATCTTGGAGATCACGCCCTTGTTGCCGTGGCGGCCGGCCATCTTGTCGCCGGGCTGCAGGCGGCGCTTCACCGCGACGTACACCTTGACCATTTTCTGCACGCCCGGCGGCAATTCGTCGCCCTGGGTGAGCTTCTTCTTCTTCGCCTCGAATGCCACATCGAAATCGACGCGCTTCTGCGCCAGGCTGTCCTTGAGGCTCTCGAGCTGCGCCGCCGACTCCTCATTGGCGAGGCGGATGTCGAACCAGTGATAGTGCTCCAGTTCCTGCAGATAGCTCTTGGTGAGCTTGGTGCCCTTCGCCAGCTTCTTCGGCCCGCCGTTGGCGGTCTTGCCCACGAGCAGGCGCTCGATGCGCTCGAACGTGTCGGCCTCGACGATGCGCATCTGGTCGACCAGGTCGAGCTTGTAGCGCTTCAACTCCTCGTCGATGATCTGCTGCGCGCGCTTGTCGCGGTCTATGCCTTCGCGGGTGAACACCTGCACGTCGATGACCGTGCCGGAAATGCCCGACGGAACGCGCAGGCTGGTGTCCTTCACGTCGGACGCCTTCTCGCCGAAAATCGCGCGCAACAGTTTTTCTTCCGGCGTCAGCTGGGTTTCCCCCTTGGGCGTGACCTTGCCCACGAGCACGTCGCCGGCCTCGACTTCGGCGCCGATATAGACGATGCCGGACTCGTCCAGGCGCGACAGTTGCGCCTCGGACAGGTTGGAAATGTCGCGGCTGATCTCCTCGGGTCCGAGCTTGGTGTCGCGCGCCACCACCGTCAGCTCCTCGATGTGAATCGAGGTATAACGGTCGTCCGCGACCACGCGCTCGGAGATCAGGATCGAGTCTTCGAAGTTGTAGCCGTTCCAGGGCATGAACGCGACCAGCATGTTCTGTCCCAGCGCGAGTTCGCCCATATCGGTCGAAGCGCCATCGGCGACCACGTCGCCCTTCGCGATTTTCTCGCCCACGTTCACCAGCGGACGCTGGTTGATGTTGGTGTTCTGGTTGGAGCGCGTGTATTTCACCAGGTTGTAGATATCCACGCCGACGTCGCCGGCGACGGTCTCGTCGTCGTTGACGCGCACGACGATGCGGCTCGCATCGACGTAATCGACCACGCCGCCGCGCAGCGCCTGCACCGCCGTGCCGGAGTCGACTGCGACGGTGCGTTCGATGCCGGTGCCGACCAGGGCTTTCTCCGGGCGCAGGCAGGGCACTGCCTGGCGCTGCATGTTCGAGCCCATCAAGGCGCGGTTGGCGTCATCGTGCTCGAGGAACGGAATGAGCGAGGCCGCGACCGATACAATTTGGGATGGCGCAACGTCCATATACTCGACGCGGTCCGGCGTGGCGAGCATGAACTCGTTCTTGTTGCGGCAGGACACCAGGCCTTCTTTCAGCTTGCCCTTTTCCAGATCGGCGTTGGCCTGGGCGATGACGAAGTTGCCTTCCTCGATCGCCGACAGGAAATCGATCTGGTCGGTGACCTTGCCGTGCTCGACCTTGCGGTACGGCGTCTCCATGAAGCCGTACTGGTTGGTGCGCGCAAACAAGGCGAGCGAATTGATCAGGCCGATGTTCGGGCCTTCCGGCGTCTCGATCGGGCACACGCGGCCGTAGTGCGTCGGGTGCACGTCGCGCACCTCGAAGCCGGCGCGCTCGCGCGTCAGGCCGCCGGGTCCCAGCGCGGAGACACGGCGCTTGTGCGTGATCTCCGACAGCGGATTCGTCTGGTCCATGAACTGCGACAGCTGGCTGGAGCCGAAGAATTCCTTGATCGCCGCCGAAATCGGCTTGGCGTTGATCAGGTCGTGCGGCATCAGGTTGTCGGATTCGGCCTGCGACAGGCGCTCCTTCACCGCGCGCTCGACGCGCACCAGACCTGCCCTGAACTGGTTCTCCGCCAGTTCACCCACCGAGCGCACGCGGCGGTTGCCGAGGTGGTCGATATCGTCGATCTCGCCGCGGCCGTTCCTGAGTTCGACCAGAATGCGGATGACCGCGAGTATGTCGTCGTTCGACAGCGTCACCGCCCCGGTGAGCTCGTTCCTGCCGACACGGCGGTTGAATTTCATGCGGCCGACGGCCGACAGATCGTAGCGCTCTTCCGCGTAGAACAGGCCGTTGAACAGCGACTCCACCGCCTCTTCCGTGGGCGGCTCGCCCGGGCGCATCATGCGGTAGATGGCGACGCGCGCCGCGAACTGGTCGGCGGTCTCGTCCATGCGCAGGGTCTGCGAAATGTACGGGCCCTGGTCCAGATCGTTGGTGTAAATGGTCTGGATGCTGGAGGCTTCGGCTTCCTTCAACTTGGCCAGCATGGTCTCGGTGATCTCATCGTTGGCACTGCCCAGTATCTCGCCGGTTTCGGTGTCGACGACGTTGTGCGCGAGCACGCGCCCGAGCAGGTAATCGTCGGGGACAGCAATCTTCTTGATCCCCGCCGCTTCCATGTCGCGGATGTATTTCACCGTGATGCGCTTGTCCTTGGGCACGATCACCTTGTCGTGCTTGTCCAGGATGTCGAACTTGATGGTCTCGCCGCGCAGTCGATCGGGCACGAGCTCGAACTGGACGCCCTTCTTGCTGAAATGGAAGGTGTCGAACGCGAAGAATTCCTTCAGCACCTGCTCCGGCGTGAGGCCGATCGCCTTGAGCAGGATCGTCACCGGCATCTTGCGCCGGCGGTCGACGCGGAAATACAGATAGTCCTTGGGGTCGAATTCGAAGTCGAGCCAGGAGCCGCGGTAGGGAATGATGCGCGCCGAGAACAGCAGCTTGCCCGAGCTGTGCGTCTTGCCGCGGTCGTGCTCGAAGAACACGCCCGGCGAGCGGTGCAGCTGGCTCACGATTACGCGTTCAGTGCCGTTGATCACGAACGAGCCGGTGGTGGTCATGAGCGGAATCTCGCCCATGTAGACCTCCTGCTCCTTCACTTCCTTGATCGTCGGCTTGCTCGCTTCCTTGTCCATGATGGTCAGACGCACCTTGGCGCGCAGCGGGCTGGCGAACGTGAGGCCGCGCTGCTGGCACTCCTTGACGTCGAACGGCGGCTCGCCCAGCGCATAACTGACAAACTCCAGGCGCGCGTTCTTCGAGTGGCTTTCGATCGGGAAGATGGAGGTGAAAGCGGCCTGCAGCCCTTCATTCTTGCGCTTCTCCGGCGGCACGGCCGCCTGCAGGAAGGCGGTGAAGGAGTCGAGCTGCGTAGCCAGCAGGAACGGCACGTTCAGCACGGCGGCGCGCTTGGCGAAGCTCTTGCGGATACGCTTTTTCTCAGTCGAGGTATAAGTGATGGCGGCGGCGGTCATAACAGCTCCAGTTCAGGATGCAGGAGTCAGAATTCGAAAGTCAGGGGTCACAAGACAGAAATCAGCGATGCAACATGCCATCGGTCTGATCGCTCTCTTCAAGCCACTGCGCGGAATATCGGCAAATCTCAAAAATGGCAAGGGCCGGCAGCCCGAAACCGCGGCTGCCAGCCCGATGCCGTATCGCTTACTTCATCTCGGCTTTGGCGCCGGCTTCGACCAGTTGCTTGAGGATGTCTTCCGCATCTTTCTTTGCAATGCCTTCTTTCACCGCCTTGGGCGCGCCGTCGACCAGGTCCTTGGCTTCTTTCAGGCCCAGACCGGTGATCGCGCGGACCACCTTGATGACGTTGACCTTGCTCTCGCCGGCGGCGTTGAGCATGACCGTGAATTCGGTCTGCTCTTCCGCAGCCGGGGCGGCAGCGCCCGCAGCAGCCGGGGCGGCCACGGCGACAGCTGCGGCGGCCGATACGCCGAACTTCTCTTCCATTTCCTTGATCAGGGTGGAGAGTTCCAGCACGGTCATGTTCGAAATTGCGTCGAGTAGTTCTGCTCTTGCGATTGCCATTTGTTGACTCCTGAATGTGTTAAGTCGTTTAAATCGTTGATAACGGGTACGGAAGTTTGGAAAGCTATGCGGCCGCTTTTTCTTTCTGATCGCGGATCGCTGCGAGCGCGCGCACGAACTTCGACGGCACTTCGTTCAGCGTCTGCACGAATTTCACCGTCGGCGCCTGCATCGTGCCGAGCAAGGTGGAGAGCAACTGTTCGCGGCTGGGCATGTTGGCGAGCGCGGTGACTTCCTTCGCGGAAATCACAGCGTTCGGCAGACCCCCTGCCTTGATCACGAATTTCTCGTTCGCCTTGGCGAATTCGTTCAGCACCTTGGCGCTCGCGACCGGGTCGGACGAAATGCCGTAGACCAGCGGCCCGACCATCTTCTCGGCCAACTTGTCGAACGGCGTGTCCTTGACGGCACGGCGCACCAGGGTGTTCTTCAGCACGCGCAGGTACACGCCCGCCTTGCGCGCCTTCGCGCGCAATTCGGTCATGACACCCACTTCCAGACCACGGTACTCAGCGACAATGATCGCCTGCGCCTTGCCCACTTGCGTGGACACTTCGGCAACCACCGCCTTCTTCTGCTCGAGATTGAGACCCAAGGTCTAACTCCTGTTAAATCAGAACTCGGTTTCCGGAACACCGTTCGGGTGGGCACCTGAGTGCTTGCCCTCTCTGCGCTCGCGCATTCCTCGTTCTGCGTTACATTGCGGCGACCTTACATTCAGGAAAAATCCTGCATTGGGGTGCGCCATCTGCGTTGGGCATTGCGGCTGACGGGCCAAGTGCGATGCGGGGTAACCCCATCGCGCTTGCTTCCACCGGCTGCTACCGATTAAGTTCTCGGGCGATTCGCGCCGCCGGATTCAGGTTGCCCCGTAGCCAACAGCGATTTCCCTCGAACCCCAACGGTCTTTGATAACCCGCCGCAGCGATGACCTGCCGCAGCGGCCCAAAGTTCTGCCCCCGCGCTCGCGGGGATTCAAATTCCTCTAGCTGCTTACGCTCGCGACATCCACGCGGACGCCCGGGCCCATGGTGCTCGACACCGACAGCTTCTGCAGGTAAATGCCCTTGCTTGCAACCGGCTTGGCCTTGTTCAGTGCGTCCACCAGGGCCTTCAGGTTCTCAAACAATGCCTCCGGCGCGAACGAAGCGCGACCGATCGTGCATTGCACGATGCCCGCCTTGTCGGCACGGTATTGCACCTGGCCTGCCTTGGCATTTTTCACCGCGGTCGCCACATCGGGCGTGACCGTGCCCACCTTCGGATTGGGCATCAGGCCGCGCGGACCCAATATCTGGCCCAGCTGACCGACGATGCGCATGGTGTCCGGACTGGCGACCAGCACGTCGAAATCCATTTTGCCCGCCTTGATCTGCTCGGCCAGATCCTCCATGCCAACGATATCGGCACCGGCCGCCTTGGCGGCGGCAGCCTTATCGCCCTGGGCGAACACGGCGACACGCACTTTCTTGCCGGTACCGGCGGGCAGGACCACCGAACCGCGCACGGTCTGGTCGGATTTCTTCGCATCGATGCCGAGGTTGACCGCGACGTCGACCGATTCGTCGAACTTGGCGGTGGCCGTCTGCTTGATCAGTTTCATCGCGTCCAGGGCCGGGTAGGCCTTGTTGCGCTCGACCAGGGTGGCAGTAGCCTTCTGGCGCTTGGAAAGCTTCACGACGGGCTGGTTCATTTCACCCCCTCCACGATCACGCCCATGGAACGCGCGCTGCCGGCGATGGTGCGCACGGCGGCGTCCATATCGGCCGCGGTGAGATCGGGCATCTTGGTCTTGGCGATTTCCTCAGCCTGGGCACGCGTGAGCTTGCCCACCTTGTCGGTATGCGGAATCTTGCTGCCCTTGTCGATGCCGGCCGCCTTCTTGATCAGCACCGTAGCCGGAGGCGTCTTGATGATGAACGTGAAGCTCTTGTCCGCAAATGCGGTGATCACTACCGGCAGCGCGAGGCCCGGCTCCACCTTTTGCGTCTGCGCGTTGAACGCCTTGCAGAACTCCATGATGTTGAGACCGCGCTGACCCAGCGCCGGCCCGATCGGGGGGCTGGGGTTGGCTTTGCCCGCAGGAACCTGCAGCTTGATAAAGCCGACTATCTTCTTTGCCATATATCACTCCTCGTGGGTTCAAACGGGCTTAAAGCCCTCCCCGGTTAAACATCGCTACCACTTCAATTGCCGCCCACCGCAACGGCGCAACTGCCGCCGCAACCACATTTTTCGCGGTCCGCGCCGACACGGCGGAACCGGCTTAAGCCTTCTCGACCTGTCCGAACTCCAGTTCCACCGGCGTCGCACGGCCAAAAATCGTCACCGACACGCGCAGCTTCGACTTGTCGTAGTTGACGTCCTCCACCAAGCCGTGGAAATCGGTGAACGGGCCTTCCTTCACGCGCACGCCTTCGCCCACCTCGAACAGCACCTTGGGCTTGGGTTTCTCCACGCCCTCCTGCATCTGGTGCATGATGTTGTCGACTTCCTTGACCGAAATCGGCGTCGGCTTGCTCGCCGTGCCGCCGACGAAGCCGGTGACCTTGTTGGTGCTCTTCACCAAGTGCCAGGTCTCGTCGTCCATTTCCATTTCCACCAGCACATAGCCGGGGAAAAACTTGCGCTCGGAAATGTTCTTCTGGCCGGCCTTCATCTCGACCACCTCTTCCGTGGGAACGAGGATCTTGCCGAATTTGTCCTGCATGCCGGCGCGCCGGATGCGGTCCTCGAGCGCGCGCTGCACCGACTTCTCGAAGCCGGAATAGGCGTGAACCACGTACCAGCGCTTGCTCATAGTTTCTTCCAGCCCAGTATCAAGTCGTACAACAGGTATTCCAGCGTCTTGTCGCTCACCCACAGGAACACCGCCATGACGAGAACGAAAGCAAAGACGATCCCGGCTGTCTGCAGCGATTCCTTGCGCGTGGGCCAAACAACCTTTTTCACTTCGGTGATCGCGTCGCGCACGAACACCAGGAACTGCTGACCGTGCGCGGTAAACCATGCGACCGCGATGCCGGCTGCGGCACCTGCCACGATCGCAGCCAGGCGCACTATGGCCGCGCTGTCGCCGAGGTAGTAAAACCCGGCGACGCCCGCGGCAAGCAGCAGCGCAGCCAGTACCAGCTTAATTTTGTCAGCCATTGATCCGTCTCGGCTCCGTGCGAGGCATATACGGAGCACTGTTAAAAGTGGCAGGCCAAGAGGGCCTCGAACCCCCAACCTTCGGTTTTGGAGACCGACGCTCTGCCAATTGAGCTATTGGCCTGTAAATCCGGCAGAGGCTGGAACTTTCGGAACCCGGCACTGCCGGGTTCGTGGATTGCGCCGACCTCTGACCTCCAGTCTCTAATCCTTACTCGATCACCTTGGCAACCACACCGGCACCGACCGTGCGCCCGCCCTCGCGGATCGCAAAGCGCAAGCCCTGCTCCATCGCGATCGGCGCAATCAGCGTCACCACCATCTTCACGTTGTCCCCAGGCATCACCATCTCCACCCCCGCCGGCAGCTCGCAGCTCCCGGTCACGTCCGTCGTGCGGAAATAAAACTGCGGCCGGTACCCCGGGAAGAACGGCGTGTGCCGCCCGCCCTCGTCCTTGGACAGGATGTACACCTCGCACTCGAACTTCGTGTGCGGCGTGATGCTCGCCGGCTTGGCCAACACCTGCCCGCGCTCGACTTCCTCGCGCTTGGTGCCTCTGAGGAGCACCCCGATGTTGTCCCCCGCCTGACCCTGGTCCAGGAGCTTCCTGAACATCTCCACGCCCGTGCACACCGTCTTCAGCGTCGGCTTCAGACCCACGATCTCGATTTCTTCGCCCACCTTCACGATCCCGCGCTCCACCCGCCCGGTCACCACCGTGCCGCGCCCGGAGATCGAGAACACGTCCTCCACCGGCATCAGGAACGGACCGTCGATCGCCCGCTTGGGCTCAGGAATGTACGAATCCAGCGCATCGGCCAGCTTGAATATCGAGCCCTCGCCCATGTCGCTCTTGTCGCCTTCGAGCGCCTTCAGGGCCGAGCCGATGATGATCGGCGTGTCGTCGCCAGGAAACTCGTACTTGGACAAGAGCTCGCGCACTTCCATCTCCACCAGCTCGAGCAGCTCCTTGTCGTCCACCAAGTCAGCTTTGTTCATGTAAACAATGATGTAAGGCACACCGACCTGCCGCGCCAGCAGAATGTGTTCCCGCGTCTGCGGCATCGGACCGTCCGCGGCCGATACCACCAGAATCGCCCCGTCCATCTGCGCCGCACCCGTAATCATGTTCTTGATGTAGTCCGCATGACCCGGGCAGTCCACGTGCGCATAGTGCCGCTTCGTCGTCTCGTATTCCACGTGCGCCGTGTTGATCGTGATCCCCCGCGCCTTCTCCTCCGGCGCCGAGTCAATCTGGTCGTAGGCCTTCGCCTCTCCACCAAACTTCCTGCTCATCACCAACGTGATCGCCGCCGTCAGCGTCGTCTTCCCATGGTCCACGTGCCCTATCGTCCCTACGTTCACGTGCGGCTTCGTGCGCTCAAATTTAGCTTTTGACATGATGAAGTCCTTCTTTATCGATAATCAAACTGCACAATACTTATGGTGCCGTTGGCGCGGATTGAACGCGCGACCTCTCCCTTACCAAGGGAGTGCTCTACCACTGAGCTACAACGGCGTAAGCCGCTTCGGCGTCGATTTTCCCGAGACCAGCATGCTGGAGCGGGTGAAGGGAATCGAACCCTCGTCGTAAGCTTGGAAGGCTTCTGCTCTACCATTGAGCTACACCCGCGTTTCACGACCGAACCCTTTTTTGCCACCCAGTGCATACTGCCAACCCGCGCCGCAAAAAACTTGGTGGAGGAGGTTGGATTCGAACCAACGTAGGCGCAAGGCCAACAGATTTACAGTCTGCCCCCTTTAACCACTCGGGCACCCCTCCAAACGAAACGGGCGATTATGCTCGTTTTCGCAGCGGCAGTCAAACTAGTCTCGGGTGGCGGCGCGCAGCATCTCGCGCTACTGCGCCCACGCCCGCTTGATGTAGCATTCCGTTCACCGCGTCGTTTGCGTTCGCGCATTGCCGCTTTGGCGGCGGCCCGGGCTGGTTCGGCCGGTCTCAGCATGGCAGGCAGGGGCCGATTGGACTGCAGTCGCTGAGCGCAAGTCTTTATTCCAAAACAGGATTTTTAGGTAAAGCCGATGCAAAAACCCGCCCTGGTACTGATCCCCGGCCTGTTGTGCGATGCACAATTGTGGCAACCCCAAGTGGAAAACCTAAGCGATATCGCGACCGTCTGGATCGCCGACCATACGCGCTCGGAAACCATGACCGGCGTAGCGCGCGATGTGCTCGCCGATGCGCCGTTCGCAAGCTTCGCCGTCGCCGGTCTGTCGATGGGCGGCTATATCGCACTGGAGATCATGCGCCAGGCGCCACGCCGCGTTACCCGGCTTGCGCTGCTCGACACCGCAGCCACGGCCGAGCTGCCGCAGCAAACGCAGATGCGCATGGAACTGATCGCACTCGCCGAGCGCGGCGAGTTTGCACGCGTCACCGAGATTCTGCTGCCGCTGCTGATCCATCCTTCACGACTTGCTGAGCGAGCGCTCACCGACGTCGTCCGATCGATGGCAAGTAACACAGGCAAGGAAGCGTTTGCGCGTCAGCAAAAAGCCATCATGAGCCGCGCCGAAAGCCTAAGCCTGCTCCCGACGATCGATTGCCCTACGCTGGTACTCTGCGGTCGGCAGGATGGGCGCACACCGCCGGCGCGGCACGAGGAAATGGCCGCAGCGATCAGGGGCGCGAAACTGGGAATCATCGAAGACTGCGGCCACCTCTCCACCCGGGAACGGCCGGCCGAGGTCAATGCGGCCTTGCGCCGCTGGCTCAGCGCCTAGCGTGACGGCGCCGGCGCCACGTACTCACTACGAGGTGACCGGCATTTTCTCCTAAAGCGCGGCCGCGTTTGGGCAGATAATATCGTTTTCAGGCCGAACGGCAATTATCCATGCGCAAAAACAACGAGGCGCAAAAGGGCTCCAAGGCAGACTCGTGTCTTTACGAGATTCTGGAAGTCAGCCCCATGGCGCGCCCCGCGGTGATTCGAGCGGCGTATCGCTGCCTGGTGCAGGAATATCACCCGGACAAGAACCCCGACAATGCCGTGGCCGCCGCACACATGTCCCTGATCAACCATGCTTACACGGTGCTCGCCGATCCGCTGCTGCGCGCCCGCTACGACAAGAAGACCGGCGTTCGCCCCACCGAGAGGCGCGGCAGCGGACTGAGTTCGACTCCGGTCAAGCGCGACGCGGGCAAGAGCCGCCCGAATCTGCGCCCCTTCGCCTTCCGGCCTCTGGACTAGACTCCAAAAACCAGCTTTTTGCCTAAGCCTTCGCCTTGATCGCGTCGGCGACCTTGCGCCAGTTTTTTTCCGACTTGGCCACCGTGCCGGCAGCAACCAGATCGGCTATCCAGTCCTGGCGCTGCGCCGTCGGCGCGGCGAGGAGCGCTTGCATTCCCACCTCTTCCACCGTGCGCGCAACCTCGCGCATTTCGGCGGCACGGCGGCGGCCGTGCTGCACCACGCGCGAAACCAGATAGTCCACCTCCTTCTGCCAGTCGAGGCCGGGATAGGTTTCGACCAACGAAGCAAGCACCTGCTCTTCGACGCCATAGCGCCGCGCGGTGAACAGGCATTCGACCGTCAGCGCCTCCAGGCCCTTGATCATGATGCTGCGGCACATCTTGACCGCGGAGGCGACGCCGATTTCGGCGACGCCGAGTTCCATGCGCATGTCGGCCGGTGCGAGCAGGCGTGCGATTTCCTCGCGTTTGCTCCCGCCCAGGATCATGGGCACCTTGATGCCGTAGGGCGGCACCGATCCCATCACCGCCGCCTCCACGTAATGTCCGCCCGCGGCGTCGATCAGGCGCGCACTGGTTTGCTTGGTGGTGGGCGAAGCCGAATTGAGATCGATGAAAAATTGCCCCGGCCGGATATGCCGTGCCGCCTCTTCGGCCACCGCAAGCGTGGACGAGGCGGTGACCGCGGAAATTGCGACCTGCGCATCGGCCAGCGCCGCAGCCAGGCTGGCACAGGGCATCGCACCCAGCGGCGCCGCATGCGCACACATCGCGGCGCCGGCATCGGCATCGGCAAGCAGGACGTCAAAAAAAGAAATCTTCGCGCCGCGCGCAATCAATTCCGCGGCAAAAATCTTGCCGACTTCGCCGTAGCCTACGAGCGCAATGTGAAGCGAAAGTGCAGTGTCGTCGTTGTGGGTCATTTGAGGTCGCAAGGATTAATGGTTCGCAAGCCGGCTAAAACTGGGCCGCATACTGCGCCGGATCGATTCTCGCGCCTATGACCAGCGGCTTATCCTTGGCACGCGGCGCGGTGAGCGCCGCTTCTAGCGCTGTGACGCTGTCGACGTCGACCCCGTCGCAGCCCATGGCGCGGGCGAGCAGGCTCATGTCGGTCGACTCGATCACCGTACCCCAGCTGGGATACTGACGCGCCATCTGCTTCAGCTCGATTCGGTTCAGGCTGTTGTCGCAGAACACGACCACGATCGGGTCGATCTTGAGGCTCGCGGCGACCCGCAGTTCGCCCTGCACCATGGCGAGGCCGCCGTCGCCGATAAAGCTGACGACCGGTTTATCCGGATGCACCAGCTTGGCCGCCATCGCGGCGGGCAGCGAATAGCCCATGGAGGAAAGCCCATTGGTCATCAACAGCGAGCGCGGGGTATAGGTGGTCCAACCCTGCCCGACCAGCAGCTTATGCGAGCCGACGTCGGTGGAGACCACGGTGTCGCGCGGCATCTGCGCCCTCACCACATCGACCACGTCGGTCGGATTCATGCGTTCATTTACCCGTCCAGCGTAGTACAGCTCGCGCAACTTGCCCCGATGCGCCGCAATCTCGCTTGCGCTCCAGCGTTCGAGGCTGCCGCTTGCGGCGGCGAGCGCCTCCAGTATGTGCGAAATGTCGCCGACGATTTCCAGTTCGGCCTGGTAAATCTGGTCGGTGTTGGGGACCGTGTCGATATGGATCATGGGCGCGCTAAGCGGCCAGGGCTTGATCAACTCGACCGCATCGAAGCCGACCGCGAGCAGCAGATCGGCGCCCTTGAGGAAATCCCAAACGAACTTGTTGCACGCCATGTCGAGCGTGCCGGCGTAACACGCATGGTCCTCGGGCATTACGCCCTTGGCCATGGGCGCCACGACCACCGGCGCGCCCAGGGTCTCGGCCAGACGCACCAGCGCCGCGCTCGCACCGCTCCATACCGCCGAGATGCCCGCGAGGATCACCGGCCGGCGCGCAGATTTGAGCCGCTTCACCGGATCGATTTCCGCCGCGCCGGTCGCAAACATCTGCGCTGTGCGCGCAGCACGCATCGGCGGCAGCTTGATCTCGTGATCGCTCGCCTCCGCCCCGACCACATCGCCCGCGGTGGTGAGATGCACCGGCCCGGGGCGCTCGGCGACCGCGATGCGCAGCGCCTTGCGCATGATGGTCGCGACAGTATCGGGCTGCACCGCCACCGTCCATTTGCTGATCGGCGAAAATAGACGATTGTGATCGACCACCTGATGCGTGAAGTAAGGCTCGCGCTTGCGCTCGATCTGGCCCGAGATCGCGAGCATGGGCACGCGGTCGAGATAGGCGTTGGCGACGGCGTTGACGAGGTTGGTCGAACCCGGGCCCAGCGTCGACAGGCACACGCCGGGACGCCCGGTCAGCTGGCCGTAGGCTTCGGCCATCAGGCCTGCGGTGCCCTCGCGCGAGCCGAGCACGAAGCGCAGGCCTTCGCGCCGCGCCGCCTCGAGGAACTCCACCGAAGGATCCCCGGGGTAGCCGAAAATATGGCGAATGCCGGCTGCGGCGAGATATTGGATGATGACTTGGGAGGTGTTCATATTGGTCTTTTTTTGACTGGCTGGAAAGAATCATCGACGCAGTTCGCGTCCCCCAATCGTCCTATATCGAGGCACAAAAAAGCAAGATATTTCCGAACCCGCGGAATATACTATCTGTCAAAAAATAGGTCGTGCGCATCCTGCGGCGATCGGTTCATCGGCAAGGAGATCCCCATGAACGCCCCAGCCAAGCTCCACGAAGTCACGCTGGACGACAAGTACACGCTGGATTCGGGTCGCGTCTTCCTCACCGGCACCCAGGCGCTGGTGCGGCTGCCGATGATGCAGCGCGAGCGCGACCTCGCCGCCGGTCTCAACACCGCAGGCTTCATCTCCGGCTATCGCGGTTCGCCTCTGGGCGGAATCGACCAGGGAATGCACGGCGCGAGGAAGCATCTCGAAGCCCACCATATCAAGTTCCATCCGGGCGTGAATGAAGACATGGCCGCGACCTCCATCTGGGGCACGCAGCAGCTCAATCTGTTCAACGACGCCAAATACGACGGCGTGTTCGCGATGTGGTACGGCAAGGGTCCGGGCGTGGACCGCTGCGGCGACGTATTCAAGCACGCCAATGCGGCCGGCACCTCCAAGTACGGCGGCGTGCTGGTGCTCGCCGGCGACGACCACGCGGCCAAGTCCTCGACGCTGGCGCACCAGAGCGAGCATATCCTCAAGGCCTGCTGCATCCCGGTGCTGAACCCGGCGAACGTGCAGGAGTATCTCGACTACGGCCTGCACGGCTTCGCCATGTCGCGCTACGCGAGCCTGTGGGTCGGATTCAAATGCGTCACCGACGTGATCGAATCGGGCGCTTCGGTGTATATCGATCCGCATCGGGTGCAGGTGAAGATTCCGACCGACTTCGTGCTGCCGCCGGGCGGCCTCGGCATCCGCTGGCCCGACGGCATCCTCGAGCAGGAAGCACGCCTGCTCGACTACAAGGTCTACGCTGCGCTCGCCTATGTGCGCGCCAACGGCCTCGACCGCATCATCTGGGATTCTCCGCGCGCAAGGCTGGGCATCGTCACCACCGGCAAATCCTACGGCGACACCATGCAGGCGCTGTCCGACTTGGGCATAGACGAGGCCGTCGCGCGCGAGATCGGCATACGCGTATACAAAGTGGCCATGAGCTGGCCGCTGGAACCCCAGGGTGCACGCAAATTCGCGCAGGGCCTGGAAGAAATTCTGGTGGTGGAAGAGAAGCGCCAGCTGATCGAATACCAGCTCAAGGAAGAACTCTACGACTGGCGCGCCGGCAGCAGGCCCCCGCGCGTGGTGGGCAAGTTCGACGACAACGGCGAATGGAGCCATGCCGCGGGTCAGCCCGCCGGCACCTGGCTGCTGCCCGCGAGCTACGAGCTTTCGCCGGCGATGATCGCGAAGGCGCTCGCCAGCCGCCTGGCAAAACTCGGCATGGACCAGCAGCTGGGCGCGCGTTACCGCGAGCGACTTGCGTTTCTCGAATTCAAGGAAAAAGCGCTGGCGCAGCCGCAGGCGCTGACCCTGCGCCAACCCTATTTCTGCTCCGGCTGCCCGCACAATACTTCCACCCGCGTGCCCGCGGGCAGCCGCGCGACTGCCGGCATCGGCTGCCACTTCATGGCCGTGTGGATGGACCGCAACACCTCGACTTTCACCCACATGGGCGGCGAAGGCGCACCCTGGATCGGCCAGGCGCCGTTCTCGAACACGCAGCATATTTTCGCCAACCTCGGCGACGGTACCTATTACCACTCCGGTCTGATGGCGATTCGCGCCGCCTGCGCGGCCAAGGTCAACATGACCTACAAGATCCTGTTCAACGACGCCGTGGCGATGACCGGCGGCCAGAAGCACGATGGCCCGATCGACCCGGCCTCGATCTCGCGCCAGATCGCCGCCGAAGGCGTGAGCCCCATCGTCATCGTCACCGACGAGCCGGAGAAATATCCGGCGGGCGTCAACTGGGCGCCGGGGGTGACCGTGCGCCACCGCGACGAACTTGACGCCGTGCAGCGTGAACTGCGCGAACTCACCGGGGTATCGGCCATCATTTACGACCAGACCTGCGCCTCGGAGAAACGCCGCCGGCGCAAGCGCGGCGCATTCCCTGATCCGGCCAAGCGCGTCGTCATCAACGAAATGGTGTGCGAGGGCTGCGGCGATTGCAGCGACAAATCCAACTGCCTGTCGGTGGAACCGCTGGAGACCGAATACGGGCGCAAGCGCACCATCAACCAGTCCACCTGCAACAAGGATTATTCCTGCGTCAAAGGCTTTTGCCCAAGCTTCGTCACGGTCGAGGGCGGCAAGCTGAAAAAGGGCAAGGCAGGCGCGGCGAAAACGGCCGACGATTTTCCGGCGCTGCCCGAACCCGTGCCGGCCGCGATAGACCGTGCCTACGGCGTGCTCGTGAGCGGCATCGGCGGCACCGGCGTCGTCACCATAGGCCAGATCCTGGCCATGGCAGCGCACGTCGAAGGCAAGGGCGTGACCGTGCTCGACATGTCTGGGCTCGCGCAAAAAGGCGGGCCGGTGATGTCGCATGTGCGCATCGCCAATACACCCGAAGACCTGCACGCGGCGCGCATCGGCACCGGGGAGGCGAACCTCGCGATCGGCTGCGACCTCGTGGTCGCGGCGAGCCCGGACGCGCTGGCCAAGATGAGCGCACCCAAGACGCGCGCAGTGATCAACGCCACCACTGCGCCGACCGCGGATTTCGTGCGCAACCCGGACTGGCAGCTGCCGGGCGCCAAGCTGCTGCAAGACATCGCCGAAACCTGCGGCAAGAACAACGTCGACTTCATCTCCGCCGGCAGCATATCGACCAGTCTCATGGGCGATTCCATCGCCACCAATATGTTCATGCTCGGCTATGCCCTGCAAAAAGGCTGGGCGCCGGTCTCCGCCGCCGCGGTGGAAAAGGCGATCGCACTCAACGGCGTCGCGGTCGAATTCAATCTGCAGAGCTTCGTCTGGGGGCGGCGCGCCGCGGTGGATCTGGCGCGCGTGGAAAAAATCGCCACACCGGCCGAAATCGTTCCCATCGGCCAGCATCTGTCGCGCAACCTCGACGAACTGATCGCAAACCGGGTCCAATTCCTGACCGCCTATCAGGACGCCGCCTACGCGGCGCGCTACCAGGCGTTGGTGGAGAAAGTGCGCAAGCTCGAGACCGAGAAAATCGGCGGCACCAAGCTCGCCGAAGCGGTCGCGCGCTATTACGCGAAGCTCATGGCCTACAAGGACGAGTACGAGGTCGCGCGGCTGCACTCCGATCCGGCGTTCATGCGGAAAATCGAAAGCATGTTCGAGGGCGACTACAAAGTGGTGTTCCATCTCGCGCCGCCGCTGCTGAACAAGCCCGACCCGGCAACCGGCGGAGCGAGGAAATCCACCTATGGCCCGTGGATGATGCGCGCGTTCCGGTCGCTGGCGAAAATGAAGGGCCTGCGCGGCACCGCGCTCGATATTTTCGGCCGCAGCGAGGAACGCCGCGGCGAGCGCGCGTTGATTGTCGAATACGCCGCTACCGTCGAAGAACTGCTGGGCAAGCTCACGCCGGCGAACCACGCGCTGGCGGTCGAGATCGCGAGCGTGCCCGAGCTGATACGCGGCTACGGCCATGTAAAGCTGCGCCATCTGCAGCAGGCGCAGAAGCAGCGCGCCGAACTGCTGCAAAAATTCAACGCGGCGCCGGAGCAGACAGCCAAAGCGGCATGAGCCTCACCCGCGCCGACCTCGAACGCAACCGCATCCGCCAGGAGCTGGCGCTGACGCCGCTAGGCCAGCATCTGCTCAGCGACGCGGAGTTGGAAGAGTCCTTGTGGCAGATACTCGATGCGCGCAATGTCGACGAGGACTGCTGGGTGTTCGGCTACGGCTCACTGGTATGGAATCCCCTGTTTCCGTTCGAGGAAAAGCGCGTCGTCACCACCCACGGCTATCACCGCAGCTTCTGCCTGTGGTC